>NZ_AONC01000028.1 GCF_000585215.1 Imhoffiella purpurea | reverse complement strand
AGGTTATGCGCGAGCGTCGTCAGGGGCGACCGGCTCCCGTTCTGCCGCCACCTGCTGCGGCGTGAGAGCAGGGGGGAACCGAACGGATACAAAAAATCGGTGTCGCGATTGCCGACAAGGATCTTGATGTCGCCCGCCAACAGGGTTGGCAGGCTTGGTCGATGATCGATGCGTTGGAACAGTTTTGATCGATGAAAGGCGTTTTTCGCGGGAGATCGCCGATAATTTCGGCGTACACTACTTCACCGTCAGTCGAGCCGTGCGCCGGCTTGAAAACGGGATTGAATCGCCAGTGGACCTACCCACCAAGCCGAAGGGGGCTTGATTGATCGGGGGCAGCTAAATAGTGACCCCGACGTCGATTTTTGGGAGCGGAGGGCGTGCTCAGCCTTTGAGCCAGTCCTCACGCGAAATCCCTGCCTGTCGGAGGGTGCTGCGGGGGGAAAAGGGGACGGATTTATTTGCACGCAAGAACGTTTCTTTGAGATACCGAAGATATCGAAAGTAAATTCGCTTCCTTTCCCTCGGTCCACTTTTCCCGCGCACAGTAACGGTATGGTTCGTGGACAGTCGATTTCGCGACGCTCAGCCCATCTTTGGATGTCTTTGGCGGTGACTCTCATCCGTAGACCTCATCGTGGGTCCCGATATCGAGAAGGACGATCTCCCGTTCCGTGACCTTGAGCAACAGCGTCAACCGATAGCTGCAGGTCAGGCTGACCGCCTGCATCCCTTCCAGCTTGCCGGTGAGGGGATGCAGCTTCAGCCTGGGGTGGAAGGGATCTTGACTGAGATCGTCCAGGGTGTCTCGAAGCGTGGGACGGAGATCGGGGTGCTTACGCAGAAACTTGCGAGCCCGTCGCTCGAAGTGCTGGGTCGCAACGAGCGCGAAGCTCATGCTTCGTCTGCATCGAGCGCATGCATCAGTGAATCCGCATCCGAGTAACGGCGCGTTCGACCGGCCGCGAGGTCGGCCAGCGAGGCACGGAGACGTTCCCTCGCTGCTTCCTGCTGTGCCTCCTGCAGTTCGGCATAGGCGGCTTCGGTCAGCACGACATAGCTCGGGCGATTGTTCTTGATGATATGTACAGGGCCGTTGTGAAGCGCCTCGTCCACGGCTGCGATTCCACGGCGCTTGATCTCTTGGGCTGGAATGCTGTTCATGATCTTTCCTGATACTGAAATCGATACCAATTCGAGCGCTGCTAGAGGTGCGCGTCAAGGTCGCTATCGATTTCCTGCGTGTCGGCAAATTGAGCAAAATGCAGTCGTCGGAATCGCTAGCGTGGGCGACAGGAATCCGCGTATCGCCGTCACTCTCTGAGGTTATCGAGGGTTCGGGAGGACTCGACGCATCCGATCTTAGAGCAGGCCGCACGTGTCTTTCTGCAACGGGTCTGCGCTCGCTTCGGCGCCTTTTCCGCTGGCGGACGGTGACACGGAAGGGGCCTGCAATCGAGCTTCGATCTGCGCCGCGCGGAGTTGGAATCGCGCGCGGCGATCGAGCGCGAGGTGGTCCCTCGTGAGGCAGCTTGAGATCGTGCGCGAGCGCTCGCTTGGCCTCCGCGCGCCCCTCAGAGATTGAATCGCTGCACCAGCGTCTCCAGCGCCTTGGAGCGTTCGACCAGGGTGCGATTGATGCGTCCGCCTTGCTCCATCGCTTGGCTGCTCTGCTCCGCCAGTTGGTGGATCCGATTCATGCTGCGGCTGATCTCGGCGGCGACGGCGCTCTGTTCGTGCGCGGCGGTCGCGATCTGTTCGCCCATGTCGTTGACGCCTCCGACGCTCGCGCGGATGGCCTCCAGGGCCTTCCCGGCCTCCGCGGCCTGGCTCACGCATGCATGGGCCTGGGCGCGGCTCTCGTCGATGGCCTCCGAGACCTGGTGCGTGGCCTTCTGCAATCCGCTGACGATGGCCGCGATCTCGCGCGTCGACTCCTGGGTGCGGTTCGAGAGGTTGCGCACCTCGTCGGCCACGACCGCGAATCCACGACCGGCCTCGCCTGCGCGGGCGGCCTCGATCGCGGCGTTGAGCGCCAGCAGGTTGGTCTGTTCGGCGATTCCGGCGATGGTCTCGATCACCTGCCCGATGCTGGCGCTGCCTTCCTCCAGACGCTTGATGACGGGCTCCATGTCGCGCATCTGCGCGCTGAGGCGATCGATCGCCTCGGAGGTCTCGGTCACCTCTCGGATTCCTTCGGAGGTATGGGTTTCGGTCTCCTGAAGGAGGTTTCGGGTGGACTCCGCGTGCTGGGCCACCTCATGCGCGGACGCGGCCATCTCGGTGCTTGCCGAGGCGATCTGGTCGGTTTCCTGCTGCTGCGAGCGCGCCATGTCGACGGTCTGCTCGCTCGCGCTTAGGAGCTGAACCGCCGAGTCGTCGAGCTCGTTCGCGGTGAGCCTGACCTCCTGGATGATGCCGTGCAGGGTCTCGGTGTGGTGGTTCAGCGCCTTGAACAAGGTACCGATCTCGTCGTCGCGCTCGATCTCGATGCGGAGCCTGAGATCGGTCTCCATGTGTCCGAGACGGGTCACTGCCCGCTTGATCGGACGCGCGACGTAGCGATTCACCGTCCAGCCGATCACCACGGAGAGTCCGAGCATCAACAGGATCAGGGTGGCGATCAGCACCCAGGCGATCTGGGCCGCGGCGGCGGTGCGTTCCTCGACGAATTCCAGGGGCTCGCCAATCAGATGGGTCCCGATCCGCTTGCCCTCGGCATCGACCACGGGCGCCGAAACCACCAGCCAGCCGGATGTGACAAAGGTCGCGCTCTGATCCAGGAGCGCGAGATCGATTCCACGCACGAATGCGAGCGCCTTGTCGTTGAACCATTTGTCGTTGGCGAGGATGTAGTCGCCGATCCGCGTGTTCTTCGCGAGCGAGGGATTCCCGGTCCGGAGGCGGGCGTCGAGCAGCATTACGTAGTTGAGTCCGTCTGCCTGGAAATTGCGGCTGACGCTGCCGACCCCCTGGATGACCTCGAGGCTGCCCAGATAGCGATCGCCGTCGAACACCGGCGCGAAGCCATGGATGTTGACGCCCAGCGGGCTGAGGTCGAGCAGCGCGAACGGCTGCTTTTCCTCCAGCATGCGGCGCATCGTGGGGCGCCCACGCAGGTCGTCGCCGAAGGAATCGGGTGCCCAGCTGCGTAGCAGCGAATGCCCGTCGGCGGTGTGCAGATGGAAGCGCAGATTGTGGTATTTGGTCGATTCGCGATACAAGCGGGTGATGCGTCGAAGTTCTTCGATACCTTGTTCGCGCGATGTCTGGCCGAAGAGTTCGATGATCTTCGGGCTTTGGGCCAGGGCGACCGAACTGGCGATGCCGACGTCCTGCTTGGCCAAGAGTCGTTCCTCGAGGGTCAGCCGCAGCGCTTGAGCGCAGTCGGCGATGATGTCCTCGGTCAGTCGCGACTTCACCCATTGCAGGGAGAAAAAGCCGAGCAGGATGAAGAAGCCGCCTGACAGTGTGACGATCAGCATCAGGCGTCGTTTGAGGGATAGCGCGCGGAGCATCTGGATTTCCTTCTACTGCTAGGGAGATGCCGATCGGATGCCATCCGGGCACTCGATCGGCTCGCGAGTCGAAAACAGGGTTTCCGACTTGCTCCATGTTCAAGCGCTGAGGCGCCTGAAAACGCCGGGCCATCCTTGGCCTGGACGGGAAACGCGATCGATCGGCGCTTCCCTCGTCTGCTGCCGGCGAGGATTTGCGCCGATGATCGAGTCGGCTGGGGGAGACGAGATCGTGAGGGTGGACAGTCCGCTGGACTCGGTTGGTGCCAGTGCGAACTGCCTGGTTTGTCGAGCACGCTGGCGGTCTTGCCGGACCCAGCCGCGTTGGTGCGCGGTGTGCGGGTGGCGCTTGGCGGGTGTAGGCCAGAAGCCCAAGGCGTCATCAGCGGCAGCCAGTTTCGGTCCCTGGTTGTGAAAGAACGCTCAGCGTCGACTCGGACATGGCGTATCGACCTCTGTTGACTGTGATCTTGGCTGTGATCAGTCCGCAGGATACGCAACCTCGCCCGAACGGTGCCGCACACCAGAAATCGCCGATAAATCGTAGGTGATTGTACTCCAGTGGAGCACCTGATAGCGGGCCAGGCTGATTGCGTTTCGTCGCCTTGCACGGCAAGGCCGACACACAATCGACCGCTCTGGCGGGCGACGCGGTTCTATGGACGCGGGACAAGCGTCTGGCGGTGATCGCGGCGGAGATCGGGCTGGGATGGCAACCGCCGGCCCCGACCGCTCGACCTGCTGTTCGAGGCCGGTGAACCCCTCTATCATGTCCGCTTTGCGACCCCTTGCAGGCAACAGATTGAATCCCTTCGTACCCTTCGCGCCTTTGCGGTTCAAAGGCTCCTCCAATCGATGACCGAAATCCACGACGCCCCCTTGCCCCTGCGCCCCCGCTGGCAGCCCTTGCGCCTGGGCCTGGTCGACCTCTTCTACTACGACGACGAGGAGATCTGGCTCAGGGACGGCAACCTGCTGCTGCGCGGCAACAACGGGACCGGCAAGTCCAAGATCCTGGCGGTGACGTTGCCCTTCCTGCTGGATGGCCAGCTGATCCCCTCGCGCGTCGAGCCGGACGGCGATCCCGGCAAGCGCATGGAGTGGAACCTGCTGCTGGGCGGCCAGTATCAGGAGCGTCTGGGCTATGTCTGGATGGAGTTCGGACGGGATCGCGAGGGCACGCCCGAGTTCTGCACCCTGGGCTGCGGCATGCGCGCCGTCGCCGGGCGCGGTGCGCCGGAGCGCTGGTTCTTCATCACGCCCCAGCGCGTGCGCCGCGACCTGAGGCTGGTGGACGGCAACGGCCGCGCCCTGTCCAGGGACCGTCTGCTCGAGGCGCTGGGCGATCGGGGCGAGCTGCACACCAGCTCCGCCCAGTACCGCGCCCGGGTCGACGAGCGGCTCTTCCGGCTCGGTCCGCAGCGCTTCGAGGCCCTGCTCAATCTGCTGATCCAGCTGCGCCAGCCCCAGCTCTCCAAGCGTCCGGACGAGAAGGCCCTGTCCTCGGCCCTGACCGAGGCGCTGCCGCCCCTGGACCAGGCCGTGCTCAACGACGTGGCGGATGCCTTCCGCAACCTCGAGGAGGAGCGCAACACCCTGGACGGGCTCAACGAGGCCCGCGCCTCGGTGGGCGAGTTCCTCCAGCATTATCGCGGCTACTGTGTCGTGGCGGCCCGGCGCCGGGCGCAGGCGGTGCGTCAGGCGCAGAGCGTCTGGGAACGGATCGGCGGCGAGCTGCGCGAGACCGCCCAGTCCCTGACCGAGGCCGAGGCGGCCAGGCGCCACGAAGAAACGCGCCAGGAATTCCTCGACCGCAAGCTCGGGCAGGGCCGGACCCAGCTGCAGACATTGCGCGACAGCCCCGAGATGCGCGACGCCAACCGGCTCGAGGAGGCCGCGTCCCGTGCCGCCGAGCGTCGCCGATTCTGTCAGACCCTGCAGGACAAGCTTGAGCGCCTGGTCGCCGACGCCAATCGCCAGGAGGCGCGTCTGGCCGAGGACCGGCAGTCCTGCGCCCAGGAGAGCGAGAAGCGGGTGCGCGAGCTGGACGTCTGGCTCGAGCCAGCGCGCATCGCCGGCATCGCCCGTGCCCATGAGGCCGCGCTCGACCCACTGGGACTGCCCGACGGCGGTCCGGATCCGCGCTCCGGCTCGGATCCCGCCATCGGCAGGGCCGCCGAGGCCGTCCAGTCCGAGGTGCGGCGCCGCAAGGAGGCCATCGCCCGGCTCCGTGGTCTCATCCGGGCGCTGGAGGAGGCCGAGCGACAGGAGACCCGCGACCGTGAGCGTCGCGAGCGGGCCGTCGAGGCCATGGAGCGTCTGGATCAGGATCGCGCCCAGGCGGCCGAGGCCGTCGAGCAAGAGGGCGCGGCGCTGGTCTCCGCCCTGCGTCACGCCCTGGAGACCCATCGCGAGCTGCGGCTGGACGATCCGGAGTCCCTGCTCGCCGAGCTCGGGGACTGGTGCGCGTCCCTGTCCGGCGACAATCCGGCGGGGCGCGCCCTGCTGCGAAGCTACGACGCCGCGCGGGACGCCCTGCGTAGCGCCAGGGAGGCGGCCGTGCGTGCCCGCACCGAGGCCCGGGCCGCCGTCGCCGCGCTCGAATAGGAGCGGGGCCGGATCGAGCAGGGCGAGCTGGCCGAGCCGCCGATTCCCTACACCCGGGACTCGGAGGCGCGCCGGGATCGGGAGGGCGCCCCGCTGTGGCAGCTGGTCGATTTCGCCGACGGGCTGACGGCCGGCGAGCGGGCGGGGCTTGAGGCCGCCCTGGAGTCCAGCGGTTTGCTGGACGCCTGGGTCATGCCCGACGGAACCCTTTGGGACGGCACGACCTGGGACCGGCTGCTCGGGCCGATCGCGCTCGCACCCCGGAGTCTGAGCGCAGTCCTCGCGATCGCCATCGATCCCAGCGATGCCGCCGCAAGCCGGGTCGCGCCGGAGACGGTGGCCGGCATCCTGGCCGGCATCGGTTGGGGCGAGCAGGGGCATCCGGCCTGGGTCGACGGGGCAGGACGCTGGTGTCTTGGTCCCGCATCGGGTACCTGGGGCAAGCCTGAACCGACCTATATCGGTCATGCGGCGCGCGAGGCGGCCCGGCGGCGACGCCTGCAGGAGATCGCCGAGACTTTGGAAGAGCTGCAGGGGCGGATCCAGTCGCTGGACGAGGCGATCGAGCGCCTGGCCGAGCGGCTGGCGGTCCTGGAGCGCGAATGGCATGGCCTTCCGAGCGATCAGGGGGTGCGGTCGGCCCATCAGCGTCACGACGACCTGCGCGAGCGTCTGGCCAAAAGCCGGGAGGAGGTCGAGCATCTGAGCGGCATCCTGGAGCGGAGCCGGGCCGCCACCGAGCGCTGCCGGGAGGCCCGGGACACGACCGCGCTCGACCTGGACCTGCCCGCGGATTCGGCGGGTCTCGACGGGATCGGCGAGGCCCTGATCCAGTACGAGCATCTGGCGGCGGGCTTCTGGCCCAGCCTGCGTCACCATTGGGACCGGCTGCAGCGGCTCCGCGAGTTGGTCGAGCAGGTCGCCGACCTGGCCGAGCGCCGCGCCGAGCAGGAGGACGAGCTGGATCGGGCCAAGCGCGAGCAGCGCGAGGCCGAGGAGATCTGGCACACATTACGCGAGACCCTTGGGGACAGCGTCGAGCAGCTGCAGCGGCGCATCCGCGAGACCGAGGAGCACATCCAGGACCTCGAGCGACAGCATAAAGACAATCGCAATCGGCACGCCGAGGCCATCTCGGAGGCCAGCCGTCTCGTCGAGCGTCACACCGCGCTCACCGCCAGTCTCCAGGAGCGCGACCGGGAGCGCCGCGAGGCCATCGATGTCCTGGCCGGATTCACACGGGTCGGTCTGCTGCGCATCGCCACCCCGGAGCTGGAGGCCCTGGAGCGCGACACCCCCTGGCCGGTGGATCCGGCGGTGCGTCTGGCCCGGCAGATGGAGCAGAGTCTGAGCGCGGTGGACCACGACGACATCGCCTGGCGCCGCCAGCAGCAGGGGCTCTACGACCGTTTCCAGCCCCTGCAGCAGACCCTCTCGCGCTACAACCACTCGGCCCATATCGAGCAGGACGGCGAGCTGCTGCTGGTGCGGGTCATCTTCCAGTCCCGGCCCTGCGGACCGGACGCGCTGGCCGAGAACCTGGACGCCGAGGTCGCCGAGCGCAAGGCCCTGCTCGACGCCAAGGAGCGCGAGCTGCTCGAGGCCCATCTGATGAGCGACGTGGCGACCCATCTGCAGCAGCTCATCGGCGACGGCGAGCGCATGGTGGAGCGCATCAACCAGGAGCTGGAGCACCGTCCCACCAGCACCGGCATGAAGCTGCGCCTGGCCTGGGTGCCCCTGGACGAGGAATCCGGCGCGGCGCCGGCCGGTCTCGCCGAGGCCCGCAAGCGCCTGCTGCGCCAGACCGTCGCCGCCTGGTCCGGAGAGGACCGCAGCGCGGTGGGTGAGTTCCTGCAGCGGCGCATCGACGAGGTCCGTCAGTCCGACGACGGCGGCACCCTGATCCAGCATCTGGCCCATGCACTGGACTACCGCCGCTGGCATCGCTTCACCGTCGAGCGCTGGCAGGGCGGGCGCTGGCGCCCCGCCTACGGACCCGCCTCCGGCGGCGAGCGCGCCCTGGTGGTCACCCTGCCGCTGTTCGCCGCCGCCTCCAGCCACTACGGCAGCGCCGCCCCCGAGGCGCCGCGCCTGGTCATGCTCGACGAGGCCTTCGCCGGTATCGACGACGACTCGCGCGCCAAGTGTCTGGGGCTCATGGCCCAGTTCGACCTGGACTTCATGCTCACCAGCGAGCGCGAATGGGGCTGCTATGCCGAGGTGCCTGGTCTGGCCATCGCCCAGCTGGTGCGCCACGAGGGCATCGACGCCGTCTATCTCTCGCGCTGGACCTGGGACGGATCCCAGCGCCGTCCCGAGGAGCCGCCGCCGATGGAGGCCCCGGTCGCCGAGGAGACAGCACTCGCAGAAGGCGACGAGCATGACCCGCAGCAAAGCCTGTTCTGACCCTTCCGGGGTCGATCTGCCGCAGCTCCGCTCCCTGCTGGATCGCCCGGAGCTCTCACGCATCCTGCGGGCCGTCCGGACCGGGCTGGAACGCGGCGGGGCTGAGCGGGTCTCGATTCCCGATCCGACCGAGCAGGAGCGCCGGGCGCTGGACGAGCTGCTGGGGCGCAGGCCCAGCACGGGCGCGCGTCTCGTACTGTCCTTGGGACAGCTGGAAGACACCCTGAGACGCGCCGATCTGGCCCAGGATCTGCGCTCGGCCGTCGAAGCCCTTGGCGGACCGCTGCGCAATCCGAGTCGGGAGCGTGAGGAGCGAGAGCGGGGCTGGCGGCGGGTCTTCGACAGCCAGGGCGTGGAAGCGGAGCGGTTGGGGGCGAGTGCATGGCTTGCGGCACTGGAGCGCGAGGGCCTGTTGAAGCGGCTCGCGGGTCAGGATCCTGTTCTGGCGGAGAGGCTCCTGAGTCAAGCCCTGGGCGTGCTCCAATGTCTCCCGCAGCGGGGCAAGACCTTGAGTGCTTTGGCGGCCGAGTGTCTCGGCGACGCCCATGGCCTCGACGAGGGTCGGCCCGTGGCCACCCTGGTCAGACGCGCCCTGAATGCCGACGATCAGTCGGAGTCCAGCGACGCGCTCTGGGCGTCCGCCGGCGTCCTGGTCGGTGGCGGTATCACCAGCAGCGTCCTGGCCCTGAATCTGCGCGTCGAGACCGGTGGCGCGACCGCGTCCATCGTCGATGCCGCCGCCGGCAGCGGCGAGCCCATCTATCTCACCCTGAGACAGCTGCTGAGAGACCCGCCGGTCTGGGCGCCGTGCGCGACGCCCATCTCCATCTGCGAGAACCCGGCCGTCGTCGCCGAGGCCGCGAATGCACTGGGTCCGGGTTGCGCGCCCTTGATCTGCACCCGGGGACAGCCCAGCGCGGCGGTCGTCACGCTGCTGAACCAGCTCGCCGCAGCCGGGATCCGGCTCAGATACCACGGCGATTTCGACTGGCCCGGCATCCGCATCGCCAACGGCATCATCGGCCGTCATGGCGCGATCCCCTGGCGCATGGGCGCGGCGGATTATCTGGAGGCTGCGGATTCGGGCAAATCCCTGACCGAGGATGCGGTCGCCGCCGACTGGGATCCGGAGCTCGGCCGGGCGATGCAGGAGCGCGGACAGGTCATCGAGGAGGAGCGGGTGATCCGGGATCTCCTGGTCGATTTGGATTCCGGGGCTGGCGGTGGGAGCCGCCATGGCCGATAGGAGCAGGAAGCCTTTGATGGGAGGGGCTGTGGCGACTCGGTGAGATCACCTGAGGGCCGTTGACGGGAAGGGATGCCCTCGAGCCGATCTGGTCTTGTCCGCTCGGTTCGGTTTGCCGTCTTGGCTCGTAAGTACGCTCAATCACCGTAATGGGTGCGGGTACGCAGTACCACGACCAGGAGGGCGTCGTCCTGGATGGAATACAGGATGCGATCCTGGTAGGTCAGGCGAATCGAATAATACCCCTTGAGTGGACCGATCAGCGGCTTCCCCGAATAGAGGTCGACTGCCAGGCGGTTACGCACGATATCCTTCAGTTTGTCGCGCAGCTTCGGGGTCAGCTTCTCGATGTCCTTCTCGGCCTGTTGGGTGAAGCTAACCCGATACCTCATTGCGGCTCTCCGAAGATGTCCTCGAAAGAGCGCGTCTCGCCGTTTTCCGCCTCCATCCGGGCCTTTTCGAAGGGTTCCCTGAAGCCTGGAGATGAAAGCAGTTCCAGGGTCTCGATCAGACTTTCGTATTCGGCCTCCGACATGAGCACTGCGTCGCCCTGTCGATGCCGGATATGGTAGATCTCATGGCGCTCATTGGTCCCGCGCAGGAGCTCGAAAAGGCTCTTGCGGGCATCGCTTGCGGTCAGTGTGGTCATGGCTAGGCGACCCGGGCTTTGTAGTAGCGGGCGTTGTCGCAAATCACCCATTATTCAAGAAGTTCCCTTCGTTCCTGGAACATGGATGGATCGCGCACGGTCGCACCTTGTTGTGCGATAGCGTTTTGACTATATTGATATCATTGCCATCAAATTTCAGGAGGCGCCATCATATGCCCGCCGTCACCATTCGCAACCTCTCCGACGAGACCCATCGCGCCATCAAGGTGCGCGCGGCCCATCATGGCCGCAGCGCCGAGGCGGAAATGCGCGACATTCTGGACTCGGCGGTGCGTCCCGCCGAGCGTTTGCGCCTCGGCTCCGCCCTGTCGGCCTTGAGCCGCAAGGCCGGGCTGACCAATGCCGATTTCGAGGCGCTGGAACAGGCCCGCGACAAGACGCCCGCCACGCCGATGAGCTTTGAATGATCGTTCTGGATACGAATGTCGTCTCCGAGGCGATGAAGCCGGAGCCGGACCCCGCCATGCGCGACTGGCTGGACGAGCAGGCGGCTGAAACTCTCTACATCTCCAGCGTGACCGTTGCGGAACTCCTGTTCGGCATCGGCGTGCTGCCGGATGGACGGCGCAAGCAGAAGCTTGCCACCACGCTCGACGGGATGCTCCCGCTGTTCGAGGGCAGAATTCTTGCGTTCGATACCGATGCCGCCCGCCATTATGCCGATCTTGCCGTTGCGGCCCGCAAGGCAGGCAAGGGTTTTCCCGCGCCCGACGGCTATATCGCCGCTATCGCAACCGCTCACGGTTTCGCCGTTGCGACACGCGATGCCAGCGCCTTCGACGCGGCAGGCGTTCCGGTCATCGACCCCTGGACGGCCGAACACTGAACATCCGGACGAGGCCCGACTCCCAAAAGAGCATCCTCCTTATGCTCAAGGTCATCGCGCAGGACTTCATCAAGCCGGAAGCCGTCGAGATCGCCCCGTCGCTTTACCGCGAACTGGTCGAGAAAAGCCGATAGGAAGACTTTTGCATCGCTTATGACCTGTTCATCGACCGGAAAGACCCCTTCTTCGCCTGCGGCGCCTACCTCTGACAGCATGGCCAGTCGGCTTGGGCGCCGTCAAGGCCGGGAGATTCATGAAACATCCGGGCTAGAGCGGGTGATCCGATGCAACGGCTGATGCTGCAGATGATGGGAGCCTTCGCCGAGTTCGAGCGGTCGATGATCCGAGAGCGCCAGCGAGAAGGGATCGCGGAAGCGAAGCGCCAGGGCAAGCAGATCGGGAGAGCAAGGAAGCTGGACGATGATCAGATTGCAGCGGTCAGGGAACGCATCGCCAAGGGTGAGAACAAGAAGGCGATAGCTGCCGACCTGGGGATCTCAAGGCAGACGCTGTACAGCGCCTTGGGTGCTGCCTAGCCGTCGCGCAAGCGAAGGACTCCGGTGGAGTAGGGTGCTGTTGGGTTGCGTTGGGGTAAAACGTGGGGGTAACGACTTCCAGCTATCCTTCTATGTGGCTGATTTGGAAGGAAAAGCTGGAGCGTTGGGGTAATGGCGGAGAGGGTGGGATTCGAACCCACGGTACGCTCGCGCGTACACCTGATTTCGAGTCAGGCCCGTTCGGCCACTCCGGCACCTCTCCGGGCGCTGCAGGCATGGATGGATCTGCAGCGAGCGGGGAATTCTAAACGCCTCCAGGCTCTATGTCCATGCCGAAATGGTCGTTTGGGACGATCCCGGGTCTTTTGATGGGGTATCCGCTATCCCTTGCGGATCGCTGGGTTTAGACTTCTCCACCTTACGATACAGTCAAACGCCGGTTCGGCAGCAGTCAAGGGAGAGGATCATGATTTGGATCGCGCTTGGTGTGGTTCTGCTGTTGGCGATCATGGTGATCGTCATCTACAACCGCTTGGTCGCGGGGCGCAATGCCTACAAGAACGCCTTCGCCCAGATCGATGTGCAGCTGACGCGGCGTTACGATCTGATCCCGAATCTGGTGAAGGTGGCCGAGCGTTACATGAAGCACGAGCGCGAGACCCTGGAGGCGGTGATCCAGGCGCGCAATCAGGCGGTCGGGAATCTTCAGCAGGCGGCGGCGGATCCGAGCGATGCCGAGGCGATGCGGCGTCTGGCCCAGTCGGAGCAAGGGCTGTCGGGGGCGCTGGGCCGCCTGTTCGCCCTGTCCGAGTCCTATCCGGACCTCAAGGCCAACCAGAACATGATGCAGCTTTCGGAGGAATTGGTGAGCACCGAGAATCGGGTGGCCTTCGCGCGTCAGGCGTTCAACGACGCGGTCATGTCCTACAACAACATGCGCGAGATGTTCCCCGGCAACCTGATCGCCGGCAGTTTCAACTTCCAGCCCGCTCAGCTTCTGGACATCGAGGAGCCGGCCAAGCGTCAGGCGGTCGAGATCTCGTTCGACTGATCGGCGGCCATGAACTTCTTCGAGCATCAGGCGCGGGCGCGTCGCCGCACCTTCGGGCTGGTCGGGCTCTTCGCCCTGGCGCTGATCTGTATCGTGGTCCTGGTCGATCTGGTGGTGCTGGCCTCCTTCGGCTCCTATCACGAGCTGGCGGACCCCGGGCGCTACATGGACTATCTGGATCAGGGCATCCCGGGTCTGTTCGACCGATATGTCCGCCCGAACCTCCAAATGCTGCTCTGGGTGTCCCTGGCGACCGGGGGCGGGATCGCGCTGGCGAGCCAGATCCGCGTCCTGAGCCTGCGAGGTGGCGGCGGGACCGTGGCGCGCGGTCTCGGCGGGACCCTGGTTCCGCCCGATACCACCGACCCGCTGCGGCGGCGTCTGCGCAACGTGGTGGAGGAGATGGCGATCGCCTCGGGCGTGCCCGTGCCCGAGGTCTATGTGCTGGATCACGAGCCGGGGATCAACGCCTTCGCGGCCGGCTATACCCCGGCGGACGCGGCCATCGCCGTGACCCAGGGCACGCTGGAGACGCTGAATCGCGCCGAGCTGCAGGGCGTCGTCGCGCACGAGTTCGGCCATATTCTCAACGGCGACATGCGGCTGAACATCCGTCTCATGGGCGTGCTGTTCGGGATCTTGATGCTGGCGTTGCTGGGGCGCTTCCTGCTGAACAGTGGCAGCTACGCCGCGCGTCGCGAGGGGCGCGGAGTGGTTTCCATCGGTTTGGCCCTGGTGGCGGTCGGCTATGTGGGGCTTTTCTTCGGGCGGCTGATCAAGGCTTCGGTCTCGCGCCAGCGCGAGTTCCTGGCGGACGCCTCGGCGGTTCAGTTCACTCGGCACCCTGAGGGGATCGCGGGCGCGCTGAAGAAGATCGGTGCGGCCGGGGCTGGATCCGTGCTGCAGGCGGATGCCGAGGAGGTCGCGCACATGCTGTTCGCGCAAGGTTTCTCCAGCCGTCTGCTGGCGACCCATCCGCTGCTCGAAGACCGCATCCGCGCCATCGAGCCTGGATTCGATCCGGCCGAGTTCGTCGAGATCGCCCGAACGCTGCGGCGCCAATCGCCGGCCTCGGTCCCTGGCGAATCCGTCGAGTCGCCCAGCGATGACGCACGGATCGCCCCGCTTGCCGCAAGGGCCGCCGCGGTGGATCCCGATGCCTTGGTTCGGGGGATCGGCCGTCCCGGGGCCGGCCAGATCCTGGCGGCCGGTCTGATCGCCGCCGCCATTCCCAGGATGCTGGAGCGCGCGGCCCATTCGGCCGAGTGGGCGGCCGGCGTGCTCTGTTATCTGCTGATGGGATCGGATCCGGAGGTGCGCGAGCGCAGGCTGCTCATGGTGGCCGAGACGCTGGGGCAGGAATCCGAACGCCAGGTGGATATGTTGCTCAGAGAGGTGCCGGATCTGGCGCCGGAGCTGCGCATTCCATTGCTGGACATGGCCTTCCCGGTCCTGCGCCGGCGGCCGGTGGCCGAGCTCGAGCGTCTGCTGGGTCTGGTCGATCGGCTGATCCTGGCGGATGGCCGGGTCGAGGTCTTCGAATATGTCCTGGCGAAGCTGCTGGCCAGGCAGATCCGGGATCTGCTGTCTCCCGCGTCGGCATCCGTCGCCGGATCCGGACGTCTGGCGGGCGCGACTCCCGAGGTCGTCCTGCTGCTCGGGGTGCTGGCCCGCCATGGTCACGAAGGGGGCGAGGGCGCACGCGTGGCGCTGGATGCGGGATTGAAACGTCTGGGTGCGAAACTCCAGGCGCCCGAAGGCATCAAAGGAATCTGGTTCGAGTCTGACTGGCTCGATCAGGAATGGTCCGTGCGGCTGGATGCCGCGCTGGCAAGACTCGATCGGCTGCGCCTGGAGGACAAGCGGTGTCTCCTGGAGGCGATGGCTGCGGTCGTGCTGGCGGATGGCCGGTTGGTTCCGGCCGAAATGGAACTGCTGCGGGCCATGTGCGCGGCCCTGCGGATGCCCCTGCCGGTTCTGGAGCCGGAGCAGAATCGCTCCTGATCCGGGGGTTTTCGGGGCTCCGTGGGTATAGGGGTCGCTGCTGCGATCCCGTTCGAGATATCGAAACCCCTGACACATCAATCATTGAATGGAGATTGTCGATGAAACCAATGCTAGCCAGCTCAGTCCTCGGTCTTGCCGCCGTCGTTCTCGCCAGCACAGCCGTCGCCGCAGATCTCAAGCCCGAGGAGCAGATCCAGCTTCGTCAGGCTGGTTACAGCTTCATGGGCTGGAACATGGGCAAGATCAAGGCGAATCTCCAGGGCGAGTACAATGCCGACCAGGTGTCGGCCGCCGCCAACACCATCGCCGCGATCGCCAATTCCGGCATGGGCGCGCTCTATGGTCCCGGCACCGATAAGGACGTCGGCGACGTCAAGACCCGGGTGAAGCCCGAGATGTTCGAGAACATGGAAGACGTGGGCAAGCTGGCGCACGATTTCGTCGCTGCCGCCGACAACCTCGCCGAGGTCGCTCAGGGTGGCGACCCGGCCGAGGTCAAGGCCGCGTTCGGCGACCTGGGTGCCGCCTGCAAGGCCTGCCACAAGAAGTATCGCGCCGACTGAGCCGGTCGTTCCTGACGGTTCGTGCCGAAAGGCCGCCCATTGGGCGGCCTTTCGGTTTTCGGGCTCTCTGAAGCGGGTGGCGGGCGTCCGCTCACCAGTTCGGGATGGCGCTCGCCGGTGGGGGTGGCGGAGGCGGAGGAATGAGTCCGCCGTCGGCGACCCAGACCGCTCCGGCCGCGATGGCGACGGAGAGGATGAAGGCGATCGGGCCGCCCCCGGTGGCCGAACGGGCATTCGGATCCGAGACCGATTTGTATCCGCTCAGCATGGGGATGACGAGATTGTCTCGCTTCACCAGCGTGTAGAAGAGGATGGCGCAGATGTGCAGACACACGAGTCCGCCGATGAGCCAGATCGCCTGACGATGCAGGCCGCTGAGCCAGATGCCGGTGTTGCCGTTGACCATGTCGTTCAATGGGCCCTCGAAGGCGATGTCGTCCGTGGCGAAGAGTCCGCTCAGGGATTGGAACAGCAGCAGTCCGATCAGGGCGAGCACGGATAGTGCGCCCAGCGGATTGTGCCCCAGTCCGTGCCAGCGTCCGCGCAGATAGTCGAGAATCGCCCCCGGACCGCGCACGAAGGTGGCGAAGCGGACATAGGTCGATCCGACCAGGCCCCAGGCGAGACGGAAGACGATCAGCCCGAGGATGGCGAGTCCGATCCATCCGTGCCAGACGATCAGGTTGCCGCCCGTCAGCCCGGTCACGAAGGCGAGCGCGACCAGGACGAAGAGCGCCCAGTGGGTGATGCGGGTGGGAAGGTCCCAGAGTTTGATACGGTTGCTTTGCATCTGTCGGGGTTTCGGTCTTTGATAAGTCGTATGACGAGTGTCGCTCAACCTTGGGTGCGAGGCCAAGACACCCATCTCCATTTCAGCCGCGATGAGGAGGCACGATGAAGCGCGCAGTAGTCTTATTGAGTGGCGGGCTCGATTCGGCGACGGCCCTGGCGATCGCCAAGTCCGAGGGATACGCGCCCTATGCGCTCTCCTTCCGCTATGGACAGCGGCATGCGGTCGAGCTGCGCTCGGCGGCGCGGATCGCCGAGTCGATGGGAGTCGCCGAGCATGTCATCGCCGACATCGATCTGCGGCGGTTCGGCGGGTCCGCCCTCACGGACGATCTCGAGGTGCCCAAGGGGCGCGAGACGGACGCGATGGCGAGCGGGATTCCGGTGACCTATGTGCCGGCCCGAAATACCGTATTTCTGTCGTTCGCCCTGGCCTGGGCCGAGGTGCTGAAGGCGAGCGATCTCTTCATCGGGGTCAATGCCCTCGACTATTCCGGCTATCCGGACTGTCGCCCCGAATATATCGATGCCTTCGAGCGCATGGCCAATCTGGCGACCGCCGCGGGTGTGGAGGGACGTCAGCATTTTCATGTGCACGCGCCGCTGATCGAGCTGTCCAAGGCCGACATCATCCGCCGCGGTTTGCGGCTGGGGGTCGATTATGGCCTGACCAGCAGCTGCTACGATCCGGGCGAGGACGGCCGGCCCTGCGGTGCCTGCGATTCCTGCTCGCTCAGGGCCAAGGGCTTCGCCGAGGCCCGTTTGCGCGATCCGCTCCTCGCCCGTTTCGACATTTCCATTTCCGAGAAGGATTCATGACCGAACAGCTTTTCCATGTCGCCGCCGCCCCCTTCGAGTCGGCCCGTCGCGTCGCCATCCTGCCCGAGGGGCATCGTGCCAGGCGGCTCCACGGTCACAGCTTTCTCGCCAAGGTGCGCGCTCGGCTTCCTCAGGACTGGGGCGGCTTCCGGGGGGCGGAGTCCGGTGCGCTCTTGGAGTCGCTCGCGGGTGCCGTCGAGGCGCTCGACTATCGCGATCTGAACGAGCTGCTGCCGGTTCCGACCGACGAGAACCTCGCCCGATGGCTGCGTGATCGGCTGGATGTGCCCGGGGTGGCCTCGATCGGCGTCCAGAGCACCAGCGAGCAGGGGGCCGATCTGGATGATGGGGAGGATCGGGTGCATGTCTGGCGCCGCTTCCGCTTCGAGGCCGCGCATCGGTTGCCCAACGTGCCCGAGGGGCATCAGTGCGGGAGGATGCACGGTCACGGCTTCGAGGTCATCCTGCATGCCGATCAGAGCCTGGCGGGCGCGGACATGGGCATCGACTTCGATCGGCTCGCGGCGCTCTGGGCACCCTTGCAGGCCGAGCTGCATCATGCCTGTCTCAACGAGATCCCCGGGTTGGAGAATCCGACCAGCGAGATGCTCTCGCGCTGGATCTGGGAGCGCTTGACGCCGCGCTTGCCGGCGCTGTCCTGGGTGACCGTCTACGAGACCGCGACCGCCGGCTGCCACTATGACGGCGAGCACTACCGGATCTGGAAGGAGCAGCGGTTCGAGTCCGCGCTTCGGCTGGAGCTGGCGCCCGAGGGCGACTCGCGGCGCCGGCTCCATGGTCACAGTTATCTGCTGCGGCTGCATCTCACCGCGCCGCTGGACGCCGTGCTGGGCTGGACGGTGGACTACGGCGACGTCAAGCGCCTCTTCGATCCCGTCTATCGCCGGCTCGACCATCATCGCTTGGACGGGCTGCATGGCCTCTCGGCGGCCGATCCGGGGAGTCTGGCGTTGTGGATCCGCGAGGCGGCGCTCGGCGGGCTGCCCCAGCTGGATCGGATCGATCTGCACGAGACCCCGGGCTGTGGGGCCTCGCTCTGCTGGGGCGAGCTGGGCCCGGCGCTGCCGTCATGAGCTACAGCGTCAAGGAGATCTTCTACACCCTGCAGGGCGAGGGTGCCCAGGCCGGGCGTCCGGCCGTCTTCTGCCGTTTCGCCGGCTGCAATCTCTGGAGCGGACGCGAGCAGGATCGGGCGACCGCCGTCTGCCGATTCTGCGACACCGATTTTCGTGGAACCGACGGTGAGGGCGGCGGACGTTTCGAGGATGCGGACGCATTGGCCGATGCCGTGCGCTCGCTCTGGCCCGATGGGGCGGTCGCACCCTATGTCGTCTGTACGGGGGGCGAGCCACTGCTGCAGCTCGATCGCGAGCTGATCGACGCCTTGCACGCGCGCGGGTGCGAGATCGCCGTCGAAACCAATGGGACCATATCGGCGCCGCCGGGCATCGACTGGATCTGCGTGAGTCCAAAGGCGAATTCGGAGCTGCGCATCACGGCCGGAAACGAACTCAAGCTCGTCTATCCTCAGCCGGAGGCGATGCCGGAGCGTTTCGCTGGGCTTGCATTCGAGCATCGTTTCCTCCAGCCCATGGACGGTCCTGCCATGACTGAGAATACGGCGACCGCGATCGCCTACTGCAAGGCCCATCCAGGGTGGCGGTTGAGCGTCCAGATGCATAAGCTGGTCGGAATTCCATAGAATTTCAAATTGTTACGGCGTTCTGACGGAATCCGCTCGGCCGCCACGCCGTCGTTCACCCAGCTTTCCGGCGAAATTCTCGTGTAAATTCGTGTTGACAATATCCAGTGTAAAGCTAAGATGACACGCAAGATCGCACGGCAGTTCTCCCGGTCCAGCTGTTCGAGGTCGGGTTGGGCAATGTTTCAGCGGTCAGCGTTACGGCGCCAACCATACGCACATGATTGAGGCGGCGTCAGAGTTACCCGTACGGAGGCCAGCTCTCAGTGGCTGACAAGAAAACCCCTGCCGCCCCCAAGGGTGGTGTTACCAGCAAACCCCGCATGGAGACCGAGCAAATGAGTCTTTCCGGTTTGACCGATCAGCAGGCTAAAGAATTCCACGAGCAGTTCAAGGTTACCTACACCGCATTCGTCGGTCTGGCTGCCCTGGCGCACCTGTTCGTCATCGCTGCCAATCCTTGGTTCTAATTCGAGTTAACACGAGGCTAATATCATGAGCAAGCCCAACAATCCTGCTGACGATTGGAAAATCTGGCTCGTCGTGAATCCTGCCACCTGGCTGATGCCCATCTTCTATGCGCTGCTGGTTCTCGCCATCGCTGTGCATTGGGTGGTTTTCGCCGTCGGTCTCGGCTGGCAGTGATCTGACCCGACTGGTCCGGGGCGGTTCGTCCGGTCCGGGTCGCAAGTCGGCTGAGATCCAGATCGGCGCTGGTTGCCTTCGGGTGGCCGGCGCCGATTGCGTTTGGGGCCGCTGAATCCTCCGCTTCATGGGTCATGGTGTCGGCTGTCGCCTCTCGGGCCCGAGGCGATTTGGTGCTGCGCGGGTGTGATCGTCGCGCATAGAAAAAGGGCCGCACCTGGGTGCGGCCCTTCCGGGTATGGCGCTCTCTAGGGGATTCGAACCCCTGTTACCGGCGTGAGAGGCCAGCGTCCTAACCACTAGACGAAGAGAGCGGTAATGCATCTAAGAATGGCGTATTATACGCAGATTCTGCCGCACGACAAGCGGCTGTTAACATCGCCATCATGAACGGTCGTTCTTGGATGTGTGGAGGCCGGATCTGGCGTTCCCTGAATCCAAGTCGCCGCATTGGCGCCACAAGGAATCCGCTTTCAGTTACGGTCATGCAGGAATCCGACCCCGAATCAGATACGAGGAGCGCACGCCCTTTGATCGTGCCGCGTCCAGAGCACAACCTCTCCCGCGCCAACATCAGCGAGAACGCGCTCAAGGTGCTGTATCGCCTGCGGCAGGAGAACTATCAGGCCCATCTCGTGGGTGGAGGTGTCCGCGATCTGCTGCTCGGGCACGAGCCTAAGGATTTCGATGTCGCGACCGACGCGACCCCGGAACAGGTGCGCCAGGTCTTTCGCAACTGCCGCCTGATCGGCCGGCGGTTTCGGCTCGCCCATGTCCATTTCGGCCGCGACATCATCGAGGTCGCCACCTTCCGCGGCAGCGGGGAGGAGAGCGATGGCGAGGATCCGGATCGCCGCCTGGAAAACGGCATGATCGTGCGCGACAACATCTACGGCTCCATCGAAGAAGACGCGCTGCGACGCGATTTCACCATCAATGCGCTCTATTACGATATCGCCGATTTCTCCTTGATCGATTACGCCGATGGATTGGCCGATCTGCGCGCCGGCCGACTGCGTCTCATCGGCGATCCGGAACAGCGCTACCGCGAGGATCCGGTACGGATGCTGCGCGCGGTGCGTTTCGCCTGCAAGCTCGGCTTCACCATCGATACAGAGACCGAGCGCCCGCTCTTCGAGCTGGGCCATCTGCTGCACGATATCCCGGCCGCGCGTCTCTTCGACGAACTCATCAAGCTGTTCCACTCGGGATACGGGCTGGATGTGTTCGAGAAGCTGCGTCATTACGGTCTCTTCGGCCATCTGTTTCCGGCGACCGAGGCCTGTCTGGCGTGCGAGGATCAGGCGTTTCCCGTCACCTTCGTCAGTCGTGGTCTGTCCAACACCGATCTGCGTCTGCGGGACGACAAACCGACCACGCCGGCCTTCCTGTTCGCCATCCTGCTCTGGGAGCCGGTCCGCCGGGCCTACGAGCGGCTGCTGGGGGAGGGCGGGAATCCCATCGATGTCATTCAGGCGGCCTCGGTCGAGGTCTGTTCGCGACAGCAGTCTCTGGTGGCGATTCCCAAGCGCTTTTCGCTGCCGATGCGCGAGATCTGGGCCCTTCAGCACCGTCTGGAGCAGCGCGAGGGCAAGCGTCCATATCGCCTGATCGCCCACCCCCGCTTCCGTGCGGCCTATGATTTCCTGCTGCTGCGCGCCGAGGCAGGGGAGGCCGACTCGGAGCTGGCCTCCTGGTGGACACGTTTCCAGGATGCCACGAGCCAGGAGCGGGCGAGCATGACCGAGTCGGGCACCAAGCGACGGCGATCCCGCTCGCGGCGCCGCAGGCGCAAGCCCTCCGCCTCGGCCAGCGAGGTGTCCGGCTGAGGCGATCTCCGGTTGCACCGGCTGGCCGGATCCCTATCAAGCCTCCGGTGCCCGGCCGGTTCGTAGCCGCGCGACGAGGTGGCGCCATGTCGGTCATGCCACTATCTTCCTTATCCATATGCGTTTTTTCGCGGAGGCATGCATGTCCGCCGTTCCGATTTCCGTTTCCAGCCTCGCCGCCATGAAGTCGCGGGGCGAGCGGATCGTTTCTCTCACCTGTTACGACGCCACCTTTGCACGCCTGCTCGATGGTGCAGGAGTCGACCTCATGCTGGTCGGGGATTCGTTGGGCATGGTTCTGCAGGGGCACCGCACCACGGTCCCGGTGACCCTCGATCAGATGGTCTACCACACCGCCTGCGTCATGCGCGGATGCGAGCGCGCGCTGGTGGTGGCGGATCTGCCCTTTCTGGCCTGCGCGACCCTGGATCGCGCCATCGACGGCGCGGCCCGTCTGATGCAGGAGGGCGGGGCGCAGGTGGTCAAGATCGAGGGCGGTGCGCCCATGCTGGAGATCGTGCGCCACCTGTCGGAGCAGGGCGTGCCCGTCTGCGCCCATCTGGGACTCATGCCTCAGTCGGTGAATCGGCTCGGGGGCTATCGTTATCAGGGGCGCGATCATGCGTCGGCCGAGGCGATCCGGCACGAGGCGCTCGCGCTCCAGGATGCCGGTGCCGTGATGCTGGTGCTCGAATGCGTTCCGGAGGCGCTCGCGGGCGAGATCTCGCGCACCCTGAGCATGCCGGTCATCGGCATCGGCGCCGGTGCCGAGTGCGATGGCCAGGTGCTGGTGCTCCACGACATGCTGGGGCTGAACCCCGGTCGTTCGCCGAGCTTCAGCCGCGATTTCATGGCCGGGCGCGATTCGGTCGCTGCCGCCGTCGCCGCCTATGCCGCCGCCGTGCGCGAGGGCACATTCCCCAGTTCCGCTGAAACAATCTACTGACCCATCGTTCGGAGAACACATGGAGCGCATCGAGCTTCTCGAAGATCTTCGCCAGCGCGTCGCCGAGTGGCGCGCGGCCGGCCGGCGCGTGGCCTTGGTCCCGACCATGGGCAATCTGCATCGCGGTCATCTCTCGCTGATCGAGGAGGCGTGCCGTCGCGCCGATCGAGTGGTGGCGACCATCTTCGTCAATCCGCTGCAGTTCGGCCCGAGCGAGGATCTGGACGCCTATCCGCGGACCCTTGTCGAGGATCAGCGCCGGCTTATGGAGGCGGGTTGCGATCTGCTGTTCACGCCGACGTCTCAGGTCATGTATCCGAATGGTCAGGAGTCGCAGACGCGGATCGAGGTCCCGGAGCTTTCGGATATCCTCTGCGGCGCGACCCGTCCGGGCCACTTCGTGGGAGTCGCCACGGTGGTCTGCAAGCTGTTCAACATGGCGCAGCCCGATGTCGCCCTGTTCGGCGAAAAGGATTTTCAGCAACTGCTGGTGATTCGGCGTATGGTCGCCGACCTGAATATGCCGATCGAGATCGTCGGCGTACCCATCGCGCGCGAGTCCGACGGCCTCGCGATGAGTTCGCGCAATGGCTATCTGACCGCCGAGGAGCGCGCCCTGGCGCCTGGGCTCCACCGCGCACTGCTCGGCGTGGAGTCGGTGTTGGCCGCCGGCGCCTCCATCTCCGAGGTCGAGGCCGCGACCGCGGCCGCGATCGGCGAGGCGGGCCTGCGGCCCGACTATATAAGTATCAGGGCCGCGGCCGATCTGGCGCCAGCGGCCGAGACGGATGAGGACCTGGTCGTGCTCGCCGCCGCCTATCTGGGGCGGGCGCGCCTGATCGATAACCTGCGGATCCGCCGGACCGCCGCTCGATGAGGGTTTCGGCATGGCCCTCCCATGGGTCCATGGCGACGGCGATGCATCCCCGCATCGCCGGGGGCGGTCCAGGCGGTCGATGAGACAGGTGCGGATGTTCCGCGTCGGTATCTTGAATAACCGAGTGCTGCATTGCAGCAAATGCTGCGGTAGACTTGGTTCGAACTGAAACAAATAGTCTTTATCGGGTTTCTCGATCGAACCCTTGAAGACGTGGCCGTCAGTGCCATTGAGAGGCCATCAGGGCCATTGAGAGGATTGAGTCAATGCATTTAACCTTGCTGAAGTGCAAGCTTCATCGCGCTTGTGTGACGCATTCGGAAGTGGACTACGAGGGCTCCTGCGCCATCGACGCGGAGCTGCTGGATCTGGCCGGGATCCGCGAGTACGAGCAGATCCAGATCTACAACGTCGCCAATGGCGAGCGCTTCACCACCTATGCCATCCTCGCCGAGGCCGGCTCGCGGATCATCTCGGTGAACGGTGCCGCCGCGCACAAGGCGGCGCCGGGCGATCGCGTCATCATTTGCGCCTACGCCGGCATGTCCGAGGCGGAGGCCGATGCCCACAAGCCGAGTCTCGTCTATCTCAACGAGGCGAATCGCGTCATCCGTACCGGAGACGCCATCCCGGCTCAGGCCGCCTGAGGCTTCGGCCCGGGCCATTGGTCGAGGTCGGTGCGGTTTGACGCCGAGATCTCCGGGCGATGGCGCGGTCCCTCTTCCGCCTGAGTCGCGCCTAGGGTGCGGCTCAGGCCGATGCTGCGTCGGCGTGCGACTGACGCTCCAGGATGGCATCCGTGTAGAGCTGGAGGTAGCGCAGCGCGCTGGCCTCCCAGCTCATGTCCTGGGCCATCCCGGTCGTCGCCAGCCGTCTCCAGCCCTCGGGGTCGTTGCGATAGAGATCGACCGCCTGGCGGATCGCTCCGAGCAGCACCTGGGGTTGGGGCTCGTCGAACAGGAACCCGGTCGCGGTTCCTGCGGCGAGGGCCTCCTGGGTCGCGTGCGTGACCGTGTCGGCCAGTCCGCCGGTGCGATGCACGATGGGCGGCGTTCCGTAGCGCAGGCTGTAGATCTGGTTCAGTCCGCAGGGCTCGAAGCGCGAGGGCATCAGGAAGCTGTCGCAACCGGCCTCGATGCGGTGCGCCCGTGACTCGTCGTAACCGATGAAGACGCCGACCTGACGCGGGTAGCGTTCTGCGATCTCGAGCAATTCCTGCTCGGCATGGCGCTCGCCCGAGGTCACGATCATCAGCTGGATGCGCGGGTCCTCGAGGAGTTGCGGCAGCATCGCCAGGATCAGATCCACGCCCTTCTGCTCGACCAGTCGTCCGATATATCCCAATACGAAGGCGTCCTCGCTGCGAGGCAGGCCGAATTCGCGCTGCACGTCGAGCTTGTTCTCCGCCTTGAGTCCGAAGGAGTCGGAGTCGTAGTTCTGCATGATCGTGGGGTCCGTCGCCGGATTCCAGACCTGATAGTCGATGCCGTTGAGAATGCCGCTGAAGCGGTTGCCGATCTGGCGCAGCAGACCGTCCAGGCCGCAGCCGAACCTGGGCGTGCGCACCTCTTCGGCATAGGTGGGACTGACGGTGTTGACTCGGTCCGAGAAGACGATCCCGCCCTTGATGAAGGACAGCCGCTGATGGAATTCGAGCCCGGACAGCGTCCAGAGCGCGGGGGGAAGGCCCAGCCGATCGAAGGTCGCGCGGTCGAAGAGCCCCTGATAGGCCAGGTTGTGGATGGTGAAGATCTTGGCAGGGCGGTCCGGAAGGTCCGACATCAATGCGGGCGCCAGGCCGGTCTGCCAGTCGTTGCAGTGCAGGACGTCCGGCCGCCAGCCGATGCCGGGCAGGCCATAGGCGACATGGGCGATCACGCGGCAGAGCAGCAGAAAACGCTCGGCATTGTCGCCCCAGTCGCGGCCGCTGAGATCGGTATAGGGGTTGCCCTCGCGATGGAAATATTCGGGCGCGTCCACCAGATAGACGGGTAGATCGGCGTCCGGATGCCATCCCTCCAGCAGGCGCACGCTCGCGCGGCAGCCCGGGATCCTGAATTCGCACAGCGTCTTGGGCTCGCGCAGCTGGCGCGTCGCCTGAGGATAGGCCGGCATGATCAGCCGGGCGTCATGGCCGAGCTGGCGCAGTGCGATCGGCAGGCTGGCGGCGACATCGGCGAGTCCGCCGGTCTTGATGAGGGGGTGCGCCTCGCTGCTGGCTAGCAGGATGCGTTGGCGGTCCTGATTCCAGGCGGCCTGGGCGGGTTGGTTGGGTGACTGCTCCATCGAGGTCTCTGTAGTCCAGCGAGAGGGTGGCTGGGGTGGTTACTGGAAGCGGGGAATTTCATGGCAGACATCACGTTAGCACACTTGTCCCGGATCGAGCCAACGGGCCATGTGTGCCGGGTCGAAAGGCTCGGTATCGCTTCGACCCGGGTATCGGGTCTGGCAGGCCATTCCCCTCATGGATGCCCCGACATCGCTCAATCCGCCCGAGTATGGTCCAATGCGCCCCGATATTCGCCCAGGAGGATACTGAATGAATGCCTCCCTGGCATAACACTCGGTTGCGAGCCGAAAAACGTGGTTTCCGACAGGCTCCATTTGCAAGCGACCGGGTGCATGTAAATGCCGGGCCATCCTTGGCCTGGGCGGTGAACGCAGTCAATCGGCGTTTCCCTGGGTTCCAGATTCATCCGTTACAGGAGATTCCAGCATCATGTCGCTCGTGAACGAGACAACTCAATGGCAGGCCCTGCAAGCGCATTGGGACGCGATGAAAGATGTACGCATGCAGGATCTGTTCGCCGCCGATCGCCGCCGTGCCCAGTCCATGACCCTGGAGGCCGCGGGGCTGCATCTCGACTACTCGAAGAATCTCGTCACTCCCGAAACGCTCGACAAGCTGATCGACCTGGCGAAGGCGGTGGATCTCGAGGGCTGGATCCGGCGCATGTTCGAGGGCGAGCCGATCAACAGCACCGAGCGGCGCGCCGTGCTTCACATCGCCCTGCGCAATCGCTCCAACCGTCCCATCCTGGTCGACGGTCAGGACGTGATGCCCGAGGTCAACAAGGTTCTGGCGCGCATGGAGTCCTTCGTCGGCCGGGTGCGCTCGGGCGAATGGACCGGACACACGGGCGAGCGCATCACCGACGTCGTCAACATCGGGATCGGTGGCTCCAACCTGGGTCCCAAGATGATCTGCGCGGCGCTCGCGCCCTATCAGAGCGAGAGCCTGAGGGTCCATTTCGTCTCCAACGTCGACGGCACCCATCTGGTCGAGACCGTCCGTCACCTGGATCCGGCGCGCACCCTCTTCATCGTCGCCTCCAAGACCTTCACCACCCAGGAGACCATGACCAACGCCGCCAGCGCGCGCGAGTGGCTGCTCGCGGCCCTGGGAGACTCGGCGGCGGTGGCCAGACACTTCGTCGCCGTCTCCACCAATGCCGAGAAGGTCGCCGCCTTCGGTATCGATACCGCCAACATGTTCGGCTTCTGGGACTGGGTCGGCGGGCGCTATTCGCTCTGGTCGGCCATCGGTCTGCCGATCGCGCTCGCGGTCGGGCTGGACCGCTTCCTCGAACTGCTCGAGGGCGCCCATGCCATGGACGAGCATTTCCGCACCGCGGATCTGCACGAGAACATGCCGGCCCTGATGGGCCTGATCGGGCTCTGGTACGCCAACTTCGCCGGCGCCCGCACCCATGCCGTGCTGCCCTACGACCAGTCGCTGCGCTTCCTGCCGGCCTATCTGCAGCAGGGCGACATGGAGAGCAACGGCAAGGGCGTGACCCGCGAGGGCGTCGCGGTCGACTACAGCACCGGCCCCGTGGTCTGGGGCGAGCCCGGCACCGACGGCCAGCACGCCTTCTACCAGCTCATCCATCAGGGCACCCAGATGATCCCGGCCGATTTCATCGGGGCCATCCACAGCCACAACGAGCTGGGCGATCACCATCCCAAGTTCATGGCCAATTTCTTCGCCCAGACCGAGGCGCTGATGCGCGGCCGCACCTATGACGAGGCTCTGGCCGAGATGCTGGATGCCGGAATGGAGGAGGAGCGTGCACGCTTCCTCGCCCATCACCGGACCTTCCCCGGCAACCGTCCGACCAACAGCATCCTCATGGATCGTCTCACGCCGCACACCCTGGGTGCTCTGGTCGCCTTCTACGAGCACCGTATCTTCACCCAGGGCATCGTCTGGGGCATCAACTCCTTCGATCAATGGGGCGTGGAACTCGGGAAGAAGCTCGCCAACGTCATCCTCGACGAGATCCGCGCGGGCAAGGTGACGGGCGATCACGACGCCTCGACGCGCGCCCTGCTGGATCATTTCATCCGGCGTCGCAAGGGCTGACCTGCTGAGCCTCGATCGAAGCGCACAGGCGTGAAGGGCGCAAAGGATGTCGATGGACCGATGCCGATGCGCTTGTGGCCGCCGCACTCCATACAAACCGAATTCAAGCCGCTATCCGCTATCTGCTATCCGATGTCCGATCCGATTCAACCGCTGACCTCCCTGAATCCAGACGAACGCCGCATCCTGCAAGTGGTATCGGTCGTCTACGAGCCCACGACCCAGACGAACCTGCAGAAGATCCTGAAGCGACTCAAATGGCGCGACTCCGAAGGGCGACCGCTCGTCGATCTGATGGCGAAGCCCTTGCGCGAACGTCTGGTGGATCAGGGGTTGCTGATCGCCGAGCGTTCCGGGCTCCGCTGCCCGTTCGATCTGGCCGAGAGGCTGACGCGCGAGACGGTGAAGGATGGCACCTTCAAGGAGATCGTCGAGGCGGCCGAGCGGGAGGTGAGCAGCCGGCCGCAATATCATTGGCAGCAGCAGGATCCGGAGAAGGGCGTTCGTCGTCTGCGTGTCGCGCTCTATGGCGGGCACGAGCGCGAGGTGCTCGAGGAGCTCGGGCTGACGGAGCAATCCGCCGACGGACGTCTCTCCTATCAGGACGTCGCACCGCTGGCCCATGTCTGTACCGCCTCGCTGGATACGGAATGGCTCGGGACGCTGTCGCCCCGACTGCGCGTCCTGGCCCTGGCCCCAAGTCTGGTCGAGGCCGGTTACCGGCTGACCGCGACATCGGATCTGGACGGGGTGGCGCGTGGGATCCTGGAGTCGCTCATGGACGCGCATCCGGCGGCGGCCCTGGCGCTGGCCGAGCGTAATCTGATCGATGGCCGGCTGGACGAGGCCGCGTCCATCCTGGCGCAGCGGGTGTCCAACGACTCCCTGCCGCTGATCGGCTGGCTGCATTTCGTCCAGGGCCGACATGAGGAGGCGCTGGGCGTCTTCGATCTCCATCTGACGACCCTGAAGCGCCAGACCCGCAAGCGCAATCTCACCCTTCGCGGGTTTCCGGGGGCGCTGCATCTCCTGTCGCTGGTCAAGCGTGGCGATCCGGCCGACCTGGATTTCGTGATGCGTCAGCTCGAGATCGTGGCGCGTTCAAAAGAGAGGGCAAGCTTCGATCTCGTCCTCTATCTCGTCGAATCGCTGGCGGGCGTTCTCAGTGGGCGGCTGCGCTTCGAGTCTGCGTCCCGGTTGCGCCGAGATCCGGCGGGTGAGGGGCCGATGACCTTGCTCTTCCATCTCTTGGCGCTGCATTGGCTTGGCGAGAAGCTCGAGGTCAAGGGGCTGGAGCTGCTGGCCGAATATGGCAGGCAGGCCAAAGCGGCCGGGGCGCTCTGGTATGCCTGGGAGGCCAACGAGCTCTTGCGGATCGGAGGGCGTCCGTCCCGGCTTCTGGATCTGCCGCCGCGTCCGGATCCCATGCCCTCATTGGTCGCTCTGCTCGCGCCCAAGTCGACCTGGGAGATCGCGCTGGATGCGCTCAAGGGTCTGGGGGCGCCGGGTGAGGCCAAGTCGGGGGCCGCTCTGGCAGCGGATTCGGGTCCGGATCGGCGCATGTGCTGGGTGCTCAACATTTACGGCGGACGGGCCACCCTGGAGCCGCGCGAGCAGAAGCGCAACAAGCGTGGCGGCTGGACCCAGGGCCGGGCCGTGGCCCTGCAGCGTTTGGCCGAGTCGATCGACGAATTCGAGTATCTGACCGACGAGGATCGGCGCATCCTGATCGGTTTGTCTCAGGATCACGAGGCTGGCTGGTACGGTCGGTCCTACTACAGTCTCGACTCGGACCAGGCGCTGCTCGGTGCGGTCGGCCATCCGCGCATCTTTCGGCCGGGGGCCATGGAGGCCCCGATCGAGGTCGTCCAGGTGGGTCCCGTGCTCGAGGTCGTGAAGCGCAAGCAGGACATTCTGGTGCGCATCGATCCCTTTCCTCCGGAGGGGTTGAACCTGTTGGTGGAGAAAGATGGGGCGCAGCGGGTGCGTATCGTCCGCTTCGAGGCATCGCACCGCCGGATCGCGGGCATCCTGGGGCGGGAGGGTCTGGCGGTGCCGCCGGACGGCAAGGACAAGGTGCTCGAGGGCATTGCCGCCGTCGCACCCTTGCTCACCGTGCACTCGGCGATCGGGGGGACCGAGCATCTGGCCGAGTCTCGAGAGGCAGACACCCGGCCCCGGGTCCATCTCAATCCGCTCGACGAGGGTCTGACCCTCGAGCTCTTCATGCATCCCCTCGGCGACGAGGGGCCGCGCATGGCGCCGGGGCAGGGCATGGCCACGCTCTTCGCCGAGATCGACGGCCGCCCGGTGCAGACCACCCGGGATCTGGTTGCCGAGCGCCGCGCGGCCAAGTCGGTGATCGACGCCTGTCCGGCCCTGGCCGGCCAGCGCGGCTGGAGCTGGACCCTGGAAGACCCCGAGGAGGCGCTCACCGCGCTCGAGCAGCTGTATGCGCTCGGCGATGCCCTGGTGCTGCAGTGGCCGGAGGGCAAGCGGATCGGTCTCACCCCCGAACTCGCCCCGTCGAGCATGCGGGTGAGCGTGACCAAGGAGCGCGACTGGCTGGGGCTGGATGGCGAACTGGATCTCGAGGACGGACGGGTGCTGGGCATGCAGCAGCTCCTGGATCTGGTCCAGGAGTCGTCTAGCCGTTTCGTGCGGCTCGGCGAGCGCCAGTTCCTGGTGCTGAGCGACGCACTGCGCCGCCAGCTGGAGGGCCTCGCCGGTCTGACCGACAAGGGGCGTTTCAATCCCCTGGCGGCGGGCGCCATCGACGAGAACCTGGCGGGCATGTCGGTCAAGAAGAACGCCCAGTGGCAGTCCACCCTGAAGCGGCTGTCCGAGGTGCGCGAACTGGAGCCGACCCTGCCCTCGACCCTCCAGGCCGAGCTGCGCGACTACCAGGTCGAGGGCTTCCGCTGGCTGGCGCGCCTGGCCCACTGGGGCGCGGGCGCCTGTCTGGCCGACGACATGGGGCTCGGCAAGACGCTGCAGGCCCTGGCGCTCATCCTCTCGCGGGCGACCGAGGGGCCGACCCTGGTGCTGGCGCCCATGTCGGTCTGCTCCAACTGGATCGCCGAGGCCGGCCGCTTCGCCCCGACCCTGAATCCCAGGCGCTTCGGCGCGGGCGACCGCGAGGAGATGCTGGAGTCGGCCGGTCCATTCGATCTTCTCGTCTGCAGCTACGGTCTGCTGCAGACCGAGGGCGAACGGCTCGCCGCCGTCAAGTGGGCGACCATCGTCGCCGACGAGGCCCATGCCTTCAAGAACGCCGCGACCAAGCGCTCGCAGGCGATCATGAAGCTCGACGCCGGCTTCCGCATGATTACCACCGGCACCCCGATCGAGAACCATCTGGGCGAGCTCTGGAACCTCTTCCGCTTCATCAATCCGGGTCTGCTCGGATCGCTCGACACCTTCAACCGGCGCTTCGCCGCCCCCATCGAACAGCACCAGGACTCGGGCGCGCGCAAGCGGCTGCGCCAGCTGCTGCGGCCCTTCGTCCTGCGCCGGCTCAAGAGCGAGGTGCTGAGCGAGCTGCCGCCGCGCACCGAGATCAGCCTCGAACTGGAACTGGGACAGGCCGAGGCCGCGCTCTACGAGGCGGTGCGCCGCGAGGCCCTGGCCAAGCTCGAGACCGAGGAGACCAATCCGGGCCAGAAGCGCATGCAGCTGCTCGCCGAGATCATGCGGCTGCGCCGGGTCTGCTGTCATCCCAGGCTGGCCCTGCCGGACAGCGAGTTGTCGAGTTCCAAGCTGGACGCCTTCGGCGAGATCCTCGACGAACTGCTCGACAACCGTCACAAGGCGCTGGTGTTCAGCCAGTTCGTCGACCATCTGTCGATCATCCGCGAGTATCTCGACACGCGCGGCATCGTCTACCAGTATCTCGACGGCTCGACCCCCGAAAACCAGCGCAAGAAGGCCGTCGCCGCCTTCCAGGCCGGGGAGGGCGATCTCTTCCTCATCAGCCTAAGGGCCGGCGGGTCCGGTCTCAACCTGACCGCCGCCGACTATGTCATCCACATGGATCCCTGGTGGAACCCGGCGGTCGAGGATCAGGCCAGCGACCGCGCCCATCGCATCGGGCAGGAGCGTCCGGTGACCATCTACCGGCTCGTCACCAAGGGCACCATCGAGGAGAAGATCCTCGCCCTGCACGCCTCCAAGCGCGATCTCGCCGACGGGCTGCTGGAGGGCACGGGCGACGGCGGACGGCTCAGCTACGACGAGATGCTGTCGCTGATCCGCGACCAGGCGGTCTGATCCGGTCCCTGGATTCCCGAGAATTGAACTGTGTTTAACTTGGCGTTACCGGTCCGCCGCCGCTATAGTCCTCGCCCTTGAGCCCGATAACGAGAACGACATGAGCGCGGACAGACTGGCTGAGCCCGATGTGACGACCTGGAACCGCCATGAGGCCCTGTTCCTCGACCGATTGAAGACCTCGCTGGATCTCGAGGATTTCACCGAATACGCCGCCTGCCGCGAGGGTCGCGAGAAGCGGATCTGGAGCCGGGCGCGGATCTACCAGGGCGAGAAGCTCGACCGGGTGATGGTCAGCCAGTATTCGCTCAGGCGCGGACGTGTCGGGCTGGTGATCTTCGCCTATCCGCGGGTCGAGTACGACATCCCGGTCTTTCTGCTGCACGTCGGCGGCATGCCGCCGGAGCGGACCCTGCTGACGCTGGATCTGGCGCCAAGCTCCCCCGGAATGGACCTGAGCCCCTTCTGCGCCGTCGCCGAGACCCATCGCCCGGCGCTGGATCTGCCCGATACGCCGCTCGAATGGCTGAGCGCCGTCACCTCGCCCCACATCCTGCACTGCGCCTTCAAGCCGCTCGATCCAGACGGCTTTTTCGCCGCCTTCGAGGCGGTCGTCGAGACCTGGCTCCATCACTACATCGAACGGGCCGAGCGCGACCTGGATCCGGTCTCGGTTCAGGCGCGCCGCGAGACCCTGCTCGAACTCAAGAAGGAGGTCTTCCGCAACGACCCCGCCTTCCCGGTCTATACCCGCGCCTTCGGCAAGACCATGTCCGACGTGCTGGCCGAGGCGGCCTTCGGTGGCGATCCCGGGGTCTCGATCGCCGAGGAGATCGAGCCGCCGCCCCCGTCGGGCAGCTGGGTCAACAAGAAGCTCGGCGTGGGCTGGAGCGCCGATGCACAGGAACGGGTCCACGAGGCCCCGGTGTTCATCCGTCCCATGATCCGCCGCATCATCGAGAAGGAGGCGGCCAAGGAGGGGATGGCTCAGGTCGACGTGGATCTGGTTCTGCGCTGCGAGAAGAAATATCGCGGAGGGGATGGCTGACGAGTAGGGCGCAATAGGCCGTTCCTACTGGGTGGCTGCAAGTCTTTGGTGTTCATGACGGGGTTCATGAACGTGGGGCGTTCGATTCTGGAGCGGCCGTATTGCGCCGTAGGCAATGAATGTATGGGGTCGAAATCTCGCGGCTACCTGCGATAGGGCGCAATACGCTGTCGCTATTGCGCCCTACATGGGCTCAGATGTCGCTGACGTTCTCGGCGATCTCCAGTCGCTTCGGCCAGGCGGTGATGATCGCCTGGACCAGGGTTGCCAGGGGAATGGCGAAGAAGACCCCCCAGAAACCCCAGAGTCCGCCGAAGACCAGGATGGCGACGATGATGGCGACCGGATGCAGGTTGACCACCTCGGAGAAGAGCAGCGGGACCAGCACGTTGCCGTCGAGCGCCTGGATGATGGCGTAGGCGAAGGTCAGCCAGGCGAATTCGGACGACCAGCCCCATTGGAACCAGGCGACGATCAGCACCGGGAGGGTGACCACGGCCGCGCCGATGTAGGGAATGATGACCGAGAGGCCGACCAGCAGGGACAGCAGCATGGCGTACTTGAGCCCGAAGGCCGAGAAGGTCAGATAGCTCGCCCCCCAGACGATGAGGATCTCCCACGCCTTGCCGCGCACATAGTTGGAGATCTGGCGGTCCACGTCCTTCCACACGTCCCAGGCGATCCCGTGGTGACGCGGCAGCCGGCTGCGGAACCAGCCGAGGATGAGATCCTTGTCCTTCATGAAGAAGAAAACCAGCAGCGGCATCAGGATCAGATAGATCATGATGGTGATGACGCCCACCACGCTCGCCAGCGACCAGGACAGCACCTTCTGGCCGAAGGAGACCACCTCGGAGCGCAGCGAGGCGTTGAGCTCGTCGACCTGGGTCTGCGTGAACAGATCCGGATAGCGCGCGGGCAGGTCCATCAGGACCTGGGTCCCATCCGAGATCATGTTGGGAAGCTGCTGGACCAGCTCGGTGATCTGGCGCGACACCAGCGGCATGACACCGAGCAGCACCAGGGCCACGAACAGCAGGAAGAGGATGTACACCAGCAGCACGCTCGGCAGTCGCGGCAGTCTGCGTCGCTCGAGCTGATCGACCAGCCCCTCCAGCAGATAGGCGATGACGATGCTTGCCAGGACGGGGGCGAGCATGTGACCCATGGTGAGCACGACGGCGAAGACGAAGAGCAGCAGCATCGCCAGAAAGACGATCTGCGGGTCCGAGAGATTGCGCTGGAACCAGTGGGAGACGATATTCATGGAGGACGGATGCCTTATGCTGAGCCGGTGCGGTCTTGTGGGGCGAATGTGGTCAGATAGTCCTGATAGTGGCGGGCGAACAGCGCCTCGAGGTCGTCGATGACCTCGGCCGCGCCGCGTCCCTGCAGCAGATGCGCCGACATGAGCGCGGAGGTCTCGTTGAGCAGGCTATCGCGCTCCAGCATATCGTAGCTCTGCGACAGCCGCTTGATGGCGCCGACCACGGTTTCCTTGTCGGGCCGGGTCGTCGGCTTGGGCTCGCGCGGCATCGTCTCGCCGGGTTCGGGGCGGCCGCGCTGGACGAGGAACTCGGCGAAGGCGATCAAGGTGTCTCGGTCGGCCGGCGAGAGCGATCGGTATAGCTTGGCGAGTCGCCGTTCCGCGGCGGATCCGGTTGGCTGGGGCAGCATGGTTCTGGGGCTCTCGGTGTCTGGATCCCCTCGGCTGGGTCGAGGCCGGCGGGCGAGGGGCGTGGCGATGGGCCGATCAGTCGGCTCCGCTCTGGGTGCGGCAGTAGCTGCGGGCGAATTCCAGCAGTTCCTCCATCACCCGCAGTCTGAACTTCTGTTTCTGATGGACGAAGGAGAAGGGCCGGTTGAGCGGCGGATTCAGGCGCAGGGCGACCAGCGTGCCCAGCTTCAGCTCCTTCTGGATGGTGGTGCCCGAGATCACGGACACGCCCATTCCGGCCTCGACCGCGCCCTTGATCGCCTCCGGGCTGCCGAGCTCCATGGCCACCTTGATCGCCGCGTTGCAGTCGTTCTGGAGCTGCAGATAGTCGCCGATCACCTCGCGCGTGCCCGATCCCTCCTCGCGGCAGATGAAGGGATACTGCAGCAGATGCGCCAGCTCCACCTCGTCCCGGTCGGCGAGCGGATGGCCCGGTGCCACGATGGCGAACAACTGGTCCTGCTTGCAGGCCTCGACCACCAGGTTCTTGTTGGTCACCGGGGCCTCGACGACCCCTAGATCGATGACATTGTTCTCGACCATGGAGACGATGCCCTCGGTGTTGGCGACCTTGAGATGGATGGTGACCTCGGGATAGCGCTCCTTGAAGTCGCCCAGCAGGGGCGGGAGCATGTATTCGGCGATGGTGGTGCTGGCCCCGATGGTGAGCGCGCCGCTGACCTCGCCGGTGATCTCGCGAACCGCGTTCTCCATCTCGGCATAAAGCTCGAAGATGCGCTCGGCCGAAGCGAAGACGGCATGGCCTGCTTCGGTGAGGCTGATGCGGTTGTGTGTGCGGTCGAAGAGCCGCGTGTTGAAGTGCTCTTCCAGCTGGCGCACCTGGAAGGTGACCGCCGGCTGGGTCATGTGCAGGGTCTCGGCCGCCTTGGTGAAACTCAGCAGCCGAGCGACCGTGTGAAAGACCTGGAGTCTGCGGTCGGCCATTTAGATATCACCCGAAACCAGATACCCAAATAGAAAGCGCTTATATCACAGCCTCGGGTTTCCAGATAGGGTCGGATGCATGGCCGGTCGGGAGAGGGAGGCGAGTACACGCGGTCTGTCACCTTTCACGCACATGACAAAAAACCGCAACAAAAGATGGAATTGACCGCAGGCTTCGCATAGAGTTCGACGCGGCCGAAAAAACCTTACAGGGACACCGAGATGCCCATCGTCCAGGGCATGGTCTCTGCCGCGATGGATATCCGCACGAGCCCCGTCCGATGTTGCGCCGCAACAACCCGTCCTGGCGTTTCGGTCAGGATCCGGTACCGAGAATCGGGGCGGTTTTCTCAGGTCGAACGATGCCCGGCCCAAGCCAGATTCGAGTGCCGCTCCCTAAAGGGCTGCTTCCCAGATGTCAGGGCACCGAATGGCGCGCGCCGCCGGGAATAGAACAACAGCGAATCCATCCTCACCACAAGGAAACGCCTCATGCTCAACAACAGGATCACCTATTCCATCGCCTGCGTGCTCGCGGCGGGAACCCTAGGCGTCCAGCAATCCTCCTTCGCCGCCGGATTCATGCTTCCCGAGGCGTCGATCCTCGGAATGAGTACCGCCAACGCGGTCGTCGCCAACCCCGACGAGATCGGCGCCATCCCCTACAATCCGGCGGCCATGGCCTTCCAGGAAGGCTCCAGCATCAGTGCCGGAACCATCCTTATCGGTCCCAGCTTCAGTGTCAAAACGGCATCCGGCGACCACGACAGCCAGGGGGCGGACTGGCAGGTCACGCCCCAGATCCAGGCCGTCTTCAAGCTCAACGACCAGTGGAACATCGGTTTCGGGGTCACCACGCCATTCGGTCTCGAGACCCGCTGGGAGGATGGCACCTTTCCGGCGGTCAGCGGAACCCGCAGACTGCCGGTGCCCCCCCCGCTCGATCCGAACGTTCCGCTCAGCCATCCGCTCTCCAGCAAGCTGGAGGTCCTGGACATGGTTCCCAGCGCGAGCTATCGCGTCAACGATCAGCTCAGCGTCGCCGCCGGTCTCGACGTCTACTGGGTCAAGAGCGCCAAGCTGAATTCCACCGCCGGTGGGCTCAGCGGTGACGGTACCGGACTCGGCTTCAACCTGAGCGCGCTTTACCGGGAGGGGCCTTGGAGCTTCGGTGCCTCCTACCGCTCGGCGGCGACGGTCGAGCTCGATGGCGATTTCACCGCCAAGAGTTCAACCCTGGTGGCGCTCGGCGTGCTCGGGCCGTCCCAGTCGGCCGAGCTGGACCTGGATCTGCCCTGGCGTCTGCAGATCGGTGCCCGCTATGTCTTCAACGCGCGTCTGGCGGTCGAGTTCGACATCACCCGGACCGGCTGGAGCGAATTCAACGACCTCAAGGCCACGGGCAAGGGCTCGGGCTCCGTCCTCTTCAGCGACCAGAACGATTGGGACGACGCCAACGCCTATCGCATCGGCGCGACCTATCAGCTCAACGACAAGACCCAGCTGCGCTTCGGCTATTCCTATGACGAGACCGGGCAGGGCGACGATCACTTCAGCGCCCGCGTGCCCGACAGCGATCGTCATCTGTTCGGCATCGGCGTCGCCCAGGCGCTCGGCGACGGCTTCCAGTTCGAGGCCGGCTACATGTACGTGCTCGCCGAGGAGCGCAAGTACCGCAGCAATACCACCTACACGGGCCACGACCTCAACGGCACCACCGCGCTCGACGGCGACTACAGCATGGATGCCCATCTGATCGGTCTGCAGGTCGTCAAGACCTTCTGAGCCCATCCCGATCGACCCGGCGGGGAGGCGTCTTGCGTCCTACCCGTACGGAGTCGATTGGCCGATACGCCTGCCGGGTGTCGAAGCCATTGGCGTTCCGATCCCGGCCTCTGCCTACCCTTCGCGTCGCGGACGGCCGCCGATCCGTAAGCCGCGGCCATCGGCTTTGCGCTCGCCGATCCCTCCGTTAGACTGCCCGCCAACCCTCTCCGGTCCATCCGCGGTCCACTCGTCTCTTGAAGGGGTCATCCATGGAACAGCGTTCAAGCGTTTCGCTCCGCCTATTGATGGGCGTTCTGGTGCTCCTGTCCTGGTCGTCGATTCCGCCCGATGTCCGGGCGGCCAGCTGCAAGCTTCCCGCGCATCCGCGGATCGGTCTGGTCCTGAGCGGCGGCGGGGCCAAGGGATCGGCCCACATCGGCGTGCTCAAGGTATTGGAGGAGGAGCGCGTCCCTATCCATGCCATCGCCGGCACCAGCATGGGCTCGCTGGTCGGCGGCGCCTATGCCGCCGGTCTGTCGGCGGACGAGCTGGAGCGGCGCGTGACCGGTATCGACTGGGCCGATCTCTTCGACGACGATCCTCCGCGCAAGGACTGGCCGGCGCGGCGCAAGGAGGCCAGCGCCAATCCGAAATGGAACTTCTCTCTGGGCTTGCGCGATGGTCGTGTCAGGTTGCCCAAGGGGGCCATCTCGGGTCAGAAGGTGCAGCTGTTTTTCAACGATCTGGTCAAGGGCGTCGAGACCGTCCACGATTTCGACGCCTTGCCGATTCCATTCCGCGCCGTGGCCACCGATCTCGAGAACGGGGACATGAAGGTCTTCGATCGCGGACCCCTGCCGGTCGCCATGCGCGCCAGCATGTCGGTGCCGGGTGTCTTCGCGCCCATCGAGTGGGACGATCACATCTATGTCGATGGCGGACTGGTGCGCAACATGCCGGTCGACGTGGCCCGATCCATGGACGTGGACGTCATCATCGCCGTCAATCTCGGCTCGGGCTATCTGCCGCGCGATCAGCTGGGCACCATCCTCGGGGTCACGGGGCAGATGATCGCCATCCTCACCGAGCAGAACGTCAAGACCTCCATGGCCGAGCTGCGCCAGGGGTGCGATCTGCTGATCGTGCCCGATCTGGGGGACATCACCTCCGGCGATTTCGCGCGCGCCAGCGAGGCCATCGCGACCGGCGAGGCGGCGGCCGACGAGATGCGCGGCGCGCTGCGGCGCTTCAGCCTGAGCGAGTCCGAATATGTCGCCTGGAGGTCCGGGCATTTCGGTCCGGGCCATCCGGTCCGGCGGGTCGGCGAGGTGCGGATCTCGGGTCTGGAGCGCGTCAATCCCGAGGTGTTCGACGGTCTGGTCGAGGCCAACGCGGAGCGTCCGCTCGAGCGCGATCGTCTGGCCGAGGATATCCAGGCGGTCTATGGCCGCGGCGATTTCGAGCGGATCAGCTACCGCTTCCAGCCCCAGCGCGACGGCTCCGATCTGCTGATCGTGGATGCGCTGGAAAAGGCCTGGGGCCCAGGGTATTTCGGATTCGGTCTCGTCTTCTCCAGCGACAATCAGGGCGACAACCGCTTCGGTCTGCGCGCTACCTACGATCAGACCTGGCTCAACCGCCTGGGGGCCGAGTGGAGCACGGCCGCCACGATCGGGAACGCCCCGAACCTGTTCTCGGAGTTCTATCAGCCCCTGAGTCTCGATCGCTCGCTCTTCGTCGCCCCCTATCTGGATGTGGGCACGACGCCGGAAAGCGTCTTCGTGGATGAGCAGAGGGTCGCGCGCTATGACCTGACGCGACTGCGCCTGGGCGCCGATCTGGGGACCACGCTCGGCGGGGTCGAGATGCGCGCCGGGGCCTATTTCGGCGAGACCAAGCTGGACCTGGATACGGGATCGCCCGAGCTGCCGGAGGGGCAGGTCACGGATTCCGGTGTGCGCGGCCGGATACTCTACGACACCCTGGACAGCGCGGGCGCCCCTCGAAAGGGCGTGCGCCTGTCGCTCGAGGCACTGGCACCCCTGTCTGCCATGGGGGCGGAGGTCGACTATACCCGGGCATTGCTGAGGGCGACCGCCGCTCACAGCTTCGGTGTCAACACCCTGGCCGCCAACGTCAAGGCGGGCACCAGCTTCGGCGCCGAGATGCCCTATTACGACCAGTTCGCGCTAGGCGGATTCCTCCAGCTCTCCGGCTATGCCAACGATCAGTTCCGCTCCAACGACATGGCCTTCGCCGGGCTGGCCTATTATCGGCAGATCGCATCCCTGCCGCCGCCGATCGGGCGTGGGCTCTATCTCGGGGTCTCGCTCGAGGCGGGCTGGCTGGGTGACGGGGTCATCGAGGGGGCGGGAGCGGACGAGATCCTCAGCACCGAGGACACGCGTTATGGAGGCAGTGTCTTCTTCGGCTCGGATACCTGGATCGGGCCGGCCTATCTCGGACTCGGCCTCTCGGCGGATGGCGACAGCGCCATCTATGTGCTGATCGGCAGCCCCTGAGCCGAGGTGCCACCGGAGAGCCCGCCACCCTCCAATGGTGGCGGTCTCTCGCTCAGCACTTGCGCAGATAGCATGCCTTGAGCATGAAGCTGCCGGCGTCCGTCTTGCAGTCCACCTCGTGATCGCCGCCGACGATGCGGATCCTCTTGATCTTGGTGCCGACCTTCAGCGTGGTCGAGCTGCCCTTGACCTTCAGGTCCTTGATCAGCACCACCGAATCGCCGTCTTCGAGCACATTGCCGTTGGCATCGCGGACCTGAGCGTCCGTGTCGGCTGCGTCGGCGGCCTCGTCCGGAGACCATTCATGGGCGCAATCCGGGCAGACGTAGAGCGTGCCGTCGGAGTAGGTGTTTTCGCTGGCGCAGAGCGGACAGGGCGGGAAATCGGACATGGAGTCTTCCAGGGTATGATGCCAAAGGCGCAGCACGGTAGCTCCTCGGTGCCGATTCGGCAACCTCGATTCCCGCGTTTTCCCAGGGGCATGGTCAGAAAGGCTAACCTTCGGGCGTCCAGTCGGAGTATCTTGAGCCCCGTCAAGCACGATAGGCGTCTCAGGTCGCGCGAGAGGCGTCGAGTCGGTCGGATGCGGTTGAAGCCGCAGCTACATCGAAGTGAAGCCACCATGACCAACGCCTTTCTCGGATTCCAGCCCATCTTCGATCGCGAGCGCCAGGTCGTGGCCTACGAACTCCTGTTTCGCGACGAAGGGGGTGGGTTCGAGGGCAGCGGGCTCAATGGCGATTCGGCGACCTCTCAGGTCATCCTCAATGCCTTCACCGATATCGGGGTCGAGCGTCTCGGACGCGACAAGCGGCTCTACATCAACCTGACCGACGGGCTGCTCGCGAGCGAGGTCATCCAGACCCTGCCGCCCGATCGCGTGGTCCTGGAGATCCTCGAAAACGTGCGGGTGACCCCCGAGTTGGTCGGGGCGGTCCGCCGGCTGGTCGACGCGGGCTTCACGGTGGCGCTCGACGACTTCGTCTTCCATTCCAGCTGGGAGCCGCTGCTCGAGCTCTGTCACATCGTCAAGATCGACGTGCTGGGCGATGGCGAGGAGGCGATTCAGGCCAAGTACGATCAGGTGTCCCGCTATTCAGGGCTCAAGTTGCTGGCCGAGAAGGTGGAGAACCGTATCCAGTTCGTCCAGTGTCTCAATATGGGCTTCGATCTGTTCCAGGGGTATTACCTGGCTCGGCCCAAGGTCGTCAGCGGCAAGCGTCCGCCCAGCGACCGGCTGAGGCTGATGAAATTGCTGGCCGAGCTCCAGGACGAGGATCTGAGTCTGCAGGAGGTCGAGCACCTCATCGGTCAGGACGCCGTGCTCAGCTATCGGCTGCTGCGCTTCCTCGGCGGCGCCTCCGTATCGCAGGGGCGCACCATCCACAACCTGATGCAGGCAATCTCGCTGGTCGGTCTGCGCACCATCCGCCAGTGGGCCGCGCTCGTCGCCTTGGGCTCGATGAATGCGCAGAGCCCCTATTCGCTCACCCGCTCGCTGCTCTATGCCCGATTCTGTCAGATCGTCGGGGAACGCCATCTGACACGCGAGAAGGATGCGCTCTTCACCGTCGGGCTCTTCTCCAATCTCGACGAGATCCTGGAGATTCCATTGCAGGAGGCGCTCGCCGGCCTGCCGCTGGACGCCTCGCTGAAAGACGCCATTCTCACGTACCGGGGACTGCTGGGTCAGGTGCTGGCCTCAGCCGCCCGGTTCGAGGGGCTTGCGCTGGGCGATCGCGCTGAGCGGCCTCCCGGTTTGAACGAGGAGGTCCTGTCCGGCTATTTCCTCGAGGCATTCGCCTGGGCGCAGGAGGTCCAGGCGCAGCTCTCGGCTCCCGCGCCGCAGCGCTGATGCGGCCGATGGGATTCGGGATCAGGCCGAGATGTTCAGTGCCACCTTGGGCTGCGAAATGAGTTTCTGCATCCCCAGGCGCTTCTCGGGATTGATGAGAATCGGGCCCGTGATGTTGGCGTTGATGCCAGGCTGCTGTTGCGGGTCGTCCGCTTCCGCCTTCCAGACCATGAGGAAGACCATGACGTCTTCGGGACCGTCGGCCTGGATCAGCGCCGCCTCCTCATCGCTCAGTTCGAGCTGGTAGTTCAGCGAATACATGGCCGGATCGACCAGGGTGAAGCTGATCTCCGGATCCTCGCTCGACTGCATCCAGTAGACGCGGCCCGATTCGGTATCCGAGTGGCTCAAGCGATAACGGCGCTGATCGCCGAACCCCGGGATGCCCTGGGGGAAGACGAGTTCCTTGGTGGAGTCGGTGCTGTCGTCGGCCATGATCCATTCCTCTTCTGTGAGTCTGGGGTCCCCGGCGAACATTGGCACAGTCGGGCGGGGCGGGCAAGAGCGGTTTCGGCCGATCCGCAGGCCATTCGGCCTCGGGGTAGAATGCCGAGGTCTCGCCGTGGCTGCGGTCACGTCCATCGTTCGGGATCCATGAAGGTTGAACATGACCGGAAACCAGTTCGGGTTCGATCGTTCGTCCGCCAGCCATGCCGCGCGGGCAAGGGCCATCTTGCGGGAGGCGCATCTGACGCATCCTCTGTGGATTCTCGTCGTCGCCTTGGGAGTGGCGCTGGGCGCGGCTGTGCTGCAGTGGATGGCTCCCGGTCAGGTTTGGCTGCGCTGGGGCGGTTTCTCGGCGCTTGTGGTGGGGGCCGTGGCGGCATCGATCCTGTGGGAGCGGCTGCGCCGTCAGTTGTTGTTGCCCCTGGTACGGCTTGAATGCTCCCTGACCCAGGTCTGCCAGGGCGAACCCGGTGCCAGCGACGCCCTCGAGGAGACCGGCGTGCTGCGCAGGATCGCCCAGGACATCCGCAGTCTCAACGAGGAGCTGACCGATCTCTACGAGGACATGGACAATCGGGTTGCGCGTCAGACCCGGCGCCTGGCGCAGAAGACGGCCTCGCTCAAGATCCTCTACGACGTGGCGGCCGGCATCCATCAAACCGAGAGTGTGGAGGACCTGCTGCTGCGCTTTCTGCGCGTGCTCAAGGAGATGATCAACGGCCGGGCGGCCACCGTGCGTCTGGTGATGCCGGACGGCAGCCGGCGGCTGGTGGGCTCCATCGGTCTCGACGACGATCTGGTGCGCGAGCAGGACATGGCCCCGGTGGATCTCTGTCTGTGTGGCAGCGTGCTCGCCCCGGGCGATATCGTCTGCGACAATGATGCCCGCTACTGCGCGCGCATCTACGGTCGGCGCATGTTCAAGAGCTCGGAGATGGAGGTGGTGACGGTGCCGCTCGAGCATCGCGACGAACTGCTCGGCGTCTACAGCATCTTCGTCGATCAGCCGGGCGTGAAGGCGCGCGAGGACATCATGGACCTGCTCTTCACCGTCGGCCACCATCTGGGCGTGGCGATCGCCAAGCAGCGCTCGGATGCCGAGGCCCGCCGTCTGTCCATTCTCCAGGAACGCAACTCGCTCGCCCACGAACTGCACGATTCGCTCGCCCAGACGCTCGCCAGTCTGCGCTTCCAATGCCGCATGCTCGACGATTCGCTGGGCGGCAGTCCCATCTCGGAGGAGGCGCGCAACGACCTGGCGCGGCTGCGCAACGGGCTCGACGAGGCGCACACCGAGCTGCGCGAGCTGCTGGCCAGCTTCCGCGCCCCGCTCGACCGGCGCGGTCTGGTCCCTGCGCTGGCCAAGCTGACCCAGCGCTTCGGGCAGGAGACCGGCGCCCACGTCCTGTTCCAGAACGACTGCCGCCCCTTCGAGCTCTCGGCGAGCGAGGATCTGCAGCTGCTGCGCATCGTTCAGGAGTCGCTGGCCAACATCCGCAAGCATGCCCAGGCCCACACGGTGCGGGTCCTGATGACGCGCGAGCCGGGCGGGCGCTACGTGCTGCTGATCGAGGACGACGGGGTCGGATTCAGCGCCCCGGCCGACGGCTCGCGTCCCGGCGAACGTATCGGGCTCTCCATCATGGAGGAGCGCGCGCGGCGCATCGGGGCCGAGCTGCGGATCGAGAGCGAGCCGGGCGAGGGGACCCGGGTCGAGGTCGTCTTCGACGTCAACCGGCGCGGTCCGCGCCATGGGCTGGAGGTTGCCTGATGCGTGTCCTACTGATCGACGACCATGCGCTCTTCCGCTTCGGTCTGCAGGAGCTGCTGGAGCGTCGCGGGATCGAAGTGGTGGCGGTGGGGGATGCCGCCAGTGGATTGCAGCGGGTCTCCGAGACCGAGCCGGACGTGGTTCTGCTCGACATGCGCATGCCCCAGCTCTCCGGGCTCGATCTGCTGCGCCAGCTGCGCGCCGCGCATCAGACCATGCCGATCGCCATGCTCACCACCAGCGCCGAGGAGCGCGACGTGATCGATTCGCTGCAGAGCGGCGCGCAGGGCTATCTGCTCAAGGATATGGAGCCGGAGGCGCTGATCGCCGCACTCGGCGAGATCGTGCGCGGCCGCACGGTGGTGGCGCCGGAGCTGGCGATCGTGCTGGCCAAGGCGGTGCAGGGCGAGTCCAGGGGCGCTCAGGAGGAGAATGGGGTCGCCGATCTGACCCCGCGCGAGCAACAGATCCTCTGTCATCTCGCCGAGGGTCAGAGCAACAAGGCGATCGCCCGCCATCTGGGAATCACCGACGGCACGGTGAAGCTGCACGTCAAGGCGATCCTGCGCAAGCTGGATGTCCACTCGCGGGTCGAGGCGGCGGTGATCGCGGTGGAGCGTGGTCTCTGCGAGCGGGCCCCGGGCCGAGACCTTTGAGGCGTTGCATTCGGCGGTTTCCGGCACCAGTTAGAGCCGCCTGAGTCGGCTCGGCGAACTTCAGTTTTTTAGCATGGTCTTATGGTGCCTCGCCGGATGCCGGGCCCATCGCTGCCGGGATCGCCGCGGCGCCAATCGACCTCATGTCATATGGAGTTTCGCCATACGATGAAAAATTTTCTCGAGCTCATCAAGAAATGCCTCTCCGATATCAAGGAGATCATGCCCTGGGATCTCGCCGACCGGGTCGCGGAGAATCCGGATCTGCTGATCGTCGACGTCCGCGAACCGGACGAGTATGCCGCCATGCATATCCCCGGGTCGGTCCACGTGCCGCGCGGTATCCTCGAATCGGCCTGCGAGTGGGACTACGAGGAGACCCTTCCCGAGCTGGTCCAGGCGCGCGATCGCGAGGTGGTGGTGGTGTGCCGCTCCGGGTATCGCAGCGTCCTGGCGGCCCATTCCATGGTGGTGTTGGGCTACAGCAACGTCGCCTCGCTCAAGACCGGTCTGCGCGGCTGGAAGGACTTCGAGCAGCCGCTGGTCGACGGTGACGGAAAGGAGATCGATCTGGACGACGCGGACGTCTATTTCACCCCCCGTCTGCGTCCGGAGCAGCGGCGTCCCAAATAGCGCTCGATCCGAGTTTTCCCGGGCGGTTGGCATTCCGGCCAATCATCAGCCGGATCCCTGGTCCCGCTCTGGATTCTATGACGCGGTGACGGGCTCGCGCTGCCAGACGCCATCGCAATGCGTCAGGATCTCGCCGCCCTGCTCGGACCATTCGGCGAGCACCGAGCGTTTGGCCTCTGCGCCGCCGACCAGGACCTCATGATCCCGGGGGCGGTGGGTATGTCCGTGGATCAGGTGCCGGGCGCCGAAGCGTCGCAGATAGCGGACGACCGCATCCGGGTTGACGTCCATGATCTCGGGCGCCTTGTCCGCCATCGCCTCGCGGCTGCGACGTCTGTATTCGTCGGCCAGGGCGCGCCGGCTGGCGAGCGATTTGAACAGGAACAGCCGCTGAGCCAGCGGGTTGCGCACGCGTTTGCGGAAGCGCTGATAGGCCAGGTCGTCGGTGCACAGCAGGTCGCCGTGCATCAGCAATGTGGGTTTCTCCGCGAAGGAGGCGAGTGTGGGGTCTGGCAGCGGTCGGCATCCGGTCCCGCGGCGGAATCGCCGGCCGAGCAGAAAGTCTCGGTTGCCGTGCATCAGGTCGCAGCGGACGCCCGACTCGGTGAGTGCGCGCAGCGCCTCCGTCACCCGGCGGTTGAAGGGGCTGTCGTCATCGTCGCCGATCCAGCTGTCGAAGAGATCGCCGAGGATATAGAGCCGCGACGCCTGGCGGGCGCGGCCGGCGAGGAAGTCGATGAACAGCTCCAGTGTCGCCGGACGATCCGGCGATAGATGCAGGTCGGAGATGAAGAGGTCGGTCATTCCTCGGCGAGCCAGCCCTGGAGCGCGTCGATCAGTCCCTGGGCCTGGGCGCGACTGGAGATGTTGAACTTGGACTGCTGGCGGTACTCCCCGCCGCGCTTCTGGTAGCGGCGGATGGTGTATTTCTCGGGGCCGTATTCGCCCTTGGCTCGATCCCAGTCCTGATAGCGGAAGATGATGGTGGTCCAGCTTCCCTTGGACAGGATCACCTTGTCGAGTTCGCGCGTGGTGTCGATGCCGTCCTCCGTGTAGGTGACGGTCAGGTCTTCGACCTTTTCGGTCATTTCGATGTCTCCGGGGTTTCGAGCGTCGGTGCGGCAGCGGATTCAGGCCGGCTGCGCGCGCCGTTGCGTTGCAGAAGCTCGACGATGGTCTGGCGATCGGTCGCCTTGCCATCGGAGCGCTTCAGGGCGATGGCCAGCGGCATCCGGCCCCGTCCGTCGGGTTGATTGACATCCGCCCCTTCGATCAGGAGCCGGTTGACCGTGTCGAGATATCCGCCCTGGATGGCGAGGGTCAGGGACGTGCGGCCCTGGTCGTCGGCGCGATCGATTTCCGCGCCATTGCGCGCGAGGAAGCTGAAGGTGTCTCGGTCCGAGATCCCTTGCCCGACCAGTTCGAGCAGAAGTGCCTGCGGGTCGATCCTGGCGCCGTGCTCCACCAGGGTCTGGGCGACCTGGGTCTTGCCGAACCGAAGCGCGACCTCCAGCGGCGTGCGGCCCGATGCGTCCAATACGTCCGGGTTGGCTCCGTGCGAAAGCAGGTGCTCGGCGATCGTGACCTTGCCGTTTTGGGCCGCCACGTGCAAGGGCGTATCGCCGTCGACATCCGGCTGGTCGATGTCCGTGTGCCAGTAGAGATGGCGCTTGACCTGATCCAGATCGCCGATGTGAACCGCGCGATAGAGGCTCAGCGTCGGTTGGGCCGGTTCGCTGCAGGCGAGGAGCGCGAAGACGGTCAGAAGCGACACGATGGTCAGGCGCGATACGAGGGTCTGTCGTCGACGCATGGGCCTCGGTGTTGGGATTGCCATGGATATGCTCAGCCTTGATGGTCGCTGCCGGTCTCGTTCCTGTTCGGGCCGATCGGCGCGATGGTAAGTCGAGCGCTTGGACCCTCGCAACTCGACACATGTCATGAGATACCATGCGGTTTCTTTCGATTAGGGTCCTTGTTCGGTGCCATGTTCTGGAAAATTCTACTCACCCTGGGGGTCGTCGCCCTGGTCTACGGCAGTCTGAGGGCGCGTCGGCGCGCCGAGCTGATCGCGCGCGGTCAGGAGGTGGAACCTCCGCTGGTGCCGCCGGGGTTGGTGCGGCGTCTGGCCTGGGGGCTGGTCGCGCTCATGCTGATCGGCACTGGAGTCTATCTGTTTCAGGGCTGGTTGGAGCGGCGCGAACCGGTTCAGGTCCAGGTGGTCAACGCCAACACGGGCGGCATCGTCCTCTATCAGGCCCATCGCGGCGATATCGATGGGCGCCGCTTCACCACGATCGACGGGCGCGAGATCCGTCTCGCCGATGTCGAGCGCATGATCATCCTGCCCGTGGGGACCGCGGATTGATGGCGCGATGCGGATCCTCCCCGTCTCGACTGAGGTTGTTTCTGAGATTTTCGCGTCCAAGTTTCCTCTTGTGGGTCTGGGGTGCCGGTGACTTCCACCGGTCCTTCCGCCTGTCGATCCACGTGATTTTCAACCCGATTCATCAGGAGGATTCATCATGCGCCAGCTCATCTTGCCCCTCATGCTTGCCGGGATCCTGGCCGCGACGCCGGCCGTCGCCGATTGGAGTCTGGATCCGGCCCGCTCGCACCTGGCGTTCGTCACCATCAAGGCCAAGGACAAGGCGGAGGTCAACACCTTCGACGAGATCCAGGGCACGATCGACGATCAGGGCCGGGCATCCGTCACCTTGATGCTCGACAGCGTGGATACCCTGGTGCCGATCCGTAACGAGCGGATGCGCCAGTTCCTGTTCGAGACGACGGACTACAAGGAGGCCGTGCTCGAGGCCAAGCTCGATCCGGAGGTGGTTACCGGCATGGAGGTGGGCGTGATCGAGCGGATCACGGCCGAGGGAAGGCTCCACCTGCACGGACAAACCCAGTCCATGACGCTGACGATGCAGGCGGTGAAGCTGGATCCCGGCACCGTGATGGTGGCGAGCCTTCAGCCCCTGGTCGTGGATGCCTCCAAATTCGGTCTCAGCGAAGGGGTGGAGAAGCTGCGCGAGGTCGCCGGTCTGGATAGCATCAGCGAGGCGGTGCCGGTTACCTTCGTCATGACCTTCGTCAGTCGGTCCGCGGCCGATTGAGCCTTGCCTCGCTCGCGGTGCCGACGGCAAGCCGTCGGCGCCTCGATCTCGCGATCCGCCCGGTCGTCCGGCTCCAGGCGACCTCGAAACCGCCGAAAAGCGGCTGACGTTTGGTATATCATCCAGGGATAATGTGGCTATTGGGACGGTGCGGATGGGACGCTTTGGTCTCATCGATCTCGCGACGCTCAATGTCGAAACAGACCGACTCCAGGTAGCTTGGCCTCATGACTCCCGCCATTCTCGAAGCCCTCAAGTTCTGCCCCAATCTGCCGAGCCTGCCGGGTGTGGCCATCCGTATTCTCGAGATGGGGCGCGATCCGGACGTGAATATCGGCGCGCTCGCCGGGCTGATCGCCAAGGATCCTGCGCTCGCCGGCCGACTGCTGCGGGTGAGCAATTCGCCGCTCTATGCCCAGCGCCGCAATACCACCAACCTCCACCAGGCGGTGATGCTGCTCGGCCTCAATGCGACCATGACATTGGCGTTGAGCTTCTCGCTTACCGATATCTATCGCTCCAGTCGGGGCGATCGGCCCTCGATCGATCGGGTCTGGCGGCGTGCGCTCATCTCCGGGCTGGCCAGCCGAATGCTCGGCGAGACGCTCAAGCTCGCCGCGCTCGATGAGCTCTATCTGGCCGGACTGCTTCAGGATCTCGGGATCCTGGCGCTGGATACCGCGCTGCCCGAACGCTACTCGGATCTCTTCTCCCGTTACGAGTCGCACGATCGGTTCCTGATGATCGAGCGCGAGTCATTGGGCTTCGATCACGGCGAGGCGGGGGCTTGGCTGATGCGTCATTGGGGGCTTCCGGAGCGGATCGCCGTCACGGCGCTCGCGGTCCATGATCCGGAGCAGGCCGATATCCCGGACGATGCGCAGGCCTTCGTCTACTGTGTGGCCGTCGCCGGCCATGTCGCCGACGGTCTGCTCGACGAGCGTCCGGAGCCGGCCGTCGATGCCGCGGCCGACGCCGCCGAGGCCCTGCTCGGATTGGATCAGCAGGTCATGCAGATGCTTTTCCAGGAGGTGGCCGATGCCTTGCCCGAATTGGGGCGCCTGTTCGAGGTACAGATCCTGTCGCCGGCCATGATCCTGGGACTGGTCGAACAGGCGCGCGAGATCCTCGCGACCCGCAATCTGCGGCTCGTCCATCAGGCCACCGAGCATCAGCAGAAGGTGGTGGAGATGGAGCAGGCCGCCGAGATCCTGCAGAAGGCCGCTATCCACGACGCACTCACCGGCCTGCACAACCGGCGCTATTTCGATCAGGTGCTGGACGACGAATTCGCCCAGGCGACCGACAACAGCTGGCCGTTGACCCTGGGGTTCATCGATTTGGACCATTTCAAGCGGGTCAACGACACCCAGGGCCACTTGATGGGGGATGCGGTCCTGGTCAAGATCGCCGCGGTGCTCAAGCGCAACCTGCGCGAGCGGGACTACATCATGCGCTACGGCGGCGAGGAGTTCGTGGTCCTCTTGCCCGGACACGGCATGGAGAGCGCGCTCAATGTGTTCGAGCGGCTGCGCGCCGCGGTGGAGGCGACCCGCCATCTGAGCGAGGCGGGCGACTCCTTCTTCGTCACCACCTCGATCGGGATCGCCGCGTACATGGACGGCGAGCATCGCATCCACGATCCCATCCATCTGGTCCGCGCCGCCGACCGCGCCCTCTACGACGCCAAGCGTCACGGACGCAACCGGATCGAGTGGGTCCTGCCCTGATCCGGCTCCGGTAAGGGTTCCGTTATCCTTGCACGGACCTCAGGCCGCCTGATGCCGCTTCCAGGTATAGACCGCCGTCACCGCATAGTTCCACACGGCTCCGACCAGGATGCCGGCCAGGGCCGAGAAGAACCAGCCCGAGTGTCCCTCGTGGAACAGATAGTCGGCGATCCCGACATTGGCCAGTGCCCCGATGCTGCAGGTCAGCACGAAGCTGAACCAGCCCCGCAGCAGTTCCCTGCCGCGCAGGCGCATATCGCGGTAGGTCAGCAGGTTGTTGAGGAAGAAGTTGCTGGTCATGGCGACCAGGGTCGCCGCGCTCTGACCGAGCAGGAAGGCACCGCTGCCGAAGAGACCGAGAATGGGCCAGAGCACCGCCATGTGGACGAAAACGCCCAGCCCGCCGATGATGGAGAAGGCGATGAAGCGTACCGGGATCGCCGGGCCGATCAGCTTCTGCGCCAGCATTAGCAGATATTCCCAGAGCACCGCCTCTTCCAGTTTGCTGGTGCCCGTTTCGCGTTGGCGGAAGGTGAATGGAAGCTCGCGGAACCGCAGCGGACGCTCGGCGGACGAGAAGATGTCCAGCAGGATCTTGAAACCGACCCCGCTCAGCTTGCGCACGCAGGAGCGCAGTACATCCGCCCGCACCATGAAGAATCCGCTCATGGGGTCCTGCAGCTCGGCATGGATGAGACGCTGGCCGATGCGGGTGGCCAGGCGGCTCATCGAATGGCGCTTGGCGTTCCATTCGCCGACCCCGCCGCCCTCGACGTAGCGGCTGCCGACCACGATGTCCAGCTCCTCGTCCTCGATGGTCCGGAGCATGCGCGGTAGCAGGGTCTCGTCGTGCTGCAGATCGCCGTCCATGACCGCGAGGAAGGGCGCGCTGGTGGCGAGCATGCCCTCGATGCAGGCCGAGGAGAGCCCGCGCCGTCCGATGCGCTGGATCAGGCGGATGCGCGGATCCAGGCGCGACAGCTCGCGCACCCGTTCCGGCGTGCCGTCCGGCGAGTCGTCGTCGACGAAGATGAGCTCCCAGTCGATTCCCGCGAGCACCCGATCGACCCGACGGGCGAGTTCGGCGACCGAGTCGGCCTCCTTGTAGGTGGGCACGATGACGGCGAGCTGGGGCGGGGCACAGGGCGGACGGGGCTGAGTCTGGTCTGGCATGGTTTCAACCTGAGGGCGGCGCTTGGCTTGTATTGGCGGCGATGAGGGGGCGATCGGCTAGAATGCCGTCCTGCATGCGTCTCATGGGCGCTGGAACGAGCGTCGGCTGGCGGTCATGGATCGATCGGGGGCGCATTCTAACATTCGCAGCCGGAGTCGAAACGGTCATGAATCATCGGCGGACGCCATCTTCCTCGGCGGCATCCTGGATCCTCCTGGCCGTCGTGATCCTCGGTCTGCTCGCCTGGCGTCTGGCGGTCGCCTGGCTCATGCCGGTCACATTGGACGAGGCCTATTATTTCGACTGGTCGCGTCATCTCGCCTGGGGCTATTTCGATCATCCTCCGGGGGTCGCCCTGGTGGGCCTGGGGACGCTGCTCGAGCCGGGGTCGGCATTCGCCGCTCGGCTCGGCGGGCTGCTGGCCGGTGCGGCGACGCTCCTGGTACTGGCGGTTCTCTACCGTCGCTGTGGCCTGCGAGATCCGGCCGATCTGGCGCTCGCGCTGGTGCTGGCCGGCGCGACCCTTCCCGGACTCGCCGGCGGTATCCTGGTGACGCCGGATACGCCGCTGGCCCTCGGATGGGCGCTGGCGCTGTTCGAGGCGGAGCGCGCCCTGGCCGGCGACCGGAGACGTTGGGTCACGGCTGGGCTGGCGGTCGGGCTGGGGTTGCTCGGGAAGTACACCATGGTGCTGATCGGCCCCGTGCTGCTCTGGGCCATCCTCCGCGCCGACTGGCGCGCGCTGCGTACGCCCTGGCCCTATCTGGGTGCGCTCGCGGCCTTGCTGGTCTTCCTGCCCAACATCCTCTGGAACGCCAGCCACGACTGGGTGACCATGCGTTTCCAGTTCGGTCACGGCTTTTCGACCCAGGTCGGGGATCTCGCCTCGGTCTCCGCCCAGACGGTCGAGCGCACGGGACCCGAGTCGTTCGGCGAGCGGCTTGAGAGCCTGCTCGGCTATCTGGGGGCCCAGCTCGGATTCTGGGGGCTGATCGCCCCGGCGCTGATCTGGGGATTGGTGGCCAGGCTGCGTTCCCGGGGGGGCGCGGCCAAGCCGGATACGCCGGCCCTTGCGTCCCATGCGCGTCCGCTGCTGATGGCCGCGACCTTCTTTCCGCTCGGATTCTTCGCCCTGGTCGCGACCTTCAGCCAGGTCCAGGCCAACTGGCCGCTCATGTATCTGCTGAGCGCCGCGCCGCTCGCCGTGCTCTGGCTGCGACCCGTGCGTGTCTGGGTCTACGCGGCGGCGGGCGTCAACCTGCTGCTGGTGACCCTCTACGCCTATCATTCGGCGACGGCGTCCTTGCCCCTGCCCGACAGTCAGAACCGCATCCTGCGCGAGACCCACGGCTTCGCCGAGTTGGCTCAGCGCGTCGCCGAACTGGACGGCCCCGTCTATGTCGAGCGCTATCAGACCACGGCCATGCTGAGATTCTATCGTCCGGACCTGGATATCGATCAGTGGCCGGGGCTAACCCGGCCATCCGAGTTCGTGCGTCGGCACATGGATGAGCCGGTGGTGCCTCGAGGACCCTTCTGGCTGATCACCCGTGGCGGACCGCCGCCGGCCATCGAAGGCTTCGCCGTCGAGCGGAGTCGTCGATTCTTCGACTGCGCCGGCAAGCCGCTGAGCGAGACCGAGACGGCACCCTGCCGGCGTCCGCTGCATACCTGGCCCGCCTATCGCTACCGCCCGCAACCGAGCGGAGACCCAACGTAGGGCGCAATAGCGACAGCGTATTGCGCCGCATGGCCGGCCAGCGGATGACCTGATCGCGCCACCGATATATCGAAGCCGCCAGCCCACTCGATTCGAGCAAGCCGCCTTTCGGCGCAATACGGCCGCTCCAGACTCGGACAGTGGCGGCTCATGAGCCCTTGGCAGCGGCCGAGAGGTTCGAGTCGACAGGCGATGGCGGCCTATTGCGCCCTACGCCTCGAGGCTCGAGGGAACCGCCTCAGCCTTCCCCATCCTCGATATAGCGGGTCTCGATCAGTGGGCTGGTGTCGAGCGTGCGATGGACGGGACAGCGCTCGGCGATCTCGAGCAGACGTCTGCGCTGCGTGGCGTCGAGCGCGCCGTGGATGTTGAGCCGCTGGACGATGCGGTCGACCCGGCCGTTCCTCTGTTCGCAGCTCTCGCGGTCCTCGGCATAGGTGCGCTCGTGCCTCAGCCTGACCTCGACGTCGTCGAGCGGGATGCCGTGGCGCTTGGCGTACATCCGCAGCGTCATGGAGGTGCAGGCGCCCAGCGCCATCAGCAGCAGCTCGTAGGGCGTGGGGCCCAGATCCGATCCGCCGGCCGGCTTGGGCTCGTCCGCCAACCACTGGTGGCGGTCGGTGTAGAGCCCGCGCAGGAAGCGGGTGTCGACCTCGGTCACCATCACCTCGCCGTGCTCGACCTTGGGCGCGGTGCCCGTGCTGGGCTCGAAGACGTGGCTGCCGATCCCCAGATAGCGGCTGGCCCAGGCGACCAGGGTCTCGGCGACGTATTCGGCGTCCTCGCGGTTGCTCAGCATGTGGTCGGCCTTGTCGAGCGAGATGAAGCTCTTGGGGTGACGCGCCGACTGATAGATCTTGGCCGCCTCCTTGATGTCGACGATGGTGTCGAGCGGCGAATGGAACACCAGCAAGGGGCGTCCCAGGTGGCGGATGTGATCGGCCGACCCGTATTGCTCCAGGTCCTCGAGCAGCTGTCTGCGGATGCGGAAGCGGCGCAGACCGATCTTGACCTCGGCCTCTCCTTCCTCCTCCAGCTGACCGCGCGCTCCGCTGAAGAGATGCTGGACGTGGGCGGCGGTCGCTGGCGCCCCGATGGTCACCACGGCCTCGACCGAGGGCAGCTGAGGCGCCGCCGCCAGGACCGCGGCACCGCCCAGGCTGTGACCGATCAGGAGTGCCGGGGCCTCGAAGTCCTGTTCCAGCTTGCCGGCCGCCGCGAGCAGGTCCTGGACGTTGGAGGAAAAGTTGGTGTTGGCGAAATCCCCGTCGCTGTTGCCGAGTCCGGTGAAGTCGAAGCGCAGCACGGCGATCCCGCGCATCGCCAGCGCGCGGCTGATGCGGCTGGCGGCGGCGACGTCCTTGCTGCAGGTGAAGCAGTGCGCGAAGAGGGCGTAGCGTGCGACCGGCGTGCGCTCGGGCGGCATCTCCAGGAGGCCCACGAGGGTATGCCCTTCGGCGTTCGGGAATTCGAGTTTGATCCGTGACATGCGAAATCTACCAAGGCGATGGGTGCGAGTGGTTGGGCTGAAGATCCTTGACCGATCCGGTATCGGAATCGGTCCGGTGCTCGCCGGATGTTGCGCCGCAATATAACCGGTAAAGGTCGTGGTGGGGCAAGTGTGTGGGTGAAAAGTTCAATTCAATCATTGAATTGAATTCTGAAATTCGGTCTTTTCGGCGCTCTTCCGGAGCGGTGGGGCGGGGATGGGAATCGAGACAAAGCGGGTTCGGCGTGGCAAAGTGATCTCATGAGTGCCTCAGATCGTCCATTGCGTGCCCGCGTCCATCTGGATGCGATCCTCCACAACTATCGTTTCGCAAAAGGTTTCGCCCCGGCGAGCCGGGCGCTCGCCGTGGTCAAGGCAAACGCCTATGGCCATGGCTCGGTCGCCGTGGCTAGGGCGCTGGCGTCCGAGGCGGACGGTTTCGCCGTGGCCTGTCTGGACGAGGCGCTGGAGCTGCGCGACTCGGGAATCCAGGCTCGGATCCTCCTGCTGGAGGGCGTCTTCTCGCCGGACGAGATCGTCCAGGTGGACCGGGCCGGTCTGACCATGGTGGTACATTGTCGCGAACAGCTGGGCTGGCTGCTCGCGGCACGTCCGGAGCGCCCGCTCGCCTGCTGGATCAAGGTGGACTCGGGGATGCATCGGGTCGGTTTCGCGCCCGAGGCGTTCGCCGAGATCCATGCGGCCCTGAGTGGCTGCGGGCATGTCGGCGAGGTGGGCGCCATCAGCCATTTCGCCCGCGCCGACGAGCTCGGCCACCCCTATAGCGAGCGTCAGATCGCCGCCTTCGATCGCGCCCTCGGCGGACTCCCGGTCATGTCGAGCCTGGCCAATTCGGCGGCGGTTCTGAGCCTGTCCCGGGCGCATCGCGACTGGACGCGTCCGGGGATCATGCTCTACGGCATCTCGCCCTTCGTCGATCCCCATCCGTCGGCGGGCGAGCTGCGGCCCGCCATGACGCTGGAGTCGGGCATCATCTCGGTGCGAACGCTCCAGGCCGGAGACCCGGTCGGTTATGGCGGGCGTTTCGTCTGCGATCGGCCGATGCGTGTCGGGGTGGCCGCGATCGGCTATGCCGACGGCTATCCGCGGCATGCCCCGGACGGCACGCCGGTCCTGGTCGACGGACGTCCGACCCGTCTGGTCGGACGCGTCTCCATGGATATGATCACGCTGGACCTGACCGGGATGGATGACGTGGGGCTTGGGGCGCCGGTCCAGCTGTGGGGCGATCGGGTGCCGGCCGCGGAGGTCGCGCGGCTATGCGGTACCATCGCCTACGAGCTCTTCACCGGGATCGGCCGGCGGGTACCCCTCGTCCATGAGGGCGCCTGATCGGTTCGCGGTCTTGACCGAAATCAACATTTCGCATTCTCTGGACGCCCCGTAACCTGGCCCCTATAGAATTTCCGCCGGTCGGCCGACGCATCCAGTCTCGGATCGATTGATATGCGTCAGCGCATTTTGATCGCGAGAGGGATCAAATAGTCGGGGTCAGGTGGCGAGGCATGCGTTGGCTCGCCCCATCGATCGTCGCGATCGGCGATCTACGCGGTCGGACGCGCATGTCCCGTCCATATGTTTCCGGCCTTTATCGCTATTACTCTCGAAGCCCCGGGGCGTCGTATGCTCGTTGCGCTTGTCTTGATCCTGCTGCCACCCATCGCCATGATTCTCTGGCGCTTTATCAAGGGGCCGGATGCCCCGAACCGGATTCTGGCCCTGGATACCCTGAGCGTTCTCTTCATCTCCCTGCTGGCGCTGCTCGCGATCCTCGAGGGCCGGAGCATCTATCTCGATGTCGCCTTCGTCTTCGCCCTGGTCGGATTCGCTGGGGTCGTACTCTTTGGTCGTTTTCTCGAGAAGGAGGTCTGAGTGGAGCTTCTGGGCTATGGGTTGATGCTGGGAGGCGCCTTCTTCTTCTGGGTCAGCGGTCTCGGTCTGATCCGCATGCCGGACGTCTTCACGCGGATGCACGCCGGTGCCAAGTCGACCACCATGGGCTCGCTGCTCATGCTGTTCGGCGCCGCCTGCGTGACGCCTGAGTGGGCGCCGCGTCTGCTGCTGCTCGCGCTCTTCATCCTGCTGACGAACCCGATCAGCTCCTCGGTGCTCGCGCGTGCGGCGCATCGCAGCGGGACGGTCGGCGCGCGGCTGGTCCAGGACGACTACGCGACCCGGCAGACCGCAGGATCGGCGAGCCGGCCGGATGACGGCGACGAGGCGATTCAGGAGGTGCGCTCGTGACCGCTCTGCTCGCACTGCTGCTCTTCGCCTGGATGATCGCCGGGGCCTGGATCGCCATCTCGCAGGACGATCTCCTGCAATCCGTGGTCGGTCTCTCGCTCGTGAGCCTGGGGGCCGTCGGGCAGTTCTTTCTGTTTCAGGCGCCCGACGTCGCCTTGACCGAGGCCGCGATCGGCGTGGCCGCCAGCAGCTTCGTGCTGCTCATGGGGGTCCGCCAGTTCGGCCGATACGAAGACAAGGAGCTGAAATGACCGGCGTTCCACTGCGCAAGAGGGTCAGCGTCAAGACGCTGCTGCTCGTCCTGCTGTGCGGCTGGCTGTTCGCCGCGCTCCTCGGCGTTCTCCTGCAATTCGGGCTGGACGGCCAGTCGGCGAGCGTCGGCGACGCCCTGCTCGAGCGCAATGCCGAGACGGCCTCGGCAAATGCCGTCACCTCGGTCGTGGTCAGCTATCGCGGCTTCGATACCCTGGGCGAGGTGACCGTACTCTTCCTAGCGGCGACCGGGATCGGTCTGCTCTTCGGCGGCCGCAGGCCGGCGGACGGCGGGATCCTGGGGGCGTCCGGCACGCCGCCCAACGAGATGGTGGTGACGGGCGTCCGTCTTCTGTTCCCCATCCTGATCCTGCTGGGCGTCTATGTGGTGCTGCACGGCCACCTTTCTCCCGGCGGCGGCTTCCAGGGCGGCGTCATCATCGCCACGGCCTTTTTCCTGCGCATGCTGGCCGATCCGGCCTTCCGTCTAGAACATGGCCGAATCGGACTGCTCGAGTCGCTCTCGGGTAGCGGCTTCGTGCTCATGGGGCTTCTGGGACTGACGCTGGTCGGGACGGCGACCTTCCTCGGCAATTTCCTCCCCCATCCGGTCGCGGAGATGGGACGCCTGCTGAGCGCGGGCGTGATCCCGATCATCTACTCTCTGGTCGGGGTCAAGGTCGGGGCGGAGGTCGCCGCTATCTTTGGGGACATGCTGGAGCGGGATGCCCGGCAATCGGCCGATCCGCCCGTCGAGGCATCGGACGCCTAGCCCTTTTCCGTGGCCGCTCAGCCGCTGGCGGCTGAATGCTGGCCACTCGAGTTGTATTGAGGAGTTGTAGGCGATGTTGGCCTTCCTGAATGACCCCGGGGTGCTCCACGGCATCGTCGTACTGGGAACCCTGATCCTCTTCTTCATCGGTCTCTACGGCCTGCTGGCCAAACGGCACCTGCTGAAGGTGTTGATCGGCATCGCGCTGATGGAGCTGTCGGTGTATCTGCTCTTCATCGGACTGGCGACCTCTCCGGGCGAGACGGCGCCGATCCTCTCCGATGGGCTCCGCTCCTTCACCCACATGGCCGATCCCGTGCCCCAGGCGCTGACGCTGACGGCCATCGTCATCGGCCTCGCGGTGCTGGCGCTGGGCGTGAGCCTGGCCATCCAATATCACCGCCTGACCGGTCGGGCCGACGTCGCCAGTCTGACCGAGCTGAAGGAGCCCCGATGACCCTGCCGCTCACGCCCGTCTGGTTCGTCGCACTCCCGCTGCTGCTGGCCTTCGCCTCGCCGCTGTGGGTCCGTCTGCGGCTGCTGATGCCCTTGCTGGTCGGTACGCCGGCCGTGCTGTTGCTGCTGGCCCTGGCGCTCCTGCCGGAGGTTCGGATCGCGCCGCTGGTGGAGACCATCGTCATCGCGCCGCCCCTGGGGATCCATCTTCAGCTGGACAGCGCCTCCTGGATCCTGGTCGCCCTCATCAGCTTCACCGGGCTCCTGGCGACCGCCTTCATCTGGCTGGGCGACGGCGAGTCCTATCTGCGCGACCGTCGGGCCTTCATCTTCCTGCTGCTCCTGATCGCCGGCTGCAACGGCATGGTGCTGACGGGGGATCTCTTCAACCTTTATGTCTTCCTGGAGATCTCGGGGGTCAGCGCCTATGCCTTGAGCGCGCTGCGGCGCGATGCCCCGGCTCTGGAGGCCGGGCTCAAGTATCTCCTCATCGGTTCGGTGGCCGCCGTCTTCTTCCTCTTCGCGGTGGTGCTGGTCTATCTGCAGATCGGCCAGCTCAATCTGGCCGCGATCGCTGAGGGCTTCGCCGGAATCCCGGGCCCGATGCAGATTCTCATCGGTCTGCTGATGCTGGTCGGACTGGGCATCAAGGCCGAACTCTTCCCCTTCAACTTCTGGGTTCCGGACATCTATCAGGGCAGCCATCCGGTGGTGGCCGGTCTCTATTCGGGATTTCTGGTCAAGGCTTTCCTCTTCGTGCTCTTCCACCTGGTCTTTCTGCTGCTGGCGGATCCCGGGGTCGCGGGCGCCTGGCTGATGGGGTTGGGCGCGGCCACCATGCTGGTCGCCGAGGTCGTGGCGCTGCGTCAGGACGACATGCGGCGCATGCTGGCCTATTCGTCGCTCGGGCAGATCGGGCTCATCGCGCTGGCGCTCGGCTTCGGTGCGGAGGCGACCACGGCCGGGGGGCTGTTCCACATGGCCAATCATACGCTGATCAAGCTGGTGCTCTTCCTGACCGCCGCCGTCCTGATGCGCAGCTTCGTCTCGGCGCGGCTCGCGGATCTCGCCGGGGCCGGCCGGGCCAGACCCCTGGCGGCGGCCTTCTTCGTCCTGGGCGCGCTCGCGGTCATGGGGCTGCCGCCCCTGAACGGATTCGCCAGCAAGCTGTGGATCCTCAAGGGCTTCGCGGAGGCCGGCGTCTTCTGGCCGGTCGCGCTCGTCCTGCTGGCGGCCCTGATCGAGGCCGGGTACTACTTCCGCTGGATCAAGGTGCTCTACGAGCCTCGGGCCGATCTCCCCGAGGCGCGAGCCGTGGAGCGCTGGGGCTATGCGCCCATCGCCGTGGCCGCCGGCCTCATCGTCCTGCTCGGGGTCGCGCCCTTCCTCGTCGACGATCTCTTCATCGAGGGCGCCCAGGCCCTGCTCGATCGTGGAGCGGCCTTGAGTGCCGTGCTGGGGGCCGGGTCATGAGCGCGATTCTCCGTCTTCTCTTCCTTATCGTCTCTCTGAGCCCGGGCCTGTTGCTGCTGGCTTGGGACGGGAGTCTCTCCTGGACCCTGATCGACGGGGTGCGGCTCAGCCTGACGCTGACGCCCCTGGCCGGATTCTTCATGGTGCTCCTGGCGGTGGCCGCCCCCCTGGTCGCCCTGCCCATGCTGCGCCGGCCCCTCGACTGGTCGTCGCTGGCGCTCTATGTCCCGCTCGTGCTGGGGATGGAACTCCTGCTGCTCGCGGGCGATTTCATCAGCTTCTTCATCGGCTGGGAGATCATGACCTGGAGCAGCTATCTGCTTCTGCTGCGCTCGCCGCGCGCGGATCTGGAGACCTCGCAGTCCTATATCCTCTTCAACCTGGCCTCGGCCTTTCTGCTGCTGGCCGGGATTCTGTTCTACTACAGCCTCAGCGGCGATTTCCGGATCGGTCCGTTGGCCGGTACGACCTTCGGCCAAGAGTTGATCCTGGCTGTTCTGCTCGGGCTCGCCTTTCTCATCAAGGTCGGAACCCTGCCGCTGCACATCTGGGTTCCGAGCAGCTACGACCAGGCGCCGGATCTCTTCAGCGCCTTCCTCTCGGGCGCGATCTCCAAGATGGGGGTCTACGGACTGATTCTGCTGCTGACGCTCTTCCCCGATGCCCTGACGAGCCTCGCCGGCCGCTTGCTCGAGGGCCCCGCGGCCGGATATCTGCTGGCCTGGATCGGTGTCGTCACCTCCGTCGTCGCCACCTACAAGGCGATCGCACAGGAGGACATGAAGCGTCTGCTGGCCTATTCGTCCATCGCCCAGGTCGGCTACATCACCACGGCGATCGGCGTCGGCAGTTCGCTGGCCCTTGCTGGGGCGCTCTATCTCGCCCTGGTGCATACCCTGGTCAAGGTGCTGCTCTTCATCAGCGTCGCCGGGATCGTGCTGCAGACCGGGCAGCGCCGCTTCAAGGATCTCGGCAAGTTGATCGAGCGGATGCCGGTCTCCTTCTTCGGGGTGCTGATCGGCATCATCGGGCTCGCCGGCATGCCGCCGCTGCCCGGGTTCGCCGCCAAGTATCTGATCTTCGTCTCGCTGGTCGACGCCCGCTGGCTGCTGCTGCTCGCGGCCATGATCCTGGCCAGCACGGCGGCCTTCATCTACTGCTACAAGCTGATCTACGGGCCGTTCCTGGGGCATGCCAATTCGCCGCAGGCGCGGGAGGCACGCGAGGCGCCCTTGATCTATCTGGTGCCCCAGGTGATCCTCATGGCGCTGCTGGTGCTGTTCGGGTTTCTGCCCGGACTTCCGGTCCAGGTCCTGATCGATCCGGTGCTGGTCGCGCTGGGGATGGAGACGATCGGCGGGGCCTCTTGGGCGGAGCTCACCACCACCTACGGCGGCTACGACGGCGTCGTCCTCATGCTGGTCTTCATCATCGCCTTCGTGCTGGTCACCGGGATCTTTCTCCTGCTGCGCGGGCGCATGCATCGCGCGGGCAGCCCCTACGATCTGAGTTATGCGGGCGAGGTCCCAACCGAGGGGACGCCTTTGCATTATGGTGCCGGCATGGGGCGCGAACTGCATCGCATCCCGCTGGTCGGCTGGATCCTGCGCCGGGGGACGCGCGGCTTCTACCTGGGGCTGGCGGGGCAGATGCGTGCCGCGGCGGCGTTGCTGGGTAGCCTCTATGTCGGCCGGCCCCAGATCTGGATCCTGATCGCCGTGGTGGTCTTCGCGGCGAGTCTCGCCGCTCAGTCTATGTTGGGAGGGCTGTGATGCACGCCGTCGTCGATTCGCTGGCCATGATCGGGGTCAGCTACGTCATGGGCTTCCTCTTCTACGGCTTCTACCGCCAGTTCAACGCCCGCGTCCAGCGCCGCTGGGGGCCGACCATCTGGCAGAACCTCTTCGACAACATGAAGTTCTTCTTCAAGTCGGAGACCCTGATCCACGGTCCCATGTTCTTCTTCGGTCCCATGATCATCATGGCCGGGGCCTTCACCACGGTGCTCTTCGTCCCCTTTCTCAAGGACTCGGACTGGCTGCAGGGCTTTTCCCAGTACGGCAACCTGATCCTGATCATCTATCTGCTGGTGGTGGGCCCGCTGGGTAACGCGCTGGCGGTGGGGTCGAGCGGCAATCCATTCGGCGTCATGGGCGTGACCCGGGGTCTGACCCGGCTGATGGGGCTCGAGGTCCCCTTCTTCCTGGGGTTGGCCATGGTGATGCTGCAGCACGAGACGGCCTCGGTGCATGCCATCATGGCGGCGCAGGACAGTCTGGCCCACTGGGGCATCGTCACCAACCCGATCGCCTTCTGCGTCATCCTGCTGCCCTTCATCGGCAGCCAGCACGGCGCGCCCTTCGACGTGGTCGGGGCGCCGGTCGAGGTCTATGCCGGGCCGCGGGTCGAGTTCGGCGGCCGGCTGCTGGGCGTGCTCATGACCCAGCGGATGATGATGTCCATCGCCAAGCTGGTGCTGCTGGTCGATCTTTTCCTGGGCGGGGCCACCAATATCCTGGTCCTCATCGCCAAGGCATTTTCCCTCTTCCTGCTGACGACGGTGATCAGCATGGTCTTTCCCCGGCTCAAGACCGAGCAGGCGGTGGACTTCTTCTGGAAGGTCCCGCTGGGGCTCGGCGTTCTGGGGGTGATCCTGACCGTCTGGCTACCCTCCTGGAGCGCCTGATGTACCACAAGACCCAATGCGAAGGTTTTCAATGCGAGCAGGCCATGCTCGAGGTTCCGGGAGAGGCCGAGTCGATCCGGCAGGGCGTGCTCGAACGTCTGGTCTCCTGGATGCGGCACAGGAGCCTCTTCGTGCTCGCCTACGGCACCGGCTGCGGGGCGATCGAGATGCGCCCGCTCATGACCAGCCGTTTCGATGCCGAGCGCTTCGGCATCGTCGGCGCGGCGACGCCGCGTCAGGCCGACGTGCTCATCGTCAGCGGCTATCTGGCGCTCAAGACGCTGCGCCGGGTCATCCGCAGCTACGAGCAGATGCAGGAGCCCAAGTACGTGATCGCCCTGGGCAGCTGTACCATCAACGGCGGCATGTACTGGGACTCCTACAACACCATCAAGCAGGTGGACCGCTACATCCCGGTCGACATCTTCGTCAATGGCTGCATGCCCCGGCCCGAGGCCCTGATCGAGGGCTTCGTCGCCCTGCAGGGGCGCATCAAGAACGGCGAGAAGGGCGGCTATCATCACTACCGCGAGCACATCGACTGGTACAAGGCCAACCAGCGCAAGGTGCTGGGCGACCAGATACCCCCGACCTATACCTGCGACTGGTATCACGCCGGGGGCGTCGTCTGATGCTGGAAGACCTTTTGCCCAAGCTGCCGGGCTTCGAGATCCTGGAGCAGAGCCAGCGGCGGCCCGATCAGGCCTTCCTGCGCGTGCCCAAGGCCCAGCTCTTCTCGCTGCTCGGTCAGCTGCAGCGACAGCACGGCTTCGCGACCCTGGCCACCATCGCCTGCACCGACTGGATGGAGGAGGACGTCTTCTGCCTGTCCTATGTCCTGGAGACGGCCGAGCGCGATCGTTCGCTCGTCGTGCAGGTCTGGATCGGTCGCGACGGCGAGGCCATCTCGACCGCCATCCCGCTCTGGCCCCAGGCCGAGGTCTTCGAGCGCGAGCTGCACGAGATGTTCGGCATTTCGATCGAGGGTCACCCCAGTCTGGGCGACTTCATGCTCGAGGGCTGGACCGGCATCCCGCCGATGCGGCGCGAGTTCGACACCCTCAAGTTCGTCGAGGAGACCTACGAGATGCGTTCCGGGCGCGAGGACAACCAGGACGTGCGCGAGGCCATCCGCAGGCGCAAGGAGGCCAAGAAGGCCGCGAAGGCGCCGCCGGCGGCGAAGGCCGATCCCGCGCCCGCCGTCTCCAAGCCCGAGCCGGGGGAGGGCGGCGCATGAGCGACACCATCAAGATCTTCCACGGGCCCCAGCATCCGGGCGTCACCGGCAACATGAGCCTGGAGCTGGACCTGGACGGCGAGACCATCGTCAAGGCCGTGACCCACGTCGGCTATCTGCACCGCGGCTTCGAGAAGCTGATCGAGCGGCGCACCGTCATCCAGGCCTTCACCATCGTCTGCCGCATCTGCGTGCCCGAACCCGACCCCAACGAGGAGAACTTCGCGCGCGGCGTCGAGGAACTGCTGGGGCTCGAGGTCAGCGAGCGCGCCCAGTACATCCGGGTCATGATCCTCGAGCTGGCGCGGCTTCAGGCACATATGCTGTGGCTCGCCGGTCAGGGCGGGTCCATCGGTCACGAGATCGTGCCCCAGTGGGCGGTCGGCGAGCGCGACTACATCCTCGACCTCTTCGAGGCCATCACCGGCGGTCGCGTCTACCATATGTACATCTATCCGGGCGGCGTGAAGCGCGACCTCCCGGAGGACCTGCCCGAGCATCTGACCCGGTTGCTGGATACGCTCGAGGCGCGCCTGCCCGAGTACGACCGCATCTTCTTCGACAATGCCGTGGTCAAGAAGCGGCTGCAGGGCGTGGGCGTGGTCAGCGCCGAGGAGTGCATCCGCAACGGCTACGCAGGCCCGGTGATCCGCGCCTGCGGCATCCCGCGCGACGTGCGCAGGGATGCGCCCTATCTGGTCTACGACCGGCTCGATTTCGACATCCCGACCCAGACGGCCGGCGACGTCTATGCGCGCGCCCTGGTGCGGCGCGCCGAGATGCGCCAGAGCATTCGCATCCTGCGCCAGGTCCTCGAGCAGCTCCCCGAGGGTCCCATCCAATGCAAGCTGCCCAAGCACCGCAATCTCAAGGTGCCCAAGGGCGAGACCTATGTGCAGTCCGAATCGGCCCGAGGTGCGTTCGGCTATTTCATGGCCGGGGACGGGTCGCCCTATCTGCGTCGGCTGCAGGTGCGCGGGCCTTCCATCATCCATGCCTTCACCCTGCTGGAGCGGCTGCTGGAAGGCGCCCAGCTCTCGGACGTGGCCCTCATCATGACGTCTCTGGGCATCTGTCCGCCGGAGATCGAGCGATGAGCGCCGTGTCCGGCCGCATCCCCTTCGTCCTCTTCGGGCAGGCAATCGAACCGCTGAGAACCCAAAGCGCGCACAGGATGTCCTGCGATGGCTCGGGCATCTTCCTGTACCACTCGGACGCTCGTCTTTTTTCGCGTCCTTGGCGCCTTTGCGGTTCGAATTGCCAGGTTCAGGCTCACTAATCACGCGCAGGAGTCGTCATCATGACCTGGAATCCAGATATCAAGGGCATCGTCCATCCATTCAGTGCATTGGGGCAGGGCTTCAAGCGGCCGCATACCCTGAACTACCCGGTCGAGCGCCGCCCCGACGTGACCGGCTACCGCGGTTTCCACGTCAATACGCTGAGCACCTGCGTCGGCTGCGGAAACTGCCAGGACATCTGCATGAACGAGGCGATCGACATGGTCGAGCCTCTCCCGGGTGCCGTCATGAACCCCAAGAACGCGAGCGGTCTGGTCCCGCGCATCGACTACGGGCGCTGCTGCTGGTGCGGGCTCTGCGTCGACGTCTGCGGTCCCGACTCGCTGAGGCTGGAGGCCGAATGCGTCTACGTCAGCGCCGACGGAGACAGCTTCCTCTACATGCCGAAGGACAAGTGAAGAGAGAGCTTTCAGCCGTCAGCGATCAGCCTCCAGCCGTCGTTTTGCGGAGGCTTTTGCTCCTTTAGCCTTTTGCCGATTGGGTGGTTCCATAGCTGGGGGCTATCTATTCCACAACCCTGGAGATTGAGACATGCATCGGATTCAGTGGGGGCTGGCCCTATTCATCATCTGGGTCGGTCTCACCAACAGTGCCGATCCGCAGGAACTGGTCGCCGGTCTTCTGGTGTCTGCCGTCATCGTCTGGCTGACGATACCGGCTGCAGCCTCGGATGCCTTGAGCCGGCCCTGGAATCCGCTTGCGCTCCTGGCCTATATGCCCGTCTTCCTCAAGAACCTCGTGCTCGCCAATATCGACGTCGCCCGGCGCGTGCTCAGCCCGAGCCTGCCGATCAATCCCGGCATCGTGCGGATCAAGACCCGGCTCGAGAGGCCCTACCAGCGTCTCATCCTGGCGAACAGCATCACGCTCACACCGGGGACGGTCACCCTGGATATGGATGGCGATGAGATGTACGTCCACTGGATCGACGTTCGGGAATCCGATCCCGAGCGCGCCGGGGCGGTGATCAAGGATGCGATGGAAGACGCCATCGAGAGGATCTGACGGCCGATGCGCCCCTCGGCGCCTCTAGAGCGGCGGCGCCGTCGCGATCATCGACCGCCGCTGGCTGAATTCCGCGTGCCAGTCGGTCAACTCGGGGCGGTTGCGGCGCCAATCCTCGACGGCCCCGCGCAGGTCGATATAACCGAGCGCCACCGCCACCGAGATGGTGCCGAGATCGACCCGATCGCGCAGTGCCTCGACGTCCTGTTCCAACAGATCCAGCGCCCGCTCGATCGCCCGCTGCTTGAGCTCCAGCCACCAGTCCCAGCGCAGGTCCTCGGGACGTTTGACGCCTTCCATGAAGATGAGGATGGCCGCATCCATGATACCGTCGGCCAGCGCCTGATCGCGCAGCACCCGCCAGTGCATCTCTCCGGTCGGCGGGATCATGGGCCGGCCCACGTGCTGGCGGTCGAGGTATTCGCAGATCAGCGGACTGTCGAAGAGCGTCTGGCCGTTCTGCAGGACCAGGGTCGGGACCATGGACAGGGGATTCTCGGCGGTCAGGGCCTCGGGCTCGGACCAGCCGTCGGTCGTCTCGATCCCGACCTGGTCGATGAGGCCCGTCTCGTGCAGCAGCACCATGACCTTGCGGACATAGGGCGAGGTGTGTGAGTGACGCAGTAGCATCCAGTCCTCCGGTAATCGTGATGTCATCTGGCGGAGTCTGGAGTTTAACCTCGTCCCATATGAGATCGAGGAAATTTGTCAGTATTTCAGCGGATACTGATGTTCGCCCAGTCTTCGAAGTTCATCCCTCGGTCCGGACCTGTCCCCGATAGCCCAGTCGGTCGGACAGAGTTCGTCCTGCTTCTCTTAATTCTTCAACCCAGTCCAATCGTCTGCGGTTGATCGGCGCCGACACCGACAGTCCGGCGCTGACATTGCCGGTGCCGTCCTGGATCAGCACCCCGATACAGCCTACGTCCATCTCGGCCTCCTCGTCATCGAGTGCATAGCCGCGCTCGAGAGACTGGGCGCATGCGGCGATCAGGCGCGGCAGGTCGGTGATGCTGTTGCGGGTATAGGCGGGCAGGTTGGTGCGGGCGGCGTAGGCGCGGATCGCGTCCTCGCCCGCAGCGCCCAGCATCAGCTTGCCGACGGCGGTGACATGAAGCGGTGCGCGCGATCCGATCAGCTGCTGAACGTGGATCATGCGGTTCGGGGTCGCCTTCTCGATATAGACCACGGCGTCGCCCTCGCGGATGGTGAGATTGACCGTTTCGCCGAAGCGGTCGCGCAGATCCTCCATGATGGGCAGGGCGATGGCGCGCACGTCGACGTTGCCGTGCAGCCGCACGCCGAGCTGCAGTAGCCGCAGTCCGAGCCGGTAGTGCCCGGCCGCGTCCTTCTCGACGAAGCGGTTGTGGATCAGCGAGGCGAGGATGCGGTGGGCCGTGGAGACGTTCAGCCCGGTCTCGGCAGCGAGGATCTTGAGACTGACCGGGTCTGGATAGCGGGCGATGGCATCGAGCAGCGAGGCCGCGCGATCGATGACCTGGATGCCGGAAGGGCTGTCTTGAGCCATGGCGGATTCCTCGAAATGAATTCCGCATGATGAAATCAGATTTTGCGCCACTTGTCTCAAGAGTTGGTGTCGTGAGCTGAACCGAACGGCTTTGCGTCGGATTTTCTGAGCGTAGACAATTCTTCGGTCGAGCCCGCATCCGGAAGGTCTTCATGATCTATGCGGCCCTTGACGATAATGAACGATACGCACAGGACTACCCAGACGAGGCACAGACTATGAGCCGATTCGCCGAACGTTTTCGTGAAGAAGGCATTCAGGAAGGTATGCAGCAAGGCATGCAGCAGGGTATGCAGCAAGGCGAGGCCCGGCTCCTGGCGCGACAACTGCATTTGAAGTTCGGCGAACTGCCCGAAGAGGTTCAGTCCCGGATCGCCCAGGCCGACGAGTCGACCCTGCTCATATGGTCCGAGCGGGTGCTCACGGCGACCTCGCTCGAAGAGGTGCTGCACTAGCGAGCCCTCCGATGTCTCGCTCGACTGTTTTGGATAATCCGAGCACGCGACCTCGATCTCCATCTCCTCGCTGCTGCGATTCTGGGTGCGATGACAGGTGATATTTCATAATGTGGAATTCATCCTCTATTGTGAAATTCGCTTTCCCTCACTAGATTCTCCTCAACGCAAGCCGTCCAGTTCGAGACGGAGCGGTCACTATCTGAGGAGAGAGACGATGACGAATGCATCCCCGCGCCGGGCCGATCAGGCCGAAGCCGCCTTTCTCGACGGCATCCTGCATTTTGGGCAATTGCCGGCCGACTTCGACCAGTCGGGCCGGACCGCCGCCATCGCCGAGGGACAGGATCGCATCCAGGAGATGGATACGGCCTCGGTGCGCCAGACCCAATGGCTGGCCGACGCGCTGCGGTATCTGACCCTCCAGCTCTGCGCCTCCAAGCAGTCCGGCCACCCCGGTGGCTTCGCCAGCTCGGCCGATGCCTATGCCGCCCTGGCGATGCTGGGTCATACCAACATCGTCACAGAGGTGGGCCACCATGCGCCCGGCTTCTACAGCGCCATGTTCCTCGACGGTTCGCTGGAGAGGATGGGCATCCGAACGGTGAACGACCTGCAGTCGCGCTTTCGCGAGCGTGACGGTCTGCTCGGCCATCTGTCCGGTGCCATTCCCGGTCTGCTGGCCCCGGCCGGACCGCTCGGGCAGGGGCAGCACTTCGCCATGGCCGGCGCATATCTCAATCGCGACCGGCTCTTTCCCTGCACCATCGGCGACGGCGGATTGGGCGAGCCCTACATCCTCTCTGCCATGAAGCATTTCCATACCGCCTACCCGGAGGTGACCAACTTCCTGCCGGTGCTGATCTGGAACGGCTACAGCCAGGAGCATCATTCGATGGTGTCCCTCATGGACAACGCGCAGATGGAAGCCTACTGGCGGGCACACGATTTCGAGAGGATCGTCCTGATCGACGCCAAGGAGTTCGACGACGCGGGCCAGGAGGGCGCCTATGTCGACAGCACCCGCTTCGGCCCCGAGGCCCGAATGGCCTTCAGTCGCGCCGTGCTGGAAGGGGTGCGCGAGGCGGCCGAGTCGGCCATGAGCGGGACCCTGACCTGCGTTGTCATCAAGCAGCTCAAGGGCGCGGGCGTGCATGCCAGCGGCGCCAAGTCGCACAACCTCTATCCCGGCGATACCCCGGAGAAGGACACTATCGCCGCTGCACTGGAGCGGGGTGCGCTGGCCCCGGAGGTCTGGTCGCTGGTGCGCACCAACCTGAGCCGCGCGGGTGGCGGCCCGGCCGCCGAGACGGTGGTGACCGAGCGCGAACGTCCCCTGACCAAGATCGGCGCGCTGCCTATGCAGTCATTCGCGCCGGGCGATCAGGCGGTTCCGGCGAGCACCCTGGCGGCCATGGTCGCCGAGCTGGGCCGGCGGGATCCCGAGTTCGTGGTGACCAATGCCGACGGCAACGAGGCATCCGCCATGAAGGCGATCAACGACGCGCTCAAGATCCGTCATCCGACTCAGGACGACCTCTACAACCAGTCCCCGAGCGGTCAGGTCTACGAGCCGCTGAACGAGGATGCCTGCGCCGGCTTCGCCGCCGGTCTGGCGCTCTTCGGCGGACGCTCGCTGTGGCTCTCCTACGAGAGCTTCGCCATCAACGGCTGGCCGATCGTGCAGACCGTGGGTCAGGCGATGGCCGAGCTGAGGCGCAAGACGCCGGCCATGGTCTCCATGTTCACCGCCGGGGCGCTGGAGCAGGGGCGCAACGGCTGGACCCATCAGCGCCCCGAGATCGAGAACTACATCGGCGGACAGATGCGCAACGGCAACGTCTATCTGCTCTATCCCGCGGACGCCAACATGATCCAGGCCGCCTATGCCTGGGCGATCGGGCAGTCCAACAAGTGCATCGCCATCGTCGCCTCCAAGTCGGCGCTCCCGGTCCACTCTACCCCGGAACAGTCCGAGCAGGCGATGCGCGAGGGTGCCGTCCGGCTCTACGAGTCGGCCCAGGGGCCGCGGGGGACCCTCGTCTTCGCCGTCACCGGCGACATGGTGTTCCAGCCGGTGTTCGCCGCCAAGGACCGGCTGGAGTCGGAGGGGTATCGGGTGCGCATCGTCGCCGTGGCCAACCCGCGCCGGCTCTACCGGCCCGACGACGTCGCCTGGTCGCACAGCGCCGAGCCGGACGGCGACTTCATGGACGATGCGGCCTTCGAGTCGCTCTTCCACGGCGATGCCCTCATCGGCGTGAGCGGCGGCGGCACCGTGGCCCTGGAGCCGGTGATGCTGCGCAGCCGTGCGGCGGCACGCGACCTGGTCGGCTGGCAACGCGGCGAGACCACCGCCAGCCCGGCCGAGATCATGGCCTTCAACGGCATCTCGCCCGAGGGGCTGGAGCGGCGAGTCAAGGCGCTGATGGTGCAGGCCAGGCCCGCGCTCGGCAACGCGGCCTAGGGCATTCGATCATCAGAGAATCTTTGAACCGCAAAGGCGCGAAGGGCGCAAAGGATTTCAATGGGTGATAGGCGTATGGCGCTCATCCTGCGGATGAAATCAGCGCATGGCCCATATCTTTAGGCTTTCTTCGCGTCCTTTACGCCTTCGCGGTTCCAATTCCCGGATTCAGGCCATGCCCTGCGTTGGAGCTTCATGCCGATGAACCAGACACCCACCACCAAGATCATCGCCATCGACGACGATCCCACGGGCTCGCAGACGGTGCATTCCTGTCTGCTGCTGACACGATGGGATCCGGAGACATTGATCGAGGGTCTGAGCGACGATTCGCCGATCCTCTTCGTGCTGAGCAATACGCGCGGCATGGGGGCCGAGGATGCGGAGCGCGTGACGCGCGAGATCTGCGTCAATCTGCGCGAGGCGCTGGGGCGGCTGGCCGCCGCCGGCCGGCCGATCCAGCCGCTGGTGGTCAGCCGCTCGGACTCGACCCTGCGCGGTCACTATCCGGTCGAGACCGACGTCATTGCCGAGGAGCTCGGCCCCTTCGATGCCCATTTCCTGGTTCCGGCCTTCTTCGAGGGGGGACGCATCACCCGCGACGGGGTGCATTACCTCATGGTCGATGGCGAGCCCGTGCCGGTCAACGAGACCGAGTTCGCCCGGGACTCGGTCTTCGGCTTCCAGCATGCCTTCCTGCCCGACTATGTGGAGGAGAAGACCGCCGGGCGCATCCGGGCCGGGGAGGTCGAGCGCTTCGGTCTCGCGGACGTGCGCGGCGATTCGGCCGAACGGCTCGCCGGTCTGGGCGGCAATGTCTGCTGCGTGGTCGATGCCGAGCGCCAGTCCGATCTCGACGGCTTCGCCGCTCGGCTGATCGAGGCCGCCGCTGCCGGCAAGCGCTTCCTCTTCCGCAGCGCCGCGAGTCTGCTGACCTCGCTCGCAAGACTGCCGCCACAGCCGATCCCGGCGGAGGGCATGTCCGCCTATGTGCGCAATGGTCGGCCGGGCGTGGTGCTGGTCGGCTCGCATGTGGCCAAGTCGAGCCGTCAGCTGGAGCGGCTGATCGAAACGACCGACGTGGTACCGGCCGAGATCGATCTGGAGCGTTTGATCCAGGACGAGGAGGGGCTGTTCGACGCGCTCCTAGATCGTCTGGAGACGGCCCAGCACGAGAATCGCAGCCTGGTGCTCTATACCAGCCGGGGCGAGCGCCGCTTCGAGACCAAATCCGAGCGTCTGGCCTTCGGCGAGCGGGTCTCGGGCTTTCTGGTGCGGCTCGTCCGCAACCTGCCGCGCGAGACCGGCTTCCTCATCAGCAAGGGCGGGATCACCTCGAACGATACACTCAGCCAGGGCTTGGCGCTGCGGACCGCGCGGGTGCTGGGCCAGATTCAGCCCGGATGTTCGGTGGTGCGCTGTCCGTCCGATCATCCGCGTCTGTCGGACCTGCCGGTGGTGATCTTTCCGGGCAACGTGGGCGATGAGGATGCCCTGGCCGAGGTCTATCGCATACTGACCGCAGTGACCTGAGTGACTCTGTCCGACCGTCCGATCGTCTCGATGGGCCTTCGGCAGCAGCAGGATTCGCCCCTCCTGGAGCCGATGGAGGGCGTTGTCCCCCAATGATCGGGGATGGCATGATGCGCCCTTTCCGCCTTCTTCGAAGATCCCATCCCGAGTCAGACCAGCATGAGCGAATATCAGTACTACGAGTTCCAAGCCATCGATCGTCCATTGACGCGCGAAGAGATGGCCGAGCTGCGACGCGTCTCGACGCGCGCGGAGATCACCTCGACCCGTTTCTGGAACGAGTACAACTGGGGCGATTTCAAGGGCGATCCGAATCGCTGGATGGAGCTCTATTTCGATGCCTTTCTCCATCTCGCCAACTGGGGAACCCATTGGTTCATGTTGCGCCTTCCGCGGTCCCTGATGGACCTGAGCGACGTCTCCGAGTATCTGCTCGAAGATGGCATGGAGGGATGGAAGACCCGGGAGCATCTCGTCCTGTCCTTCCGCTCCGAGACGGAGGAACCCGACTGGGAGGAGGGAGGCAGCTGGCTTTCGTCCCTGATCGGCATCCGGGCGAGTCTGATGCGAGGCGACCGCCGCAGCCTCTATCTCGGCTGGCTGGCCGAGGCCTGGGCAGGCAATCTGGACGAGGAATCGACCGAGCCAGCGGTTCCGCCCGGGCTTGCCCGGCTGGATGCCCCGCATCAGGCATTGGCCGATTTCCTCCGTCTCCCCGAAGATCTGATCGCCGTCGCGGCCGAGTCGAGCGCCCCGCTCAGGCTGGCCGGTCTCGGATCCGCGGAGGTCGGGCGCTGGCTGGCCGAACGCTCGGGTGCCGAAAAGGATGCGCTTCTCGCCAAGCTGCTGCTGGACGATGGGTCGCGGGAGCTGGTCGTGTTGCGCCGACGGATCGAGTCGGAGCTGAATCCCGTGACGGACCCGTCCGATTCGGGCGAGCGCAGGACGGTCGCGGATCTGATCGATCGCACTAACGCCATGCTGGAGGAACGTGTGGCGAGGGAGGCGGCCGAGCGTGCCGCCGAGAAGTCCCGCCAGGCGGCCGAGGCCGCTGAACGTCGCTCGCGCTACCTGGCCTTGCTGCGTGGCCGCGAGGATGAGATTTGGGCCAAGGTCGAGGGCCTGGCCGCATTGCGTCATGCCTCGGCCTATGAAGAGGCCGCGAGTCTGCTCGTCGATCTGCGCGATCTTGCCAGAATGGACGGGACGACGGGTCCTTATTCCGAGCGCCTGTCGCGCTTCCGCGAACAGAATTCCCGCAAACCGGCCCTGATTCGCCGGATAGACAAGGTGGTGTTGCCCGTTTGACCGAGGGGCGATCGGCGGATCACAGATTTTCAATTCATGCATTGCGTTTGTACAATTGAGCTCCGCAACGCGATTGCTGCGCAGCAGCATGAGCCGATTGTCATCCGATTTCCGCCACACTGGCCGTCGAGGCGGCCGTCCCAGAGGCAAACCGATGCTTCGTAAGATCCTGATCGCCAACCGCGGCGAGATTGCGGTGCGTGTCATTCGCGCCTGTGCCGAGATGGGCATCCGCTCGGCGGCCATCTATTCGGAGGCCGACCGTCACTCCCTGCACGTCAAGAAGGCCGACGAGGCCTACAGCCTGGGCGCCGATCCCCTGGCCGGCTATCTCAACGTGCACCATATCGTCAATCTGGCGGTGTCGACCGGCTGCGACGCGGTCCATCCCGGCTATGGCTTCCTGTCCGAGAATCCCGAGCTGGCGCTGGCCTGCGCACGGCGCGGCATCACCTTCATCGGACCCAATTCCGAGGTCATCGCCCGGATGGGGGACAAGACCGCGGCACGCCAGGCGATGCAGAAGGCCGGGGTGCCGGTGACGCCCGGCAGCCCAGGCAACCTGGAGAACCTCGACGAGGCCCTCGCCTGCGCCGAGGAGATCGGCTATCCGGTCATGCTCAAGGCGACCTCGGGCGGCGGCGGGCGCGGGATCCGCCGCTGCGACTCCCCGGCCGAACTGCGCTCCAATTACGAGCGTGTCATCTCGGAGGCGACCAAGGCCTTCGGCCGGGCCGAGGTCTTCCTCGAGAAGTGCGTGGTCAATCCCAAGCACATCGAGGTCCAGGTGCTGGCCGACCATCACGGCAACTGCGTCCATCTCTACGAGCGCGACTGCTCCATCCAGCGCCGCAACCAGAAGCTGATCGAGATCGCGCCCTCGCCGCAGCTCGACGACGCTCAGCGTCAGTACGTGGGCGGGCTCGCGGTGCTGGCGGCGCGCGCGGTCAAATACACCAATGCCGGGACCGTGGAGTTCCTGCTGGACGCGGACGGTCGTTTCTACTTCATGGAGATGAACACCCGTATCCAGGTCGAGCACACCATCACCGAGACCATCACGGGCGTCGACCTGGTCGAGGAGCAGATCCGTGTCGCCGCCGGTCTGCCGCTGCGCTACAAGCAGCACGAGATCAAGCGGCGCGGCTATGCCATCCAGTTCCGGGTCAACGCCGAGGATCCCCAGAACAACTTCCTGCCGAGCTTCGGGCGCATCTCGCGCTATTACGCCCCGGGCGGTCCGGGCGTGCGCACCGACGGGGCCATCTACACCGGATACCATGTTCCGCCCTACTACGACTCCATGCTGGCCAAGGTCATCGTCTGGGCGCTGAACTGGGAGGACGTGGTGGCACGGGGGCATCGCGCCCTGCGCGATACCGGTCTGTTCGGCGTCAAGACGACCATCCCCTTCTACCAGGAGATCCTGCGCCATCCGGATTTTCTCGCCGGAAGCTTCGATACCGGATTCCTCGAGGCCCATCCGGAGCTGCTGCACTACTCGGCCAAGCGTCGCCGCGAGGACATCGCCGCGGCCTTGGCGGCGGCCATGTCGGCACACGCCGGGCTTTGATTCCAGGGTTCCCATTTTCGAGATGCCGGGCCGTGCCCGGACGAGAGCGACACCATGCCGAAGATCAACATCACCGACGTCGTCCTGCGCGACGCCCATCAGTCACTGCTCGCGACGCGCATGCGTACCGAGGACATGCTGCCCATCTGCCCCAAGCTCGACGCCATCGGCTACTGGTCGCTGGAGTGCTGGGGCGGCGCCACCTTCGACGCCTGCGTGCGCTTCCTCAAGGAGGATCCCTGGGAGCGTCTGCGCAAGCTGCGCGAGGCCCTGCCCAACACCCGGCTGCAGATGCTGCTGCGCGGTCAGAACCTGCTCGGCTACCGCCACTATTCGGACGACGTGGTGCGGGCCTTCGTCAAGCGCTCGGCCGAGAACGGGATGGACGTCTTCCGCATCTTCGACGCGCTCAACGACCTGCGGAACCTCAAGACCGCGATCGAGGCGACCAAGGCCGCCGGCAAGCACGCCCAGGGCACCATCTGCTACACGGTGAGCCCGGTCCACACGGTCGAGGGCTTCGTGCGCATGGGCAAGGAGCTGGCCGCCATGGGGTGCGACTCCATCGCCATCAAGGACATGGCCGGTCTGCTGACCCCCTTCGTGACCGCCGAGCTGGTCAAGGCGCTGAAGGACAGCGTCGATCTGCCGCTGCATCTGCACTCGCACGCCACCGCCGGTCTGGCCGACATGTGCCACCTCAAGGCGATCGAGAATGGCTGCGACACCATCGATACCGCCATCTCCTCGATGGCCGGTGGCACCTCGCATCCGCCGACCGAGAGCATGGTCGCCGCCCTGCGCGGCACCCAGTACGACACCGGCCTGGATCTGGAGGCGATCCAGGAGGTCGGTATGTACTTCTACCAGGTACGCAAGAAGTACCACCAGTTCGAGAGCGACTTCACCGGCGTGGACACCCGGGTGCAGGTGAACCAGGTCCCGGGCGGCATGATCTCCAACCTGGCCAACCAGCTGAAGGAGCAGAACGCCATCGACCGCATGAACGCCGTGCTGGAGGAGATCCCGCGCGTGCGCAAGGATCTGGGCTATCCGCCTCTGGTCACCCCGACCTCGCAGATCGTCGGCACCCAGGCGGTGCTCAACGTGCTGACCGAGAAGCGCTACCAGACCATCACCAACGAGGTGAAGCTCTATCTGCAGGGGCGCTACGGCGCCGCGCCCGCCCCGGTCGACCCGGTGCTGCAGCAGCAGGCGATCGGCAAGGAGGATCTGGTGGACTGCCGGCCGGCCGATCTGCTCAAGCCCGAGCTGGAGCGGCTGACCAAGGAGATCGGCTCCCTGGCCGGCTCGGACGAGGATACCCTCATCTACGCCATGTTCCCCGAGATCGGTCGGACCTTCCTGGAGCATCGTGCCGAGGGCACCCTGGTGCCAGAGCCGCTGGAGCCGCCGGCGAGCAATGTTTCCACCTCGGCCCCGACCGAGTTCAAGATCAACGTCCATGGCGAGACCTATCACATCAAGGTCACGGGTGCCGGGCACAAGGGCCAGGCCGAGCGTCACTTCTATTTCACCATCGACGACATCCCGGAAGAGGTGGTGGTCGAGACCCTCGACGAGCTGGTGCTGACCGGCGGCGCCGATGGCGCGGTCAAGACCGCGATCGCCGGCAAGCGGCCCAAGCCCAGCCAGCCGGGTCATGTCACCACCTCGATGCCGGGCAACATCGTCGAGGTGCTGGTCAAGGAGGGTGACGCCGTCGCCGCCGGCCAGGCGGTCATCGTGACCGAGGCCATGAAGATGGAGACCGAGATCCAGGCTACCATCGACGGCACCGTCACCGCCGTCTATGTCGCCAAGGGCGATGCGGTGAATCCGGACGAGGTGCTGCTGGAAATCACGCCCTGATAAATTTTGAACCGCAAAGGCGCGAAGAACGCAAAGGAATTAAAGATCGATCTTCGCGGCCTTTGCGCCTTTGCGGTTGAAATTCTGCTCGATTCCTACCACTCCTTCAGTCCCGCATCGTGCGCCTGGGCGACGGCGCGTCCGCGCGATTCGTCGACATGGCGTGCGACGAGCATGGCCACGGCGAAGAGCGCCAGACAGAAGAGCAGGGCCTGACGCAGTCCGAAGACGGCCTGCAGCAGCCCGATCGCCAATAGGCCGAAGACCCCGGCCAGCTTCATCGAGAGCCCCCAGAAGCCGAACATCTCGGCCGAGCGCGACAGCGGCGAGAAGAGTCCGACCAGGGTGCGCGTGGTCGATTGACAGGCCCCCAGGCTTGCGCCCGCCACGCATCCCACCACCAGGAAGACGTACTGGGCCTGCCAGTCGAGCCCGAGCCGGTCGTGCGCCAGCTCGGCGATCGATGGTGTCAGATAGATGAGCAGGATCGCCAGGATCCACATCGCCAGGGTCAGGATGTAGGTGCGCAGCGCGCCGATCCGGTCCTGGATGTAGCCGAATCCGAAGGCGCCCGCGGCGGCGGTGAGCTGCACCAGTACGAACATGAGGGTGCGCACCGATGCGTCCCAGCCGATCACCTGTGCCCCGTAGATGAAGGCGTAGGTGATGACGATGGAGATGCCGCTCATGGAGAAGAAGACGGCGATCAGCAGCACGGCCAGGTCGCGGTGCTGGCGCAGATGGGCCAGGGTCTGGCGCACCCGGGAGACCCCGATGCCGACGAGGCTGGCGCCTGGGGGCAGTGGGCGAGGGGTGCCGCGCTCGCGGACCCAGAGAAAGGTCGGGATGGCGGCGACGAGGAAGAAGAGGGCGGTCCAGGGCCCGACCCAGCGGATGCGCGCGAAGTTCTCGGCGCTGACCTCGCCGAGCACGAAGAGGACGAAGAGCGCCGCGACCATGCCCCCGATGTAACCGAGCGCCCAGCCGAATCCCGAGATCTTGCCCAGATCCTCGGGCGGTCCCAGCCCGGGCAGGAAGCTGGCGATGAAGGACTCGCCGAGGGCGAAGGCGAAGTTTGAGAGGATCAGCAGGACCATCCCGATCCAGGCATAACCGGGCGCCGCCCAATAGAGCATGGCGGTGGTGACGACCGTGAGCGCATAGCTGGCGAAGAGAAAACGCTTTCTGCTCGCCCGATAGTCCATGATGGCCCCGGCCACCGGGGAGGCGATCACCACCATCAGGTAGCTGACGGCGAGCGCCAGGCTCCAGAGCAGGTTGCCCAGGCGGTAGTCCGGCGCGTCGCCGACGATGACCCGGGTGAAGAGGTCGCCGAAGACGACCGTGATGATGAGCAGCGTGTAGGAGGAGTTGGCGAAGTCGAACATGGCCCAGCCGAGGATCTCTCGTGCGGGCGCTCGGGTTCTGGTGGTCATCGAGGCGGATCCTGGGCTGAGCTCTCGGCTTCTCGGCGCGTCCTCGCTGGAGGCTGAGCGTTCGCGTTCAGTCGCTCATTTCGGTGGGGCGTCTGGGTGAGCGATCTTTCGGGTCGATATCCAGAATGGTCTCCCAATCCTCGGTCGAGATCCAGCGCACGTCGCCGATGGTGTCCAGGATCCGGTTGCAGCGGTGCTCGGCCTCGCGCAGGGCCTCTTCGGCGCAGCGCCGATGGCGGATCTCGCGTTGGAGGTCCTTTTCCATGGACACGGCGCGGATGCGCTCGGCGATCGCCGATTCCATGAGACGCAGGGCCGCTTGCGTGGCGTCCCCGATCGCCTGGTCGAAGGCGGCGCTGCAATTGCGGTCTGATGGAGCCTCGGCGCCCGCGGAGGCGGGTGGCGGAGGCGAGGATGTCGGGGAGGCGTTGGACGCGCCTGAAAATCTGGATTCCGCCTCGCGCAATCTCTCCCGCAAGGCGGCGCATTCGGCGTGGAGGTCTTCCACAGGTTCGCCAGCTCGACCGCTCATTCGCCTGATATCTGCTCGATTCGGCCCTTGGGGCGCATGCTGCCGCAAAAATGCCGTTTAGCATCCTTGCATAGAGGATAGGGGGCTATCCGTAGGATTACGCATTCGGCGGATCCTCGGGAGATGGGGCCGAATGCCTGTCCTTGCGTCACGTCTTCCAGCCGGTCTCTGTAAACTTGGTTTGCGTTGCGAGCGCAAAGTGTAAGTTTACTTTACGGAATGGTGGTCCGCCGATCGGCAGCCAATGGCGCGAATCGGTTGCGAATTGTCAATTTGGCGGTGCTGGCCGAGCCTGGCTCGATGATTGCATTTGGATATCCGAGTGCCGATCGGGCCGGTGCGCCTGCCGGTCAATCCGCTGGGGTTCACAACTGGGATCAACCATGGCAACGACTGAAACCTTCTACGAGGTGATGCGCCGACAGGGGATCACCCGTCGCAGCTTCCTCAAATTCTGTAGTCTGACGGCGACCGCCCTGGGGCTGGAGCCGGTCTTCGCCTCCAGGATCGCCCAGGCGATGGAGACCAAGCCGCGCACGCCGGTGCTCTGGCTGCACGGCCTGGAATGCACCTGCTGCTCCGAGTCCTTCATTCGGTCCGCCCATCCCCTGGTCTCGGACGTGGTCCTCTCGATGATCTCGCTCGACTACGACGACACCATCATGGTTTCGGCCGGTCATCAGGCCGAGGCGATCCTCGAAGACGTCCGCACCAAGTACAAGGGCAACTACATCCTGGCGGTCGAGGGCAATCCGCCCCTGAACCAAGACGGCATGAGCTGCATCATCGGCGGCCGGCCCTTCGTCGAGCAGCTGAAGGAGGTCGCCGCCGACTGCAAGGCCGTCATTTCCTGGGGCTCTTGCGCCTCCTGGGGTTGCGTGCAGGCGGCGCACCCCAATCCGACCCAGGCCACGCCGGTGCACAAGGTCATCACCGACAAGCCCATCATCAAGGTGCCAGGCTGTCCGCCGATCGCCGAGGTCATGACCGGCGTCATCACCTACATGCTCACCTTCGACCGCATCCCCGAGCTGGATCGCCAGGGCCGGCCCAAGATGTTCTACGGTCAGCGCATCCACGACAAATGCTACCGCCGTCCGCACTTCGACGCCGGCCAGTTCGTCGAGGACTGGGACGACGAGGGGGCGCGCAAGGGCTACTGTCTCTACAAGATGGGCTGCAAGGGCCCGACCACCTACAACGCCTGCTCGACCGTGCGCTGGAACAACGGGGTCTCCTTCCCGATCCAGTCCGGTCACGGCTGCATCGGCTGCTCCGAGGACGGCTTCTGGGACAAGGGCAGCTTCTACCATCACGTCACCAACACCCACGGATTCGGCATCGAGGCCAACGCGGACAAGGTCGGCATCGCGGCGGCCGGGACGGTCGGCGCGGCGATCACGGCGCATGCGGCGGCGAGCGCCATCCAACGCATCAAGCAGCGCTCGGGCGAGCATCACGAGGAGAATGACAAGGCATGAGCGTGCAGACACCCAACGGCTTCGAGCTCGACACCTCGGGCAAGCGCGTCGTCGTCGATCCGGTGACCCGTATCGAGGGTCACATGCGCTGCGAGGTCAACCTCGACGAGAACAACGTCATCCGCAACGCGGTCTCCACAGGCACCATGTGGCGGGGTCTGGAGGTCATCCTGCGCGGCCGCGATCCGCGCGACGCCTGGGCCTTCACCGAGAGGATCTGCGGCGTCTGCACCGGCACCCACGCGCTCACCTCGGTGCGTGCGGTCGAGGATGCGCTCGGGATCCAGATCCCGGAGAACGCCAACTCCATCCGCAACATCATGCAGCTGACGCTCCAGGCGCACGACCACCTGGTGCACTTCTATCATCTGCATGCGCTGGACTGGGTGGACGTGGTCTCGGCGCTCAAGGCGGATCCCAAGGCGACCTCGGCGCTGGCGCAGTCGATCTCGGACTGGCCCCTGTCCTCGCCCGGCTATTTCCGCGACGTGCAGAACCGGATCAAACGCTTCGTCGAGTCCGGCCAGCTGGGGCCCTTCACCAACGGCTACTGGGGCAATCCGGCCTACAAGCTGCCGCCCGAGGCCAATCTCATGGCGGTCACACACTATCTGGAGGCGCTCGATTTCCAGAAGGAGATCGTCAAGATCCATACGATCTACGGCGGCAAGAACCCGCACCCCAACTGGCTGGTCGGCGGCGTGCCCTGCGCCATCAACGTCCATGAGGCGGGCGCGGTCGGGGCGGTCAACATGGAGCGGCTGAATCTGGTCTCCTCCATCATCGACCGGACCATCGAGTTCATCGACAAGGTCTATCTCCCGGACCTGATGGCCATCGCCTCCTTCTACAAGGACTGGACCTACGGCGGCGGACTCAGCAGCCAGTCCGTGCTCTCCTACGGCGACATCCCGGATCGGGCCAACGACAGCTCGGCCGAAAACCAGATGCTGCCGCGCGGCGCCATCATCAACGGCAATCTCGCCGAGATCCACGACGTCGACCTGCGCGATCCCGAGCAGATCCAGGAATTCGTCACCCATTCCTGGTTCAGCTACGAGGACGAGTCCAGGGGGCTGCATCCCTGGGATGGCGTCACCAACCCCAACTTCGTCCTGGGTCCCAACACCAAGGGGTCCAAGACCCGGATCCAGGAGATCGACGAGAACGCCAAGTACAGCTGGATCAAGGCCCCGCGCTGGCGCGGCCATGCCATGGAGGTCGGCCCCCTGGCGCGCTGGGTGATCGGCTACGCCCAGGGCAACCCGGAATTCAAGGAGCCGGTCGAGAAGGTCCTGACCGATCTGCAGCTGCCGGTCGAGGCGCTCTTCTCGACCCTGGGGCGCACCGCCGCCCGCGGTCTGGAAGGCTCCTGGGCGGCGCACAAGATGCGCTACTTCCAGGACAAGCTGATGGCCAGCCTCAAGGCTGGCGACAGCAATACGGCCAATGTCGACAAGTGGGATCCCAAGACCTGGCCCAAGCAGGCCAAGGGCGTGGGCACCACCGAGGCCCCGCGCGGCGCGCTCGGTCACTGGGTGGTGATCGAGGACGGCAAGATCCAGAACTACCAGGCGGTGGTCCCCACCACCTGGAACGGTTCTCCGCGCGATCCGGCCGGCAACATCGGTGCCTTCGAGGCGGCGCTCATGAACACCCCGGTGGCCAAGGCCGAGGAGCCGCTCGAGATCCTGCGCACCTTGCACAGCTTCGACCCCTGTCTGGCCTGCTCGACCCACGTCATGAGCCCGGACGGCGACGAGCTGACCCGGGTGAAGGTGCGGTAGAGACGATGACGATCAGCAGACTGGTCCTCGTGATCGCCGTGGCGACCGTTTCGGTCGCCACGATGGCCGACGAGGGATCCGCCCGATCCGGATGTGCCGAGTGCGCGTCCAGGCCGGCGCAACCGACAGCGAGCGAGGGTCATGCCGGCAGGCATGACCGGATCGATCCATGAGCTCGGAGATTAAGTCCATGTACAGTGGCGTTCCAACGGTCAAACGCACGGCGGTCTATGTCTATCAGACCCCGGTGCGCATCTGGCACTGGGTGAATGCACTCTCGATCACCGTCCTGGCGATCAGCGGCTATCTGATCGCCCATCCGCTGCCGTCCCTGCCGGGCGAGGCGAGCGATCACTATCTGATGGGAACCATCCGCTTCTTCCATTTCGTCGCCGCCTACACCTTCATGGTCGGCTTCCTCTTCCGCATCTACTGGGCGTTCGTCGGCAATTCATACTCGCATCAGCTCTTCACCCTGCCGTTCTGGCGCCGACGCTTCTGGAGCGAACTCCTCCACGAGCTGCGCTGGTACGCCTTCCTGGAGAAGGAGCCGCGCAAGTACGTCGGCCACAATCCGCTGGCGCACCTCTTTATGGTGATCATCATCACGGTCGGCGGTCTGGTCATGATCGTCACCGGCATGGCGCTCTATTCCGAGCAGACCGGTCTGGGCAGCTGGCAGGACGAACTCTTCGGCTGGGTCATCCCCATGGTTGGGCAAAGTCAGGACGTGCGCATGTGGCACCACTGGGGCATGTGGGTGCTGGTGATCTTCGTCATGCTCCATGTCTATACCGCCATCCGTGAGGACATCATGTCCCGCCAGAGCCTCATCAGCACCATGGTCAGCGGCTGGCGCATGTTCAAGGACGACCGGCCGTGAGCGCGCCCAATGTCCTCATCCTCGGCATCGGCAACATCCTCTGGGCCGACGAGGGGTTCGGGGTGCGGGTGGTCGAGGAGATCGCACGGCGCTATCGCTTCGCCCCCAACGTTCGCTTGCTGGATGGCGGGACCCAGGGCATCTATCTGGTCGACCAGGTCCGCTGGGCCGAGGTTCTGATGGTCTTCGACGCCATCGATTACGGGCTCGAGCCTGGCACCATGAAACTGGTCGAGGGCGAGGCGGTGCCCCGCTTTATGGGCGCCAAGAAGATGAGCCTGCACCAGACCGGCTTCCAGGAGGTGCTGGCCCTGGCCGATCTCATGGGCGACTACCCGAGCCACCTGCTGCTGATCGGTGTTCAGCCGGTCGAGCTGGAGGATTTCGGGGGCAGCCTGAGACCTCAGGTTCGGGACCGGATCGAGACCGCCATCGCCGAGGCCCGGCGTTATCTGGAGCGCTTCGGCGTGGAGTGGGTGCCCTCCGATGGCGAGTCCGGCGCCTTCGGCGAGGAGATGCCGCATCCGTCGCTGCGTCTCGCCGACTACGAATCCGGACGCCCCGGACCCGATGTCGCCTGCCGCATCGGCGATCCCCGGGTGCTGGCCATGAGAGGTGCCGGCTGATGTGCGTCGGGGTGCCCATGCAGGTGATCGAATCCGGCCCCCTCTGGGCCTGGTGCGACGACGGCGGCGAGCGTCACAAGGTCGACATGCAGCTGGTCGGCCGGCAGCCGGCCGGGAGCTGGGTGCTGGTGTTCCTGGGCGCCGCGCGCGAGGTGATGGGCGAGACACATGCGCTGCGGGTTCGCGATGCCCTGGTTGCCATGCAGGCCGCCATGCAGGGGCAGCCGGTCGACCATCTGTTCGCCGATCTCGTCGACCGCGAGCCGACCCTGCCCGAGCATCTGCGCCATCGAGCCGGTGACGGCGCCGAGAGCTGAGACCTCCGTTTTCGGGGTTACCGCCTTGTCGCGGCCCCTTTTTTCTTGCGTTTCCAATAGGAGCCATCGCGTATGCAATCCTTCGAGATCCCCGGTCTGACCAGGGGGCCCGGCTCGCAGCCGGTGGAGCCGGATGGTGCCGAGCTGGCCTATCTCTCGCTGCCCAAGACGATGGGGACCTACGTGCCCCCCGCGCTGCCTGAGGCCGAGGACGCCCAGTCCTGTCCCGATGGTGTGCGTCTGCTGGAACGCCTGCTGGTTCAGCTCGAGAGCTATCGCGTGCTGGAGCCCTCGCGCGTGGTCGATCTCATGGCCCTGCCCGAGCCGGACCGAACCCTGGTGGCTCAGGCGCTCGGTGAGGGCGAGGTCAGCATCCGCTTCTCCGGCGGAGCCCTGCGGGTGCAGGAGACCCGTCTCGCCGGCCTCTGGCATGTCCAGGCCAGCGACGGGCAGGGGCGGGTGGTGCGCGACGAGATCGAGGTGGCGGAGATTCCAACCGCGGTGCGCGATGACGCCTTCAAGGGGGCTGCACGGAGCCTCGATCCCGCGACACCTCCCGAGGAGGTGCTCACCGCCCGTTCGGTTCTGGCCGAATTGAACGAGCGGGCCGCGAGCTGGCGTCTCGGCGATCTGCCGCACGTCGTCAATCTGACCCTGCTGCCCCATTCCGAGGCCGATCTCGCCTATCTGGACGCCCAACTGGGTCAGGGGCCCGTCACCATCCTCTCGCGCGGCTATGGGAACTGCCGCGTCAGCGCCACCGGGCTGCTCAACTGCTGGTGGGTGCAGCATTTCAATTCGGACGACAAGCTGATCCTCAACACGCTCGAGGTCGTGGACGTCCCGGCTGCCGCGCTGGCCGCTCAGGAAGACATCGAGGACAGCTCGGGGCGACTGTCCGAGATCCTCGAGGCGGTGCGCTGAGCCTCCGCATGTCGGTCTGGGTCGAGGATCTGTCGGGCCGTTTGACGGTGGCCTTCCATCGGATCCATGAGACGCGGATGCGCGGGCTGCCTATCCTCAATCCGGCCCTGTCGGTTCAAGTCGTGGGCGCGCGCGCCCACGCCGGCGACTGGCTCGGCGTGCTCGTCACCCCCTGGTGCATGAATCTGGTGCTGATCCCTGGAACGGATTCGGAGGTGCGGCCTGGGCCGCAGGGGAGCAAGCTGGAGATCGATCTGCCGGGCGGGCGCTGCGAGCTCATCGCCTCCGAGGAGGCGGGGATCGGCCGCTTCGCCGCCTGCTCCATCTTCTCTCCCATGGGCGGTTTTCCGGATCAGGCGACGGCCGTCGCCACCGCGGAGGCCGTGCTGGACGGGCTTCTGTCCGAACCGGCGCATTCATGGCCGACGTCTGCGGCGGGTATCAGCCGTCGTGATCTGCTGCGCGGTAGGCTCGGCTCCTGAAGGCGGGATCTGCCTCGGGCGCTGCGTTCATCGATTCAGAAGTCCCGCGATCTTGTGAAGATCCTCCTCCGGATGCTCGAAGCTCAGCTCCAGCTTGACCAGTTCCGGCTGGTTGGTGAACGGGATGCTGATGATCTCCTGTCCGGTCACGCGGGCGCGCAAATAGAGGTCGGGGTAGCGCTGGCTACCGCTTAGATTGAGCGATAGGCTCTGATCGAGGGCATAGGCACCGAATACGGTCAGCGATAGGCGCCCCGAGCCGATCTGCTGCAGTCGCTCGCGCATCTCATCGTCGTCGGTCACGGTGAGATCCAGCGTCTCGGCGATCGGGATGGTCGAATCCGGTCCGGTTCGGTCCTCCTTCGAGATCAGCAGCTTGAGCAGTCTGGTGAGCCGCATCTGGTCGTTGGACGCGATGCAGTAGAAGCGAACCGCCACGGCGAATCTTCCGTCCGCGAGCTGTTCGCAGCGCATCATGTCCGCCTCGGCCGAAAAGGTCTGATCCTCCAGCCAGGGGAAGGTCAGACGCATGCGTTCGCATTGGCACACCGCCGGATCGGAGGCGATGAAAAAGGCTCCACCCCAGGACAGGTTGTGGATCTCGACCTCGATCGCGCGGCTCTGGCCGGGAACTGTGACCCCGATGGTCGTGGTCTTGGTCCCGAGACGGCGTTGAGTGCGTCGATTCGTCATGATATTCAAATGCCTGTAGCACGCATTGGCCGTTCTTCGAGCTCGGTCGAATTCTCGTGTCCTGTCGGCCGGGTTTCCGTGTGTCGAGTCACATTTTAGGGCTTGGTGTAGGATCCGCGGGCGATGCTTGGCGAATCTATCGGCCGTTCCCTGATTTCCGGTTGACAGTCGGCGGGCCGCCCGCTAATTTTCGCCCATCTTGAGGGGAGTAGTCGCCCTTTCCTTCGAAAGGGGCGCGGGTCAACAGACTCGGTATCTATACCGTGGCACGCGCGGCGCTGGCTTGACGAGACCTCGGGCTTGGCGTGGTGTCCGGCTGGGGCTGGGCATGCCGCGCCTCGTCCGTCGGTCATGTAGCCCAGCCCCTTGCGATTTCATCATGCCACTGTTCGACTCGCTTTCCATTCCCGCTTGGCTCGTGCCGGCGTTCACCAGCTTCGGTCTCATCTTCCTGGCCGAACTGGGCGACAAATCGCAGCTCGTTTGCATCACGCTCGCCGCGCGTCACCGTCAGGCGCCCGTCCTGGTCGGCGCCGTGCTGGCGTTCGTCGTTCTCAATACGCTCGCCGTCGTCTTCGGTGTCGGTCTCGCCGAGTGGCTTCCCGAACGCCTGCTGGCCGCCATCGTCGCCGTCCTCTTCGCCGTCTTCGGTGTCCTGGCCCTGCGCTCGAGCCTCGACTGCGACGACGGAGAGGTGCCGGAGCGTCCGGGACACGGCATCCTGATCGCGACCTTTCTCATGATTCTGCTCGCCGAGATGGGCGACAAGACCCAGATCGCCGTCGCCGGGCTCGCCAGCAATCTGGAGCCCATGGCGGTCTGGTTCGGCTCGACCCTGGCGCTCGCGGCGACCTCGGCATTGGGCGTCACCATCGGATGCCGAATGCTGAGTGGGGTCCCGATGCAGCGTCTCCATCAGCTGAGCGGCGTGATCTTTCTGCTGCTCGCCGCGGGTGCGCTCTTCAAGGTCTTCTGACGGGAGGGTCGGAAGACCCGCTCCGGCAGCCGTCGCCGATCTCCTGATTCAGACCAGCGGTCCGGCGGCCGTCCCGATCAGGAGCACCGCGGAGGCCGCGACCGTGATGAGGATGTTGTCGTCGATGGGACCGAACTCGTAGCGTTCGACCACCGTCGCGACCACCGCCGAGATGAGCCCCCAGAGCGGGATCGCCGGATCCGCCATGCCGCCGATATACCAGCCCATGGGGGCGCACAGCAGCAGCATGAAGACATTGCCGATCGGGCTCTTGGAGCGCTTGCGGATGAGTGCGTTGCGCACGACGCCGGTGATGCCGTCGCCGAAGGCCATGTAGAGCGAGGGCAGGATGGCGAGCCAGGGGTTGTCGAGCAGCCACCAGAGCGCCGAGACCGAACTCGCCCACATGAGGGCGAACTTGACGTCGTTGCGGTTCTCCTCGGTCTGGAACCAATAGAGCCGCAGTCCGGTCGCATGCGCCAGGTTGGTGAAGAGCGTCAGCAGCAGCCCGGCGACCAGCGGATACCAGGGATCGGTGAAGACCAGCGGCACCATGAGCGAGCCGACGCCGCCGGCCAGCATGTGCACGATCTTGCGGTCGTAGTAGCAGGCGCGGATCGGCTCCATTCCCCGTGCCACCATGGCCTCGTAGGGGATGCGGGTCAGGAAGAGGACCGCCAGAACGTAGAGTCCCAGGCCGACGGCCCAGAGGAATTGGGATGACCAGAGGAGGTCGTATGGAGAGGTCATTGGGCAGCGAATCGGCTGTTTGGCGAAAGGGCTCAATGCTAACCCGCCGGACGCGCTGTTCGCAGCATCCGATTCTTCGCCTTTCCCGACCCTTGGCTGGATCGAGACACGCCGGGTTGCTGTTATACTGTTGCGCCATCGACGGCGATCGCCCGCCGTTCGGATTCTGCGGCCATGGGTCGCCTTGTCGTTGTCTATCGGATGAGAGGGTTCCGGCTTGGCTAGAGCGTCATCGCGGGTCGTTGGTGCGGATCCTGTCATTCGGATCCGGGACCTGAGCTTTTCCTACGGCGACACCCTGGTACTGGAGCATGTGGATCTGAGCATCGAGCGTGGCGAGTTCGTCGGTCTCATTGGCCCCAACGCGGGTGGTAAAAGCACCTTGCTGAGGCTGATTCTGGGGCTCCTCGATCCGCAGATCGGCGAGATCAGCGTCCTGGGACGGCCGCCGGGGCAGATGTCGCGCCAGGTGGGCTATGTCCCGCAATTCCCGAGCTTTCCCCGGGACTTCCCCATTTCGGTCGAACAGGTGGTGACCATGGGACGGCTCGGTATCGGTTCCTTCCTGGGCTGGTACCGTTCGGCCGACCGCGAGATCGTGCGCCGGGCGCTCTCCGAGGTGGATGCCTCCGATCTCGCCGGCCGGCCCATCGGCACCCTCTCGGGCGGCCAGCTGCAGCGCGTGCTCATGGCCCGGGCACTGGCCGGCGATCCCGAGATCCTGATCCTGGACGAGCCGACCGCCAATATCGACCAGCGCGGCGAGACGAGCATCTTCGACCTGCTGGCGAGATTGAACGCGCGTCTCACCATTCTGGTGGTCTCGCACGACATCGCCTTCATCTCGGACTACGTCAGCCGGGTCGCCTGTCTCAACCGCACCCTCAAATGTCATCCCACGACCTCGGTCGACGGCGATGCCATCCACCAGCTCTATGGCGACCATGTTCGCCTGATCGACCACAGTCACTGACCATGGGCGCATTCCTCTCCGCTCTCGGCGATTACGCCTTCCTCCAAACCGCACTGATCGCCGGTCTGCTGGCGAGCGTCGGCTGCGGCGTGATCGGCACCTTCGTGGTGATCAAGCGCATCGCCTTCATGGCCGGCGGCATCGCCCATTCGGTGCTGGGCGGCATGGGGGCGGCGCTCTATTTCGGTCTCGATCCCTTTCTCGGCGCCCTGATCGCGGCCATCCTCTCGGCCCTGCTGATCGGCGCGGTGCGGCTCGCCTGGAAGACCCAGGAGGACACCCTGATCGGTGCGCTCTGGGCGATCGGCATGGCGGTCGGCATCCTCTTCATCGCCAAGACGCCCGGGTATGCGGCCGATCTCATGAGCTTCCTGTTCGGCAACATCCTGCTGGTGCCGGCGGGCGAGCTCTGGCTGATGGCGGGCCTGGATCTGGTCCTGGTGCTGACCGTGGCGCTCTTCTATCGTCAGTTTCTTGCCATCACCTTCGACGAGGAATTCGCCCGGCTGCGCGGCGTGCCCGTGGCCTTCTTCTATCTGCTGCTGCTCTGTCTGGTCGCGGTCACCGTGGTTCTGCTGATCCAGGTGGTGGGTCTGATCCTGGTGATCGCATTGCTGACGCTGCCGGCCGCGATCGCCAGCCATTACGTGCATTCCTTGGGGGGCATGATGCTGGTCGCGACACTGCTGGGCGCGGTCTTCACCTCGCTCGGTCTGGCGCTGTCTTACGGCCCGGATCTGCCGGCCGGCCCGACCATGATCCTGATCGCCGGCGGGGCCTATGTGCTCTCGGCCTTGACGAGCCGTCTGCTGCGCAGGCGGATGGCGACGCGGCGGGCGAGGTCGGTATGAAGAAGGAGGGGGGCTGCCAGGCGGGCAAAGGCTCCTTGGAGCGCGCCGATGCGCTTTGCTTGAGGCGCGGCGTTCGCCTGACGCCGCAGCGTCGGCGCGTGCTGGCGATCCTCTGCGCGTCTGCGCGGCCATTGGGGGCCTACGAGATCCTGGAGGCGATGCGCGACGGCTCGCGGTCGCTGGCGCCGCCGACCGTCTATCGGGCGCTGGACTTCCTGCTCGAGCAGGGCCTGGTACACAAGCTGGAGAGTCTGCACGCCTTCGTCGGCTGCCGGCATCCGGATCATCCGCACTCGGGTCAGTTCCTGATCTGCCGAAGTTGCGGCCTGGTGACCGAGCTCGAGGACCGGGGAATCTGCGAGAGCCTGCTCTCGGCGGCCAGCGCGACGGGTTTCGTTCCCGAGCGGCGGGTGGTGGAGGTGCTGGGGACCTGTGCCCGCTGCGCGGAGGAGGGGGGATGTCGGAATGACTGATGTCTCTCGAGCGGTTGGTCCGCTTGCCTGGCTGCCGATCTTCTTGGCGAATGCCGCAGCCGCGGCCCAGTCCCTGCCGCAGGGGATGGCCATGCTCTCGATCGAGATCGAGGGCCCGAGGGTGTCGGCCCGTTTTCGCGCCCCGCGGGCGACCCTGGTGGGGTTTCCCGGGGCCGCGCGCACGGCGGACGAGCGCGACACGCTCGGGCTGGCGCGCGATAACCTGCGCAACGGTGCCGGCATGATGCGCTTCGACACTCAGGCGGACTGCCGTCAGGCCGATGTCGAGTTCGGGGGCGATGCGGCGGGCGGTGCCGGCGTCGCTGACGAGATCCGGGTCGTCTATCGGTTCGAGTGTCTGCACCCCGAGCACCTGGACTCGGTGGCGCTCGGCTTCTTCATGGGGTTTCCGGCCCTGGAGCGAGTGCTGGTACGCTACAGCACCGGCGAAGGCCGGGGCGGCGCGGAGCTGACCCAGGGACACCCAGTGGTCGATTTCGTACCTTTCTGATCCAGCGCCTGCGGTATCTCTCGCCGTGGCGCGATCGATGCCACGGGGATAGGGGATGTCGATGCTCGATGTGCTGGTTTCCTCGTCACTGATCCTGATCGGCTTTCTCGGTCTGGTCGGCGGGGGCGAGATCCTAGTGCGCGCCGCGGCGGCGCTGGCCGCGGCGATGCGGATCAGTCCGCTGGTGGTCGGTCTGACGGTGGTGGCCTTCGGAACCAGCGCGCCCGAGCTGGCGGTGACCGTCCAGTCGGTGTGGGCGGATGCCGCCGATCTGGCCGTCGGCAACGTCGTCGGCAGCAACATCGCCAACATCCTGCTGGTCCTGGGGGTCGCCGCCCTGGTCTCTCCCCTGGTGGTGCACGAGCGGGTGCGGCGCATCGATCTGCCGCTGGTGATCCTGGCCTCGGCCGGGGTTTGGCTGCTCGCCCTGGATCGCCGGATCGGGCACTGGGACGGGCTGTTGCTGTGTCTCCTGCTGTTCGGCTATCTGGTCTGGTCGGTGCGTCAGGGGCGGCGCGAGGCGCTGGAGCCACTCGTGTCCGCGGGCGGCGCGCTCGATCCTCCGGGGGCCATGGTCCTGCTGCGCGAGCTGGCGCGACTGCTGGTCGGTCTGGTCCTGCTGGCGATGGGGGGGCGTCTGCTGGTGATGGGGGCGGTCGACATCGCCCGGGTTCTGGGGGTCGGTGAACTGGTCGTGGGTCTGACCCTGGTGGCCGTGGGCACCTCACTGCCCGAGGTGGTCACCTCCGTCATCGCCGGTCTGCGCGGGCATCGTGACATCGCGGTCGGCAACCTGATCGGGAGCAATCTGTTCAACCTGCTCGCCGTGCTGGGAATCGGCGCGGCAACCTCGCCCAGCGGCATTCCGGTGCTGCGGGCGGTACTGAAGCTGGATCTGCCGATCATGATCCTGACCACGCTCGCCTGCATTCCGGCCTTCGTGGCCGGGCGCGTCGGCCGTCGGACGGGCGCGGTCTTTCTGGCATATTTCATCTGCTATCTGATCTATGTGGTCCTGCGGGCGACCCAGTCGCCCTTCAGGCAGACGTTCGAGATGGGCATGCTGGGCGTTGCCTTTCCATTGACCCTGATCGCAATGACGGTCGCCGTCTATCCGCTGCTGCGTCGCCGCTTTTCGGACTGACCGGCGTTGGCCGCGGGCCGACTCGGGTGTTATAGAGGCGCCTGGCCCCACATTCCCGACATGGACGCAACAGCAGCCGAGCAGAAGGTGCTGCATAAAAAGAATCCGGAGACCGCAATTGGCTGACCAGACCCTGACCCGCATCGAGATCAGCAAGGACTATCTCAATTTCAGCGCCGGCCACTTCACTATCTTTTCGGCCAGCGAACGCGAGAATCTGCACGGGCACAATTTCCAGGTTCGCTGCAGCGTCTCCGCGCACGTGGGTGCGGACGGCATGGCCTTCGACTATGTGGTCCTCAAACGCATCCTGCGCGAGCTTTGCGATGCGCTTGACGAGCGTGTCCTGCTGCCCGAGCTTTCGCCCCATCTGCGTCTCGAGCACCAGGAGGGGCAGGTGATCGCCCTGTTCGCCGACGAGCGCATCGGCTTCCTGGAGCGCGATGTCCTGCTGCTGCCGGTGCGCAACGTCACCATCGAGGAGCTGGCCCCATTGCTCCTGACCCGGCTTCGGGACCGTATCGAGATCGCGGATCGGGGCATCCGCTGCATGGAGCTCGGCGTCTCCTCGGGGGCGGGCCAATGGGCCTATGCCTGCTGGGAGTCCGACTGATCCCCCTCATCCGACCCATATTCGAGCCGTTCAATCCTATGAATTATCTGATCATCACTGGCGCCACTTCGGGGATCGGGCGCGCCATCGCCACGCGCTTCCTGGTCGACGGCTGGGGCGTGATCAATGTGTCGCGTCGACCGAGTCCGGATCCGGGCGTGGACAGCCTCTCCTGCGATCTCTCCGAGCCTGGAGCGGCCGAGGCGCTGCGCGAGTCCCTGCTGGAGCGGGTCGCCGCCGCCGGACGTCTCTGTCTGGTCCACAATGCCTCGGCCATGCGCTCCGACCGTATCGATGAGCTCTCGGGTGCGGATCTGCGCCAGGTGCTCGAACTCAATATCCTGGCGGCCAATGCGCTGAACCAGATAGTGCTGCCGCAGATGTCGTCCGGATCCAGCGTCCTCTACATAGGGTCGACCCTGGCCGAGAAGGCCGTGCCGGGCGTCGCCAGCTATGTGATCGCCAAGCACGCCCTGGTCGGCATGATGCGGGCGACCTGTCAGGATCTGGCCGGTCGTGGCGTGCATACCTGCATGGTCTGTCCCGGTTTCACCGATACCGAGCAGCTGCGCGGATTGATTGGCGAGAGCCCGGAGACGCTGGCCGCGATCGAATCCATGTCGGCCTTCGGCCGACTGATCGAGCCCGAGGAGATCGCCGAGACGGTCGCCTTCGCCGCCCAGTCGCCCGTGCTCAACGGGGCCGTCATCCACGCCAATCTCGGACAGCGGGAGCGCTGATGACGAGCGGAGTCGAGTGCGAGCGGATCGTCTGCGTCACCGGCGGCACCTCTGGGATCGGGGAGGGGCTGGTCGCGGCCTTTCTGGAGGCGGGCGATCGGGTCTACAGCTGCGGACGGGATGCCGACAAGGTGGACAGGCTGATTGCAAACTGGCCCGAGGCCGTGGCCGAGGGCCGGCTGGTGGTCTCCAGGGGCGACATCGCCGATGCCGATTTCCGTGCCGCATGGGTCGATGCCCTCTCCCTCGATCGGGGACGGCTCGATGTCCTGGTCAACAATGCCGGCGTCATTCTCGGCTCCGGCACCCTGGAAGAGAGCCTCGATCATTGGCGTGCGACCCTGGAGGTCAATCTGGTCGCACCATTCGCCATGGCTCAGGCATGCGCCCCCTTGCTGGAGTCGAGTCAGGCCCCGGTGATCGTCAACCTCTCCTCGGCCTGCGCGCGGCATCCGTTCGCGACCTGTACCTCCACCAGCTATTCGGTGAGCAAGGCCGGACTGGACATGCTGACGCAGCGCCTCGCCATGGCCCTGGGGCCGAGAGGGATTCGGGTCAATGGGGTCGCGCCCGGCGTGGTCGAATCGGAGATGTGGGGCGGGGCGACCGATCTGATGCGGGACCTGGTGGAGCGGCGCCACCTCCTCGGCCGGCAGCCGGTGACGCCGGCCGACGTCGCTGCGGCGGTGCTCTTCCTCGCCTCGTCCGGTGCGCGGCTGGTGACGGGCGCCACGCTCGGCGTGGATGCCGGATACGCCTTGGGCTGAAGTGCCGGTTGCCAGCTGGCGGCTGAAACGAAAAGACCCGCCGGCGGCGGGTCTCGCGTCGAACGCGGAGAGGTTCTACTTGACCTCGTCGGTGTCGAGCTGCTGCATCAGGCCGAAGCTCTTGACGAAGGGGTTGGCCATGCGCGGATCCTTGATCATGGCCTTGTAGTCGCCGACCTTGAACTTGAGCTTGCCGGTCATGAAGGCGGCACCCATGCCGGTCATGCCGATGCCGTTCTCGACCCACTTCAGCCAGTCCTTCATGTCGGCGCGCATGTCCCAATTCGCTGGCGGGTCGCTTTCGGACCAGTCGCCGGCACGGACGCATTCGCCCTTCTCGACGACGAAGACGCCGCGCGGGTTCTCCTCGTCCTTGAATCCGCAGTAGATCACCGAATTGAAATCGATCTCGGCGAGCGTGTCCCTGACCTCTGGTTCGGCGTTCCAGGCGTCCTTGAGCTGTTTCATCCAAGCATCGGAAAAGAGTGCAGCCATGGGTTGATCCTCCAATCTTTCGGCGAAAGGCCGGCGCCTGGATGGCGCCGGCCGTGTGGAATCCGTCTTGCCTTCGCGGGGCTGATCCTCGCGAGACCCCGGATTCTATCAGGATATGTGGAAAATCATATGGTTTGGGCGTGCGTCATACGAAGCTCAGCCGGATCCCCGCGGCCGACAGGCGCTCGGCCTCCTGTTCGAGTTCGAGCTGGGTGAGCGGATGCTGGGCCAGCCAGTCGTCCGGGAAACCGAGCTGCAGTTCGTCGCCATCCGCGACCAGGTTCGGGTTGGGCTTGTTGTCCGCCGAGCGGCCGCGGTGCATGAGGACAGCCAGGCGCAGGATGACGCAGAGCCGGCGGGCCGGCTCGCGGTCGCCCTCGGGAAGATTGGCGAAATCCTGTACCGGGAACTTGCGTCTGTGGCCCAGCACCAGTGCGGCGAGCATGCTTTGCTCCTGGCGGGTGAAGCCCGGCAGGTCGGCGTTGCGCAGCAGATAGGCGCCGTGCTTCTGGTATTGGCTGTGGGCGACCATGACCCCGATCTCGTGCAGCCTGGCGGCCCAGGAGAGCATGAGCTGATGCTCGGGCTCGAACAGCTGCCAGGGGGCGGTCAGCTGGCGCAGCAGCACCCGGGCGGTCGCCTGGACGCGCTGGCCGTGCTCCTGGTCGATCTGGAATTGGCGGCAGAGGGTGGCGACGGTGCGCTCGCGCACGTCCTCGTGCTGATGACGCCCCATCATCTCGTAGATGACGCCCTCGCGCAGTGCATAGTCCGAGACCTGCATGTGCTCGATCCCCAGCGACTCGAATACCGAACGCAGCACGGCGACCCCACCGGCGAAGACCGGCTTGCGCTCGTCCGTGAGGCCCTTGAAGCTCAGCGACGAGAGCTTGCCCGTCTCGACGAGCGCGTCGCGCAGACGGGACAGCGATTCGGCCGAGATGCCGTCGTCGCACCAGCCCTCGCCCTTGACCACCGAGGCGATGGTGCGGATGGTGCCCGAGCTTCCGACCGCCTTCTGCCAGCGTGCGCGCCGGAACAGCTCGCGGACCGGTCTGACCTCGAGCGCCCCGGTCAGCTCGGCCTTGTGCATGGCTTTGGCGGTGATGCGCCCGTCGGCGAAATGGCGTTGCGACATGCTGACGCAGCCCATGTGCAGGCTTTCGCGCAGCCGTGGCGAGAAGCCCAGGCCGATGATGATCTCCGTGCTGCCGCCGCCGATGTCGACCACCAGGCGTCGTTCGGCTCCCGCCGCCAGACCGTGGGCGACGCCGAGATAGATGAGACGCGCCTCCTCGCGGCCGGCGATGACGTCGATCGGATGTCCGAGCGCGGCCTCGGCGCGTTCGACGAACTCGGATTCGGGACGGATCTGGCGCAGCGTATTGGTACCCACGGCGCGGACGCTGCCGGGAGGGAATTCGCGCAGACGCTGGCCGAAACGCTCCAGGCAGGCGAGCGCCCGCTCGGCGACCTCGGGCGAGAGCGATTTGTCCTCGGTCAGACCCTCGCCGAGCCTGACCATCTCCTTGAGGCGGTCGGTGACCTGCATGTGTCCCCGGTCGATGCGGGCGACGATCATATGGAAGCTGTTGGAGCCGAGGTCGACTGCGGCCACGATCTCGGGCAGTCTGTCTTCGGCCGCCTGGATGGATTCTTCAGGCATGGACATGGAAACCGGCAATGGAGACTTGAGGCGGATGCGAATGGTACCAGAATCCGGCCGCTCGGCCCTTGGCGGAGGCTATTGCCCTTTGGCTCGCTCCGGCTATAGTGAGAATCTGATGATCGTTCGATCGATCATGGATGCCTTGTCATCGTGTTCGCTGGGCGGGAGGCCGTTCACCCCAAGTCTCCGCGGTTGCTCGCCCTGATCTTCGATCGCGACTTCATGATCCTTGGCCGCAACTTAAACGAGAGTGTCGATGACCGTGGAGCGCGTCGCGAAACAGGACCGGGACGATGCATGGCATTCCGGTCGCGATCCGGGGCATCTGGGGGATGGTCGTCTGCAGCCCTGCAGTCCGTGCCTGGTTCCACTGTTCCTGGCGCTTTATCTGTGTTCTGCGCCCCTGATGGCCCAGGAACTCATCGTCAATGGCTCCCTGCCCGATGTCGCCCTGACGCGCAACGAGGCCCTGCTCTATTTCACCGGGCGTCTGCAGCTCTGGCCCAACGGGATGCCGGTGAAGGTCTTCGTGCTGCCGGATTCGAACCTGTTGCATCGAGAGTTCGTCAAGTCGGTGCTGGGTCTCTATCCCTATCAGCTCAGACGTGTCTGGGACAGACAGGTGTATTCGGGAACGGGGCAGGCGCCGATACTGGTCGGAAGCGAGCAGGAGATGATCGAGCGCGTGGCCTCGACCGCCGGCGGGATCGGATATGCGCATTCCGAGCCCGACGACGGGCGGGTGCGTCCGCTCGAGGTGCATTGACGTGTTATACCGTGCCCTGTTGATCGGAGTCCTGATCAACTGGCCCTTCCTCTCGGTCCGCGCGGATGCCGGGGATGGGGACGGAACGGGTTACTGGGACAATCTGCAGATCCATGGTTTCGCCAGCCTTGCCGGAATCAAGACGAGCGACAACCGCTTCTTCGGCGACAGTCCCCACACCTCGTTCGATTTCTCCGAACTGGGCCTCAACGTCTCGCTGCGGCCGGCGCCCACTCTGCTGATCTCCGCGCAGTTGCTGGCCCGGCGTGCCGGCGAGATGTACGATGGAGAGCCGGCGCTCGATTATGCCCTGCTCGACTATTGCGCGGCCGCGACCCCGGATTATCGTCTCGGGCTGCGTGTCGGACGGATCAAGAATCCGCTCGGTCTCTACAACGAGACGCGTGACGTGCCCTTCACACGTCCCGGTATCTTCATGCCTCAGGTCGTGTATTTCGACCAGGTCCGCAATCTGCTGCTGTCATCGGACGGTTTGGTCCTGTACGGCGATGCCTATACAGGGCTCGGCAGTCTGTCGCTTTCGGTTCTGCACGGACGGGCCGTGGTCGATGAGAACGTCGAATGGGCCTATCTGAACGGGGACTTCCCCGGGGATGTCGAATCGCGTTCGGACAGCTGGATCTGGAGCCTCTGGTTCGCAACGGCGGGCGACCGGCTCAGGCTGGGTTTCAGCGGTGCCTCCCTGTCGGTCGACTTCGATCCCCGTACCTCGGCGCCGCCGATCCTGGGGGCGGGTTCATTCGACATCCTCTATTGGATCGCCTCGATCCAATACGACGCCGAGGATTGGACCCTGTCCGCCGAATTGATGCGCGAGCCCATCGACTGGCACGATTTCGGGGCGCTCTACCCGGATCGCAGATTGACCGCGGAGGGCTACTATCTTCAGGCGGCCTATCGCGTGAGCCCCGGGATCGAGCTCATGATGCGATACGAGGAAGGCTTCGCGGATCGCGCCGACCGTAGCGGCAAGGCCATGTCACGAGTCGGCGGAGGACAGGGTCCCGCGCATATGGGCTACTCCAAGATCTGGACCGCGGGTCTGCGCTGGGACCTGGATCGGCATTGGATGCTGCGTCTCGAATATCAGAGACATTCCGGCACCTTCACCCTCTCTTCGCGCGAGAATCCCTATCTGCCCGGTCAGGTGAAGGACTGGAATCTGGTCGCCGCTCAGATCGCCTTCCGTTTCTGAACCGCGCGCCACCCAGGCGGCCCCTGTCCTTCGTTCGGTGTCCCGGGTCACACTCTGGAAATTCGATCGTAAGAATCGAAAATGATGTCTTCCCAGTCCGGCCGATTTCGGTTATACGGCCGCCTATCGATAGGCTTGTCACCCATGTCATTCCGAGGTAGAGGAGATGCTGGACCCCGAAAGCAGTTATGGCGATGAGATCGTCGAGCGCGTGCCCCCCCTGCTGACACAGGAGCCTCCCAGCCAGGCGGCGAGCCTGGATGTGCGTCGACGTATCGAGCACATGCGAGAACTCAAGCGCTTGCGCGAGCTGCTCGATGATCCCGACTTCGACGAATTGGGCTAAGGACGCATTGATCCGAAGACGGTCGATTGGCACGACGATCGACCCGATGCCTCTACGGCGGCGCCGTCGGCGCCGCCGGATCGCGGGTCATTCCAGGCTCGCTCCCTCGGCTGATCGCGCCTTCGATCACTCCTGAATTCAGGTGGTCGCCTGTTCGGTCGTGTTCATGTCCTGGCGTCTCGCGCGCTGCAGCCGGATTTCCAGCGGCGAGTTCGTCGAGAGATGCACGTCCCGCTGCGGGAAGGCGATCCCGATACCGGCGGCGTTGAAGCGGTCGTAGATCGCCTGGTGGAGATCGCTGATGATCCCGATGCGTCCGTCCAGCGAATTCAGATAGCAGCGCATGAAGAGCGTCAGCGCGTTGTCGCCGAATGACTCGAAGCTGACCAGAGGCGCAGGATCCTTGAGGACCTGCTCGTGCTCGTCAGCGATCTGGGTCAGGATCGCCAGGGCCTTCTTGGTGTCGCAGCCGTATTCCACTCCGACCGGGATGGTGATGCGGTTCTGCTGGTCGGTCAGGCTCCAGTTGAGCAGACGGCCGGTGATGAACTCCTTGTTGGGAACCAGCAGTTCCTGCTTGTCCCAGTTGCGGATGGTCGTGGCCCGGATACGGATATTGGTCACGACGCCCGTGGTGCCGTCGATGGTGACGATGTCGCCGACACGGACCGGACGCTCGAAGAGGATGATGAGGCCGCTGATGAAGTTGGCGACGATCTCCTGGAGTCCGAAGCCGATGCCGACGCTCAGGGCCGCCACCAGCCACTGGACCTGCGACCAGCTCAGCCCCAGGGTGCTGAAGACGAGCAGGAAGGCGATGGCGGTGATGGAATAGCTCGACAATGTCTTGATCGCATAGCGGGCCCCGGCCGAAACCGCCGAGTTCTGCAGCAGCATGATCTCGAGCAGGGCCGGCAGGTTTTTGGCCGCGATGGTCGCCACGAAGATGATCACCATGACCAGTCCGACGTCGGCTGCCGTCACCGGAATCAGACGCTCGGTGCCGTTGATCACGCCGCTGTAGTGCCAGAGCTCGATCCGCTCGAACAGGTTGAAGGCCGGCAGCACGTCCGACCAGGCCAGCCAGAGTCCCATGAGTGCGCCGATGAAGACGGAGGCGTTGATGAGCCGGCGGGTCTGCTCGTCCAGGGCCGCCAGGTCCGGCTCGGGCTCCTCGAAGCCCTGAACCTCGGAGGCCGGACTGGACTCGGGGCGCTCGGTCTCGGCCTGGGCGCGACGGGCGGCTTGGCGCTCGAGCGCGGCCTGCAGCGCGAGCCGGCGCCGGGTGAGGATGAGCCAGCGCACGATCGACTGGTGCAGCAGGATCAGGCCCAGAGCGAACCAGGTCTGGTACACCAGCGACTGGAAGAGGATCACGGCGGTGTAGACGTAGCCGAACAGCGCCAGGGCGGCCAGGGCCAGCGGCGAGCCGACGATGAGCGGGCGCCAGATATGGCGCAGACGGTTGATCCAGCCCTCCGGATGCTCGTCGATGAGCGATTTCAGGATGCCGCGCTCGGGGCTGAGCAGCAGGCCGTAGAAGACCGCGAAGCCGATCATGTCGGCGATCAGCGCGAGCCGGGCGAGGCTGCTGTTGTAGGCCGGGTCGTTGTGGTTGCTGACCGCGACGGCGATGAGCGAGACCGGGATGATGAAGATGCTGAACCAGTTGAAATGGCGGCGGATGCGCTGGAGGTTCTCGCCGCTCCAGCGGAAGTGACGGTCGGCGACGCCGCCGTTCATGCAGAGCATGCGGAAGGCGAGCAAACAGTAGAGCCCGAAGGCGACCTCGGTGAAGGCGGTTCCGAAGTCGCGCGCGAATGGGGTGGAGCTGGCCGAGGAGACCAGTTGCTGTCCCAGCGACCAGCTCAGGAGCGGCAGCGGCAGTGAGGCGAGCAGGCTGAGCCCGATGGCCTGCAGGGTGTAGCGGAAGCGATCGGTGCGGATGCGCCGCAGGGGTTCGGAGAGCCCGCGAATGCGACGTTTGAGGCTCGGGACCCTCCAGTAGAGGAGGAGCGAGCCGCCGATGCCGAGCCAGAACAGGAAGGCATGCCGATTGCGCTCGGTGAGGGTCCGCGCGATCTCGGTCCAGCCATCCGGGGAGACGAGCCAGGCGATCGCCGCCGGGAGGTTGATGAGCGTGTCCAGCCCCACGGCAGGGGAGCTGCGGACCCAGAGCAGCCGCTCGGCGAGGAAGTCGTCGTAGTTGGTCGCGATCATGATGACCTGTTCGGCGGCGTAATTGAGCTCGCCGAGCTGACGGATGTAGTCCTCCTCGATATCCAGCGCCTGGCCGATCAGACGCTTGCGCTGGGTCAGGGTCTCCCTCAGCTGCTTGCGCACCAGGGGCTGCTGGGCGGATTTCTCGTGCGCCGTCAGTTCGCGGATGTAGCGATCGAGGTCTCTCAGCTGACGCTCTTCCTCGCGGTAGCGGATCTGACTCAGCGTGGCATCGGCGATCTGGTCCTCGCGGGATTCGATGTCGTCGCGATACTGGCGCAGATCGGGCAGCTGGTTGCGCCGATCGAGCAGAACCTGTCCCAGCGCCTTGCTGAGACCCACCGCCTCCAGCCGCTGCTTGGCGCCGCGGAAATCCTCCTCGATGCGCTTGCGTTCCGCCTCGATGTTGGCGAGCTTGGCGCTGAATCCGTCGAGCCCCTTGGTCAGGGATGACAGCGAGTCGCTGATCTCGGCGTTCTGCTGGGTGAGCGAGCGTACCAGCGGGTGCTTGTCCTCGGCTTCTCGCTGTGCCTGCTCGGAGGCCTGCTGTGCCGCCTCGGCGGCGGCCTGGCGGCGCTTGCTCTGCATCTCCTCCAGCTGGCGCTGCCTGGCCTTGAAATCCTCCAGCTTCTGGCTCGCCAGGTCGCGTTTCGCCTTGAACAGGGCCTCGCGGACGGGCTGGCTCAGCAGCTCCTGCTCGAGCATCTTGCCTTCCGACCAGAGCGTCTTGCGCTGGGTCTCGACGACCCAGCGCCGTGCCTGGGCGAGTTCGGGGCTTTCGTCGGAGACCGGCGGCTGCTTGAGCTCGTCCTCGATCTGATCGAGGGTCTGCTTGACCTCGATCAGCCGCTGCCTGGCCGTGGTCGGCCGACTCGAGATGGTATCGGCCATCTTCTCGAACTCGCTGGCCCGCGCCTCCTCCAGGGCGACGTCGGCCATGACCTTGTTCTGGCGTTGCTGGATCTCCTCGGTGTCCAGTGTCTTGGGCAGGTCGTCGGCCGGTGAGCGCGTGCGCGTCTTGAGTCGTTCCAGTTCGGCCAGCGTGGCGTCGGTCTCCCTGGGTGCGGTCTTGAGCGATCGGGCGAATTCGCTGGCCTTGGCATCGAAATTGGCGGCATCCTCGAGGTTCGACTGGGCGCGCCGGTAGTTCTCGGTCAGGCTGGACTTGAGGCTTTCGTCCATGCCGGTCGTGGCATCGAGTTCGGCCAGCTTGGCGGCGAACTGGGTGGCCGAGGGCAGGGGGGATACGGCGGTGTCGAGGCTCGCGCCCCGGGGCGTCTGGGCGCTGCCGGGGGAGGGCGGCAGGAGCGAGCAGGCCAGGAGCAGGAACCAGATCGTCGGGTGCGCGAGGGGGTTCCGGCGCTTCAGGGTGATGGATGCGGGCATGTTTGGTCGTCGGCGTGGTTCATTGGGCAAGGACGGGCGCGAACGGCCTTCCGGATCTTGCGGGCGGCGTCGTCGATAGGGGCGGACGGTGGCGTCTCGATGTCCGCCTCAGAGTCGTTTGATGAATACCTTGGAATTCCGCTGGAAGTTGTAGAGTGCTTGCTTCTCCATCGGCAGTGCGTCCGGTCCGGCCGTCTGGAAGCCGCGCTCCAGGAACCAGTGCGCGGTTTGGGTGGTGAGCACGAAGAGATTCCCGATCCCTTTCGATCGTGCCCGGGTCTCCATGTGTTCCAGCAGCCGGTCGCCGCGTCGGCCGCCCCGGTAGTCCAGGTGCACGGCCAGGCAGGCGAGTTCGGCCGTCCCGTCGTCCGGATAGGGATAGAGCGCCGCGCAGGCGGTGATGAGTCCGTCGCGCTCGATGAGCGTGAAGCGGTCGATCTCGGTCTCCAGTCGCTCGCGCGATCGGCGCACCAGCACGCCGCGCTCCTCGAGCGGGCGCAGCAGTTCCAGGATGCCGGTGACGTCGTCGATCCGGGCCGGGCGCAGCTCCTCGTAGGGCTCCGCCGAGATGAGGGTTCCGCTCCCGTCGTGGGTCAGCAGTTCGCGCAGCAGGGCGCCGTCGGTTCGGCGCCCGACCAGATGCACGCGGCGTACCCCGGTGCGGCAGGCGTCCGCACCGGCGCGCAGACAAGTGACGATCTCCTCGTGCAGGCCGTGCTCGCTGGCGAGCAGCTGATCGACCTCGCTGGTGAGCAGATTGGGCGGCAGCTGCGGCGACGACTCGCTATCGCCTTGCTCGGTCAGGAAGATGAGCTTGTCGGCCCCGAGCGCGGCGGCCGTGCTGCAGGCGACGTCGGCCGCGCTCAGGTTGAAGACCTCTCCGGTGGGCGAATAGCCGAGCGGGGGCATGAGGGCGACGTTGCCCTGGTCGAGAATGGCCCTGAGCGTGCGCTGGTCGACGCGGCGCACCGAGCCGGTATGCCGATAGTCGATCCCGTCGATGACGCCTTGCGGGCGGGCGGTGACGAAATTGCCCGACACGACCGGGATGCGCACGCCGGCCATGGGCGAGTTGGCCAGTCCGAGCGAGAGCAGCGCCTCGATCTCGACCCGGACGAAGCCGGCAGCCTCCTTGACGCAGGCGAGCGCTCGGTCGTCGGTGACGCGCAGCCCGTTGACGTAGCGCAGCTCGGCGCCGTCCCCCTTGAGACGCTCCTCGATCTGGGGCCTGGCGCCGTGAACGAGCACCAGCCGGATGCCCAGCCCGTGCAGCAGGGCGATATCGTGAACCAGCTCGGGAAAGGCCGCGTCGGCGACCGCCTCGCCGCCGAAGGCGATGACGAAGGTACGGCCACGGTGGGCATGGATGTAAGGGGTGGCTTGGCGGACCCAGGTGACGAAGGGATCGCGCCCCTGACCGGCCGCGCTCGGGGCCGGGGACATCTCTGACACTTTGATTGATCCTCGGTGGGGTGTCGCGGGCGAGCGCGACGGGTTGGACGACTCGATCGGTCGAGGAGGGGCCGGGGCGCCGTCACTCGATCCCGAGCTTGGACAGACGGTAGCGCAGCGACCTCAGCGTCATCCCCAATTTTCTGGCCGCGGCCGTGCGGTTCCAATGGGTTTCTTCCAGGGCGTTGAGGATGGCGCGCCGTTCGATCTCGCCGAGATAATCCTCCAGGGGAAGGCGTTCGTCCATGCCTTCCTCGACGGTCGGTTGGCACTCGGTCTTGCTGAGATAGAGGTCCTCGACCTCGATCCGGCTGGATTCGCAGAGCGCCGTCGCGCGCTCGAGGATGTTCTCCAGCTCGCGCACGTTTCCCGGGAAGGGGTGACGCTTGAGCGCCTCGATCGCCGCTGGTGCGAGCCTCATCCGGGCCACCTCGACCCCGGGCTGGGATCTGGCGAGCTGATTGAGCAGGTGGTCGGCGAGCAGAGGAATGTCCTGGGGTCGCTCGCGCAGTGCCGGCATACGCAGCTCGATGACGTTGATCCGATAGAAGAGATCCTGCCGAAAACGCCCCTTGTCGACCTCGGTCGTGAGGTCGCGATGGCTGGCGCTGATGATGCGCACGTTCACCGGTACCTCGCGGGATGCCCCGACGGGCCTCACGCATTTCTCCTGGATGGCGCGCAACAGCTTGACCTGCGCCGGAAGCGGGAGGTCGGCGATCTCGTCGAGAAAGAGGGTGCCGCCCTCCGCGGCCCGGAACAGACCCTCCTTGTCGCCGACCGCGCCGGTGAAGCTGCCCTTCTTGTGGCCGAAGAGTTCGCTCTCGACCAGATCCTGGGGGATGGCGCCGCAGTTGACGGCGACGAAGGGCGCCTCTCCGCGCGGTCCCTGCGAATGGATGAGCCGGGCCGCCAGTTCCTTGCCGGTTCCGCTCTCGCCGGTGATGAAGACCGGGGCCTGGTTGCGGGCGAGCTTGGCGATCAGGCGCCGGATCTGCTCCATCGCGGCCGAGTCGCCGAGCAGACGGGCCTGCATCCGGTCGCGTTCGTTGCTCGTCGCCAGCGGACCGCGCAGCTTGAGCGCCGAGCCGACCAGGGTGCGGAGCTGCTTGAGGTCGACCGGCTTGGGGACGAAATCGAAGGCTCCGGCTTTCATGGCCGCGACCGCCGATTCCAGGCTGCCGTGTGCGGTGATCATGGCCACCGGCAGATCCGGGCGATGCTCGGCGATGTGGTGCAGCAGATCGAAGCCCGATCCGTCGGGCAGGTTCATGTCGGTCAGACAGAGGTCGAAGCGGCCTTGCTGCAGCGTGCGGATGGCGTCGGCGAGCGTGAGCGCCGTGCGGACCTGCACGTCCATGCGTCCGAGTGTGATCTCGATCAGATCGAGGATGTCGGGCTCGTCGTCGACGACGAGTGCCTGAGCCTTGTTCATGGGTGTCCATGCCTTGTTGCTGAGCGGCGGCAGCCTTGGAGAGGGGAGAGACGAGCGGGCGGGACATCGCCGAGAGCGTCTCGGTGCATGCCGGTGCAGGTCGAAGGATAGCGCCTGTGCAGGCCCGACTGGAAGTCGATGGAACCGTTCATGTCGGAGGGAAGGTCAGTCTGAAGCAGCTTCCGTGAGGCGCGACCGGGTGATGGCTGATGCGGATGCCGTTGGATTCGGCCAGCTCGCGGGCGATGTAGAGCCCGAGACCGGTGCCCTGAGATTTGGTGGTGAAGAATGGATTGAAGATCTCCTTGGCTGTGGTCGCGTCGATGCCGGGACCCGCGTCCTGGAGTTCGAGGATGGGGTTGCCCTGCTGGGGATCGGTCCGCAAGCGCAGGCGGATCCGGGGCGGCTGGCCGTCGAGACGCCCGTGGATGAGACTGTTCTCGGCGAGGTTGGCGAGAATCTGGTGCAGATGACGCGCATCCGCCTCCACCCTGACGGCTTCCTTCGTCGGTTCGATGGCGCAGCGCTCCTCGTCGAGTGCGTGCGATTCGCGGAATTCGGCGGCGAAGTGCTGCACCCAGATCTCCAGATCGATGGGGCAGGGCTCTATCTCCTGGCGGCGCGAGAGTTGCAGGATGCTCTGCACCGTTTCCTCGATGCGGGCGCCGTTGCGCCGGATGATCTCGGTCAGGTGGTGGTTGTCGCCGGAGAGGCTCGGATCCTCGGCGATCAGCTGACTGGCATGGGTGATGGCACTCAATGGATTGCGGATGTTGTGGGCGATGCTGGCCGTGAGCGTGCCGAGCGAGGCCAGCTTGCCTTGTTGGATCTCGCGGGCGATCTCTTGGGTGTCGCGCAGATAGAGGATGACGCCGCTCGCGCGATAGTCCCCCAGCAATCTGAGCGATGCGTTGATCTGACGGTTGCCGATGTGCAGCGATCCATCGGATGGATCGTTCGAACTGACCCGTTCCATCAGCCAGTGGCAGAGCTCTGGCGACAGCTTGCTCAGGGCGACGCCGGTGCGGAAGCGGCGCACGCCGAGCAGTTCCCGAGCCGCCTGATTCATCAGGCGCAAATGGCGATCGCCGTCGGCCACCAGGATTCCTGTATTGATGCTCTGGATGATGAAATCGTTGAGCTTGGAGAGGTCGTCGATGTCGACCTGACGGCGGGCCGCCAGTTCCTCCGCGGAGCGCACGCGCCGATAGAGCACGTGGGAGAGCAGCGCGACGGCGAAGAAGAGCAGTCCGAGCAGCCCGGCATGGGTGAATGAGATCGTCTGCTGATCGCTGGCGAGCAGGGCATAGAGCTGCTGGGTGATGACGGCGATCGAGGCCAGGGCTGCGAACAGCAGGGACAGCTTGCCCTCCAGCATGAGCGCTCCGGCGGCCACCGCCACCGCGAGCAGAATGCCGAGCCCGCTGGTGATTCCGCCCGCGGCCTGCATCAGCAGCGTGAAGACGAGGATGTCGATGAAGATGGCGATCTGGACCTGGTTCTCCGGGCGCGGGCGGTGCATCGAGAGGCCGAAGCCGCTCAGCAGGACCAGCAGGCCGTAGACGACAAGGATGTCCCAGGCCCACTGCGGGTCCGATTTGGTCGACGACAGGGTCGGATTGGCGGGGGAGAAATTGAGGATCAGGCCGACGACGATCAGCAGACGGAACAGGAACAGCCAGCGCAAGGCGGTCCAGTTCGGGTAGCGTCCTTCCGGTCGGGCAGGTCCCTGCGACGGATCGGCCTTGGATGGCTCAGGGTCCGTTTCAGCGGGCGGGATCCGGTCGCGGTCGACCTCGAGTCCGTTCCTCTTCATCCTGGCCGAGTTACCTGACGTCGATTGTTCTTTTGGCAAGCGAGTTCGAATTAGACCAGAATTAGCCAACTCAGGCTAATTGGCCGCTTCGCGTCGGTTTTCCAAGTAGTGCCGGTCGAGGGCACGTGTGGCGCGGAGTGGTGCGACCTCAGGCAAACGGATGAATCTACACGAGTATCAGGCGAAAGAGCTGTTTCGGGCCCATCAAATTCCTGTTCCGCGCGGCATTCTGGCGCGCACCCCGGGCGAGGCGCTTGCGGCATGCGAGGCGCTCGGCGGCTCGCGCTGGGTGATCAAGGCGCAGGTGTATTCGGGCGGACGCGGCAAGGCCGGCGGCGTGGTCGTCGCCAATCGGGCCGAGGAGGTTTCGGGCGCCGCGGACCGTCTGCTGGGGCGCCGTCTGGTCACGTATCAGAGCGGCGCGGAGGGGCTGCCGGTCGAGTCGCTGCTGGTCGAGGAGCCGACCGAGATCGCGCGCGAGCTCTATCTGAGCCTCCTGGTGGAGCGTGCATCGGAGCGCTATCTGTTCATGGCCTCGGCGTCCGGCGGGATGGACATCGAGAGGGTTGCCGCCGAGATGCCCGAGCGCATTCTGCTCGTTCGGGTGCACCCGGCCGTCGGGCTGCAGCCCTATCAGGTTCGGCGTCTCGGTTTCGGTCTGGGGCTGGAGGGGGGGCAGATCAAGGCGCTCGGGGGCCTCATGGAGGGACTCTACCGTCTCTTCAACGACTCGGACGCCAGCCTGGTCGAGATCAATCCGCTGGTCGTGACGGCCGCCGGCGATCTGGTCGCGCTGGATGCCAAGGTGAACCTGGACGACAATGCCCTCTACCGTCAGCGCCGGCTGGCTGAGCTGCGCGATCCGACGCAGGAGGATTCGCGCGAGGCCGAGGCACGCATGCACGATCTCAACTACATCAGTCTCGACGGCAACATCGGCTGCATGGTCAATGGGGCAGGTCTGGCCATGGCCACCATGGATCTGGTCAAGCTGCATGGAGGAGCCCCGGCGAACTTTCTCGACGTCGGCGGCGGGGCCACGGCGGCGCGGGTGGCCGAGGCGTTCAAGCTGATCCTCTCCGACCCCAAGGTCGAGGCGGTCTTGGTCAACATCTTCGGCGGCATCGTGCGCTGCGACCTGATCGCCGAGGGCATCATCCAGGCCGTGCGCGAGGTGCGGGTCGGCGTTCCCGTGGTGGTGCGGCTCGAGGGTACCAATGCCGAGCAGGGATTGCGGATGCTGGCCGAGAGCGGTCTCCCGGTGGCGACCGCGAGCAGTCTGGGCGAGGCGGCCGACAAGGCGGTCGCGGCCGCGAGTCGAGGGCTGGCGTCGGCGGAGGGTGTGGCATGAGCGTTCTGGTCGGTCATGAGACGCGTCTGATCTGCCAGGGGTTCACCGGTAGGCAGGGGACCTTTCACAGCGAGCAGGCGATCGCCTATGGCACCAATCTGGTCGGCGGCGTGACGCCCGGAAAGGGCGGTCAGCGGCATCTGGATCGGCCCGTCTTCGACACGGTTCGGGATGCGGTGACGGAGACGGGCGCCGATGCCACCATGATCTACGTTCCGGCGCCCTACGCGGCGGACGCCGTCCTCGAGGCCGCCGATGCCGGCATCGGCGTCATCGTCTGCATCACCGAGGGCATTCCGGTCCTCGACATGCTGCGCGTCAAGGCGGCGCTGGCCGGGTCCGATTCGGTGCTCATCGGACCCAATTGTCCGGGCATCATCACCCCGGGCGCCTGCAAGATCGGTATCATGCCCGGAGGCATCCATCGGCCGGGCCGTATCGGTATCGTCTCGCGCTCGGGGACCCTGACCTACGAGGCCGTGTTCCAGACGACCGCCGTCGGCCTGGGGCAGAGCACCTGCATCGGCATCGGCGGCGATCCGATCCAGGGCCTGGACTTCGTCGACTGTCTCGAGCGTTTCGAGGCCGACGATCAGACCCGGGGCGTCATCCTGGTCGGCGAGATCGGGGGGGCGGCCGAGGAGGCGGCGGCGGAGTTCATTCAGGGGCACATGACCAAGCCGGTGGTGGCCTATATCGCCGGGGTCACGGCCCCGGCCGGCAAGCGGATGGGCCATGCCGGCGCTATCGTGACCGGTGGTGGCGGAACCGCCGACGGCAAGTACGCGGCACTGGAGTCGGCCGGGGTAGCCACGGTGCGCTCTCCGGCGATGATGGGGGCGCGCATGGCCGAGCTGCTGTCCAACTGAACCGGTCCTCGAGGGCTTGAACGGCCCTCCGGTGGCCTCGATGTCCTCACTTCATTTCGGGAGTCAAAGAGCGTGGGCTGTCGTATCCAGATCGCGCAGATCAACCCATTGGTCGGTGACGTGGCCGGCAACGCGGAGCGCGTGATCGCCGCCGCAGGCGTGGCGCGCGAGGCGGGCGCCCATATGGTGCTGTTTCCCGAGCTCGTCCTCACCGGCTATCCCCCGGAGGATCTGCTGCTGAGGCCCGAATTCATGCGGCGTGTCGAGTCGGCCCTGGAGCGCATCTCGGCCGAGAGCTTTGGGATCGCCCTGGTGCTCGGCTATCCGCGCGCGGCGGTCGGGGGGCTCTTCAACGTGGCCGGAGTTTGGCGCGACGGCGAGCTGGTCGCCGAGTACGCCAAGCAGCATCTGCCGAACTACAGCGTCTTCGACGAGAAGCGCTATTTCATGCCCGGCTCGACGGCCACTGTCTTCGAGCATCGCGGGCTGCGCTTCGGTCTGACCGTCTGCGAGGATATCTGGCAGGACGGGCCGGCCGGGCAGGCGGCCGAGGCGGGGGCGCAGGTCCTCTTGAACATCAACGCCTCGCCATTCCACGCCGGCAAGCCTCAGGAGCGCGAGACGCTGCTCGGGCGGCGCGCCCGCGATCATGGCCTGCCGATCCTCTATGCCAATCTGGTCGGCGGTCAGGACGAGCTGGTGTTCGATGGGGCCTCGTTCGCGGTCGATCGGGACGGTCGCGTGGTGCGTCGCGCGCCCGCCTTCGTCGAGTGCGATCTCGGTATCGAGATCGAGGGCGACGAGACCGGCGTCCGGGTACTGCCCGGGCCCGACGAGGAGCCGTCCCCGCTCGATCCGGATGCGGTCGTCTATCAGGCGCTGGTGCTCGGCGTGCGCGACTATGTGCGCAAGAACGGTTTCAAGGGCGCCGTGCTGGGCCTGTCCGGCGGAATCGATTCGGCTCTGACCCTGGCGATCGCCGTGGACGCCCTTGGCGCCGATCGCGTCGAGGTGGTGCTGATGCCCTCGCGCTATACGGCCGGCATGAGCAACGAGGACGCCCTGGAGGAGGCCGAAAGGCTCGGTGTCGCGTCCCGAACCATCGCCATCGAACCGGCCTTTCGGACCTTTCTCGAGATGCTCGAGCCGGCGTTCGCCGGTCAGCCGGTGGATGTCACCGAGGAGAACATCCAGGCACGCTGCCGCGGCATCATCCTCATGGCCATCAGCAACAAGAGCGGTCGCATCCTGCTCACCACCGGCAACAAGAGCGAGATGTCGGTCGGCTACGCGACTCTCTATGGCGATATGGCCGGTGGTTTCGCGCCCATCAAGGACGTGCCCAAGATGCTGGTCTACCGGCTGGCGCGATACCGCAACCGGCTCGGTGAGGTGATCCCCGAGCGCGTTCTGACCCGAGCGCCCTCGGCCGAACTGAGACCCGATCAGACCGATCAGGACAGTCTTCCCCCTTACGAGACGCTCGACGACATCCTGCGCCTCTACATCGAGGAGGACGAAGGGGTCGAAGCGATCGTCGCCCGGGGCTATCCTTCCGATGTCGTGCGTCGGGTCGCCCGCCTGGTGGACCGCAACGAGTACAAGCGCCGTCAGGCGCCGCCCGGAGTGCGGATCTCCAAACGGGCGTTCGGGCGCGATCGGCGCTACCCGATCACCAGCGGCTTCTGAGCCTGTGTCCTTGCGGCGCTGTTCATCGGTCGGTCCCGAACATATACTTCCAACTCAATATAGCCGTGACCCTGAACGGAGAGATTCATGAAAAAGGTCGAAGCGATCATCAAGCCCTTCAAGCTGGACGATGTGCGTGAGGCGTTGTCCGCCGCCGGCATCACCGGCATGACCGCCATCGAGGTCAAGGGCTTCGGCCGTCAAAAGGGCCACACCGAGCTCTATCGCGGCGCTGAATACGTGGTCGACTTCCTGCCGAAGGTGAAGATCGAGCTGATTCTCGCCGACGACCAGGTGGAAGGCTGCATCGCCGCCATTACCACCGCGGCGCGCACCGGCAAGATCGGCGACGGCAAGATCTTCGTCTCCGACGTCCAGCGCGTGGTGCGGATTCGTACCGGCGAAGAGGACGAGGCGGCGATCTGATCCTCGTCGGATTTCGCCGGTCGATTCGTCGGGCCTGATAGGCCGTCTGAATGGAGGTTCGGTCCGCACAGCGGGCCCTACCGAGGCGTGGACTCTAGGGTCCGCTATGCGGACCGAATCGCTGGATGCGGGGAGTTCAGGCGGCTTGGCTGCGTCAGCCGACGGGGCCGGCTCCAGGCTAGTTCTCGTCGAGGCTCAGATAGTCCCACAGCTTGCGTGCCAGATCGGCTTTGTCCGGCTCTGGCTCGTCCGGGACGAAGCGTCCGGCCTGGCGATTGAGTTCCAGCACCCGTTTGGCGTCCTCTGCCAGGTCCTTCTTGTCGAGCGCATCGTAGGCGTCGATCAGCACCTCCAGTGCGTCGTCCACCGCGCTGGTGCGCTGGAAGTGCTCGATGACGTAGTTGGCCCGGTTCGCGGCCGCCACGTAGGCCCCTCGCTTCATGTAGTAGCGGGCGACGTGGACCTCGTTGTGGGCGAGGTTGTTGCGCAGATAGACCATGCGCTGGCGCGCGTCCTTGGCGTATTTGCTGTCGGGAAACCGCTCCACCAGCACCGAGAAGTCGGTGAAGGCATCCATGGCCGAGCCCGGGTCGCGCTGGGAGGCATCCGTCGGGATGAAGCGGTCGAGGAAGCCGATGCTGCGGTTGTAGTTGACGATGCCTTTCAGATAATAGGCGTAGTCGACATAGGGGTTCTGCGGGTAGAGCTTGATGAAGCGGTCCGCCGCGGAGATGGCGTCCTCGGGATCGTCGTTGCGGTAATGGGCATAGGCGACGTCGAGCTGCGCCTGCATGGCGTAGCGGCCGAAGGGATAGCGTGCCTCGAGTTTCTCGTAGAGCTCGATGGCGCGCTCGTAGCTTCCCGAGTCCAGCTCGGAGGCGGCCTCGGAATAGAGCTTGGACGCACTCCAGCCCTCGGTTTCGTCGATCTCCTTGCCGAAGACACCGCATCCTGCGAGCGTGACGACGAGCAACAGCAGGGTCAGTCGTGTTAACGTTCGTGGCATGTTCGAATACCTTTTCAAATTGTCTCGCAGTATACCCGAAGGACGAATGAGCGGCGCGGGGCCGGGCGACGGTGTGCGGCCTCGAATCCGCCGCGTGACCCACAGATGACGCAGGCGACAGACAGGCTCGTTCGCCGTTCGTTCCAGGTCGATCCGGCGCTCGCCGGACGGCGGCTCGATCAGGCCCTGGCGACCTTGCTCCCCGAATTCTCCCGCAGCCGGCTCCAGCAGTGGATCGAGGCCGGCCAGGTGCTGGTCGACGATGCCTCCGGACGCTGTCGCGACAAGGTCTGGGGCGGCGAGTCGATCCGGATCGAGGCCGTCTGCGCGCTGGAGCAGGCGTTCGTCGCCCAGGACATCGCGCTGGATCTGGTGTACGAGGACGAGGAGATCCTGGTCATCGACAAGCCGGCCGGGCTGGTGGTCCATCCGGCGGCCGGCAATCCCGACGGGACCCTGCTCAACGCCTTGCTCCATCATGTGCCGGCGCTGGCCGCCGTGCCCCGGGCCGGCATCGTGCATCGGCTGGACAAGGATACGACCGGCCTGCTGGTGGTGGCCAAGACGCTGATGGCACACAAGTCGCTGGTCGAGCAGCTCCAGCAGCGCAGCGTGCACCGCGAATATCGCGCCCTGGTGCTCGGCGAGCTGGTGGCCGGCGGGCGTATCGAGGCCCCGATCGGCCGGCATCCACAGCACCGGACCAAGATGGCGGTGGTGAGCGGCGGCCGGCCGGCGGTCACGCACTATCAGGTGCTCGAGCGTTATCCGGGGCACAGTCTGCTGGGTGTGGAACTGGAGACGGGTCGTACCCATCAAATACGCGTGCACATGACTCACGTCCATCATCCTCTCGTTGGCGACCGTACCTATGGTGCGCGACCGCGTCCACCCAAGGGCTGCGGCCCGGAGCTCGCCGCGGCGATCCAGTCTTTCCCGCGTCAGGCCCTTCATGCCTTGCGCCTGGGGCTGATTCATCCGGCGACCGGCGAGCCGATGGAGTGGGAGGTGCCGATGGCGACCGATCTCGATGCGCTCCTGACGCTGTTCCGGCAGGAGCCTTCGCCATGAATCCGATCGTTCCCGATTGGCCCGCGCCCGAGCGGGTCCGCGCCGTCTCGACCACCCGGGGCGGCGGTGTCAGTCGAGGACCCTTTGCGAGCCTCAATCTGGCCGACCATGTGGACGACGATCCGGCTGACGTCGCGCACAATCGACGCAGCCTCGTCGCGCATCTCGGTCTGCCGCATGAGCCCTGCTGGCTGACTCAGATGCATGGCTGTCGGGTGGTCGATGCCGAGGCGGGCCGGGCCGATGCCGACGCCTCCCTGGCGACGCGGCCGGGGCCTGTGTGCGTGGTCATGACCGCGGACTGTCTGCCGCTGCTGATCTGCGACGACCGCGGGACTCGCGTGGCGGCGGTACATGCCGGCTGGCGCGGGCTGGCCGGTGGGGTGATCGAATCCGCGGTCGCCTCCCTGTGTCTGGAGCCGGACCGTCTGATGGTGTGGCTCGGGCCGGCGATCGGCCCGGATGCCTTCGAGGTCGGGGCCGAGGTGCGCGATGCCTTCGTCGCGATCGATCCGATGGCCGGCGGGGCCTTTCGGCCGGGCGACCGCGAGGGGCGCTGGTTCGCCGATCTCTTCACCCTGGCCAGGCAGCGTCTCGCCCGGCTCGGTGTGCGGCGCGTCTTCGGCGGCGGCGACTGCACCCATTCCCAGCCGGGGCGGTTCTTTTCCTACCGCCGCGACGGTACGACCGGTCGAATGGCGAGCCTCATCTGGCTCGCCCAAGAACACTAGCAATGGAGATATCCGAATCCATGTCCGATTGGAACATGTTGACCCTGGTCGGAGCCGACCGGCCCGGCATCGTGGCCCAGCTCACCCGGGTGCTCTACCAGCTCGGCTGCAACCTGGGCGAGGCATCCATGATCCGTCTCGGCGGCAACTTCACCATCATGCTCATGGTCGGCGGCGAGCGATCCCCGGACGAGATCCTGGAGGCGCTGAAGCCGGCCGCCGAGGAGATGGGGCTGCGTCTGCATCTGGATCCGCTGCGCGGCGGGCTGCATCAGCACCTGCTGCCGAACCTGCAGGTGCGGGTCGCGGGCGCGGATCGGGCCGGGATCGTCGCCGAGGTGACCCGGACCCTGGCCGAACAGGGTTTCAATATCCTGGAGCTCGAGTCCGACGTGGCGGGCGATCGGGACCGTCCCATTTACATCATGAACATCCAGGGCTATTGCGACGCGACGCTGGAGGCGGTTCAAGGCGCCCTGGCGCCCTTGAGCGAGAGCGGGGTCTCGGTGGATGTCTCTCCCGTCGATGTGATGATCGGTTGATCGATGGCTATCCTGGACATACTGAAACTACCCGACCCGCGTCTCAAGACGGTTTCCGAGCCGGTCGAGCGCTTCGACGACGAGTTCCGCGCCTTCGTCGCCGACCTCGAGGAGACCCGCCAGGCCGGGCCCGCCGCGGTCGGGATCGCGGCGCCCCAGGTCGGGCGCTTCCAGCGTATCGTCATCATCGATCTTTCCAGTCGTCCCAAGACACCGAATCACGGCCATCTGATTCTGGTGAATCCGGAGATCGTGCACTGGGAGGGATATGCCATGGGGCGCGAGGGCTGTCTGTCCGTGCCCGACTACACGGGCAACGTGATTCGGGCGACCCATATCCGGCTCAAGACCCAGGATCCCGAGGGGCAGGAGCACCAATACGACATGGAGGGCTTCGAGGCGCGCGCGGTGCAGCACGAGCTCGATCATCTGGACGGTCTGCTGTTCGTCGACCGGGTCGTGAGCCGGCGCACGGATCTCTATCGTCGTAAGGTCTACAAGACCTGATCGCGTGTACAATTCTTGTTCATTCGCGGGTTAGCCCCTAGTGTTCCTGCTGTGCGGCCCAGTGACGCGGTCGGACCATCCAGTCCGGGCCGGCACGGGCCCGAACCGATCCCTTCGAGACCCCTTCGGCCTTGGCCGACCGCGTCTCCTTCCGCTGGATCCAGAGACCGAATACGAGTACCGACCATGAGACAGCGCCTTTCTCTCACTTCGCTGGCCATCACCCTCTGCCTGTTCGCGACGGCGTCTCTGGCGACCCCCCATACGGTTCCGCTGTCGGAGCTGTTTCCGAACCCGGGTCAGACCAAGGCGGCCATCGTCATCAACAAGGTGCTGGAGCGTTATCACTACCGCAAGGTGACGCTGGACAGGGATTTCGCCAGGGCCGTGCTCGCGCGCTATCTGGACGACCTGGATCCCAACCGAGCCTTTTTCCTGGCGCACGACGTCGAGCGCTTCGAGAATGGCGCACGTCGTTTCGACGAGAATCTGCGTCGCGGCGAGCTGGACGTGGCCTTCGACGTGTTCCGCGTCTATCGCATGCGGGTCGACGAGCGGGTCGCCTACGCCCTCGAGCTGCTGGATCGCAAGTTCGACTTCGATCGGACGGAACTCTATGCGTTCGATGCGGAGAACACCCCTTGGGCCAAGGATACCGCCGAGCTGGACGACCGCTGGCGGCGGCGCGTCAAGAACGACTTCCTGACCCTGAAGCTGGCCGACAAGTCCGAGTCCGAGATCCGCGAGCGTCTGACCAAGCGCTATCAGGGGCTCGCCCGCCGCATCCATCAGTTCGACGGCGACGACGTCTTCCAGGCGTTCATGAATTCCTATACCGGGACCATCGAGCCGCACACCAGCTATATGTCGCCGGCCACCTCCGAGAACTTCGACATCAGCATGAAGCTCTCGCTCGAGGGGATCGGTGCCGTGCTTCGGGGCGACAACGAGTACACGGTGGTGCAGAGCACCGTGCCCGGCGGGCCGGCGCGGGACTCCGGCCAGGTGCGTGCGGGGGATCAGATCGTCGGCGTGGCCCAGGGGCTGGACGGTCCCATGGAGGACGTGGTTGGCTGGCGTCTGGAGGACGTGGTCGACAAGATCCGCGGTCCCAAGGGATCGGTCGTGCGTCTCCAGATCATGCCCAAGTCCAGCGGTTCGACCGCCCATACCCGCGAGGTCTCGCTGGTGCGCAACGAGATCAAACTCGAGGACCAGGCGGCGAAGAGCTATGTCGTGGACAAGCTCGCCAATGGGCCCGGGCTCGAGATCGGGGTCATCGAAATCCCGGCCTTCTATCGCGATTTCGAGGCCGAGGGCGCCGGGCGAAGCAATTTCCGCAGCACCACCCGCGACGTGCGCGCCCTGATCGAGAAGCTCGCCGCCGCCGGCGTCGACGGGATCGTCGTCGATCTGCGCGGCAATGGCGGCGGGTCCCTGGCCGAGGCGACCTCGCTCACCGGGCTCTTCATCGATCTTGGACCCGTGGTCCAGGTCAAGGATGCCTTCGGCAAGGTCGAGGTCGAGACGGACACGGACTCGGGCGTCGCCTACGACGGGCCCCTGGCCGTGCTGGTCGATCGCGAGAGCGCCTCGGCCTCCGAGATCTTCGCCGCCGCCATACAGGACTATGGCCGCGGCCTCATCATCGGCGAGCCGACCTTCGGCAAGGGGACCGTCCAGACGCTGATCGATCTCAATCGCTACGTGCCTGGCGATCATGACGATCTTGGCCGGCTGCGCCTGACCATGGCCGAGTTCTTCCGCATCAGTGGCGGAAGCACTCAGCTGCGCGGCGTGGAGCCGGATATCCGCTTTCCGACGGCCGATTACATGACCAAGCACGGCGAACGCTCGCTCGAGAACGCACTGCCCTGGACCCGCATCGACCCGGCCAGGTTCAAGAAGGTGGGAGCGGTCGAGGTGGGTCGATTGACGCGCCGCTCGGCCGAGCGGATCGCCGGTGATTTCGGTTTCAAGATGCTGACCGAGCGCAGCAAACTGATGCGCGATGTCGACGAGCAGAAGCAGGTCTCGCTGCGCGAGAGCGACCGGCGCGCCGAGGACGACGCGCGCGAGCGCCGCTTCAAGGCCGATCAGGATCGCTTCCTGCGTTCGCAAGGGATCACTCCGGTGGACGAGGACGCCGACGAGATCGACGAGGACGCGCTCGAGGTCCAGCGCGATGCCATCGCCCGGATCGAGGTCGACGAGGCGGCCCGCATACTTGCAGACGAGATCCAGCTGGGGCGAGGCTCCAATGCGATTCGCTCCGTGATGAGGAACTGAACTTGACCGCAGAACAGGCGCCGCTCGAGCGGCGCATCGAACGCCTCCGGTTGGAAGGGGGCAGGGGGATCTTTGCCGAAAATCGCGTCGGTCTCGAAAAGGAAGGGTTGCGGGTAGGGGCGTCGGGCAAGCTGGCCCGCACCTCGCATCCCCGGGAGCTGGGCGCGGCCCTCACCCATCCCTATATCACGACCGATTTCTCCGAGGCGCTGATCGAGCTGATCACCCCGGCCCTGACGGATTCCGCCGAGGCGCTCGACTTCCTCGAGGACATCCACCGCTTCGTCTATCTCCATCTCGGGGAGGAGTTGCTGTGGGCGACCAGCATGCCGTGCGTGCTCGAGGGCGCGCGCAGCATTCCCCTGGCCCGCTACGGTACCTCCAACGCCGGCATCATGAAGACCGTCTATCGACGTGGTCTCGGCAATCGTTACGGCCGGACCATGCAGGTGATCGCCGGGGTGCATTTCAACTTCTCCTTCGGCGAGGACTTCTGGCGGCTCTATCAGCGGCAGGAGGCCGATGGCGCCGACCCGGTGACCTTTCGCTCCGCCGCCCAGATGGGGATGATCCGCAATCTGCAGCGGCGCGGATGGCTGATTCCCTATCTCTTCGGGGCCTCGCCAGCCGTGTGTGCCAGCTTCGTTCAGGATCAGTCGACCGATCTCGAGCCCTTCGATTCCAGCACCCTCTACTATCCCTATGCCACCTCGCTGCGCATGGGCGACATCGGCTATCAGAACAAGCAGGAGGAGGGCACCGGGATGAAGGCCTGTTACGACAGCCTGGATTCCTATGTGCGGAGCCTCGACTGGGCCATCCAAACCCCCTGTCCGCAGTACGAGTCGATCGGGGTCAAGATTGGCGATCGCTACGAGCAGCTCAACGCCAATGTGCTGCAGATCGAGAACGAGTACTACAGCACGGTCAGGCCCAAGCAGCTGACCCGCTGGATGGAGAAGCCGACCCAGGCCCTGAAGCGTCGCGGCATCCTCTATGTCGAACTGCGCTCCCTGGACGTGAATCCGTTCGAGCCGCTCGGGATCGGTCTGGATCAGATGCTGTTCATCGAGACCCTGATGCTCTATTGCCTGCTCTCGGAGAGTCCACATGTAGCAGCGACCGAGCGAGATCATATCGACGAGAATCTGGTGCTGACCGCGCATCGCGGTCGCGAGCCTGGTCTGACGCTGATGTGGGATCGCCGGCCGGTCGCCTTGAAGGTCTGGGCGAGCGAGCTGCTCGATCGCATGGTGGCGGTCGCCGAACTGCTCGACGGCGGCGCGGATGGGCCCCGTTCACAGACGCTGCGCCGGCAGATGGATAAGGTGACGCATCCGGATCTGACACCATCGGCCCGATTGCTCGAGACCATGCGCGAGCGGCGTGAGGGATTCTTCGCCGTTTCTCGGCGTCTGTCCGAGGAACATCGCGCCTATTTTCTAGCGGATCCGCCGAGCGATGCGCGATCTGTCCTGTTCGAGGAGCTGGCCCTGGAGTCGATTCGGCGTCAGGCCGAGATCGAGGCGGCCGACGACCGGAGCTTCGATGACTTCCTGCGGGACTATTTCGCGCAAGACGAGGAGGGGGCCGAGACCAGGCCCGCCTGGGCGCGACCGGATCCCTGATGTTCGCTCTTGTCATTTTGGCCGCCCCGGAACGCACAGAGCCCCGCCGAAGCGGGGTCCTGTGCCTCTCTAAAGCCATACACCCTTTAGGGTGTGGGGTCGGGATCAACCCTTGCTGCTGTCGGCGGCCGGGGCGCGATCGAAACGAGGGGCCGGGTGCATGGCGCGACGCTGCTCGCTCATCTGTTTGAACGCGGCGCGCTTCTCTTCCATGCGCTGCTTGGCCTGGGCGCGGTAGGCGTCCATCTCCTCGATGCGCTTCTGAACGGCGGCCGGCAGCTCGGGCGCCTTGCCGAATTCAGGGGCCTTGGGCATTTCAGGATACTGGCCGAACTCGGGCATTTCCGGCATCTCGGGGAATGCGGGGTACTGACCCAGCTCGGGCATGGGGGGCATTTCTGGGAAGGCCGGAGCGGCTCCGTAGGGATGGCCGGGGAAGCCGAGCGTCTCGGGGTTCTGGGCGAACGGCTTGAAGTAGTCGGCCTGCTGCTCCGCGAACTGGCGCTGGGCCTCCATGGCCTGCTCGAACGCCTTGGCCTGCTGCTCCATCATGGCCTTCTGTTGCTCGACGACTTCCAGCTGCTGCTCGGGGGTCATGGCCGGCGCAACGGCGTAGGGCGGCAGGGCGTACCAGGCGCTCGCGGTCGTGGATGCGGCAGCGAGGGCGATAACGGAGGCGAGATGAAGCTTGGTCATGGGACACACCTTGATGCTAATTGAAATTCGATTGAAAAGCGGGCAACCAGCCATGCGACATCCGTTGTCGTTTCAATGATTCCTGAGGGCCAGCCCGTTTTGCGATCCTGACACCGAGTTCGGTGGATCGGGTCGAACGGGTTCTTCGGCATGGGTCTCGACTCGGGCCGAGTCGATTAGGCGATCAGTATATAAGAGATTTCTGAATTAGCAACACCATGCGCCTGTCTCGGATGCACCGATTGGGATGCCGCAGGTCTCTCGTCTCGGACGCTCGGGTCAGAAGAGCCGGTTCAGCCCGTTGAGCGCGGCGACGCGATAGGCCTCGGCCATGGTGGGGTAGTTGAAGGTCGTTTCGGTGAAATAGCGGATGTTGTTGCACTCCCCAGGCTGCGACATGATCGCCTGACCGATGTGGACGATCTCGGCGGCCTGCTCGCCGAAGCAGTGGATGCCCAGGATCTCCAGCGTCTCGCGATGGAAGAGCAGCTTGAGCATCCCGACCGTATGTCCGGTGATCTGGGCGCGGGCGATGGTCTTGAAGTCCGCCTGGGCCACCTCGTAGGGGATCTGGGCGGCGGTCAGCTCGCGCTCGGTACGGCCGATGGAGCTGATCTCGGGGACCGTATAGATTCCTGTCGGGAATTCCTCGATCAGCGACCAGTCGCAGCTTCCGTCGGCGATGTGCGCCCCGACGAAGCGCCCCTGATCGTAACTGGCGCTGGCGAGCGAGGGCGCGCCGACCACGTCGCCGACCGCATAGATATGCGGATGGGCGGTCTGATAGCTGGCGTTGACCTCCAGCTGGCCGCGTCCGTTCGGGACCAGGCCGATCTCCTCGAGTCCCATGTCCAGGGTGTTCCCGGTGCGTCCGTTGGCCCACAGCAGGATCTCGGTCCGGAATTTCTTGCCCGAGCAGCAATGGAGCACCACGCCCTCGTCATCCGCCTCCACCCGTTCGTAGGTCTCGTCGTTGCGGATGACGACGCCCTGCTGGCGCAGGTGGTAGCTCAGGGCGTCCGTGATCTCGTCGTCCAGATAGGACAGCAGCCGATCGCGGTTGTTGACCAGATTCACCTTGACGTCGAGCGAGCCGAGGATGGAGGCGTATTCGCATCCGATCACTCCGGCACCATAGATGGTGACGGATTTGGGCGTGTGCTCGAGCGAGAGGACCGAATCGCTGTCGCGAATCCGGGGGTGGCTGAAATCCAGGTCGGGCGGATGATAGGGGCGCGATCCGGTCGCGATGACGAAATGGCCGCCGCGCAGCTGCTCGGACGTGCCTGCGGTTGCCTTGACCTCGATGATCTCCGGGGTCAGGAAACGGGCGCGTCCGAAGATGACGTCGACACGGTTGCGGCGGTAATGCCGGAAGCGGGTCCGGACCTGGGTGCTGATGACGTCGTCGGCCGCCCTCAGCAGATCGGGGAATTCGACCTCGACCTGATGCTGGGTGTGCTGGAAGAGCGGGTTGCGCCGATAGTCCGCCAGCATCTGAATCGAGTGCCGCAGCGCCTTGCTGGGGATCGTGCCCCAATGGGTGCAGCCGCCGCCGACGGCATCATGGGCCTCGATCACGGCGACGCGCTGTCCCGTCTTGGCGAGCTTCATGGCCGCGCCTTCGCCGCCTGGCCCCGTTCCAATGACGATCGTGTCGTATTCTTTCGTGACCATGCGTCTCGGACCTTGGATCTTTCAATGAACGATTAGATTAACATAGGTTTTTCGGGCTGGCCGCGGGCGACAGCGACGCGAGTCTTGCCAGGCGAGGAGGGGATCGGATCGATGGCGGGCGCATCCCTGCGCCGATCGAACCTTCCTGTCAGAGGAAATCCGGCAGGTGCTTGCGGATGGCTTCGGGTGCTTGAGTGGTGAGGTTCTTGTCGAATTCGCCGGCAATCATTTGCTTGAGAGGGGCGGATTGGTGCTTGCGCAACAGTCCGAGCAATGAGGGCGAGGCGAGGATGTAGAGCTTGCTGAAGCGTCCTTGGTTGCGTGCTGCCTCGAGGTCGTCGCAGATCAGACCGGCGAATCGCTCCGCGTTGTCCTGTTTGTGCGCGCCGTCCGCATTGATGGCGTTGGCCCCGGATGGGCTGTGGCTGCGACCTCCCTTGTCGCTGATGAGATCCCCCTCGTGCAGCCTGCCTTCGGGGAAGGTCAGCGTGCTGATTTCTTGGATGGAACCCGCCGCCTTCTCGGCGGCGAAGATGCGGGCGCGGCTGTTGTCTGCAACCAGTATCCAAGTCGGCATAGGTCATCTTCCTCGTGCGTTGTGTCCTGTCCCGGCATTGCCGGACGTGACGATAACGGGGCGTCAGGTTCCGGCCATGTGATGGACTTCGATCGCGTTCCGAACGAGACGCTTGCCGTTGGGATCGAGTGTAACAGCCCCGTCACGCAAATGTGATCTCAGGGGTGTTTGCGCGACTTGGCCGCGGCGATGCAGGCGAGATAGTCGCCCTCGTCGAAGGGACCTTGGTCGTGCTGGAGCCTCCATAGCGCGTTGGCCAGGCATTCCATGATGCGATGTTCGGCCTGATGGGCATCGCCCAGACCCTGTGCCAGGTCGAGGTAGCCTTGGCGGATGCCGGCGGGCTGGTCGATGCTGATCTGCTCGAGGATCGCCAGGTGCAGGCCCAGGTGGAGAAATGGATTGGTTTCGCCTTGCTGAGGGAGAAAGTCCTTGTCCAGGGTGGCGTCCTCGGTCTCGAGCAAGCCCTGGTATTCCGGGTGCCTCTGCAGGATCTCGACGATCTGGCGTTCCAGCGGCTCCAGTGGCTCGGACTGCCTGGCCTTGCGCCAGGCCTGGATGAAGATGCGTCTGTGGGTCTGTCTGTCGGCGGAAAGCATGATGAGGGTGTTCCGATGGCTAGTTGGCGTCGGGGCTGGGGGCCGTCTTATCGCTGTATTCGCACAGATCCTCGATAAGACACGCGGCGCAGCGCGGTTTGCGGGCGAGGCAGGTATAGCGTCCGTGCAGAATGAGCCAATGGTGGGCATCCTGCAGGAATTCCTCGGGCACGTTGCTCAGGAGTGCCCGTTCGACGGCCAGGGGCGTCTTGCCTTCGGCGATTCGAGTGCGGTTGGCGACCCGGAAGATATGGGTGTCGACCGCCATGGTAGGCTCCCCGAAGGCCGTGTTCAGCACCACGTTCGCCGTTTTGCGCCCGACGCCTGGAAGTGCCTCCAGTGCCTTGCGATCACGTGGGACCTGGCCGTCATGATTGGCGAGCAGGGCTTCGCAGGTCTTCAGGATGTTCCTGGCCTTGGTGTTGAACAGGCCGATGGTGCGGATGTGTCGCTTGAGCCCCTCTTCGCCCAGCGCGATCATGGCCTCGGGCGTATCGGCCTCGGCAAAGAGTCCGGCGGTGGCCTGGTTGACGCTGCGGTCGGTCGCCTGCGCCGAGAGGATCACGGCGATCAGCAGCTCGAAGGTGCTGTCATAGACCAGTTCGGTGCGTGGATCGGGATTGGCCGCACGGAGGCGCTCGAAGATGAGCCGGCGTGTCTTGGCGTTCATCGCTTGGTCGTTGTTGCTCATCGTTTCAAATCGTCACGCCTTGCTTGAATTGTGGTGAAGACTGTCGTCACATGCAAAACTCATCGTTTGGCGGTCGTACCTGCTGTAGATGGATCGGCGCACAAGGGTTGTTTACTTCATGGTTAAATCGCATCTGGCTATTACGCTCGCTTGTTGTCTGATTCCATCGGGGGTTGGATGGGGCCAGGCGATGGCCTCTCCATCCGCTGGATCGGACAAGCCTGCTGCCGCCTCGCGGAGCGAGGGGGCGGCAGCTTCGTCCGAGTCCGTCCTGCCGAAGCCACCGAATCGGGCTCGGCCGAGTCGGGCTCAGGTCGATGCCATGATTCCGGGAATCGCCTCTAGCTATAAGGTCGAAACGGCCCTGGTCCGGGCGGTGGTCGTGGCCGAGTCCAACTATAATGCCCATGCGGTATCGGGGGCCGGCGCGATTGGGCTGATGCAGCTGATGCCGGCGACGGCGGCCGATTATGGAGTGACCTCCCCGGAGCGTCTGTTCGATCCCGAGGTCAACCTGCGTACGGGAACGCGTCACCTGAAGCGGCTATTGAGAAAATACGAGAACGACTACGGTCGTGTGATCATGGCCTACAACGCCGGGGAGGGTGTGGTGGACCGGACCAACAGCCGGGTCACCTACCTCGAGACGCTCAACTACACCGAGGCCGTGATCAGGAACTATCGCCGACATGGCGGGACCGCGCCGACACAGGATGCCTTGCGCCAGGTACAGGCGCTTCGCGGCATGCGGTATAACCGCAACTCGCGGCGTCTGCTGAAAAAATATCTCGATCCATCGCTTCTGTCCTTGAAAGTCAAGCCTACGCTGGATGTTCGGCTGCTGAATCCGGCCCTGCACGATATCGGTCCTGAGAGTCGGCCGATGTTCGAGCTGGACACGAGCCGCATTCCTTGATTTAGGACGCCTGTCTCAGGGAGTCTGCCCCGTTCGCGCTCGCGTCTGCTGCGGTCTTCAGGTGTTTGTCGCCAAGGGTGTCACCCGTTTGGTTTTTGGTAAGTCGATATGAATCAAACCCTCCAGAAACTGCGCGAGCTCGCGCAAGAGAGCGCCTTGACGGCGCAAGATTCCGATGTCAAGACGCGTAGGAAATACGAGTCCTGTGCCCAGATCGCCGCGCCGCTCATTCGCGCCTTCAAGGACGTCGAGAACGAGTTCGTTCGAATTTCGATCCTCAAGCAGATTTGGCCGCGCGACTACCATCGGCGCGACGATCGGGTGAGAGTCTTGCTCGTCGGCATGCTCGGCCCCCGGGAAGCGCCCTATGGACTGAAGCTGGCCGTGCCTCAAGGCTATCTGCGTTTCGAGGTGACGCTCAAGCCGGACGGCTCGCCGGTCTTCACCTGCGTTCGAGATACGGACGGGCAGCGACCCATGTCGATGGACTTCCCTGACGGCGATCGCTGGCTCGAGTTCTTCTACAAGTCGATCGCCGATCTGGTCGAGCTCTAGCCACCTTCGGTGCTGGAGTTTTCGATCGCCCTCGCGCTTTATGATTTCGTGCCGGTCTTTCTGACCGGCGCGGCGCTCTGGTATCTGTCCCGTTTCGTGGGACTGCAGCTTCCCGAGCGTCGTCTCATGGCGCTGACCGGTGGCGCTCTGGTGTTTGCCGGAGGTCTTTCGAAGGCATCGTGGAAGCTCATCGCGGCATCGACCGGGACCGATCTCGCCTGGTTGGCCGCGGCCCTGTTTCCCTTGATGGCGCCCGGCTTTGCGCTCTTGGCCGTTTCCGTCTGGGCCAGCTCGCGCAATCTGCGTGGGCATGTCGCGATCGGAGGCTGGCGTCTCGCGGTTTCATCGATCCTGGTCGCCTTCCTCGTCGCGGCGCTCAGGCAATGGCTGTGGGAGATTCCCCGCGGTTGGTTCCTGCCGCTCCTGGTTCTGGCGAGCCTCGGCAATCTGATCCTCAGCGCCCAGCTCATTTGGGCGAGCCTGCACCTGCGCCGCTGGATGATCGCTCTGCTCTTCGGGGTCAACCTCGGGATGATCTTCGCGCTCCAGCCGATCGCGATGGCCGTCCCCAAGACCATGGCGATGCACTGGATCGAGCAGACCTTGACGGCGGTCGGGACAGGATGTTTCGCCCTTGCGGTCTACCTGCTGTGGCGCGCTTCCGAACGGCGCCGTTCGCTTCCGAGCCTTCCGTGCTGAAACGAAAAAAGGGGGCGAAACTTAGTGGTTTCGCCCCCTTTCGAGGATTATGGTACCGGGAGCCGGACTCGAACCGGCGCGATGTCGCCACCGTCAGATTTTTGAGTCTGATGTCATGATTTGTCTGGAGAAATAGATTATATAAAACAGTATCCTAGGTGTCTCGGCGCGTGGCGGTATGAGGCTTGAGGCGCCCACATTGCCACATCTGTGGCGCTTGGCGTGGGGTCCGATAGTCAACGAAGTGACGGGGAACGGCCATGACTGCGGTCCATGCGCTCCGATAGCGAGTGTAGGTTGTGCTGGGATCAAGATGTAGGATACGCCCCCAACCAGTTTGCTTGACGAGCATCGTTAATATCTCTACCATCGGCCACCTCCTGATTGTTGTTCTTGGCGTCGTGGTGGAATTGGTAGACACACAGCACTCAAAATGCTGCGCCGAAAGGCATCCCGGTTCGAGTCCGGGCGACGCTACCACCTGCTGTATCCCCTCCTTTATCCGCTACAACTCCTTTGACTCACCCTTCTCTTTTTCCTCTGTGGTTTCGATCTTGTAGATTAGGTTCTCGGCAAACATATGTCCTTTCGGCGTCAGGTGGACTGTCTTATACCTCCTGTCTGCGGGATCCTCCCTGGCTTCGATCAGGTCAAGTCCTGGCTTGTTCAGGCGATGATATTTAGACAGTGCTGCTATGTTTCTGCTGGTGCTGCTGGACACCTGTCCTGTTCCGGCTGAGATCGCTTTGACCGAGGATCCCTCTCGCGTCGCTACGAAGAGGAACGTGGCTATCTGTTGCACAGGCATGTCAGGATCTATGGTCCTAAACTCCTCAATCATGCGGTAGTAGCGGTGTAGCTTGGCTTTATCCAGTTGCTTCTTGATGGCGGTGATCATAACTCCGGTCCACACTCATGCCGCCAGCGGTGTCAAATAGGGTTGTCGAGCGGGTGGCGGTCGTTGTCGTCGTG
>NZ_AONC01000027.1 GCF_000585215.1 Imhoffiella purpurea | reverse complement strand
TCTTCTTGAGAAACGTCGAAAGACCCCGCGAACCTGAGGGGATCGATCAGAGAAGTCGCTCATGATCACGATCTGTGACCTTCAAAGCCCTGCCCCTTCGAGCCCACCGATGCGCTCGCTTTCGAAGTCGGCGAGGTCCATGCGGCCGCGCGTCTTGCAGTCGTCGTAGAGATCCTTGAGGGCGAAGGCGAGCAGCGCGAGGCCGCCAGCTCGGCCGCTGGCGTCCGTCACGAGGCGTTCGACCAGGGCGTCCTCCAGGTCCACCGGGCTGGCGAGCCTGAGCCTGCGGACCGGTCCCTCGATCATGGCGGCCATGGCGGCTGGTCCGGGGGCGCCGACGCTGAACTGGGCATCGGCATTGAGCTCCTCGCGCAGCCCGCCATGGGCGATACAGCGGTCGAGGAAGTCGGAGCGCACCGTGGCAACGACGCGGAAGCGCGGCTGGCCGATGGCGGGGAGCAGCAGGGCATCGAGAAAGCACGTGGCAAGCTCGGACTCGACGCTGGTGAAGAGCTCTTCGAATTGATCGAGGATGAGCAGCCATTCGGCGTGGTCCGGCCGGCCGGAGAGAACCCGCTGGAGCAGGCGTGGAAACGCCGACGGATCTTGGCGCAGTCTGGCCGCCTCGTCGTCGGCGTCGGCGAAGCCGGGGATGCCGCCGCGCGCGATTCCCCAGAACAGCGCCTGGAAGGGATCACCTTCCGGCTTGGACGGCTTCATGGCGGTGACGACCCAATCCTCCGAGCCCCGAATGGGCGTGCGGGCGGCATCGTCGAGAGTCGCCCAGAGACCGGCGCGCACCAGCGAGGATTTTCCCGAGCCCGAGGCCCCGGCGACCAGGGTCAGGCGCTCCCCCTGCGGCGAGTCGAGCTTGAACAGCAGGGCCTGGGTCTCGGCGCGGCGGCCGAAGAAGATGGGTGCTTGATCGCAGTCCAGCGCCAGCATCCCCGGATAGGGATCGTGGGGCCAGTCGCACTCGACAGGTGCGCGGCACGACAACCGCTCCGTCAGGGAGGCGATCCGTCGGCCGCGCTCGTCGGTGCTGTGGCCGAACTCCTCGCGAAGGAGATCGAGCAACGCGCAGAGCGGCGAGAGACCGGACGGCACCGGCTGGTCGTAGTCGTCGCACCGACTGGGCAGGTCCCAGGCCTGCGCCTCGGCCGTGCCGTCCCATTCGATGGCCCGGATCGCCGGGTGATCCTTGCCCAGGGCCTGCTCGGCCAGGCCGAGCCGGCGCTCATTGCGGCACCAGTATGGAAGCCGGAGGAGAAGGGCCTTGAAGTCGAGCAGGATCTGATGGTCTGTCGGCATCCGCTGTCTCTCCTTGGGTGCGTGTCTAGGCGCCGGCTGGCTTGGGACAGTCGAGCAAGGCGCTGAGCGCCTGGATCTCGCGGTCGCGGACTGGGCTCCGCCCGAATTCCCGGGGGATCGCCTCCAGCAAGGCGCAGGCGGGGGATCGCCCAGTTTCGGTCGGCTCCGGGTAATCCTCGCAGGCTCGGGCAAGGTCCCAGGCGAGCTGGCGCGCACTACCTTCCCATTCGACCTCGTGGAGGATGGGATGCCGTCGGCCCAGGGCGATCTCGACGAAGCCCAGCCGATCTCTCCGGTCGTTCCAGCGAGGCAAGCCGAGCAGCAGGTCGCGCAGGCGCTCGACGGGCGGCTTGGCCGGTGCTTCGAGCACCTCTGTCTGTAACGGGCCGGGCGGCGCAAGCGTCACACCGACGTCCTCGCAGAATGCGCGTACGGCCTCGGCGGGGACGGCCCAGCCGCCGAGATCGAGCCGGGTATCCTGGCTCAAGCGCGTCACCCCGATCACCCGTCCGGTCGTTGCCTGGATCAAGGGGCCACCGCTGAAACCGTAATCGATCAGCCCCTGCTTGAGCTTGATCAAACGCAGCTCGCCGCCGGTCGTCCGGTCGTGCAGCTGTGTGATCCCCTCGAAGCGCGCGGTGAAGTCGTCCAGCTCGGGCCGCTGGTCGCGGACCGGGAAACCGATGCCGACCAGGAGCTGGTCGCGCTGGGGGTCGCCGCCGAAGACCGCGGAGACAGAGACTCCCTCTGGGTCTTCGAGCAGGGCAAGATCCAGATCGCCCCTGAGATGGCGCAGGACCAGGGTGCGAGGCGCACGCCCCCAGGGATAGACTTCGATATCCCGGCCCAACGCCGCCGCACGGCCGACGACATGGGCGCAAGTGAGCAGCCAGCCCGGAGCGACCGAGAAACCGCAGCCGGGCTGCGCGCCCATCACGCGCACGCACTCAGTGCGCAGCCGGGCGATAATTGGCTCTATGGGGTCGTTCGCCATCCTGGGTCGCTAGCCTCCACTCATGGCTGCGACTTGTCCCACTCCAAGGTGACCTTGAGATTCGCCTTTCCCGTACCTCGGGCGATCAGGGCGACGACCTCCCCAGCCTCGAGCCCGAACTCGACACCGATCTCGACGGACGCCTTGCTCGGCTTGACCGTGTCGATCGCGGATTCGAGCCCTTGGGCGATTCGCGTCAAGGTCTCGGCGACTCGGTCGAAGGGTATCGCGTCCAGGACACCGACCTCCTGGCGTCCGCGCGGGGCGACCTCCAGATATGCCTTGGCGCCACCCCCCAAGTCCAACGGCTGCCATTCTGTGCGCTCGCGGTCCTGCATCTCATCCCCCGGTCACTGTTGGTTCGTGTATGACGATACCAGAGAGGCTCTCGAACCTGTACCCGACGATCTTGCCACCTTCTTCCGGGCGCCATCAGGCAGGGATGATCCCGAACGCTTGGCGCGTGCTCGGCACGGGGGAGATCCATGAGCAATGGATATATGCAGATCCCATCGAGAAGAGCGATACAGGGCGAGTGAGCGCTGGCGTATCCGGGGGGAACCTCAAGCGCCTATCCGCGCTCCAAGCATAGGAAGGCCGACGAAAGCACACGTTTTCACGAAAAATACCTGCAATTTCGACGACGAACACCCTTCGATAATCGCCGCCAGCAACGGTAACTCAACCTCCAGCACCGAGTCTCTGGAGGCAATACCGAACCTCACGAAAGACGCTGCGGTCTAATGCTTGTTCGCCGAAATGAAGGGAATTGGATAAAACGTGTGGGGAACACGCTCGAGCGAAGGTTCTAAGAATCTGATTCAGAAACGATAAGGAGGTAAGACGCAGAATTGGCGGAGAGGGAGGGATTCGAACCCCCGGACCCTTGCGAGTCAACGGTTTTCAAGACCGCCGCTTTCGACCGCTCAGCCACCTCTCCTAAAGAATCGCGGGACGCAGACCACCTGAAGGCGGTTTCAGATGCCGCAGGCGGATAAGGATACATCAAGCGCAGGGATTACCAAAGCCCGGCGGTGCTTGCATGACTCCGGGCCTCAGGTATCCTTCGGAACTCATGATCGTCACTTCGGGTCATAGGATGCGATTGCGGCTTCCATATCCGCCAAACCGAAGACGAACGCGAAGAATCCACAAGAGTCTCGATAACCCACTGTAAAACAGGAGTGAAACAGCGATATGGCCAATCCGGGCATTTCCTTCGTCAAGACCGATCGGGCCTCGCCCTCGGTCGAGACCAACAAGGTTCTGAAGAACACCTACATGCTGTTGGCGGCCACACTGGGCTTCAGCGCCCTGACCGCCATGCTGTCGCTTGTTCTGGCCGTACCGCCATGGACCTACATGGCCTCGGTCATCGTCTCCATGCTGCTGGGCATGTTCGTTCTGCCCAGAACGGCGAACTCCGCCGCCGGCATCGGGGTCATCTTCCTCATCACCGGTCTCCTGGGCTTCGGCCTCGGCGCCATCCTCAGCATCTATCTGGCGCTCCCCAACGGTCCTCAGATCGTCGGTCTCGCCTTCGGCGGCACCGCGACCATCTTCCTCGGGCTGTCGGGCTATGCGCTGACCAGCAAGCGTGACTTCAGCTTCATGGGCGGCTTCATCTTCGCCGGCATGATGGTCGTCATGATCGCCGTGATCGCCAACATCTTCCTGCAGATGCCCGCGCTCGCGCTGGCCATCTCCTCGGCGATCATCCTGCTGATGAGCGGCTTCATCCTGTTCGACACCAGCCGCATCGCCCGTGGCGAGGAGACCAACTACATCCTCGCGACCTACGGCCTCTATCTGAGCATCTTCAACATCTTCATCAGCCTGTTGCAGATCCTCGGAATCATGAGCGACGACTGAGGCACGACCTCGTCCAGCCGATCCGACCGAACCCCGGCGCACCCCGCCGGGGTTTTCGTTGAGGCTCACACCAGCTCACGGGAGGTCCCGATGGAACTCTTCCTCAAGATCACAGCCGCCATCACCCTGGGGCTCATGCTCTTCTTCCTCTGGCCGGTCTACAAGAACTGGCAGGAGAACGGACCCAAGGCGCAGCGCGGCGATTGGCCAGCCGCCATCCTGCCGCTCGGCGCGGTCGTGGCTCTGGTCGTCGTGCTCATCATGGCGGTCCGATAGAAACACCCCTCGCAAGCCGTCCCGACGAGTTGGGACCGGCTTGCCACTCATGCCGCTTCCGACTTGACGACCTTGGCCATGGCCTCGGAGAAGGCGATCGAAGAGGTGAAGAGCGCATCGCCGGCCCGGTGCGCGAGCTGGGCGGCAACCATCTGCTCGAGCGGCTGCTCGACGGTCGGGATCGACGAGGGCCACAACTCGGCATCCTCCGGGAAGTGACGGATGTGATGCCCCTCGTGCCGATACTCCGCATGACTGGCCGCCTGTCCCTCCCCTGCCCGCCATGAGATCCGCATCCGATCGATATGCGGCGGTCCCTCGTCGCTGCGACGCACCTCGATGCGGACCGGCCCGCTGGTCGAGGCGAAATGCCAAATCAACTGTTTACCGGACGTGGCCACGCCCTTCTGGGGTCTCCAGTCGAGACACGAGGACAGCCAGCCGAGCAGCAGCCAGGCCAGCGGCAGCGCATGGGGGCCGTGATGCAGCTCGATCGCCTCGATGCGCCGCAGCGCCCCTGGAATCACGCTCGGGGCCAGGCTCTGGGACAGGATCCGCCGCCAGGGCTTCAGCCGGCGCCAGGCCAGGTTGAAGATCACGGTGCGGTTGCGCTTCGACCATTGGGTCATCGCCAGCACGCCGCGCGGCGGATCCGCCCAGCCGATGCTGTCGTAGATGATCTGGTTGGCCATGGAGGCGAAGGCCTCGAACACGGGACCGGTGAGCGCCGGAGGCCGTGGACTGAGCCACCAGAGCGCGGACGGCAGATCGCTGATCAGCAGCGAGCGCACGATCGAGGCCGTGCGTGCCGCGCCGCCGGCGCCGAAGCGCAGCTCGATGTGCTCGGCGCACAGCTGCTGGCGGTCGCCGATTCGGCGCGAGTGCGCCGTCACCCAGGCCCGCACCTCGTCGCCGGATTGATCGCCGATCAGGGCCAGCACCAGCACCCGCGCCGGATGGTGACGCACCAGACGCGGGATACGGTCCGCCGCGTCCATTGCCTGGTCCTCGCCGTCGCAGAAGATCATCACGTTCGACATGGAGGCCCGGGTCACGGTGTGGCCGTCCTTCTGATGACGGTTGATCGAATCCCAGATCGCGGCCAGCTCGCGCTCGATCTCGACCGGGTCGATGTAGTGCTCGTCGGAACGGTTCATGGCGCTCTCCCCCGTCAGAGCCGGCGCCAGGCGTGGCCGTCGGCATGGATCAGACGATCGGCCTCGATCGGCCCCCAGCTGCCCGCCGGATATTCCGGCAGCCAGCGCTCCCCGCTCGCCGCCCAGGCGTCGAGGATGGGCTGGATCCACTGCCAGGACGCCTCGACCGCGTCGTCGCGCATGAAGAGCGTGGCGTCACCGGCCATGACGTCGAGCAGCAGACGCTCGTAGGCCTCGGGCGACTGATCGCCGAAGGTCGAGCCGTAGCGGAAGTCCATCTTCACCGGGTAGATCTTGACCTTGGGACCGGGCAGCTTGGTGCCGATGCGCAGGGCCAGTCCCTCGTCCGGCTGGATGCGCAGCGCGAGCACGTTCGGTTCCAGGGGGTGGTCGGTGTCGGTGTTGAACAGCATGTGCGGCACCGCCTTGAACTGCACCGCCACCTCGCTGACGCGCTTGGGCATGGCCTTGCCGGTGCGGATGTAGATGGGCACGCCGGCCCAGCGCCAGTTGTCGATGAATAGGCGCAGGGCGACGAAGGTCTCGGTCGTGGAGTCCGAGGCGACGCGCTCCTCGCGGCGGTAGCCCGGGGCGTCCTTGCCGTGGAAGAAGCCCGAGGCGTACTGCGCCCGGACCACGTGCTGCTCGACCTCGTGGCGGCGCATCGGGCGCAGACACTGCAGCAGGTCAAGCCGGCGGTCGCGGATCACGTCGGCACGCATGCTCCAGGGCGGCTCCATGGCCACCAGGGACAGCAGCTGGAGGATGTGGTTCTGCACCATGTCGCGCAGGGCCCCGGCGGTCTCGAAGTAGCCGGCTCGGGTGCCCACGCCCTCCGCCTCGGCCACCGTGATCTGCACGTGATCGATGTGCTTGGAGTTCCACAGCGGCTCGAAGATGGCGTTGCCGAAGCGCATCGCGAGAATGTTCTGGACGGTCTCCTTGCCGAGATAATGATCGATGCGATAGAGCTGATGCTCGGCGAAGCAGGCCTGCAGCGCCCGGTTCACGCCACGCGCGCTCTCGAGATCCCGCCCGATCGGCTTCTCGACGATGAGACGGGTGAAGGGCAGGTCCTGATCCGGAGGGGCGACCAGGCCGGCCTCCCGGAGCCCGAAGACGCAGGTCTCGATGAAGCTCGGCGGGATCGCGAGATAGAAGATCCGGCTGCCACCGATGCCGAAATGCGGCTCGATCTCCTCGGCCCGCGCCTTGAGCGCGGCATAGGCCGCGGCATCGCCGAAATCCCCCTGCCGATAGAAGAGATGCTCGGAAAATTCCTGCCACTCCTCCTCGTCGAGCTCGCGGCGTGAGAAGCGCTCGATGCCGTCGCGGGCGAAGTCGCGAAAGGCCTCGTCGCTCATAGCGTCGATGGCGAATCCGATCACGGCGAACTGGGTCGGCAGTAGACCGTCCAGCGCGAGGTTGTAGAGGGCCGGAATCAGCTTGCGTTTCGACAGATCGCCGGCGCCGCCGAAGATCACGATGGTGCAGGCCTGGGGAAAGACCTCCTCGCTCCGGTCGGTCATCAAGGGGTTTGCGTCGGCACTGGTCTCGGTCATGACGGTTCACCTTTTGCCTGGTGCGGCCGGTCCGTCAGCACATCGGCGGCGGCGTCGCGGTAGGAACGCTGGCCCGAACCGTCTCGTCGATCGCGTCCGAACGGCTGAACGCAGACGGTTCTGGCAGTCTCTGGAGAGATGCGGGCCGAACGCCCGATTGGCATTCGACCCGATCTCCGAAATGCCGGGCCACGACTGGCCCTTGCGGTCGACACACTCGATCCGTGTTGACCTAGTGGCCAGATTGAGGCGGATCCTCTAGAGGCAAGGCCGAGGACAGTGCGGAATTCGGCCCCACCGAAGGGGCTGATCGAGCGCCACGGATCTCTTTCAAGCCTGGTTCGACAGCGACCTCGAATGCCGCAAGACAGACCACGCCTCTTTCGGCCCCTGTCAATCGCTCACCTTCAACCCGTACTTCTGCACCCGATAGCGCAGCTTCTCGCGGGTGGTCCCGAGCACCCGGGCGGTCTGGCTCACGTTCTCCGCGTTTCGCCGCAGGACCTCGTCGAGGATGGCCCGCTCCATCTCGTCGAGACTCATGCTGCCGTCGACGGGAAGGCACAGCCGATTGCCCTCGGGGTTCGCGCCCGATGCCGGCTCCGTCGCGGCCGCGGGGGACGGATCGCCCAGGTGCAGCCAGCGCTCGGGGAAGACCGGGCCGTCCGCGAGCAGGACGCAGCGCTCGACCAGGTTTCTCAGCTCGCGGACGTTGCCGGGCCAGTCATAGCTCTTGAGCCGCTGCCACACGCTTGGCGGCACCCGCTCGATCCGCTGGCCGGACCGGGCGTTGAATTCCTCGATGAGGACGGGAAGCAGGTCCTCGATGTCTTCCTTGCGGGTGCGCAGCGCCGGGACCTCGAGCCGGAAGACGGCGAGACGGTGATAGAGATCGGCGCGGAAGGCTCCCTCGGCGACGCGCTGCTCGAGCACCTGGTTGGTCGCCGCGATGATCTGGATGTCGACCTCCAGCTCGCGGTCTCCGCCCACGCGGCGGATGCGGTGGTCCTCGATCGCCTTGAGCAGCTTGGCCTGGAGCTCCAGCTCCAGCTCGCCGAGCTCGTCCAGGAACAGGGTGCCGCCGTTGGCCTGCTCGACGAGACCGCGACGGCGGCCCTTGGCCCCGGTGAAGGAACCGGCCTCGTGACCGAAGAGTTCGGCCTCCATCAGCTCGCGCGGGAGCGCGGCGCAGTTGACCTCGATGAGCGGACCCGAGGCGCGCGGCCCGGAGTGATGGAGGATGCGGGCCGCCAGCCCCTTGCCGGTACCGGTCTCGCCGCTGATGAGCAGACCGGAGAAGGGCACCCTGGAGAGTCGGCTCAGCATGTCGCGGGCCTCGCTGGCCGCCCGGCTGCGGCCGATGAAGGACTCGGGCGCGTAGCGGTTGCCGCGCTGCTCCTCGTCGCGCAGACGACGCTGGGCCCGCGCGCTGCGTCTGGCACCGGCGACGACGATCTGCAGCCGCTCCAGCTCGCAGGGCTTCTCCAGGAAGTCGAAGGCCCCGAGCTTGAGCGCGCGAACGGACTCGGGGACGCCGCCGTAGGCGGTGAGGAAGATCCACTCGCCCCCGATGCCGCGTCTACGCACCTTCTCCAGCAGATCCAGGGCGTTGCCGTCCGGCAGGCTCATGTCGGAGAGCACGACCAGGGGTTCGAGATTGCGCTCGAACAGCATGCGCTCCGCCTCGGCCAGATCGAAGGCCTGGACGGCATCCCAGCCGCCGGACGCCATCTCGGCGCACAACTCGGCGCCCAGCAGGCGCTCGTCCTCGATGACCAGCAGTGTGTCAGCCACGCGATGACCCTCCGTTGGAATCCGTCGGCCGGCACGGCAGCGTCAGCCTGACCACCGCGCCATGGGGCGACCGATTCGTGAGCAGTAGATCGCCGCCGTGGTCGCGCACGAAGCGCCGGACCATGGCCAGCCCGAGCCCGGTACCCCCTTGCCGCCCAGTGGCGAAGGGACGAATGCCGGCGCGCAGGAGTTCCTCCGGGAAGCCGGGTCCGGTGTCGGTCACGGTCAGCCCGAGCTCGCCCCCGTCGCGGGTCGCGCCGATGAGAATGCGGCCCTCTTCCCGCATCGCCTGAACGGCGTTCAGGACCAGGTTCAGCAGGGCCTGACGCAGGCCGGCCACCGGCAGCAGACACTGGAGATCCGTCTCGACATCGGACGCGATCTCGACCCCGTCCGGGATCTGGTAGCGCAGCAGGGTGAGCAGTTCCTCGACAACCCGGTCGACGGCGACCGTCTCCAGCGGCTCCGGCCGATGGCGCGCGGCATCGACCTGGGCCGTCAGCAGATGGTTGATCCGCTTGAGCTCGTCGTTGACCGCGCCGATACGGGCCGCATGCTCGCTGCCCTCCAGCGCCCGCGCGAGCTTGGAGCAGGCCATCTGGATGCCGGCGAGCGGGTTGCGCAGCTCGTGCGCCAGCCCCGCCGAGACCGCACCGACCGCGGCCAGCCGTTCCGCCCGGCCGAGTTCGCGGCTCTGGGCTAGGAGCGCCTCCGTGGCCCGCCGCACCTCCTGCTCGAGGGTCCGCTCCCGGTCGCAGTGCTCGGCCTCGAGCTGCTGCAGACGCGAGACCAGCTCGTTGTAGCTGTGGAAGGCCGGCTGGGCGAGGTTGTCGATCGCGTCCAGGATGGACTGGGGCACGGGGCGATAATCCCTGTCGGCCAGCCGCACGAGCAGTTCTTCGAGCGCCCGCAACGGCTGCTTGACGCGCACTCGGACGACGAACAGCGAGATGCCGAAGATGAGCGGACCGACCAGCAGCAGCAGAAGGGTCAGCCGGATCTCGGTGCGCGAGTCGTGCCCGATCTGGGTCAGCAGCCAGTCGTGCCGCTCGCGCTCGCCGTCCAGCACCTGGCGGATCTCGGTCAGGCTCTCGAAGAGCAGCTCGACGGAGGGCGCATGGGTGTCGCCGAGCCGCGATTCGATGCCCTTCAGGCGCGCGACCGTCTCCGGGTGGAGCGCCCCTTCGATCCGGTCGATGTGCGCGACCCGATCGCGCAGCGCATCCAATTCGTCCGGCGAGATCCGCGTCCCCCGCAGCCCCTTAAGCAGGGCCTGCTCGATGCCCAGATCGATCCCCTGAATCTGCTCGAGATGAGCGAGGTGGGCCTCGACGGGTTCGAGCCGGTCCAGGCTGCGCCAGGAGACGAGCAGCATTCCGACCAGCACCACCAGCACCAGGCCGGCCGAGATCCAGAGAGGAACCCAGAACAGACGCCTGATGCTGGCGAAGCGCGATCCTCGGACCAGGATCGATGGGGCGGTCTTGCTGGTCGACATCTTGGACGGATTCTCCTCGGCACTCATGAGCCAAACGACCCGATCGCAAAGCGTACAGCGTCGCGTTCGAAGTCCGCTCGACCCCGGCGCCTGCGAGGGCAAGCGGTTTCCACATCTGCTCTGCAGACTTTGTGCCGGGAACGGGGTTTCAGTCGCCAGCCCACGCATCCGGCGCGATCGTGCGAGGAACCGCGCGCCGATGATCCGCCGATCGCTGGTTCACTACAACCAAAGTGGCTGCCATCGACCAAGCCTTCATCCCCTAGCGACGGCACGAGGGAACATCCTTCAGGGCAGTCGACCGCGCCGCCCGGGAATCCAGGCCCCCCGAGCGGCGATATCGCCGGCCAGGGGGCAGCACGGCATGGATTTCGCTGAGCGATCCTCAGAAATCCGATCATGAGGTATCGACACATGCCCACCCCCTTCTGGACGACGCCGGAGAGCTGGCCCATTTGGATACTCGGTCTGACCGCGTTCGGATCGGTCGCCGTGCTGCGCCTCCATCCGCTCCGGCGCAGCGGCTCGAAGCAGGCCCCTCCCCCGGGCGGCGGACCGACCACGAGCCCGGGCCGCGAGCCGCCACCCGCCGCGGCGGCCTTCTGGTGGATCACCCTGGCGCTGCTGCTCGCCTGGAACACCCTGCCATTCCTCTTCGATGGCACCCCGAAGGTCGCCAAGATCCCCTACAGCAGCTTCATCGAGCAGGTGCAGCAGAACAATGTCGCCCAGGTCGGCATCCAAGGAAGCGAGATCGCCGGCGAGCTCAAGACGGCGAAGGACTGGGATCCCGCCTCCGGCGCCCTGAGCAAGGCCCCGAGCGGTGACGATCGGCCCCAGAAGAGCCGGGCCGACACCTCGGGCACCAGCAGCCAACCCGACTCCTCGTCGGCACACGCATCCGCGCAGACCCTCGAGGTCACCCGGTTCACCACGGTCTTTCCCAGCTCGGTCGGCGACCCGCAGCTCATGAGCACGCTGGAGCGGCACGGCGTCGCCGTCGCCGCCGCGCCCCAATCGGAGCACTACATGGCCCGGATCCTCGGCAGCCTGCTGCCCACGGCTCTGCTGGTCGGTTTCTTCTGGTGGATGGGACGGCGCGCCATGCAACAGCAGCAGAGCATCTTCGGGGCGGGCAAGTCGCAGGCGCGACGCTTCGTCCGCGAGGAGGCGCCGGCCGTGACCTTCGCCGACGTGGCGGGTGTCGACGCGGCCAAGGGGCAGCTCCAGGAGATCGTCTCCATCCTCAAATCCCCGGAGCGCTATCGCGCGCTCGGCGCCCGCACACCGCGCGGCGTGCTGCTGGCCGGACCGCCGGGGACGGGCAAGACCCTGCTGGCGCGCGCCGTGGCCGGCGAGGCCCAGGTGCCCTTCTTCTCCATCAGCGGTTCGGAGTTCGTGGAGATGTTCGTCGGCGTCGGCGCGAGCCGGGTGCGCAATCTCTTCCAGGAGGTCAAGGCCGCCGCGCCGGCGATCCTCTTCGTCGACGAGCTGGACGCCGTCGGACGGCGCCGGGGCGCCGGAGTCGGCATGGTGAACGACGAGCGCGAACAGACGCTCAATCAGCTCCTGGTCGAGATGGACGGCTTCGACGCCCGCACCAGCGTCATCGTCCTGGCCGCGACTAACCGCCCCGACGTGCTGGACCCGGCCCTGCGCCGCCCCGGACGCTTCGACCGCGAGGTGATCCTGGGACTTCCCGACCGCAACGGCCGCCGGGCCATCATCGGCATCCACACCCGCGCACTCGAATTGGCGGACGACGTGGATCCGGATGCCCTGGCCTCCATCACCATGGGGATGAGCGGCGCCCAGCTCGCGAACCTCTGCAACGAGGCCGCCCTGGTCGCCGCCCGGGACGCGCATGCGAGGATCCAGGCCCAGGACTTCGAGACCGCGCTCGATCGCGTCCTGCTCGGCGAGGCGCTGCCGCTGACGCTGGATGCGGACGCGCGCCGCACCGTCGCCTACCACGAGAGCGGCCATGCCCTGGTCGCCTGGCTCACGCCAGAGGCCGATCCGGTGCACAAGGTCACCATCGTCCCGCATGGCATGGCGCTCGGCGTCACCGAGCAGCGTCCAGAGGACGACCGCTACAACCTCTCGCGCCATTATCTGATGGCGCGTCTGCGGGTCATGCTCGGCGGACGCGGCGCCGAGGAGACGGTCTTCGAGGACGTGACCACGGGCGCCGAGAACGACCTGGTACAGGCCACCCGGCAGGCCCGCCACATGGTCGCGACCTGGGGCATGAGCGAGCTGGGTCTGGCCGCCTACGAATCCTCCGGCGAGGACCGCTTCCTCGGCTACGAACTCGGCCAGGGCCGCCCCTACAGCGAAGAGACCGCGCGGCGCATCGACGCCGAGGTGAACCGGCTGCTGGCGGAGAGCCACGCGGCGGTCCTGTCGCTCCTGTCCTCGGCACGCGACCGTCTGGATGCACTCGCCCAGGCCCTGCTGGAACGCGAGACGGTCGGCGAAGAGGAGCTCGTCCGGATCCTGGGCCCGCGTCCCGCACGATGAGCGGGACGCATATCGGACGCCCCACCCCGCCCCGCACGGAGACCGACGATTGAGCGGATTCGAAACGACCGTGGCAGACATGACACCCTGGCTCCAGGCCTATGGCTATCCCATCCTCGCCGTCTCCGTGGCCCTGGAGGGCGCCGCCATCCCACTTCCGGGCGGCATCCTCATGGCCGCCGCGGCCATCCTCGCGGCGCACGGCGAGCTGAGCCTGGCGGGCGTCCTTCTGACCTGCTGGCCGGCCGCGGTCGCCGGCGACAATCTCGGCTACTGGTTCGGCCGCAGCGGCGGGCGCCGTTTGCTGCTGCGCGGCGGGGTGCGCCGTCAGCGCCTCGTCCGGCTCCAGCGCTTCTTCCGCCGCTTCGGGGGCTGGCTGATCGTCTTCGGGCGTTTCTTCGACGGCACCCGCCAGCTCGACGGCCTGGTGGCCGGGAGCATCCGCATGCCCTGGCGGCGCTTCTTCATCGCCGATCTGATCGGAACCTCGCTCTGGGTGTTCACCTGGGTGGTCGGGCTCTACGCCTTCGACCAGCATCCCAGACTGATCCACCGCACCATCCTGCATCTCAACCCCTGGATCGCGACCCTCGCGGCCGCCGCCTTGGCCTTGGCGATCTGGAGGCTCCTGCCGCGCCGGAAACGGCCGGACACCCGGCCCCGACCGCCGGCGGAACAGGCCGACTGAGGGCGGAGACTCCCTCGAACGCCCCGCGGCTATTGGGCTGTCGGGATCCCGAGGAATGCGCCGATGCGCCGCCCGACCCATCCCGCGTGCGTCACCGGCAGCGAGTGTCCCCCATCGGCGACGATCTCCAGCTCGGCCCCCGCAATCAGCCCGGCCATCTCCTGCACGTGCTCCACCCGAATCACATCCCGCCCGCCGGCGATCAGCAGCACCGGGCAGCGAATCCCGGTCAGATCTTCCGGCGTCAAGGTCGGTCCGCTGAGCCACATGCGCTTGATCCGCTGCTCCAGTTCGCGGGTCTTGGGGCCGGCATCGGTCCACCAGCGGTTGACCCAGTGCGTGACGCTATTGGCTGGGAGCGCGGCATCGGCTCGGGCCTCCTCGGTAAGACCCGAGGGGTCATGGTTGGCACTGATGGCGACGATGCGATTCACCCGCTGGGGGCGAAGATGGGCAAGGACCAGCGCAGTGTTGCCGCCGTCGCTCCAGCCGATGATGTCGACCTTCTGGAGATGCAGGGCGTCCATGACGGCGATGACGTCTGCCGCATGCCGCTCGTAGCTCAGCTCGCCCCCGCCGAGCCCGGAGCGCCCGTGGCCTCGGCTGTCGATGAGGACGATCTCGCGGCCCGACGAGACGAGCCAGGGCAGCTGGGAGAACCAGCTGAGCCGATGGCTCAGGCCGCCGTGCAGCAGCAGGATGGCGGGGCCTCGGCCGGGGTAGACCTGCTAGTGGATGGCGGCGCCATCGCTGATGACGCGACCCACCTGCGGATGCGGATCGGCGGTGGCGCGCCACCAAAGATACCGAGCGACGTTGGTGGACATCGGCATCAGCGGAACGAAGCCGACCGCAAGACTGCCGATGAGGAGCGCGAGGATGCCGGCCACCCGGCGAGGTCCGCGGACCATCGCGCCTCAGCCCCCTGCCCGTGCGGCCTTCGGACCCCGTGCGATCAGCGCCATGACGTCCATCAGCACCACGGGCAGCGGCCGTCCGCGCGGATAGGCCAGATACATGCCGCACCAGCTCGGATTGAATTTCTCCTTGTACTGACGCAGTCCCTTGTAGTTGTAGAAGCGGTTGCCCAGCTCGTAGGCGAGCTTGAGCACCCGCTCGTCGCGCGGCGACCAGGGCGAGCGGCCGACGCCGCTGAGCGGGGCCATGCCGAGATCGAACCAGGTGTAGCCGGCCGCCTGGGCGTGCAGGATGAGATTGGTGAAGAGGAAGTCCATGGTGCCGTTCGGGGTATCCGGGACATGGCGCATCAGGTCGATGCCCGTCTCGTCGCGGTGGCCGAAGTCCTGGGCGATGCTGGCGAAGGCGATGGGCCGTCCGGACTGCCGGACCAGAGCGATCGATCCCCATTCCAGGAAGTCGCGTCTGAAGCTGCCGAGCGAGAATCCGAGCTCGCTCAGATGCTTCTCGGCCAGCCAGGCGTCCGAGACGGACCGGAGCTCGGCCCAGAGCGACGCGTCCAGCGGCTGGGACAGCAGCTCGAAGCGCATCTCGGTGCGCCGCGCACGGTTGAGCACGGTGCGCAGGTTCTCGGCCTTTCTCCCCTTGAGACTGAACCCCGGCAGATGGACGCGCGCGGTCTCGCCGAGCTTGAGCAGATGGAAGCCGGCCTCGTGGTAGTGGTGGAGATGGGTCTCCTCGACCTGGTAGAAGACGGGCGTCAGACCGTAGTCGTCGGCGAAGGCGCGAAAGGCGTGCAGCGTCTCCCGGAGGTCGGACTCGGCGCACGCCGGATCGCCCAAGGCGACGAGATGCCCGCGCCGCATGCCGTACTGGACGAGCCCCCGGCCCGAGGGGGAATGAAAGAGGTATTTGTCCCCCAGCATGGTCAGATAGGAGTAGCGCGTGCGGCCAACGCGGCCGTAGAAATCCGCCGCGCGCCGCAGCGCCGAGCGATCCGGAAGCTCGACCGCCGGCGCCGGCATGGAGTACCAGGTCCAGGCGAGCCAGGCGAGGAAGGTCACCGTCATCCCCAGCAGGGCGCGCGCATAGCGGGCCGAGTGCAGATGGAGCCCCATCTGGTCGAGATGATCGAGCAGGGTACCGGCCCCGTAGAGGACGCCGCCCAGGACGGCCGCCGCCGACAGGGTCGAGACGATGCCGGCCAGCCAGCGCAGATTGCGGGCGCTCGCCAGGGCATAGCCGCGCCGGTCGAAGCTCGCGCGATTGGCCCGCAGCAGGACCGAGAGCATCAGCAGCAATGCCGCGACCTCGATGTCGATGCCCTTCAGCAGGCTGAGGATGGCGCCGCTCAGGAGCAAGATCTGGGGGCCGTGATAGGCACCGCGCATCCCGGCGCCGATCCCGCGCGAGAGACCCAGCAGGAGCGTCCCGACGATCACGCTCGACAGATGGAAGCCCTCGAGCGCCAGCAGCGGCACGAAGCGGTCGATCACCTCCAGACGCTCGGCGACGCCGGGAAAGGCCGCCGACAGCAGGAGCACCACCCCGGCCGCGAAGGTGGCATAGGCGAGGATCTGGGTACTCAGATGTCCCAGCAGCTGCAGCGGGATGCGGCCGAGCCTCAGCACCGGATTCGTCCGGAAGCGCTCGACCAGATCCTCGATGCGGCCGCCGTCGGGCAGCAGAGGCGTCCCGGGCAGAAGCTGGGCGGCGAAGAGGAAAGGCACGAAGTAGTAGGCCACGCGGAACATCAGCAGCCCGGCGACCAGCGCGGCCGGATCCGCGCCGGTTCGGGCCAGGATGAACAGCATGGCCCCCTCGAAGACGCCCAGCGCGCCCGGGACCATGCTCACCAGACCCAGGGTCATGGCCAGCGTGAAGGCCATCAGCAGCGTGCCGAGGGGCAGGACGACGCCGGCCGCCTGCAGACACAGCCAGAGGAGCCCGCCCAGCGCGACCCAGTCCAGGGTCGAGACCAGCACCAGAAGGAGCCGTTGCGCCACGCCGAGCGTCGGGGTGTCGGCCAGCCAGCGACGGTGCAGCGGACCGTGCCCGGCAACGAGCACGAACAGCGGCCAGTAGAGACCGACGGCCCCCAGCACGCCCAGGGCCAGCGGGGCCGGCACCGAGGACCAGTGCAGCATCTCGGGGCGGACCGAGAGCAGGATGGTCGCCAGCACGGCGAGCCCGAGCGGCATGCTGAGCACCACCAGGGCCGCGCTGCCGACCGCCTTGGCCGGGGGCACGCCCGCCTTGGTCAGCCCCAGATAGCGCACCCCGGAGCCCGTCATGCCGGAGAACCCGATCAGATTGTTCAGGGCACTGGCCACCCAGGCCGTGCGCACCAGGTCCAGGGACCGATCTCGAGCGCCAGCCAGCGCCTGAGCAGGGCATCGTAGAGCGTGTTGAGCGAGGCCGCGGCCAGGCCGGCGAGCAGCAGCACCAGCGTCGCGCCGAGACCGATGGCCTGAAAGGAGTGATGGATCTCGGCGATGTCCAGGTGACGGATCTCCCGCCAGCCGACGACGGCCACGGCCGCCAGGGCGACGATCGGCAGCACCCGATGGAGGATCGTGCCGAGCGCCTTCTGACGGCCGTGCCCGGCCTCCGCGTCGGCGTCGGCATCCGCGTCCGGACCGAGGTCATCCCGGATCCGTTCGTCCGCAGGGAGGAGGATCGCCGGCCCGCGGCTGTGTTCCTGGTGCATCCTGGTGTCCTATCTCGATCTGACGAAGGGCGCATGGAGACGCCCGAGCATGGCCTCGGCACGCGCCGACCGGGGCGCGAAGGCCCAATCGAGCACCAGCCCCGAACCGAAGGCGAGCAGAATGACGACCGCCACCAGGGCGGCGAAGAGCCGATCGTCGATGACGCCGAGCGAACGCCCGACCCCGACGAAGAGGAGCGCCACCTCACCGCGCGGCAGCATTCCCAGGGCGACGGTCACGCGGTCGACGCCCGGCCCGGCCACCAGGGCGGCCGGAAGCTTGCCGACGATGGCCGCGAACAGCAGCGCGGCGGTCAGCGCCAATGTCTGCCACTGGAGGAAGATCGCCAGATTGACCTGCATGCCGATCAGCAGGAAGAAGATGGGCGTGAAGACCGCGATCAGCGGGACCAGCATCTCCTTGGTCTTGTCGCGCAGGGACGCGTCCGAGAGGATGAGCCCGGCGGCAAATCCGCCGACGGTACCGCTCAGCCCCAGGGAGCTGCAGAGCCAGCCGAGCAGGAAGGCGAAGGCCAGCGGCGCGAGGAAGCGCAGCTCGACCGGCCCGATGCGGTTGAGCTGCCGCGCCAGAGGCCGTCCCAGCCGGTCGCCGAAGACCACGATGGCGCCGAGGAAGGCGGCACTGGAGACCAGCAGCCAGATCACCGCCGGCAGATCCAGGTGACCCTCGACGACCAGCTCGATGGCGAGCGCCAGCAGCACCAGACCGATCAGGTCGTTGAGCACGCAGGCGCCGAGGATGGTCCGTCCCTCGGGCGTGTCGGCCTTGCCCATGTCCTCGAGCATGCGCGTCGCGACCCCGATGCTGGTGGCGGCCAGGGTCGAGGCGACGAAGAAGCGCCCGGCGGCGGAGATCTGGACCGGGAGCAGCCACATCAGGACGAGCGCGGCCGCGAGCGTCCCCACGGCACCCGCCACCGCGACCCGCGCGGCGCCCGCCCCGACCCGGCGCAGCTGGTGGACGCCGGTCTTGAGCCCGACGTGGAAGAGCAGCAGGATGATTCCCAGGCTGGAGAAGAGCCAGAGGCTCAGCCCGGTGTTGACGTTGGCCAGGGCGTGATCGCCGCTGAGCAGATGCAGGACCTCGTCCCCCCGTGCGCCGGGGGCCATCCCCGAGGGCCCGAAGACCTGGGCCGCCGCCTGGGCGACCGAGACGCCGCCCTGCCAGACCTGGTCGAACACCGGGCTGGCCGCCCCGTAGCTCATGACGAAGGTGAAGAACGGCAACCCGAGCCAGTAGCCGAGATTGCCCACCAGCACACCCACCAGCAGCTCGCCGAGCACCCCTGGCTGGCGGAAACGGATGGTGAGCCAGCGGGCCACCAGGACCATGGTCAAGAGGAGCGCCAGCTCCAGCATGATGTCGGCGAATGGATGGATGGGCATGGTGGCGGTCGCGATCGCAGGCATGATGATCACCTCTGGTTCGGACGTCCCAGGTCGCGCTAGGGCTTGCGCAGCGACCAACCGATGGCGGTCAATGCCGCCCCGTCGAACAGCAGACTGGTGCCCACGAAGACGCCGAGGACGACCTGCGAGGACGCGGGCCAACTGAGGGAGAAGAAGGCGACCAGCACCAGGTCCACGACACCGCTGGCGATCATCCACCCCCAGCCGGCGGCCGGGCGCAGCTCGTGGGCGAGCGCGAAGCTGCCGAAGGCATCCAGCAGCAGATAGAAGCTCAGCAGCAGCGCCAATGCCTCGGCCCCGGCCACCGGGCGCGAGATCATCAGGACGCCGGCGACGACGAGCAGCAGCGGCTTGAGCCATCGCAGCATTCCTCCGCCATGCCTGGCTGTGTGCCAGAGCCAGAAGCCGCCCCCGATGAAAAGCAGCAGGCTCACCAGCTCGACCGTGGTCACGGCCATGGCCGGAGGCAGCGCGATGCCGACCGCGCCCAGAATCATCAGCAGAATGCCGATCCAGAGGCTGTGCGATCCGAATCCCCTCACCTCCCGTTCGATCAGGGTGGCGGGGTCCAGGGTGATCTTGTCGTCAGGGGCGTGCATGGCGATTCCTCCTGCAGCGTTCGTCTCGACGATGGAGAGGTCAGGATTCGTGCCATTTCTCGACAGGGTCCCCTTGAGGCCGGCGCGTCCCCGGCGCCTTTGTGGTTACGGGCTCCGGAACCGCCGTCCCGGCTCCAGATCGGCCGTCCCGATCCGGGGCTGGTGACTTTGGACCAAGCCCCCTGTGTCTCAGCGACCAGCCAGTCACCTCCACGGGCCCCGCGCTCCCATCCGCTTTCGTCTCGGGTAGCCACCGGCGCGTGATTGCAGGGGTTGGCAGACAAGATGCAGAGCAGTGATCAGGGCACGAGGCCCGCACGACCTCGAGGCTCGGGAATTCTCACGACATCCATAGGAGATCGAACTCATGTCGAACCAACTCATGCATATCGACAGGCTCCATGTTTCGGAAAAGCTCCACGAGGGCCAGGTCATCCTTGCGGACAAGGCCGAGCAGTTCGGGACGGCGATCACGACGGGGATCGATCGCATGATTCCGCGCCCGGAGACCCATGCCGGAAAATTCGCCCTGGCGACGCTGCCATACTTCCTGCTCTATGCGATCGCGGTCGTCCTCATCGCCATGACCGATCATGATCCGGCCTCGGCGCAAGGGGCCTGGGACTACTTCATTCCGCTCGTGGCGATCGTCTCCACCCTCAGCGGCTGGGATCGCCATGCGGGCGCCATCTGGCAGGAGCGCGCGCGCTACGTCCTGAAGCAGACCGCCCACTGGGGCTCGCTGCTGATCGTCATCCACCTGCTCTTCCAGTCGGACGTGCAGCACTTCCTCAGGGCCGAGACCGACGGCTTCGTCATCGTCTACATCCTGGGTCTCGCGAGCATCCTGAGCGGGATCTATCTGGACTGGAAGATGGCCGTGTTCGGGCTCTTCCTGATCTTCAGCGGGGTCGTGATCGCCTTCCTGGACGACAATGCCTTGCTGATCGCGATCGGCGGAACGGCCACCCTGGCCGTCATCGGCACCGCCTTCGCCTGGATCAAGCACCACCAGCACAGTGAATCGCAGGGTGCCTGAGCACCGCACCACCACACACCCGGCAACCGGAGCGACCGAGCCGGTTGCCGGGTCGGCCGCCGCCTGGCGCCGCAACGGTTGGCCGCTTTCGATCGTTCTCAGCCAAACGGCCCGATTTTACCCGGCCCCATGCGCCGATGACCCATCCGGATACGCCATACCATCACGACCTCCCGCGCGGCTTGAGCAACAGCAGCAAGGGCGCCATGAGCACGAAGCTCAGCGCAATCATCCCGAAGACCTGGGTGAAGGCCAGCATGGACGACTGACGGCTCAGCTCGTTGGCCAGCAGTTCCGGCGCCAGCGGGCTGTCGAGCGTCAGGCCCTGAGCCTGGAGCCAATGGTGCAGCGCCGGATTGAAGGGGTCGATGTGGCCGCCGAGCCGGTTCCAGTCCGCCTGGCCGAAACGGCTGTACCAGGTCGCGGCGATGGAGACGCCGATGGAGCTGCCGATGCTGCGGGACAGATTGTAGAGACCGGCGCCGGCATCCGTCTGCGAGGACAGCAGGGTGGCGTAGGCCAGGGTCGAGAGGGTCACGAAGATGGATCCCATGCCGACGCCCTGCAGCACCCCGGGCCAGATGAGCCAGCCGGGGCCGATGTCGAGGCTGTACCAGGACATCATCCAGGTCGCGCTGCCGGCCAGTACCATGCCGGTGGCGATGATCCAGCGCGGATCGACCTTGCCGGAGAGCCGGGCGACGACCAGCATGCCGAAGGCGGCGCCGAATCCGCGCGGCGCCATGACCAGGCCCGTGGTCTCGACCGGGTAGCCGAGCAGGCGCTCCATCAGCAACGGCTGGATGGCGATGGTTCCGAAAAGCGCGAGCCCGAACACCAGCATCAGGGTCGAGGCCAGGGCCAGATTGCGGTCGGCGAACAGACGCAGGTCGACGATCGGCCGCTTGGCGGTGAGTCCGCGCCAGACGAAGAGCGCAAGCCCGGAGACGGCGACCAGGCTCAGCAGCAGGATGAAGTCCGAATCCAGCCAGCCCTCCTGATTGCCGCGGTCGAGCACCGTCTGCAGACTGCCGATACCGACGATCATCATGAGCGCGCCGAACCAGTCGGTTCCCGCCGCCTGGCGCGGGGTCTCGCGGATGCTGCGCGCGACCATGGCCAGGTTCAGCAGCCCGACCGGCAGGTTGATGTAGAAGACCCAGCGCCAGTCGAGATGCTCGGTCACCAGCCCGCCGACGGTCGGACCCAGGATGGGGCCCAGCATGACACCGATGCCCCAGATGGCCATCGCCTTACCGCGCTGCTCCTGGGGGAAGAGCGTCACCAGCACGCCCTGCGACAGCGGAATCAGGGGCGCCCCGGCGACGCCCTGGATCAGCCGGAAGATCACCATCTGCGACAGCGACTCGCTCAGCCCGCAGGCGGCCGAGGCGACCACGAAGCCGGCGATGCCGAACAGCATGACGCGCCGACGCCCGAAACGCCCGGCCAGCCAGCCGGTCAGCGGGATGGTGACCGCCTCGGCGACGATATAGGCGGTCAGCACCCAGGTGACCTGATCCGCCGTGGCGCCGAGCGCGCCCATCATGTGCGGCAGGGTGACGTTGACGATGGTCATGTCCATGATGGCCATGATGGTGGTCAGCATCACGCTCGCCGCCGGCAGCAGACGGCCCGAGGGAGGGAGTGGCGGCAGCTGTTCGGCCATGACGGCGGCGTGCCCCGGCTAGTCGGCCGTCGTGTCCACGCGGACCTCGGCACTGGCGCCGACGCGCAGCGCCGGCACCGGGTCGAGGACGCGGACGCGCACGGCGAAGCGCTGAGTGACCTTCACCCAGTTGCCGGTCGCGTTCTCCGCCGGCAGCAGCGAGAAGGCCGCCCCGGAGGCGGGACTCAGCCCCTCGACCTCGCCCTCGAACTCCCGGCCCGGCAGCAGATCGACCGAAACGCTCGCCGGCTGTCCCGGACGGATGCGCGGCAGATCGGTCTCCTTGAAGTTGGCGTCGACCCAGACCTCCCGGCTCTCGACGAGCGCGAAGAGATCGCGGCCCGCATCCACATAGCTGCCCGGACGCAGATCGAAATCGCCGACGACCCCGTCGGCGGGCGCCGAGATCCGGGTGTGTTCCAGATCGAGCCGGGCCTGGGCGAGCGCCGCCTGCGCCGCTCGGACCGCGGCGTTGTCGTTCCCGAGGGCGCCGCGCGCGGCCTCGGCCGCGACCAGCTCCGCCCGGGCGCTCTCGAGCGCGCCCTTCGCGTCCAGCTTGGCCTGTTCGGCACTGTCCCCGAGATCCTTCGAGGCCGAGCCCGTGGTCACCAGATCGGCGATCCGCGCGGCGTGACGCTCCGCCTCCTCGGCGGTGGCCTTGGCCGCCGCCAGCTGTGCCCGGGCCGCCGCCACGCGCGCGTCCGCCGCGGCCAGACTCTCCCTCGCCTGCTGGAGCTGGGCCTCGGCCTTGTCCACCGCCAGCTGGAAGGGCGCGGGGTCGATGGTCAGCAGCAGGTCGCCGGCCGCGACGGAGGCATTGTTGCGGATGCCGACCGACGCGATGGGACCGCTGACCTGAGCGGCGATATGCACCAGATGACGGCCGAGATAGGCGTCCGAGGTCGAGGGATGGGCGGTCGCGTACCCGTGATACCACCAGCCGCCGCCGACGAACGCCGCCGCGACCGGAATCCCGATGAGCAGATGGATCGGCTTCATCGTCTCTGTCTCCTTCTATTGCGCAGATAGGCCGGCGGCACATGCCCGTGGTGGGCGATCTCCTCGAGCGTCAGCGCGGCCAGGACGGGCTCTCCGGGCCGGCCGTTCGGGGTGATGACGACGGCCGCCGCCCCGGCCGAATGCAGGTGCGCCACCGCGTCGAAGACGGGCGTATCGGGCGGCTGCACCAGCGCCGGAACCGGCCTGGAGCCGCCAGCGGGCCAGAGTGCGCGCACCTCGCCCTCCAGGCGCAGCACCTGGTGGAAACGGGCCGAGTCCCGCAGCGGCTTGGCGCCTTCCCTGGTGGGCGTATCGGCCAGATCGCCGATGTCGCGCAGCAGCATCCAGGGCGTATGCAGGGACTGGGGCACCGGCTGGCCGCGCCGCGAGAGCTTCATGGTGTAGAGGTTGTCCTGCATGATCAGACGGCGCACGCCATGGGCCGCGCCCACCACCAGGATCAGCGGCAGCACGGCATGGTACTCGTGCGTCATCTCCAGGATCATGATCATGACGGTCAGGGCCGCCCCCGTGCCGCCCGCCACCATTCCGGCCATGCCCATGACGGCGCAGGCGACGGGGTCGAGCGGCAGATCCGGAAACAGGCCCCGGACCCCATAGGCGAAGGCCGCCCCGAGACAGGCGCCGATGAACATGGACGGGGAGAAGACCCCACCCGAGGCGCCCGAGCCCAGGGTCAGAGAGGTGGCGAGCAGCTTGGCGCCGAGCAGGATCAGCAGCAGACCGGGGGCGGCCAGATGGCCGTCGAGGATGTCCTGGATGGTGGCGTACCCGACGCCCTGGACATAGTAGTGGCCATACTGCGTCTGCAGCGCGAGCATCAGGAGCCCGACCAGCAGCATGCCGGCGGCATGGCGGCTGTAATAGTTGCCGGGCAGGCGGTCGAACAGGTCCTCGAATCCGTAGATGCCGCGGATGAGCAGGACCGCCCCCACCCCCTGGATCACCCCCAGCAGGAGGTAGGCGGCCAGCACCTCGGGGGCGAAGCTCTGATGCATCCCGAGTTCGAGCGAGGGGATGACGAACGAGGGGCTGTCGCCGAAATAGAGCCGGCCGACGGCGGTCGCCGCCGCCACGGAGAGGATCACCGGGGCCAGCGTCCTCGCGCTGATCTCGGTCATGATCAGCTCGGCGGCGAAGAGGATGCCCCCGAGGGGCGTATTGAAGGTGGCCGCGATACCACCGCCCGCACCGCAGGCGATCAAGGCGATCCGCTGCCACTCCGGCAGCCGGGTCCACTGCGCCAGGGTCGACCCGAAGGCCGCGCCGATCTGGATGATGGGTCCTTCGCGACCGACCGAGCCGCCCGTCCCGATGGACACCGCCGAGGCCAGGGACTTGACCAGGGCGACCGCGGGACGGATGCGTCCGTGCCCGTAGTAGATGGCCCCGATGACCTCCGGCACCCCGTGGCCCTTGGCCTCGGGCGCGAAGGTCTTGACCAGCCAGGCGACCAGCAGCGCCCCCGCGACCGGGACGAGCAGGATGTAGAGCCCGAACGGACTCTCAGGCGTGTGCCGGTTGGCGTCGTAACCGACCGCCAGGGTCCCGAGGAACGCCAGGTTGTGGATCAGACCGATCATGGCCCGAAAGAGGATGGCGCCGCCGCCCGCGATGGTGCCGACCATAAGGCCCAGGACCACGAGTCGCAGATCGATCCGGCCATATTCATCGCTGCGCTGTGCGTACTGCATCCTCCTCCCCCGGCATGCTGTTCTCGACTCGGAGATCGGGCCGCCAGATCCGGCGGCTCGATCGCTCCGTGTCGTCACCCGCTCTTCAGCAAGAGATCTGCCATAAATTCAAGACATTGATAAACAATGAATTTACGGCAAGAAGGACCGTCTTCACCGGGGATCTGGTTCATATTCACCAGAGCTGCCCTCTCCGTCCTCGGCCGTGGACCAATTCCTACGGACGGACATGGAACCGCCGGGATCAAGGCGCCAAAGACCGGGCTCGGAATCGAGGGGCGGCGCACCAGCTTGGTTCAAATGAACCAAGGCGCCGTTCGAGGGGCGATGAAATGGCGTCGCCGAGGCTGCTGGTGCTCGCCACCGGTGGCGAGCACCAGCAGCATGGCGGACGGGCAATGGCCAGCGACCCGGAAGGACCAAAGGGGTCTGTTCTTTTCCACGGGGCCCATGCCAGGACCCCAAACCGGAACCAACCTGAATACTCGGATAGAAACGGCCGCCTGACAGGCGGATCTCAGACCTGGTTGCTATCCTTGATCGCATAACGACCTTGAGCACCTCGTGCTCATCAACACCTCGACGACGCGCTCCCGGGCCTGTCCGTCCATCGACCGACCTTCACCTCGAGGATCCCCCGGATGCTCGCGCGACACGTCATGACCGGGTCTCCGACACCCGACATCAACGCATAGGAGCAGATATGCAACTCAAGGTTCTTGCATTCGTTCTGGCCGGAGGCGAGGGAACGCGGCTCTATCCATTGACCCGTGAGCGCGCCAAGCCAGCGGTCCCGTTCGGCGGCAAGTACCGAATCGTCGACTTCGTGCTCAGCAATCTGGTCAATTCCGGGATCTATTCCATCTACGTGCTCATCCAGTTCCGCAGCCAGTCACTGCTTCAGCACCTGAGCGACGGCTGGCAGTTCGGGGGCATTCTCAAGAACGAGTTCCTGATCCCGGTCCCGGCCCAGATGCGGACCAAGGGCAAGGAGTGGTATCGAGGAACCGCCGACGCCATCCACCAGAACCTCAACCTCATCGAGCAATCCGCCCCGGATGTCGTCGTCGTGTTCGGCGCGGATCACATCTACCGGATGAACATTCGGGAGATGATCGAGTATCACCAGCAACGGCATGCCGATGTCACCATCGCCGCCTTGCCCACGGACAAGCGTTACGCCAAGGACTTCGGCGTCATCGAGGCGGACAGCGGCGGGCGCATCATCGGATTCCACGAGAAGAGGGCCGATGCCCCCACCATGCCGGGCGATTCGCAACGCGTCTACGCCTCCATGGGCAACTATGTCTTCAGCACCGACATGCTCCTGAGGATGATCGAGGAAGACCAGGAGGATTCCCAGAGCTCTCATGATTTCGGGAGGGACATCCTGCCCAAGGCCATCGACCGGGCCGAGATGTTCGCCTACGACTTCAACACGAACAATATCCCCGGCGAGGATCCCGACAAGCCTCCCTACTGGCGCGACGTGGGTACCCTGGATGCCTTTTACGAGGCGAACATGGACATACGCGCCATCTCTCCCGAGCTCAATCTATTCAACCGCGAATGGCCGCTACGTACCGCCAGCTATCCCGATCCGCCATCCAAATTCGCGTTCGACGAGGAGAACCGCCGGGGACAGGCGATCGACTCGGTCGTTTCGGGCGGCAGCATCATCTCCGGGGGATTCATCCGGGACTCCGTTCTCGGCCGGCACGTCTTCGTTCATGCCGGCTGCGAGATCGAGTCCTGCGTCATCTTCGACAACTGCGACATTGGACAGAACGCGAAGCTACGCCGCTGCATCCTGGAGAAGAACGTCCGTATTCCGGAGAACGCGGTCATTGGCTTCGATCACGAGGAAGACAGGAAGCACTACCATGTGACCGAAAGCGGCATCGTCGTCATCGATGGGACACGCACGCCCATGCAGCTTTCGACGATCACGATCTGAACGAAAATCGGTCACCGACCCTCGATCGGCTGAATGAGCCCCGGATCGTCATGGGTCGACCGACCCACTCGCGGATCGACGGGGTGCATGTCGAGCGATTCCGAGGCCATCGGCCGAAGCAATCCCTTTAGGGTCGGACCAGGGGCCGAACGCGGATCGAGCCAGATGCCGAAATCATCCGGATCCAGGATGACCGGCATGCGGTCGTGGATCCGCCCGACGAGATCGTTGGCCCGGGTGACGACGATGGTGGCGCTCTCGACGACCTCGCCCGTCTCGCGATCCGTCCATCGCCCCCAGAGTCCGGCGAAGGCCAGCAGACCAGCCTCGGCCCGCCGGATGAAATAGGGCTGCTTTCCGCTGTCGGTGGTCTCCCACTCGTAGAATCCGTCGGCCGGGATGAGACAGCGCCGTTTCATGAAGGCATCGCGGAAGGACGGCTTCTCGGCCAGGGTCTCGGCCCGCGCATTGATGGTCCGATAGCCGAAGCGGCGGTCCTTGGCCCAACTCGGGATCAGCCCCCAATGCAGATTGGCGAAGGACCGCCGGCCGTCGGGAGCGGACCGCAGGGCCAGAATGGGACTCCCCGGCGCGATGTTGAAGCGTGGCGGAGGAAAGTCGAAGCCGCCTTCGGCTTCGAGATCGAACGCGAGTGCCTCGGGGTGGCTGAATAGGGCGAAACGTCCACACATGGTTCGAACTCGAGCAGGAGGTTCGACAGGCGCAAGGCAGAAAGAAGGAGAAGCCTCGATGAATGGATTCAGGCCGACGCCCCTTCCGGCTTGAAGAGTCTCAGATAGTTCGCGGCAGTCAGGGCGCCGATCGCTTCGGCATCCATGCCACGCAACTCGGCGATGCAGTCGGCGACATGGCCGACATAACGCGGCTCGTTGGAGCGTCCGCGATGCGGCACCGGGGCCAGATAGGGCGAATCGGTCTCGATCAGCAGCCGGTCCGCCGGGATCCGGCGCGCCACCTCGCGCAGGTCGGCGGCCGAGCGGAAGGTGACGATCCCCGAGAAGGACACATGGAAGCCCAGGTCCAACCCCTGTTCGGCCATCTCCCAGGACTCGGTGAAGCAGTGCAGCACGCCGCCGACCGCGTCGGCACCCTCCTCGCGCAGGATGCGGATCGTATCCTCGCGCGCATCGCGCGTATGGATGATCAGCGGCTTGCCGCAGGCCCGCGCGGCGGCGATATGGACCCGGAAGCGCTCGTGCTGCCAGACGAGGTCGCCCTCGCTGCGGAAGTAGTCCAGACCGGTCTCGCCGATGGCCACGTTGCGCGGATCGTCCGCCAGCTCGATCAGGCGGTCGAAGGTCGCCTCCGCGCCCTCGGTGTGATTGGGATGGACGCCCACGGAGACATCCACCTCCGGATAGGGGTCGATGAGACGGCGCATCTCGGGATAGCTTTCGAGATCGATCCCGACGCAGAGCATGCGGCCGACGCTGCCCTCCCCGCGGGTGGCTTGCATCATGGCATCGAAATCGCCGCCGTAGGGCTTGAGTTCGACACGGTCCAGGTGGCAGTGCGAGTCGATGAGCATCGAGTATCCCGAGGTCTTGCGTTGTCGGTCATCCGATCTCCGGAGTCGCATGATTTCGGAGGTCGCATGGTGTGGGGGTCACATGGTGTGGGTCGGGCGGTCCGAGGACTGCATTCCGGCCAGATAGTCCTCGATCTTGCGCCGGGCCGCCCCCTTGTCCTGATCGCTGAACTGCACCCCGACCCCGATCGAGCGGTTGCCCTCGGCCCCGGCCGGGGTGATCCAGACCACCTTGCCCGCCACCGGGATGCGGTCGGCCTCCTCCATCAGCTGGAGCAGCAGGAAGATCTCGTCCCCGAGCTGGTATTTCTTGGTGGTCGGGATGAAGAGCCCGCCGTTCTTGATGAAGGGCATGAAGGACGCATAGAGCGCGCTCTTGTCCTTGATGGCGAAGCTGAGGATGCGCTGCTGCCCCCCCAAGCCGCCGAGTGGGTTCATGGGTGTGCTCACGATTCAGTGACTCCCGATTCAGTCTCTCCCTGGACCGCCGCCCCGGGTGACCCGGAACCATTCGATGGCGATCGACTCCAGCATCAAGAGATGATTCACGTTGGTGTCGGCGAGCGCCCGGCATTCGAGCAGGCGCCCGAGAAAGCGATGGCCGGCCGCCGGATCGAGCCGCTGGACGAGCGTCATGAAGACCTCGCGTTGATCCGGATTCGTCAGTCTGACCGCATCGCCTCCAGCCATCAACCTCAGGAGATCACAGATCCAGCCGCTCATCCAGTCGAGCATGCGAACGGCGCCCTGACCGTTCCAGAGGGCGGCCTCGGCGACCGGATCGCGCCGCCCGGAGGCGATGGCGAGGAATCCGGCCACACGCTGCCGACGCTGCTCGAAGAGCTCCTGGTCGAGCTCGTCCAGGGCGCGAAAAGGCGCGCCTTGAGCCAGACGCAGCGGGAGCAGCGGATCGGTACCCGGATCGGGCAGGCGATCGCGCAGCCAGGCCAGGGCCTCGTCTTCGGCCGGAACCGGCACCGCAATCTGCAGACAGCGGCTGCGAATGGTTGCCGGCAGCTGACCGAGCCGCTCGGCGACCAGGCACATGAGCGACTGGCCCGAGGGTTCCTCGAGCGTCTTGAGCAGCGCATTGGCGGCCGACGGGTTGAGACGGTCGGCCGGATCGATCAGGGTGACCTTCCAGTCGGACCGGCTGGGCGTCAGCGAGCCATGCTCCGAAAAGGCGCGCACCGCTCCGACCGAGATCTCACGCGACTTGCTGTCCGGATCCGGGCCGATGCGCACCAGATCCGGATGATTGCCGGCCTCGAGCAGCCGACAGTCCGGACAGCGTCCGCAGGCATATCCGGCGGCATCGCGCGAGCGGCACAGAAGCGAGCGTGCGAGCGCATCGGCCAACCGGCGTTTCCCGATGCCGGCCGGGCCGCAAATGAGCAGCGCATGCGCCAACCGATCGAGTTCGCGCGCGCCCTGCAGACGCGACCAGATCCCGCCCAGCCAGGGCGGCAGCGGAGAGGCGTCGAGTTCCGAATGCTGAGACATGGGGCCTCAGTCCTCCGGATGGGGCTCGGCCAGGAAGGCGTCGAGCGCTGCGACCACCTGATCGCGAACCCGTTCCAGCGGGGCACCGGCATCGATGAGGCGATAGCGCTCGGATGCCGCCTCGGCGCGCGCCAGATAGACGGCGCGCGCCGCCGAGAAGAACCCCACCGCCTCGGCCTCGAAACGATCGGCCGCTGCGCCGCTGCGGACACGGGCACGCGCAAGCCCAGCCTCGGGGGGCAGATCGAGCAGCAGGGTCAGATCCGGTCTCAGATCGCCCTGGACCAGCCGCTCCAAGACCGCGATGCGTTCGGGATCGAGCCCGCGGCCTCCGCCCTGATAGGCATAGGTCGCGTCGGTGAAGCGATCGCAGATCACCCAGGTCCCCGCCTCCAGGGCCGGACGGATGGTCTTCTCCAGATGCTCGGCGCGCGCGGCGAACATCAGCAGCAGCTCGGCCGTATCGCTCATGCCCCGATTCAGGGGATCGAGCAGAAGGGCGCGCATGCGCTCGGCGATGGGCGACCCGCCCGGCTCGCGGGTGGTGACGACCGAGCGTCCACGCGCGCGCAGCCGATCGGCGATGATCGAGACCTGGGTCGATTTGCCAGCCCCTTCGATGCCTTCCAGGGTGATGAAGCGACCGCGTTCGTTGGACATGGAGGTCATGGCTGCTCGAGGATATAGCGGCGAACCGCCCGATTGTGCTCGCCGAGCGTGCGCGAAAAGACGTGGGTTCCATCGCCCTTGGCCACGAAATAGAGACTCTCGCCGGACTCCGGCTGCAAGGCCGCGCGGATCGCCTCGCGTCCGGGCAATGCGATCGGGGTCGGCGGCAGTCCCGAGATCACATAGGTATTGTAAGGGGTCGACTCGCGCAGATGGGAGCGCGTCAGGTTGCCGTCGAAACGCTCGCCCAGACCATAGATGACGGTCGGATCGGTCTGCAGACGCATCCCCTTGCGCAGCCGACGCACGAAGACCCCTCCGATCCGGGGGCGCTCGGCGGCAACGGCCGTCTCCTTCTCGATGATGGAGGCCAGAATGAGCGCCTCGTAGGGCGTCGAGATCGGCAGGTCGTCCTGGCGTTTCCGCCACTCCTCCTCGAGGATGCGATCCATGCGGTTCAGCGAGCGCTGCAGCAGATCCAGACGCTCGGCATGACGCGGAAAACGGTAGGTGTCGGGAAAGAAGCGTCCCTCGGGATGCTGGCCCGGGCGGCCCAGCCGTTCCATCAGATCCGCCTCCGGCAGGCCGGACAGGGGCGCGCCGTCCAGAGTGCCCTGGGCGTCCAGCGCCTCGAGCGCCTGGCGGAAGGTCCAGCCCTCGACGATCGTCAGGCTGTATTCGATCACCTTGCCCGAGGTGATGCGCTCCAGCAGCGCCTGCGGAGTCATGTCCGGAGTCAGGGCGTATTCACCGGCCTTGATCGCACCTTCCTGCCCATCGAGATAGGCCAGGGCCACGAAATAATAGGGCCGGTCCAGGATGCCACGCCGTCCCAGATCCAGGGATAACGCACGCAGCGAGGTCCCGCGCGGGATATCGAGCGTCGCAGTGGGCCCGGAGATGGAAACCGGCGTCTTCAGGAAACGATAATAATCGAGCGTCAGGCCGCTGGCGAACGAGAGGATCGCCAGCGAGAGGACGATGAACAGGACACGCCAGAACATGAATAAGCAGCCTCCTCAGCCGGGTCTTCGGCCCAGCCGCCACAGCTCCCGCAGAAAATCCCAAGGCAGACCATCCGGCGGATAGGTCAGGCCGTCGAGCGCATGGACCGGCCAGACGCCGGCCACGGCATTGGTCAGAAAGATCCCCCGGGCGGCCTCCAGTTCCCGCGGCTCGATCGGCTCGACGCGGGTCCGAAGACCGAAGGCGCCGGCCAGTTCGAGCGCCAGGCCGCGACGGGTTCCGGCGATTCCGGCGCGATCGACCGGAGGTGTCCGCAGGCATCCTCCGTCCCAGAGGAACAGATTCGTCATGGTCCCGCCGATCAGTAAACCCGACGGATCCAGCATCAACCCCTCGGCGATCGAGGGATCGTCCCATTCGCGACGCGCCAGGACGGAGTCGAGCCGATTGAGGTGCTTCATTCCGGCAAGTGCCGGGTTGAGCGAGGACGGGGTTCGACAATAGCGCACCCGGATCCCCTGCTCCCTGAAGCGAGAGAAGTCTTCGGCCAGCGGATACAGCAGAAGCACGCGGCGCGGACACGGATCGGCCGACGGACGATAACCCCGGCCGCCGCTGCCGCGCGTCACCAGGATCTTGAGCACCCCGGCCTCCACGCCCTTGGCCAGGGCCAGGACCTGATCGCCGAGATCGTCCGGAGACCGAAGCGGAACCCCGAGATTCCGGGCGCCGAGATGGAGCCGGTCGCGGTGCCTGGACCACTGACATGGGCGTCCGTCCTGGATCAGGACCGTTTCGAAGAGACCGTCGCCATAGTGAAGCCCACGGTCCGTGACCTCGACGAGGTCGGCCGAACGGCCGTCGATCGAAACCAAAGAGGGCGCTGAAAGCGCCCCCACTGGTTTCAGGATGTCATCGGACACGTCCGAATTGCATCCGGTCCGTTGCCGGGATTCGGCCGACCACCGATCAGATGCGGCGGAAAACGAGCGTCCCGTTGGTCCCACCGAACCCGAAGGAGTTCGAGATCGCCACCTCCATCGGCATCTCGCGCGCCGTGTTGGGCACGTAGTCGAGATCGCAGTCCGGATCCGGAGTCTTGTAGTTAATGGTCGGCGGAGCGACCTGGTCGCGGAGCGCCAGGATGGTGAAGATGGCCTCGGCGCCGCCGGCCGCGCCCAGCATGTGACCGGTCATGGATTTGGTCGAGCTGACCGCGAGCTTGTAGGCGTGCTCGCCGAAGGCACGCTTGACGGCGCGGGTCTCCGCCGCGTCGCCGGCCACGGTCGAGGTTCCGTGAGCATTGATGTGGCTCACCTGCTCCAGGTTCAAGGCCGCGTCCTCGAGCGCCATCAGCATGCAGTTGGCAGCGCCCTCGCCGTCCTCGGACGGTGCCGTCATGTGATAGGCGTCGGAGTTCATGCCGACACCGACCAGCTCGGCATAGATGGTCGCTCCACGGGCCTTGGCGTGCTCGTACTCCTCCAACACCACGACGCCGGCACCGTCGCTCAGGACGAAGCCGTCGCGTTCCTTGTCGAAGGGGCGGCTGGCGCCCTCGGGGTCGTCGTTGCGGGTCGAGAGCGCACGCGCGGCGGCGAAACCGCCCAGACCGACCGGGGAGGTCGCCATCTCGGCACCGCCCGCGATCATGACGTCCACATAGCCGTGGCGGATCATGATGGCCGCCTCGCCGATGTTGTGCGTCCCCGTGGCACAGGCCGAGACGATCGAGTAGTTGGGGCCCTTGAGGCCATACTTGATCGAGATGTTGCCGGCCACCATGTTGACGATGTTGGCGGGAACGAAGAAGGGCGAGATCCGACGCGGCCCCTTGTCCTTGTAGGCCTGGTAGTTGTTCTCGATACCCGTGATGCCGCCGATGCCGGAACCCACGGCCACACCGATCCGCCGACAGTTGGACTCGGTGATCTCCAGCCCGGCGTCGGCGATGGCCTGAGAGCCGGCGACCACGCCGTAGTGGATGAACTTGTCCATCTTCTTGGCGTCCTTCTCCGAGATGTATTCGCTCGGATCGAAGCCATAGATAGGTCCGCCGAAGCGGGTACTGAACGGTTCGATGTCGAAATGGGTGATGGGTTTGATCCCGCTCTTGCCGGCCAGGATGTTGTCCCACGAGGACTTGACATCCAGACCAACGGGGGCAACGAGCCCTAATCCGGTGACGACTACCCTTCTGCCTGCCATTACTTACCTCTATCGTTCAGAACGCCACATTCGACGAGCCTCAGCCGCGCCCGGGTCCATCTGCGGCGCGTGGCGATACGTACTGTTCCGAATCAGGCTCAGGCCTGATGCGCGTTGATGTAATCGATGGCCTGCTGGACCGTCGTAATCTTCTCCGCGTCTTCGTCCGGAATTTCGGTCTCGAACTCTTCTTCGAGGGCCATGACCAATTCCACGGTGTCGAGGGAGTCCGCACCCAGATCGTCGACAAAGGACGCCTCGGCGGTCACTTCCTCTTCCTTGACGCCCAATTGCTCGACAACGATTTTGCGAACTCGATCTTCAACGCTGCTCATAGGAATGATTCCTCCGGATGAATAAAATGGCCCTCGCTGGGCCAGGGCGTATTCTAGTGACAATCGATGATCGATGAAAGCCAATATCGGCCCCGACGATCATCATTCAAAAAATTGATTTGCAAGGAGTATTTAATACGAACACCCCCGCGTCACGCCATGTGCATGCCGCCATTGACGTGCAATGTCTCACCCGTGATGTAGGCGCCGCCCGGGGACGCCAGGAACAGCACCGCGCTGGCGATCTCTTCCGGCCGGCCCAGTCGAGCCAAGGGGATCGCGCTCAGGAGCGTCTCGCGATGGGCGTCGGGCAATGAGCGGGTCATATCCGTGTCGATGAAGCCGGGCGCCACGCAATTGACGGTGACGCCGCGTGCGCCCACCTCGCGGGCCAGCGACTTGGTGAAGCCCATCATGCCCGCCTTGGCCGCCGCGTAGTTGGTCTGCCCGGCATTGCCCATGGCGCCGACGACCGAGGCGATATTGACGATGCGGCCCTTGCGCGCCTTGGTCATGGCCCGCAGACAGGCCTTGGACAGCCGGTAGAGCGAGGTCAGGTTGGTGTCGATCACCGCATCCCACTCGTCTTCCTTCATCCGCATCAGCAGATTGTCGCGGGTGATTCCGGCGTTGTTGACCAGGATGCTGGGGGCGCCGAACTGTTCGGTCATCTGCCCCAGGGTCGCGTCGACGGACGCCTGATCGGACACGTTCAGCACCAACCCCATCCCCTGGAATCCGGCATCGGCCAGGGCCTGGGTGATTCCAGCCGCGCCGGACTCGGTCGTAGCCGTCCCGACGACCGTGGCGCCCTGCTCGGCGAGGGCCATTGCGATGGCGCGGCCGATGCCGCGCGAGGCGCCGGTGACGAGCGCGATTTCACCATTAAGCATGAGCTGTTGCCTCCAGCGCCGCTTCGAGTGTCTTGGGATCGAAGACCGGCAGCGTCTTCATGTTGTCGTCGATGCGCTTGCAGAGACCGGCCAGGACCTTGCCCGGACCGCATTCGAGCGCCATGCCGGTACCCTGCTCGGCGACCGTCCGAACGGTCTCGACCCAGCGTACCGGGCTGAAGAGCTGTCGCACCAGGAGATCGCGCAATGACTCGACCGAATCGGCCGGGGTCACGCTGACGTTGTGCAGAACCGGCACCGAGGGCAGCGCCAGCGCCACATCGGCCAGACGCTCGGCCAGACGATCCGCGGCCGGCTGCATCAGGGCGCAATGGGAGGGAACGCTGACGGGCAACTGCAGGGCACGCTTGGCGCCGGCCGCCTTGGCGGCATCGATGGCGCGCGCCACCGCCGCGCTGTTGCCGGCGATCACGACCTGACCGGGCGAATTGAAGTTCACCGCGGAAAGCACCCCGCCCTGGGCCTGCTCGTCGCAGAGCGCAACGACCTTGTCGTCGTCGAGACCGAGCACGGCCGCCATGGCGCCCTGCCCAGCCGGAACCGCCTCCTGCATGAAGCGGGCGCGATCCGCCGCGAGACGCACGCCGTCGGCGAAGCTCAGGGCATCGGCCGCCACCAGGGCCGCGTATTCGCCGAGGCTGTGACCGGCCATCAGGGTCGCGGGTCGGCCGCCGGCCTGGAGCCAGGTGCGCCAGACGGCGATCCCGGCGGTCAGCATCGCCGGCTGGGTGTTCTCGGTACGATCGAGGTCGTCCTTCGGGCCCTGGCTGACGAGCTGCCAGAGATCCTTGCCGAGGGCGTCGGATGCCTCTTCGAAGGTGTGTCGAACGCCGGCATGGGATTCGGCGAGCGCGTCGAGCATGCCGACGGACTGCGAGCCCTGGCCGGGGAAGAAAACAGCGAGTGTCTTTGCCATGGGAAGGGAGGGTTCAGGATCTGTTCGGTATGGATTGAGCGCGATTCGGGGGCCGGTCTCGATCTCGGCTCAGTAGCGGACCAGAACCGATCCCCAGGTGAAGCCGCCGCCGAAGGCCTCCATCAGCAGGGTTTCGCCGCGCTGGATGCGCCCGTCGCGGACGGCCTGATCGAATGCGAGCGGGATCGAGGCCGAGGAGGTGTTGCCGTGCTCGCCGACCGTCACCACCACCTGATCCATGGGGATGTCCAGCTTGCGCGCGGTGGCCTGGATGATGCGGATGTTCGCCTGATGCGGAATCAGCCAGTCGATGTCGGACTTGCTCATGCCGTTGGCCTCGAGCGTCTCGTCGACGATCCGGCCCAGCGTGGTCACGGCGAAACGGAATACCTCGTTCCCCCGCATTTCGAGATAGGGCGAGCCGGTCTGACCGTTGCCGACGCCTGCGGGTACTTGCAGCAGCTCCGTATAGGCGCCGTCGGCATGGATATGGGTCGAGACGATGCCGGGCTCGTCCGACGCCTCCAGCACGACCGCGCCGGCACCGTCGCCGAACAGCACGCAGGTGGTGCGGTCGTTCCAGTCGAGAAGGCGCGAGATGGTCTCGGCGCCGACCACCAGGGCACGCCTGGCCGAGCCGGTGCGGATGAACTTGTCGGCCACGCTCATCGCATAGACGAAGCCGGCGCAGACGGCCTGCAGATCGAAGGCCGCGCAGCCGCGGACGCCCAGGCGCTGCTGCAGCAGACAGGCGGTGCTGGGGAAGATCTGGTCCGGCGTCGTGGTCGCGACCAGGATGAGATCCAGGTCGGATGCCTGGATGCCCGCCGCCTCCAGCGCCCGGCGGGAGGCGATCTCGGCCAGATCGCAGCAGGACTCCCCCTCGGACACCAGATGCCGCTTCTCGATCCCGGTACGCTCCTGAATCCAGGTGGCCGTCGTATCGACGATCTTTTCCAGATCGGCGTTCGTCAGCACACGCTCCGGCAGATAGCTGCCGGTTCCGAGAATGCGGGAATATGTCATCAGGCCGTTTCCCTGTACTGAGTGGGATCCAGATGCCGCCCGACCTGCTCGCCGATACGCTGCGGAATGTTCGCGCGAATCTCCTTCTCGGCGATGTAGATGGCATTCTCGAACGCGATTTCGTCGGCGCCGCCATGGCTCTTGATGACGATGCCGCGCAGTCCGAGCAGGCTGGCTCCGTTGTAGCGGCGGGGGTCGACGGTCCGCTTGAACCGTCTGAGGATCGGCAGCGCGGCCAGCCCGGAGAGCTTGGAGAACCAATTGCGCTTGAACTGGGCGCTCAATGAGCTGCTGATGAATTTGGCGACACCCTCGCTGGTCTTGAGCGCGACGTTGCCGACGAAGCCATCGGTGACGACGAGGTCGAGATCCTCGAGATAGATGCCGTCGCCCTCGACGTAGCCGATGTAGTTGAGACTGGAATTCACCAGGAGCTCGTGGGCCTGCTTGACCTGCTCGTTGCCCTTGATCTCTTCCTGGCCGATGTTGAGCAGGGCGACGCGGGGCCGCTCGCGCCCCTCGACGGCCGACACCAGTTCGCTGCCCATGACGGCGAACTGGAACAGATGCTCCGCCGTGCAGTCGACGTTCGCCCCCAGGTCCAGCATGTGGGTGTGCCCGTGCAGGGACGGCACCGTGGTGATGATCGCCGGACGGTCGACGCTCGGCAGGGTCTTCAATACGAACCGCGCCGTCGCCATCAGGGCGCCCGTGTTGCCGGCGCTCACGCAGGCACCCGCCTCCCCAGCCTTGACCAGATCGATGGCCACGCGCATCGAGGAATCCTTCTTGCCCCGCAGCGCCCTGGACGGCGACTCGTCCATACCCACCTCCTGGGTGGTCGGACGGATGCGGATACGGTCCCTCGGCACCTGCTTCGCCTTGCCGAGCAGCGCCTCGACTCGCCCCTCGTCGCCGACCAGGATCAGATCGACATGCGGGTTCGCCTTGGCGAACTCGATGGCGGCGGGGACCACGACACCAGGGCCGTGATCGCCACCCATGGCGTCAAGCGCAATGGTACATCTCTGCTTCATGACCCTAGCTTTACGAGGCGAATCGGCGATAGGAAGGAGGCTGGGGCGGCTGCCCGCCGTCACTCGGACTTGTCCAAGACCTTACGGCCGCGATAGAAGCCGTCCGGGGTGACATGATGGCGAAGATGGGTCTCGCCGCTGGTGGGATCGACCGAGAGGGTGGGCTTGGTCAGTGCGTCGTGCGAGCGACGCATGCCGCGCTTGGAAGGGGTCTTGCGATTCTGTTGGACGGCCATCGTTCTCTCCACAGGGCGAATAACACGCGGCTGCCTGCCGCTTCACCCGATCACTTGAGTTCAAGATCGAAGTCACACCATGACCGGAAGCACCGGCACCTGAATGGGGCGAACCTCAGTTCAATGTATCCGACTCGCGTCTGAGCGCCGCGAGCACGGCAAAGGGATGTCTAGCCCCCGTCTCGGTCTCCGGCACCCCGTCGGCGGGCGCGGCGAGCCCGCCATCCTCGACGGTGGTCTCGGGAGGCAGACAGGCGCCCGGAGCATGCCGAGGCACGATCGGAATGGCGAGCAGCAACTCGTCCTCGATCAGATCGAGCGGGCGCATCGAATCGTCCTCGACCACCAGAACCTCGTACTCGCCGACGAGTTCGCTCGCGGCGCGCTCCGTTCGAACCAAGGCCACACGAAGCTCCGCCCGGACATCGACCGCGAGACTCCCGAGACACCGCTGACAGACCAGCCCGATCCGGGCCCGGACCTTCCCCGAAACCAGGACGAGACCTGATTCGTCGCGCCCGAAATCGAGACGATAAGAGACCTGGGGCTTCGGATCCTCTATGGATCCCACAGCCGCCCCGGATACGCGGGGAAGTCTGTCGAGGGCGAGACGACCGGAGAACGAAAGACCGCTCTTGGCCGCGCGCCAGGGATCGAGATGCTCGGGGAGGGATTCCGACATAAGCCCGCGAAGTTAACCCATTTTGTCCAACCGCGTCAATTCTAAGAAGTCTCCCGGTTTTCATGGATACGAGAGGCGCCGCATCGGTCGACGATGCCGGATTCCGAAACGGCCGATGTCCAGCGATACCAGCGGCGTACAGGCAAAAAAAACCCCGGCATCTTCGTCGGAGTCGTTGACGAAGCGTCGGGGAAATTCGAGTGTTACCGCACTCTAGTATTGGACCGAAATCCACCCGCGACCTTCGCGCACTCTCGATGGCCATCCGGCATCGAGACTGACACGCGACCACGGCGTGCGGTTTATATTAAATAGCGTCGGCGAACGGATCGTCCGATGCTCCTCCTCGTCTTCTTCTCGTTGATACCTTGTGCAAGGGTTGCCGGCGCCTAAGCCCCAAGCGGGAAGCGAGCCGGAAAGCGCTGCCGAATGGGCGAATCCGTCAGCTAACCGGTTCACAAACCAGCAATTCCCTTCAAACTGTGCGGCATACTAGCCGACGAACGGCATTCAACATATCCGTACGACCACTCAATTCAGTGCATTGGCCCAGCGTGAAAGGACGCCCTCGGTTCTCGATCGGACGTCGAAACGGCAAGAGGCAGGGAGAGCCAAGATGCCGACACTGGAGAAGCCGACACCTCGGGGAAGGGCTGGAATAGCGAAAGTGGGAGACCGGCCTGTGTGCGTCCGGATCGAATCGCGCGGACGAGAGCCGCCGCCGAGGCGTCTTACCTCGTGGGAGGCAAGACCTGACACACGGCGGACATGCGGCAGAGCTCGGCCAGATTCGATGCCTGCATCTTCTCCATCATGCGCGCGCGATGGTTCTCGACCGTTCGCGGACTGATGCCCAGATGACGCGCGATGTCCTTGTTGGTCATGCCCTGGGTGGTCAGGATCAGCACCTCGTGCTCGCGCGGGGTCAACTGACGAAAACGCTCCAGGATCCCCTGCTCGGAGGCGGCGACCTGATGACGCTTACTGTTCTCGGCGAAACCCGCCGCGACCCGCTGCAGCAGGATCTCGGGACTGGCCGGCTTTTCGAGAAAATCGATGGCGCCGCCCTGGATGGCCTGAACCGTCGTCGGCACGTCGCCGAAGGCTGACAGGAAGATGATGGGAAGCAGGCTGCCGCGCTCCAGGAGGGCGCGCTGCAGCTCGAGCCCGGTCATTCCGGGCATGCGCAGATCGAGCAGCAGACAGCCCCGGTCCTGGGGCGAGATGGCATCGAGAAAATCGGCTGGAGACGCGAAGCTGCGGACGGGATGCCCGGCGAGTTCGAGAATCAGCGTCAGGGAATCGCGCATCCCCTGGTCGTCGTCCACGATGAAAACGGTCTGTACATCTGTCATTCACTGACCTCTCGGCGCAACCCCCATGGCGGAGAGCATGCTATCGCAAGAGGCTATTGGCGGAAATACTGATAGGCTTGCGGTCCACGAGAGGCCATCGGCGGCCGATCGAAAAACAGACCATCTCCATCCCCCACCCGACTCGGCCCCAGACGGACTCCATGACAGACCAGACCCAGGTATTCCTCGCGATCGGCTCGAACATCGCACCGGAGCGCAACATCCAGCAGTCGCTCGCGCTCCTGAACACCATACCAGCAACCCGAGTCCGTGTTTGCTCGTCATGGTATTCGACCAAGGCATGGGGGATCGAGGAGCAGGCGGACTTCATCAATCTGGTGGTCGGCCTCTCGACCGGCCTGGGCCCGAGGGAACTGCTGATCGAGACTCAGCGCATCGAGGCGCGTCTGGGCCGCGTCCGCCATCTGCGCAACGGCCCGAGAACGATCGACCTGGACATCCTCCTATTCGGCGACCGGGTGATCGAGGACCCTGACCTCAGCATCCCGCATCCGGGCCTGACGGCCAGGGACTTCATGCTGACACCGCTGATCGAGATCGCACCCGAGACGCACCACCCCCTGCGCGGGCGCCGTGTCGACGCACTGACCGGCGAGATCCTCCACCGCCAGATACTGGGCAGAATCAGTCCCGGGGATAGAGCTCGGGCAATGGATCCTCGTCCGGATCGCCCCTGACGCCATCGACACCCGCGAGCAGCGGACCGAGCCGCTGCCAGACGGAGGCGCCATCCCAGCTCGACCCGGGCGGCGCATAGATGGCGCGATCGATCTCGGTCAGGATCTCCAGGGCCGCCTCGTCGCCGATCCGTGCGGCGAGCGCGTTCATCCCCTTGGGCGCCTCCTCGCCCCACATGACCTGCCCCCAATGGATGAGCGCCTGGCGTGCGGCCCGGGGGTCGCCGTCGAGACAGGATTTCTCGACCTGGCGCCGCGCGGCCGAGAGATCGACGCCGCGCATCCCGCCGAAGCCCGGACTCCGCCTGGCCGACTCCCCGACGGATCTGGTCCCGGCGCGTCCGGCACGCCGCTCCCGCAGCCACCAGATCAATGTGGCGATCCAGGCGAGACCGAATCCCCCAGCCAGCCAGGGCCAGATTCCGGATCCGCCCGACGAGGAAGCCCCATCCGGCCGGTCGGACGACTCCATCGGAGCGGCCGGCGATCCCGCCGGAACGGACGGCGCTTCAGTCGCCGCATCCTGCCCCTGAACCGAGCCGGTACCCTGGGGCTGCTGACTAGAGGCTGGAGGCTGAGGGCTGGCAGCTGGAGGCTGGAGGCTGGAGGCTTCCCCCCCAGCCACCTCGAAGGTCCGCGCCGGCACCACGACCACCCGCGGCAGATCGGCCTTGGTGTCCCACCAGGGCAGACGGATCTCGGGCAGGGTCAGCTCGCCCGCACGGCTCGGCACGATGGCGACCTTGAAGCTCTTGACGGCGGTCGGCGCGGAGGTCCCCGCCAGATCCTCGGCCTTGGGCCGGTCCGGATAGACCTGGGCGCCATCCAGTGCACCCATATCGAGATTGGGCAGCTGGGCCGAGGTCGCGCCCTCGACCGTCAGGGTCAGGGTCCGCGTGACCGGCTCGCCGACCTTGAAGACCGGGGGAGTCGGCGTCCACTCGTCGGCGATCTGAACCGAGGTCGCCGGCAGCCAGGTGGAGCCCGCCTCGTCGGGCTGGGGACGCACCTGGATCTCGAGGTTCTCCGCACGCTCCACCACGCGGCGCATCGGCTGACCGAATCCGGCGATGTCGGGGAAGCCCTGGAACAGGGTCCCGCCGAAGGCATCGTCCAGATCGGCGAAGGGATCGCGGCGCCCGCCGCCACTGGTGTCCGGAACCATGGCCTCCAGCCGGGGCGAGTTGATGGTCAGGGTACCGCTCTTCAGCGGCGTCACCAGATAGCGCCGCTCGATCACCCGATAGAGCACGCCGTCGACGTATTCGTCGTAGCTGCGGTCGTCGCCGACCCGCTGGATGCCGGCCCCGTCAGCGGTCGGATCGGACAGCACCGCCCGCTGCGGCGGCTGACGGTAATAGACCTTGACCCGGTAGCCGAAGCCCTGCTGGACATAGGGTGTCCGTTCGCTCGCCTCGGCCTTGAGGAACAATGGCCTGTCGCCCCCGGCGACCGCGCTACCCGTGGATCCGGAGACGACCTCGACCGTGATCGGCTGGCTCTGATCCGCCCCCAGGGCGATCGGCGGGATCCGGAGCAGGCCGACCTGCTTGGGCGCGAGTTCCAGCGTCCACTCGCGCGTGCTCGAGATGCTTCCGTTGACGATACTGGTGGTCTTGCTCTGCCCCCGGCGCAGGATGTCGAAATCGGCGTTCAGGGGGCCGAAATCGGGATCGCCTCGGGTATCGCCCTCGGCCACCAGCCGCAAGGTCACGACGTCGCCGACACTGACCCGCGTGCGATCGACCTGCGCCTTCAGACCGGCGGCCTGAACGGCGCATCCGATCGAGACCAGCAGCACGACCAGGGCCGCGCGTAAGAGTGGTGTTCTCGGCATCAGGGTAAACGCCCCTCTCGACGAAGATGTTGTAACAAGAAACGCTGACGCAGCAGTCCGGCCGGATCGTCCGGGACGCTGCGCAGCTGGGCCTCCATCGCCTGCTGGCGCTCGCGCTCCTCGGGCGTCAGATCCTCCGAACCGCCCTCGACCTGCGGCGCATCCCGCTCGGCCTCGGAATCCGATCGGGCGGCCTGCAGCCGACGCGGGACCCTGCCCTCCTCATCAGATGGCTGGCCCGCATCATCCGGCTGCCCCGAGGCCGAGCCAAGCGCCTTCTGGGAAAAATCCTCGGCCCCCGGCTCGGCACCCGCTTCCTGCGGTTTCGCCTGGCCCGCTTCGGAGGCCGCCTGTTCCTCGCTCGAATCGGCGTCGCCGGAGGATCCGTCGGCCTCCGACCCTTGCGGCCGTTCGCCGGACGCCTGTCCCTCACCCTGGGTCTCCGAACCCTGCCCCTGAGATCCGGATCGCTTCCCGGAAGGATCCTGGTTCTCGGATTGACCGGCATTATCTTGCTGCCCCTGCTCCGCTCCCTGATCCCGATCGGGGGAATCTTGACCGGATTGACCTTGCTGCGATCGATCCTGTTGCGACTGAACGTCCGACGACTCGGAGTCCTGGTTCTCGGAGGATTCGGAATCCTGTTTGGATTCCTCCTGCTGATTCAGCAGATTCCTGACCAGTTCGAGATTGTGCTTGGCGTCGGCATGATCCGGAACCTGCTTCAGCGTGTCTTCATAGGCGTCCGCCGCCTCTTCGAGCCGGCCCAGCCGAGCCAGCGCATTGCCCCGATTGTAATCCGCCTCGGGACCTTGCTGACCTTCCAGCGACTCCAGGGCCTGATCGTAACGGCCGGCCCTGTAGCTCGCCGCGGCGCGCCAGGCGGGATCGGCGAAACGCTCGGCCGCCCCTGCGGCATCGCCCGCCTCCAGCTGCCGGGCCGCCTGCTGGTCGGTCCTCGACCAGAGATCCGACCAGCCGAAGGCATAACTGGGCGACGGCGGCAGAACGCAGGCAAGAACAAGCACCGGCAGCAACCATCCGCGCCGAAAGGCCAGCGCCGCCAGCGGCAGGACGAGCAGCAGCAGCCAGGGCCCCTCTTCGCGCCAGCGGTCGGCGACCAGGTCGCTCTTCTCGACCGTCTCCGTCAATGAAGACGCAGCCGCGAGGAGCGCCTTCGTATCGCCCTCGCCGACCTTGGCCGTCAGGAAACGCCCCCCGCCGGCACGCGCCAGCGCGCTCAGCTGCTTGGTGTCGAGCGCCGCCATGCGAATCCGGCCGTCGGCGTCCTTGACGAAGCCGCCCTGCGGATCCGGCACCGGGGCGCCCTTGGCGGTCCCGACCGCGAGCACCGACAGATGTCGCCCCTTGGCCGCCAGATCGCGCGCCTGCTCCAGGGATCCGGCCATGGCGCCCACGCCGTCCGTCACCAGGATGAGATCCCCGGCGCCCGACTTGGCGCGGTCGAGCATCTCGCCCGCCAGCTTCAGCGCCAGATCGGTCCGACGCGGCCCGGGCACCGGGATCAGGTCCGAGCTCAGCTGGGGCACCTGGGCGGCGATGGTGCGCGCATCGCCGGTCAGCGGAGACACCACGAAGGGCTCCGGACCGAAGGCGATCAGACCCACCTGCCCCTCCCGGCTCGCCTTGAGCAGATCCTGGATCTCGAAGCGTGCGCGGGCCAGACGCGACGGCGGCACGTCGGCCGCGTTCATCGAGGGCGAGAGGTCGAGCAGGACGATCCGCTGGGCCGAGGTGGTGAAGACCGGCTGCGGCAGACGCTCCCAGACCGGACCGGCCAGGGCGAGCGTCACCAGGCACCCGACCAGGGCGAAGGCCAGGATCGGCAGACGCCGGCGCTCCCCCGAGGCGCCGCCGACGAGCAGATGCGGCAGCAGATGGGCGTCGACCAGGCCCTTCCAGACGGACTCGCCCATGCGGCGGCGCCAGGCCATAACGGCGAGGAGCAGGATCGGAACCAGGGCCAGGAGCCAGAGCGGCCGCAGCAGATGGAACTCGGACATCGGAAAACCAGGACCTCCCTCGGTATCAGGCGCGACGGACGACCGCGTTCATGGCGAGCCCCGCCGCCAGCATCAGGGCCAGGGCCGCCGGCCAGACGAAGAGCGCGCGCTGGGGCCGGTAGGTCCGCTCGTCGCGCTGGTTGGGCTCGAGCCGGTCGAGCTCGGCATAGATGGATTCGAGCTGCTCGCGATTGGTCGCGGCGAAGAAGCGGCCGCCGCCGATCTTGGCGACCTCCTTGAGCGTGGCCGGATCGAAGTCCGATCCCTGGCGCACCAGACGCATGCCGAAGGGCGTGCGGATGCCGATGTCGCCGCCGCCGATACCGATGGTATAGATGCGCACGCCGGCCTGGGCGGCCAGCTTGGCCGCCGCGACCGGATCGAGCACGCCGGCCGTGTTCTCGCCGTCGGTCAGCAGGACGAGCACCCGGTTGCCCTCGGGCTGGTCGCGCAGGCGCTTGACCGCCAGGGCGATGGCGTCGCCGATCGCCGTCTCGCGTCCGGCCAGACCCACCACGGCCTCGCGCAGCATGGTGGCGACCGTTTCGGCGTCGAAGGTCATGGGCGTCTGCAGATAGGCCTGGGAGCCGAAGAGGATGAGCCCGAGCCGATCCTCGGCCCGGCGCTCGATGAAGCGCGCGGCCACCGCCTGGACCGCCGCCAGGCGCGACACGGCCCGGCCGTTCACCTCGTAGTCGTCCTGCTCCATGCTGCCCGAGATGTCGACCGCCAGCATCAGATCGCGTCCCGCGATCGGCAGCCCGATCGGCTCGCCGACCCACTGCGGCCGCGCCGCGGCCAGCACCAGCAGGGCCCAGGCGAGCGCAGCGATCCCGATCGTCCAGGGCGACGGGCGCCCGGGACGCTGCGCCGTCTCCAGAGCGAGCCGGCGGTAGAAGGGCAAGCGCAAGGCGGCACCCGAATCCTGAGGCGCGCGCGGCAGAAACCGCGCTAGCAGCGGCAGCGGCAGGGCGGCGAGCACCCAGGGCCAGTCGAGCTGGATCATGAGGTCCTCTCCGAGTTGAAACGCACCCAGCGCTCGGCGGCCCGAACCAGCGCATCCGGATCGGCACCCTCCGAGACGCGACCGCTGAAGGACACCTCGACCAGGGCGCGCCCGGGACCCTCGCCGAAGGCGCCCTCGCCGCCGGTGGCGTCGAGAAAGCGCAGCCAATCCCGACCGCTGAGCCCGGCGACCCGCTCGCGCGGGAAACGCGCCAGGGCCATGCGCCGGAGCAGACGCGACACCTCGGCGACGAAACGCCGCGTGTCGCCATCCCGCGTCAGGTCCTCCCGCAGCTCGGCCAGTCGCGCCAGTGCCGCGCGCGGTGCCGCGCGACGCCCGCGCCGACGCCGCAGCCAGAACAGAAGCGTCGCCAGCGCTGCCACGACCAGGAGCAGCAACGCCCACCAGCCTGGCGCCAGGGGCCACCAGCCGACCGGATCGGGCAGATGCCAGTCGCTCAGACCGGCCAATGGATCGGCATTCATCCCCGTCCCCTCCCGGCCGCGGACGCACGCCCGGTTCCCAGGGCCAGCGCCAGGGTCGGACCGACCGGATCCGGGGTCGTGAGCCGGATCAGATGTGCCCGCTCGCGCCGCGCGAGCCCCTCCATCAGCTCATGATGCCGGTTGAAATGGGCCTCGTAGGCGCGCCGCACGGCGGCACTGGTCAGATCCAGGACGCCGCGCTCGCGCTCGGTCCACACCGGATAGCGCCCGGGAGGCGGCACGCTCGACTCGATGACGTCCTGGACATGGACCAGGATGAGCTCGCTGCCGGCGGTGATCTGGGTCGCCCAGCGGGTGCCTTCCTCGTCCAGATCGGCGAAGTCGCTGATGACGACCACCAAGCTGCCCGGACGCACCAGCCTGACCAGATGTCCGGCGGCCTCCGCGAGCGAGGCATGGCCACCAGGTGAAGCCATCGCCTCGGCGTCCGCGTCCGCCGCGAGCCGGTCGAGCAAGGGCAGGAGCCCGGTGCCGCGCGCGGCCGGACGGCGCTCCAGACGACTCGATTCGTCGAACACCAGACCGCCCACCCGATCGCCGCGATCGGAGGCGGCCCAGCCGAGCAGCGCGGCGGCCTGGGCGGCGATCACCGACTTGAAGGCGACGCGGGTGCCGAAACGCATGCCGGGCCCCTGATCGACCAGGAGCCACACTGGCCGCTCGCGCTCCTCGCGGAACAGCTTCACATGGGGCACGCCGGCCCGCGCCGTCACCCGCCAGTCCATGTTGCGCGGATCGTCCCCGGGCTGATACTGGCGCGACTCGTCGAACTCCATCCCGCGGCCGCGGAAGCGCGAGAGATGACCGCCGCTACGGGTGGCGAGCACCCGCCCGCGCGGAGACAGATCCAGACGCCGCGCCTGACCGCGCAGGGCGATCAGATCCTGGATGCCGACCCGGACCCCCTGCGGTGCCCCGGAACCGCCCTGTGCATGACTGCCGAACGCGCTCATGGGTGGCGATCGGTCAGGGCGCGGGGACGCGCGCGAGAAGCGCGGCGATGAAATCGTCCGGGGTCCGACCGCCCGCCTCGGCCTCGTAGGAGAGGAGCACGCGGTGACGCAGCACGTCCGGCGCGAGGCGCTGGACGTCCTCGGGCGACACATAGTCGCGCCCGTCGAGCCAGGCCAGGGCGCGCGCGCAGCGGTCGAGCGCGATGGTGGCGCGCGGACTGGCGCCGAATCGCAGCCAGCCGTCGAGGTCCTGGGCATAGGCGCCCGGGGTACGGGTCGCCATCACCAGATGGACCAGATAGTCCTCGACCTCGGGGGCCATGTAGAGCCCCAGCACCGCCTCGCGCGCGGCGAAGACGTCGGCCTGGGAGACCTCGACCCGGGGCGGCTCGGCGCGGTCGCGGCGCGCCTCCTCGCGGTTCAGACGCAGGATCGCCCGCTCGGTCGCCAGATCCGGATACTCGACCCGCACGTGCATCAGGAAGCGGTCGAGCTGCGCCTCGGGCAGCGGATAGGTGCCCTCCTGCTCGATCGGGTTCTGGGTCGCCATCACCAGGAACAGGGGCGGCAATCCATAGGTCTCGCGCCCCACGGTAACCTGGCGTTCGCCCATCGCCTCCAGCAGGGCGGACTGCACCTTGGCCGGCGCCCGATTGACCTCGTCGGCCAGCAGCAGATTGTGGAAGATGGGGCCGCGATCGAAGCGGAAGCTGCCGTCGTTGGGCCGATAGATCTCGGTCCCGGTCAGGTCGGCCGGCAGCAGATCCGGGGTGAATTGGATGCGGTGGAAGTCGCCCTCCAGCCCCAGCGCCAGCTGCTTGATGGCGGTCGTCTTGGCCAGACCCGGCGCCCCCTCCACCAGCAGATGGCCGTCGGCCAGCAGCGCGATCAGTAGCCGGTCGATGAGATCGCGCTGGCCCAGGATGCTCTGCCCGACCTGATCGCGCAGGGCGGTGAAGGTCTCGGCCAGATGCGCCGCGCCCGAGCCCTTTTCGATCGAGGGGCGGGATTGGGATGTCTGTGTCTCGTCCGGGTTCAAGTCGATCTCCAGTGTCTGGCGAGCGGCCAGCCTCCAGCATTCAGCCGCCAGCCTTCGATCGGCTAGTCGCTGGCGGCTGGGAGCTGGCCGCTCTCTATATCGAGTTCGATGCCTTCGTCCATGGCTCGGGGGATACAGTTCCAGATTCGGCGGCCGGTTTCCCTTAAATCTTGTTAATCCTGGGGTTGGGCCGAATCCTCGGGGTCCGACCAGCAGACTTCGAGCTGCGCCAGGAGATCGCCCGGATGCCTCAGCAGACAGTCCGGTCCGGCCGCCGCAAGGCCCTCGGGCGAGGTGTAGCCCCATGAGACGGCGGCGAATCCGGCCCCCACATCGCGCGCGGCCTCCAGGTCGCGCAGCTCGTCGCCGACATAGATCAGGTCCTTCGCCCGGATCCGCTGACGCCGCATCATGCCCCGCAGGGCCCGGGACTTGCCGAACAGACCCGTACCGCCGACGACGAAGGCGAATTCACGCATACCGTACCGTGCCACATAGTCGTCGAGGCTGGACTGGGCGTTGGACGAGAGCAGACCGAGCCGATAGCCGCAACGCGCCAGCTCGGCGAGCAGCTCGGGAATTCCCTCGACCGGAGGGGTCTCCATCAGCTCGGCGCGCATGGCCTGACGGATGCGCCGGGCGAGCTGAGGCACGCGATAGAGCGGAATATCCAGCGTGCGCAGCACCTCGCGCAGATGCAGGCCCCGCAGCGCGTATAGCTGCTCGCGGGTCAGCTCGGCGAGGCCGAAATCCGGCCCCACCTCCCGCATGGCATTGAAGGCGGCATCGAAGCTGTAGACCAGGGTTCCATCGAAATCGAAGCAGATCTGACGCAAGACGAGACAACTCAACAAGTGGATCGATCGAAGAACGGAGGACAGGGGCGGCGCGCAGCCCGTGCCCTCCCGCGAGAGACCAGGAAGCGACTAAGAGGAACCGACCTGCACCATGATCTCGGACCCGGTCGGCAGCACCTCGACCTCGGCCCCGGACTGGATCAGCTGCTCGGTCTCCATCACCTCCATCACGGCGTCGAGCACCTCCGGATCCCGCTGGGCGATCGCATTCAGGGCGTCGCCGACGATCGCCGGGCGCGCGGCGGCGGCCTCGGCCATCTTCTGCGAGACCTTGAAGGCGGTCTGGCTCTTGATGAGGCCGACCCGGTTCTCGCCGTCCTGCTTCATGGCGCTGGTCACCTGGACCAGGCGCTTGACCACCTTCTCGGTGATGTTGTCGACCATCTGGCGGTCGGTGAAGGCAACCTTGCGGATATAGACCGAACCGAGCTGATAGCCCCACTGCTCCGAGAGCGGCGAGACCGTCGCCCGCACCCGGCGGCTGAGCTGATGGCGGTCCTCGAGCATCTTGTCCATCTCCAGGTTGCTCAGCGTCGAGATGGTCGAGCTGGCCACGTTGGCCTGCAGCGAGGACTCCGGGTTGGCGTTGCGGAAGAGATAGGAGACCGGGTCGCTCACCTGCATCTCGTACCAGATGCCCACGCCCATGGGCGTGCCCTCCTCCGAGTTGACCATCTGATCGCGCAGATAATGCTGTCTCAGCGTGGTCGGCACCCGGTACAGCTTGCCGAAGAAGGGCACCAGCAGGGCCTTGAGCCCGAAATGGGCGAGCGGAAACCGCAGCCCGGGCTCGTCCAATGTGCCGATGACCTTGCCGAAGAGTGTGAAGACCTGTGCCTCGCGCTCGGCGACGACCGCATAGAGCCCCAGGATCCGGGCGATGACGAGCAGCAAGGGGATGTAGATGAGGCCGATCGCGAAGGCGACGGCGAAGCCGGCCGAGCTGTCCAGATCGAAAAACATGGCAACCTCCCGAATGAAGTCGGATCAGCGGAACGCCGAGGTGGTCTGGATGATGCGCGCGGCCTTGCCCAGCAGGGGTACCCGGAGGTTGCGCACATAGGCGCGCAAGGCGTCCGGTCCGCCGCTCGACTTGATTCGCACCAATGTCTCGGCCAACTCCTTCAGCGGCGCCACCTCGGCCTGGGCGTTGTTGCGGGCGATGTCCACCGCGCGCTTGCTCATGGTGATCTGCTGCTCGGCATCCGCGCGCGCCGTGCTGATGTCGGCGGCGACCTGGTTGCGCGTGGTGTTGATGGCCGAGAGCGCGCGGTCCACCTCGGGCGGCGGATCGATCTGGGTGATGAGCGCGGCGTCCAGCTCGATCCCGTAGCGGGCCCAGGTCGAGCGGCACTGCTGCTCCATGTAGTCGTTCAGCAGGGGCAGGTTCTTGCGCAGGTCGTTGATGGAGACGCCCTCGGAGAGCTCGGGCGCATTGCCGCCGTCGGCTGTCTCGGTATCCGCGACCAGGCTCGCCCCCTTGGGATCGACGAAGTTGGCGATGCGCTCGCGCAGCACCGAGATGAAATACCCCATGACGTGCTCGAGCGGGCTGTCGACGCCGAAGAAATAGGCGTAGAGGTTCTTCTCGGAGACCCGGAAGCGGATCTGGCCGCCCACCCCCGTGGTGAGATTGTCCTTGGTCACGGCCTCGACGGTCGTCTGGGTCTTGGTCGGATCCCAGGTCAGATCGATCGCCTGAGTGACCACCCGCACCTTGTGCACCTCCTGCCAAGGCCATTTGAAATAGGGCCCGCCGGGGCCGATGGTGCGCAGTTGAGGAAAGTGGTAGCGCGCCTGCTCCTCGGCGTTCAGCGAATCGTCCTCGATCAGAACCTTGCCGAGGCGCTGGGCGCGCCCGAACGAGGTGATGATGGCGCGTTCGTCGGGCTTGACGGTATAGAAGGCGCGAATGAAGACCTTGTAGATGACGTAGCACGCCAGGCCGAAGAGAAAAGCGGTCACATACATGAGGCTCTCCAGATGCAGAAGGCGGGTGGACGCTGAAATGGTACACCCTGCGCACGCCTCACGCTGATGGATCGGGAGCCCAGACCGCTAGAGATACCGATCAGTCGTCGCTCTTGAACCCGGCCGCGCTATGACTGCCGTCGCAGAAGGGCTTGTTCTTGGAGGCCCCGCAGCGGCACAAAAAGACGTTATCGCCCTGCCAGGCCACGCGACCGGTTCCGGCCAGGATGGTCAGCTTACCCTCGGCCTGCACGGGTCCGTCCTTGATGGGCCGAACGGCCAATGGACCGCCAGCCGTCCTGAACCCACGCCCCTGCTCGCCGACCGCGCCCGTATCCCGAAATCCCGCCGCCTCGTGACTGCCGTCGCAGAAGGGCTTGTTCCTGGAGGCACCGCAGCGACAGAGCGCGGCCCGAGTGCGGACACCCGGCATGTCGTCGGGCGCGCCCTCGATCTCGAGGTCCCCGGTCAGGTAATAGGGACCGTCGCTGGCGACCACGAGGCGGTTCTCGGCGGGCGCGGCCTCCGGCTCCCCCGACCTGTCACGGTAGGTCAGGGCACCGCTGGGACATCGCTCGACCACCTCGCGCACCTCCGCCTTGGTCGCGGCATCCGGCTTGCACCAGGGCTCGCGGCCGGCGACGAAGAGATCGCCCTTCGCCTTGCCGCACTCGGCCACATGGATGCAGAGACGCCCGTCCCAGGTCACCTCGATCTCATCTCCCCGAAAATCCACGCACTTGTCGTCGCTCATGCTCTCGTCCTCATGTTGGAAGGCCACCAACCGCCAGCGGTTTTGCGCGTGCCGGCGGCTGACAGCCGAGATGGTTTCACGGCGAAACTGGGGGTCGATCCCGGAGAATCCACCACAGGGGTTGAACTTCCCCAAATCCGACATATCCCATATGCCATATGCATCGCCTGTCGTATCGGCACTGCAGCGCGCACGGTCGACAGCGTCGGCTGGACGCATGGACCGACACCGAGCCAGGCTCGGACACCGGATCCAATCCCTGTAAACACCGAAGATGAGGCTATCCGGCTATGAGAACGCATGCGATCCGCCCCTCCCGGAATCTGGTCGACGCCGCGCCCTCGGTGCGGCGGATAGAGATCGCCGAGCCGCTCGACTGGCTCAGGCAGGCCATCCAGACATTCGTCCGCGCCCCTGGACACAGCCTTCTCTATGGCGCCCTCTTCTCCCTGGCCTGCTGGGCCACCATCGCCCTCATCTGGTCCCTGCCCTGGTTCGCCCTCGCCTTTCTCACCGGACTCATGCTGCTCGGCCCCTTCCTCGCCGCCGGGCTCTACGTGGCGGCCCGTCAGCAGGAATCCGGACAGTCGGTCAGCATCCGCGAAAGCCTGGGGCTGATCTGGAGAAGACGCACCAGCCTCGGTCTCTTCGCCCTCTTTCTCGGGCTCATCGCCGCCGCCTGGGTCCGACTTTCGGCCCTGCTGTTCGCCATCCAGTTCGACCTCATGTCGCCCAGCGTCGAGAGCTATCTGAATCTCTTCTCGTCGAGCTTCGATCCGGTGGTCGCGGCCTTCTTCGTCGGCATCGGTCTGCTGCTGGCGTTCACCGTCTTCGCCACCAGTGCCGTCGCCATCCCCATGATCCTGGACCGGGATGTCGATCCCATTACCGCCATCAACACCAGTCTGCGCACATTCGCACTCAACTGGCCGGGCATGCTGCTCTGGGCCGCGTCCATCGTCGCCCTCAGCGGAATCGGCATCCTGACCGGATTCATCGGCATGATCCTGCTCTTCCCCCTGCTCGGCTATGCCACCTGGCACAGCTATCGGCGCATGGTCGCCTGACAGACCCGCCCCCCGTTCGCTGGATCGCCATGGATGGCGAACTGGACCCGCTACGCGAGACGATAGAAGGCGCGGGCATTCTCCCACAGAGCCAATTCCGCCCCCTCCTCGCCCAGCGCGTCGATCACCAGACCGACGTCTACGTCCGAGAAGGGACGGGGCGCCCGCGTCGAAGGAAGATCGGTCCCGAACATGAGCGCACCCGGATCGGCCCGATGGATCGCCTGCAGCGCCTCTCCGACATCGAAATCGACCCGGCCGAAACCGCTCGCCTTGACCCGCGCGCCATGCTCGACGAGACGCAGAAGACGCGGTAGCCCTCGCCTCGAGAGCCCAAGGTGATCGATGCTCACGGCGGGAAGACGCCGCAAAAGCGGCTCCAGGCCGGACAGATCGCCCGTATCCGCATAGACTTCGCTATGCCATCCGACCAGATCCTGGACACGGCGCGCCAGCGACTCGACCTCCCGCAGGGACATGGACCCGCCGCGCCGGAGATTGAAACGCAAGCCCCGGACATTCCGGGCATCCAGGCGCTGGATCGCCCGATCGGAGACGCTCGCCGGAAGCTGGGTGACGCCGACGAATCCCGGACCGAGCCGCTCCAGCGCCGCCAGGAGATAGCCCTGGTCGAACCCTTGAAAGGAACCGGACACGAGGGCACCCCCTGCAACGCCCAGGGACGCGACTCGATCCAGATAGTCGCCGACCCCGAAAGGCTCTGGCAGAAATCCCGCGTTGGACCAGAGCGGAAAACCCAGGTCGACGATATGGAAATGCGCATCGAAGATCTTTCGCATGACAGACCTCTCCACAGACCAATGAGGACATGATGCATACCGAACGCCCACCCGTCTCTTCCGTCCAGCCCCGCACTGGATTGCACGCAGCCATATCGCTCGCGGCCTTGGCCCTCGGCCTCATCAGCTCCACGGGGATCGCCATGGATCAGGAACGCCGTATCCAGGAGTCGGACCAGCAGGCGCTGGCCGTCACCATCTACAATCAGGATCTGGCCCTGATCAAGGACCAGCGGCACGTCGATCTCGAGAAAGGCGAGAACCGGCTCGCCTGGCGCCAGGTCTCGGCACGGATCCGGCCCGAAACCGCACTGCTCACACCCGTGTCCGGCGATGTCGGTCTGACCCTGCTGGAGCAGAACTTCGACTACGATCTGCTCACGCCCCAGAGCCTGCTGAAGAAATTCGTCGGCAAACGCGTCGAGGTGGTGCGCACCAACGATGCCGGAGAGCGCACCACCGAATCGGCCACACTGCTCGCCGTCAACGACGGCGCCGTACTGCGCTACGACGACCGTATCGAGACCCAGGTCGTGGGCCATCTCGCCTTTCCCGAGGTTCCGGCGGATCTGCGCGACGAACCGACCCTGGTCCTACACCTGATGACCGACAGGGCGGGCGAGCAGTCCCTGCAGCTCTCCTATCTGACCTCCGGCCTCTCCTGGAAGGCGGACTATGTCGCCGACCTGAGCGAGGACGGGCATGTCATGGACCTGAGCGGATGGGTGACGCTCGAGAACGCCAGCGGTATCGCCTTTCGTCATGCCCAGGTCCAACTGGTGGCCGGCGAGATCAATCAGGTCCGCGACGAGCAACCCGTGCCGCTGATGAAAAACCGCATGGCGATGGCCGCGGCGGCCCCCATGCCCGAGGAGGAGTCGCTGGCCGAATACCATCTATACACATTGCCGCGCCAGACCGACATCCTCAACCAGCAGACCAAGCAGGTCGCACTGCTGAGCGCCAATCGGGTTCCGGTGACCAAGGAGCTGATCGTCCAGGGCCAGGCCTACGCCTATCAGTCCAGGAGCGGTGACGGCTGGAGCAAGCTCGCGGTGGATTCCAGACTCGCCTTCGTCAACCGCGACGGCTCGCTGGGGATCCCGCTGCCCAAAGGGGTGATCCGGGTCTATTCGAAGGACAGCCGGGGCAACGCCCAATTCATCGGCGAGGACGGAATCGATCACACGCCGAAGAACGAGGCCGTCTCGCTCAAGCTGGGCGAAAGCTTCGACGTCACCGCGCGCCGCAAACAGACGTCATTCCGCAAGCTCTCTGGCTCCTCGGCCTACGACTATGCCTACGAGGCCGAGTTCGAGATGGAGCTGAAGAACGCCAAGCCGACGCCCGTCGAGGTCAAGGTGGTCGAGACGCTGCCCGGAGAATGGGAGATTCTGGAAGAAAATCAGCCCCATACCAAGGAGGCCGCCAACCTGGCCTCCTGGAAGGTCCAGATTCCAGCGGACGGCAGCACGACGCTGACCTGGAAGGCCCAGGTCCGATTCTGATCAGGGACGCGTACATCCCCTGGCTTCAGCTCCCCGCGTAACGCGGGGGTCGACGGCATGGATGCCGTCATCAAGCATGCAGAGTCCTATTCACGGCCTCCGAACTCAGGCACGCTCCACGGGAAAGGTCAGAACCTGGTCGATGTGATCCCCCCCGACCGCGATCATCAGCAGCCGGTCCAGACCCAGCGCCACGCCGGCACAATCCGGCATACCGGAGGCCAGCGCGGCCAGAAAGGCGTCGTCGATCGGCGGCTCCGGCAATCCCAGTTCACGCCGCACCTCGAGATCCGCCATGAATCGCCGTCGCTGTTCCTCGGCATCGGTCAGTTCATGGAAGCCATTGGCCAGTTCGATGCCCTCGATATAGAGCTCGAAACGCTCCCCGGCCGGATGCTCTCCCGGACGGATGCGCGCCAGCGCGGCCTGCGAGGGCGGATAGTCGTGGAGAAAGGTCATGCCGCCACGTCCCAGCCCGGATTCGAGCCGATGGGTGAGCAGCAGATCCAGCCAGCCGTCCCGATCGAGATCCAGATGCCCGGCATCCGCCAGCCCGACGTCGAGCGCCGCTCGGCGCAGCGTCTCGGTATCCGCGCACCAGGGATCCAGATCCAGCTCGCGCATGAAGAGCTCGCGGTAGCCGATCCGCTCCTCGGACATATGGGGACGCTGCAGGATCGTCCGCACCAGATCCGCGACCTCGTCCATGAGACGCCAATGGTCCCAACCTGGCCGGTACCATTCCAGCAGACTGAACTCGGGATGGTGACGCCGTCCGCGCTCGCCGCCCCGAAAGACCTTGCAGATCTGATAGATGGGTCCGGAACCCGCGGCGACGAGCCGCTTCATCGGAAACTCGGGCGAGGTGTGCAGATAGAGATGGCGCCCGCCGCCGGGCCCCTCGATCGAGGTCCTCAGACTGGCGAGCGCCGGGTCCGTAACCGCGGCCCGGGAGAGGATCGGCGTCTCCACCTCCATCACGCCCGCGGCCGCGAAGAAGTCGCGGACCCGGCCGAGCAGATCGGCCCGGGCCCGGATCCTCTCCAGCGATGCGGCCGGCCGCCAATCCTCTACCAGGGATGCCAGATCGCGCGACCGGCTGGGAGGATCGGAAATCGGTGTCGGACGAACGCCCCCGCTGGAGACGCGCCTCATGCTTCCTTGGCGCGCGACACGTATTCGCCGGTGCGGGTGTCGACCTTGATGAGTTCGCCGGTCTGGACGAAGAGCGGTACGCGAACCACGGCGCCGGTCTCCAGGGTCGCCGGCTTGCCGCCGCCGCCCGAGGTGTCGCCCTTGAGGCCCGGATCCGTCTCGGTGATCTCGAGCACCACGAAGTTCGGCGGCTCGACCGACAGGGGCGAACCGTTCCAGAGCGTCACCTTGCAGACGTCGTTCTCCTTGATCCACTTGGCGGCCTCGCCGACGGCGGGCGCGTTGGCGATCATCTGCTCGAAGGTCTCCTGGTGCATGAAGTGCCATTCTTCGCCGTCGTTGTAGAGATACTGCATGTCCGTATCATGGACGTCCGCCGCCTCGACGGTATCTCCCGATTTGAAGGTCTTCTCGACCACGCGTCCGCTCTTGAGATTGCGCACGCGCACCCGGTTGAAGGCCTGGCCCTTGCCGGGCTTGACGAACTCGTTCTCGACGATGGTGTACGGATCCCCGTCCAGCATGATCTTGAGTCCGCCCTTGAATTCATTGGTGCTATAGGTAGCCATGTCATCCTCATTGTCTGTGAAGCTAAACCGAGCAATGTTATCCCAAACCTTGGAGACTTGTCAGAACTCGCCCTGGCAGTCCGCGCTCGCGGCTTCATTCACCGATGTTCGGGCACTCCTGGACAGTCTCGGCCTGAGCCCCGAGGACATCCCCGAGCTGGATCCCGAACCGAACCGATTCAGACTCCTGGTCCCTCGTGGCTTCGCCGCACTCATGCGACACGGCGACCCCAACGACCCGCTGCTGCATCAGGTCCTGCCGCGCCGGGCCGAGCACGACGCGGTCGATGGCTTCGTGACGGACCCGGTGGGAGACGGTGCCGCAAACCTGGGCGACGGACTGCTGCAGAAATATGCCGGACGCGCGCTGCTGATGGCGACCGGGGCTTGCGCCGTCCATTGCCGCTATTGTTTCAGGCGCCATTACCCATATTCATCCCTCGCGGGACGGGAATCCCGTCATGAGGCCGCCATCGCGAGAATCCGTGCCGATCCCTCGCTCACCGAGGCGATTCTCAGCGGAGGCGATCCACTCATGCTCGACGATCGCCGGCTCGAGCGGCTCGTGAGGCAACTGGACGCCATTCCACACCTGCAACGGCTGCGCATTCATACACGCCTTCCGGTCGTGCTGCCGGAGCGGATCGAGGAGCGACTGGTGCGGATACTAACCTCGATGCGAATGCGGCCCGTGCTGGTGATCCATGCCAACCATCCGCGCGAACTGGGGACAGAGACCTGCGGGGCATTGCAGCGCCTGCATCGCGAGGACGTCACGCTGCTGAATCAGAGCGTGCTCCTGAAGGGAGTCAACGACGATCCGGAGGTCTTGCAGAATCTCAGCGAGCGACTCTTCGAGCAGAATGTCCTACCCTATTACATCCATCAGCTGGATCGCGTGCAGGGTGCGGCGCATTTCGGCGTGAGCGATGGAGATGCCCGCCGGATCCTGAACGGACTAAGGGCTCGGATACCAGGATATCTGGTGCCGCGTCTCGTTCGAGAAATCCCCGGCGGGGACTCCAAGACGCCCATCGATTGCAACGGGGAGCCGTAGCAGAGGACTCCAACCTACGATTCGCACCGGCTCGGGAAACGCGCAAACGCATTGCCTTTCGCATTCACTCGTCGCATCCTAACGCGGATAATGCGACTCAAGACTTCCAGTCGTCTCGCCCAAAATCCAGCATGCCAGTGCACAGCAAAACAGCAACCCTGCTCCTGATCACGACGCAATCCAGCGAAGCCGAGAGGCTCGTCGCCACCCTGCGCGAAGACGGATTGGCGTCCAAGAGCGTCAGCATCCCGAACGCCGAGCGGCTCGGCGAAACGATCACGCAGCGTGGCTGCGACATCATCATTTGCTTCAGCGACGAACGCGACCTGAATCTGGACGAGGTGCTCACGGCCTACCGCAAATCGACTGCGGACATCCCCCTCATCCTGGTCACCGACGGCGAGAACCACGCCGGTCTCACGGCCAAGGCCCGTCGCAGCGGGGCCCGCGATCTCGTCGAACGGGGCGACAGCGAGCGCCTCAAGCTCGCAGTCCGGCGCGAATTCTCCGATCTCGTCAAACGCCGGGAGGCGCAGGCTCTCAACGACCGATTGAAGGACTGCGAGCAGCGATCGCTCGAGATCATCGAGGTCACCAGCGCCGGCGTCGCCTTCATCCAGGACGGTCTCCACATCGAAACCAACCCGGCCTATCCGCGCCTCTTCGGCTTCGAGTCCCAGGAAGAGGTGCTGGCGACGCCCTTCCTCGATCTCATCGATGCCGGCTCGCAGAAACGGGTTCGCGACATCCTGCGCCCGAGCGACGCCTCCTCGACGTCCCCCGCCGAGTTGGATCTGACATGCAAGCGAACGGACGGGAGCCTGTTCGAGGCCCACCTGCTCGCCGCCCCGGCGGAGTACGAAGACGAGCCATGCCTGCGTCTGATCCTGAAGGCAAACGTCCCGCAACCGATTGCGCAGACCGGATCCAATGCCGCTCACGCCACCGGAAACGAGCTCGGTCTCATCAGCTTCCTCGCCGAGATCGAGACCCACATCGGCCAGGACCGCAACGTCGAGCGCCCGTTCGCCATTTTCTATATCCGCATCAAGAAGAGCGTCGATCTGCTGCGCGACCTGGGACTGACCCATGCACTGGAACTCTTCGAGGAATTCGCCAAAACGCTCGACGCCCTGGTCGCGGACAAGGGCTTCCTCGCGCGGCTCGGCGACGATGGCTTCGGTCTCCTCGTCGACGGGCTGGGCGAGTTCGAGGCCAAGGCATTGGCCGAGAAGATCACCTCGAACGCGCGTCTGCCCAACCAGCGCCGTCAGAACGGGGACGCCACCGCGGATTGCGAGATCGGCTACTTCCTGGTGAGCGACCGGGCGGCCGCCGCCGAGGACATCGTCAACGCCGCGCATCGTCTCTGCATCGGACACGACTTCACCGATCGCGATCATGTCCCGGGGCAGCAGCCGCCCACCTCGCTGGCCGCCCGCGTCAAGCAGGAGGACGAGGACGGCGACGTCACCATCGCGCGCAAGATCGAGTATGCCCTGCGCAACGACCAGCTCAAGCTGGTCTATCAGCCCATCATCAGCCTGATGGGCGACAGCCAGGAGAACTACAGCGTCCTGATCCGCCTGCTCGACGAGGAGGAGAACCTGCTCGAGGCCAAGGACTTCATCGGCCCCGCCATCCGTGGCGGACTGATCGAGGAGGTGGACAAATGGGCGATCCGCTCGGCGATACGGACCATCGGCGAGCAGCGCAAGGCGGGACACAATCTCAGTCTCTTCCTCAACCTCTCGGAAGACACCTTCAGGAATCCGAGCATCGTTCTCTGGATCTGCGACTGTCTGCGCGAATTCGACGTCAGGGGCAACTGGCTGACCTTCCAGTTCCAGGAAGAGCTGGTGGTCGGGAACCTGGCCAGCATCGGCAAGCTGGTCGATACCCTCAAGAAGATCAAGTGCCGGGTCGCCATCAACCGATTCGGCGTCAGCGAGCGCCCGGAGCTGATCCTGCAGGGACTGTCTCTCGATTACGTGCTGCTGAAACCCAGCTTCGCCCAGAGTCTGGCCGACGATGCCCAGAAGCAGCAGCGCCTGCTGCAACTCGCGACCCTGGCCAAGGAATTCAACGTCAAGAGCATCGTCACCGGGGTCGAGGATGCGCGTGCCTTGACGGTGCTCTGGACGGCCGGCGTGGACTATGTCCAAGGCAACTTCCTGCAGCGCCCCTCTCCGAGCCTGGAGGTTCAAGCCTGACGGCGCCGAGAGACCCCGGGCTCACCGCGCGCGGTCGGGATCAGCGAACGTCTGTGTCCGAGGGTTCTGCGCCTTGGAGCGCTGTTCGGCCTGACGGGAGAAACGCTTGCGGCGTTCGGCGAGTTCCTGGAGATGACTGCCGAGCAGCGAGTTGCCCGGAGCGCTCAGACGACTCTTCAGGCGCGTTGGCATGTCCTTGCGCGCCGCCTCGCGAGCAGGCTCGCTCCAGGGTGCATCCTCGGGCCAGGCCGCGCTCGTCGCAGCCGGCGCAAAGGAGACCGGAGACCGAGCGGCGCCACCGATTCCGGCCACTCCGGCGGTGGCCGCGACCGGCATCATCCTCATCCCCAGAACCTGCTCCGCACGCTCGGAATAGAGCGGAATTCCCTTCATCCGCAGAAATCGGCTCAACACCTGATAGGTATAGAGCTGGGTTTCGGGATAGTCGAGGACACCCTCGCTCCGTTCGACGGCTCCCTCTCCCGCGTTATAGGCCATCACCGCCTTGCCGATGCTGCCGTATTTCTCGATCAGACGTTTCAGATGGCGAGCGCCGGCCTCCAGATTGGTGTGCACATCGAACAGACGGTCCACCGAGGTCACGCCGTAATCGGCCGCGGTCTCCGGCATCAGCTGCATCAATCCGACCGCACCCTTCGACGAAACCGCGAGCGGATCGTAGGCGGATTCGACGCTCACGATCGCATGCAGCAAGTTGCGATCCAGCCGAAACAGAACGGCATAGCGATCGATGGCCGACCGAATGGCGGTTCGAGAGGGTACCGGTCCCTGCGGCGGCTCGGGCAGAGGGCGAGCGGCAGACGCGGCGGCATCCTCCACCCGAATCGACTCCAGGGGTTCGGGAGACGTCTTGCCGGATACGGCCCGCGCCTCCGGAGAGGGCTCGAGCGGCGCGCCAGGGGTCTCGACGTCCGCCGCCCGACAGAGAGATATGTGCGCGATCACGGAGACCGAAAGGACCACTCTCAGCACACCAGCGGCCCTGAACGACCGACGCCTTCTGCGGCGAGCATGGTCATCCGCCGGAATCAGCGGAGATAAGACTGGTATAGAGTGGATGAAGCCTGATTTCATCTCGCCCCCTGCATGTGACTCACGATCCCGAAACGCCCGGCGAGGACAAAGAGGCTCAACCGAGTCAAGGGAGTTTGATACACTGCCGCGCACGCCTGCTGGACGCCACCTCGCATCACCAACTCTACGATGGACGCCCATCATCGCCTGGGAAACGGAAGATGTACGAATCCTTCTTCGGACTCAACGAAAAGCCCTTCTCGCTCCTTCCGGACCCAAGCTTTTTCTACCTCAGCAAGATCCATCGAGAGGCCCTGACGCTCGTCGAATACGGTCTCTACAGCCAGTCCGGATTCACCGTTCTGACTGGCGAGGTCGGATCCGGCAAGACGACCCTGATGCGCTATCTGCTCCACAGACTCGAGGACGATCTGACCATCGGCCTCATCTCCAATACGCACGAATCTCTCGGCCAGATCATGGACTGGGTCTGCGCCGCCTTCGAGCTGAACGTCCCGCCCGGAAGCAAGCTCGAGCAGCATCAGGCGTTCGTCGATTTCCTTCTGAGCCAGTACGCCAAAGGGAAGAAGACGCTGCTCATCATCGACGAGGCGCAGAATCTGGGTCTGGAACGACTCGAGGAGATCCGCCTTCTATCCAACATCAACGCCGACAAGGATCTGGTGCTTCAGCTGCTGCTCCTGGGGCAGCCACAGCTCAGACAGCAACTGAGACGCCCCGAGCTGGAGCAGTTCGTTCAGCGCGTCTCGGCATCCTATCATCTCGGCCGGCTCACGTCCGAGGAGACCTACCGCTACATCAGGCACCGTCTCGAGACCGCCGGCGGCAGCAAGGAGATCTTCACGGCGGATGCCTGTCACGCGGCCTTTCATTACAGCAAGGGCATCCCGCGCATCATCAATCTGATCTGCGAGACCGCCCTCGTCTTCTCATACGGCGCCGGCGAGCATCTCGTCACCGGCCAGGCCATCGACAATCTGATCAAGTCGGACGCATCCAACCTCCTGTTCGCCGTCGATGCCGAGGATCGCGTCCCACTGACCGAAGAGGCCATCCAGGAATTCATCCGATCCGTCGGGGTCATCGCCGCAGAGACGGCCGGCCCACAGGACCAGAAGGCCAACGAGCCGGATCCGACAGCGGACCAGGAACCTGAAGGCGAGCGCCAAGCGCCGGCCCCAAGGATCGACAGGCACCGAGACCCGAGCGCGGCCGACTCGCCCCGGATCGAACCACCTCGAAGCGAGGAACCCCAACCGCCCAGACGACCCGATGCAAGCGGATTCGCCGACATCAACGCCAAGCCGGAACGCTCCTTTCATAGCGTCGCGAACCGCGCAGACGAGGCCGCGATCCCCCCCATGGATCTCACGCAGGAGTCCGCCTCCACGCGCGATGAGCTGATCCGATACGGCCACCTCCCGAAGCGCAAACGGACCAAGGAACTCGTCGCCATCACCGCCGGTCTCTGCCTGGGATTCGCACTCGTCCTCTGGTCCGCGCTGAGGGGATACCAGGAGCCGCCCCCACAGCATCTGGATTCGTCCGCAATCGAATCAGAGGGACCTGGCGATACGACCAAGCCCCCATCGCCACCGGTCCAGAGGGAGGAGCCGGCTCGCCCCGACCCTGCCCAGGCACCGCTTGCGGAAAATCCGTCGCGGAATCGATCCGAGCAGCCGGAGGCGATCCGCGTAACCACGAACGAGGAGCCATCCCGGCCACCAGCGCCGCAGCTCCCTGCCGAACGCTCGACGGAAGCGGCTTCATCGATTCAGGAGACGACCGAAGCGGCCGCGTCCCGGCCGCTATCCGACGTCCGAACCGCAGTCGCAGAGCCTGAGCCTGAGCCGGAACCTGAACCGCATCAAGACGGCATGAGCGAGATCGCCGAGGCGATCTCCGCCATGGGATTGAACGTGGAGACCCTCGCACCCGACCGCATTCGATCCAATTTCGCCGACCGCATCCAGTTCGGATCCGGCAGCGCGGAACTCGACGAGCGAGCGAAATCCCTGCTGCGGGATTTCGCCGCGCTCGCCAAGGACCGGAATGACCTGGAGGTCCTGGTGACGGCTCATACCGACAGCCTGGGAAGCCGTACGATCAATCAGTCGCTGTCCGAGCTGCGCGCCGCCAAGGTCGCGGACGTTCTGATCGCCGCCGGACTCGACCCGGATCGGGTGCGGCACGCCGGGAAGGGCGAGGACCAGCTTCTGGTCGATCCCGGACAGGAGAGGACGCGCGGACCCTGGGTCAATCGCAGGATCGAGATCGATCTGATCGAGAAGGCGCCTGATCCACGGCCCATTGCTCCCGAATCAGACCGGGAAGGTTCGCTACTTCCCGATCAGTTGCCGGGGAAAGACATAGGTCAGATTTAGATAGATCGAATTGGACACCGCTTCCTCATCGCGGAAGTCGTATTTCTGCAATCGGTAACGATAGCTGAGCGCGAGATTCAACTCTTCCGTCAGCTTGAGACCCAGTCTCGGCGAGATGGAGAAATAATCGCGATCCGAACTCGAGGAATCATCGTCCGAGTTTCGGTTCCGATAGGCATCGGCATTCAGACCCAGGGTCCATCTGGGACCGAGCGGATAGTCGTAGGACAGGGACAAGGAGGTCGTGTCCAGCAACTGGCCATCGCCGCTCGGCAGCATCGAGCGCTGGGCCGAGAGACTCAGACTCCCGACCTCGAACCTCTTCTTCAACTCGACCTCGAACAAGGGCCCGCTGCTGTCGGTCTCGATCACACCGAGCCAGGTCCCATATCTGGACGTGGAATTTCGGACGCCCGTGAAGGCGGACAGCGACAGGGTCTCCGAGAGCTGGTAGCTCATCCCCAGCAGCATGCCCCTGGTCTCGGACTCGAGATCGGTCTCGCTGGCATCGTAGCGATCGAAGGTCGCCCGCAGGGATGCCTGCGCCCGCTCGCTCAGGGCATAGATGAAGGTCAGCCCGGCGGTGGTGTAGTCGTAGTCATAGAGGGGGATGACATCCACATCCTCATAGCTCACGTCCTGATAGCTGGCGCTCAGCTCGAGAGTCGCGCGCGGCGTCAGCATATAGGTCCAGGTCGGCTGAGCGAAGAGACGGATGCGGCGCTTGTTCGCCTGGACGTATCCGGAGGTGGAGACCTCGCTGGTGAGCGTCGAGTCGTAATCCAGGGCGCCCTGGACCTCGAAGCTGCTGCGACCGAGACGATAGGAGGCCAGCGCGTTCATGGATGCGTCGGTCTCATCCAGATCGGATGCCTCGAAATAGCGTCTGGAGGTCAACCGCCCCCCGAGCTGGATATCGCTGATCTCGGTCCGCCGCCCCGATTTCACGTTCGCCTGGATGGTCGCGCCCGCCGTCTCCCGCTCGCCTCGCGTGGTCAGACGGACGTTGTCGTCATAAAAGGTCTGCAGGATGGCGCGCGGCTCGACGTACCATTGCTCGGCATGCGCCAGGGAGCTACCGAGAGCGAGTGACAGACACAGGAGAGAGAGGCTGCACGTGCGGTCGTTCAAAGAATCCATGAAGACCATGGGGGCGAGTCTCCTGCGTCAATGCATGGAAGTCCGTGGCGAAGGCACTGACTCAAGGGACCACGATGACGTCGCCGGCCTCTAGCGCGATGTTCTGCTCCAATGATCTGCCGCGCCGGATATCCTTGTAGTTGAAGGGGATGGAACGCTGCGTGCCGTTCTCCGTGCGCAGCACCTTGATATGCTTCTCGTCGGCGAAGGGCGTCAGACCGCCGGCCATGGCCAATGCCTGCATGACGGTGACATCGCGCGTCACCAAGGGGAAGTCGCCCGGCTTGTTGACGCGGCCGAGGATATAGATCCGGTTCCCCGGGATCTCCTGCAGGGTGACCGTCACCACCGGATCCGAGATGTATTTCTTGAGCTTGTCCTTGAGGGCCTGGGTCAGCTCGCCGATGGTCAGCCCCGCCGCCTCCAGATCGCCGGCCAGCGGGAAGGAGATACCGCCGTCGGGACGCACCAGAACCAGCTGCTCGAGCCCGGGTTCCTGCCACACGGAGACGGCGACGATATCACCGGCCTGCAGCCGATACCCCTCGGGCACGGCCCGCTCCGCGAGGGCCGGAACCGCGACCGAGGCCATGAAGGACACCAGGACCGCCAATGTCAATCCATGCATCCAGGATGGCAGAACACTCCGTCTTTTCGGCAATGGCATCTCGATGAACCTCGATTCCTGAATTCCAGAGTGGGGTGGCTGCATCGTCCGAATCCAAGTACGGACGGAGTCACAGTATGGGGCGAATTACACCATCGCCGTATCCGTTTTTCCACTTCCCGGATCCCGACCCATCCGGAAGGGAGACCGAAACCCTAGCCGTTAGCGACCCCGTGCGGAACGTGGCCGGTTGCCACATGCAGGCTGGCCGCCTCGCAGTGCGCCGCCTGATCGTCGAAGAAGATGTCCGCGTCGAAGGCGCGCAGGAACTCGGCCTTGCGCAGCCCGCCGAGAAACAGCGCCTCGTCGATCCGGATGCCCCAGGCACGCAGGGTGCGGATCACCCGCTCGTGCGACGGCGCCCCGCGCGAGGTCACCAGGGCCGTACGGATTGGAGAGGACACGTGCGGGAACAGCGCCTGCAGCCGATGCACGGCCACCAGGAAGCCCTTGAAGGGTCCGCCCGGAAGCGGCTCGTGGGCCGCGGCGAACTCGCTGGCGTTGAAGACGTCGAGCCCCTGCTGGCGAAAGAGACGCTCGGCCTCGTCCGAGAAGAGCACCGCGTCGCCGTCGAAGGCGATCCGTACCTGACCGTCGTCCTCCTCGGCCGAGGGCGCCGAGGAGGGCAGGACGGTCGCGGCCGCGCAGCCGGCGTCCAGGGCCAGACGCACGTCCATCGGATCCGCCGAGAGGAACAGATGGGCGCCGAACGCCGAGACGTAGCGATAGGGGCTCGCCCCGCCGGTGAAGGCCGCGCGGCTGATGTCGAGCCCATGATGGTGAGCGGACGTCAGGACCCGCAGACCGGTATCCGAGCTGTTGCGCGAGAGCAGGATGACCTCGACGCGGCCGCGCCGCTCCAGCGCCTCGTTGAGGCTCATCAGCTTCTTGACCAGGGGAAAGGCGACGCCGGGCGAGAGGATGTCGGACTCGTGGGCGACCTGATATTCGCGGTAGGCGTCGACCCCCTGGGTCTCGAACACCCGGTGCGATTCGCTCAGATCGAACAGGGCGCGAGACGAGATGGCGACGATCAGACGCACGGCCTCGAGGGTCTCGATGTCTGCCGCCATCAGCGGGCTCCGAGTCGCGGATGAGGAGAACCCGCCATGCGCCCTACCAGGGCATGAACCAGTTCATGAAATTCATGGGCCGGCTGATGCTCTGGTTCATGACCGCCATGTCCTGCCGCATCGATGAGGTCGAGACCGTCATGTTCTGAATCGCCCGATCCATGTCCTGCATGCTGACCAGCATGGGTTCCAGGGCGTTCACGTCGCGCGCCATGGAATCGACGCTGACCGTCATGGTGCGGACATCCGAGCTCATCTGCGACATGCGGTCCGATATCGACTGCATGTTGCTGGCCATGACCGTCATGTTGGTATCGACGCTGATCGCCAGGTAGTGCACGTCCTTCGCCAGACTGAAGACCAGATAGAAGCCGTATGCCGCCAGAATGATGAAGGCGAACAGGGATGGATAGACGATCAGTTCCCAGCGCTTGGCGCTGGTCTCGAACGCCTGCGACAGCCGATCGATCGCGAAGGCGTTGATCTTCTCATCGGGTGCGTCGATGATCGCGGAGCCGGGATCGGCTGTCCGGCTCGATGCGGAAGAGGCGGGTTGCTCGTTGTCCGGCATGTTGGAAATCGCGTCCTAACTTACTGCTATGCGTTGTCATGGCCGCGATGCCTGGGCGCCGCGACGACCGATAAATCCAATCGTTCTAGGAGCTTAACAGAATTGCATCCAGTCGCAAAAAGCGCTGCCAGCCGTCGCGGGCCGAGGCCCGCCCTGAATCAGGCGGTATCGCCCACGAGATGCGGATAGAGCGCGGCCGCCAGCCCCAGGAACTCCCGGGCCGCCTTGCCGCGCGATTCGAGCTCGAACACGGCCAGCCCCTCGCTGAACGAGCGCCGGAAGACGGTCCGCTGGGCCAGGCGCGGCTTGATGAAGCGGATGCCCGGGAGCGAAACCAGGGCCGCCGCGGCCTCGTTGGTCTCCTGCACGGCATGGTGCGTGTCGCCGCGATTGATGAAGCCCAGGAGCTCGATCCCGGACCTGCGCTCGATGCCCGAGACGAACTGGATGTAGCGCTGCGTGGACCAGATATCGGCCTGAGACGGGGGCACCGGGATCACGACCCGATCGCACAGCGACAGCGCCAGACGCATGCTGTCCATGTCCGCGGCACCCACGTCGATCAGGACCTCGTCCGCCGAGCCCAGCGTCTCCTCCGTCAGGGCCTTGGCGTCCCTGACGGAGAGCTGCGGCGAGAACCCCTCCTCCTTGCGCACCTCGGCCACGTCGGTGAGGGTCGCCTGAGGATCGGCGTCGATGAGCATCACATCGACCTCCGCCATGGCCAGCCACACGGCGAGGTTGAAGGTGACCGTGCTCTTTCCCGAACCGCCTTTCAGACTTCCGACGATGGTGATCATGTCATTCTTCCGAGGAGGGACCTGTCGTCCTGTGAGCCGACCGGATGGGATCAGCGCTGCGCCGGCGGCGACTCCATGCGGCTGTAGCCGTCCGGAATCGCGAAGAGCGCGTCCGGTTGTGGGCCGACCTGGATATGATCCAGCTCGCGCACATAGCCGCCCGGGAATTCCTCGCGCACCGAGAGCTTCAGCTCGGGATCGTACCACTGGAAGGTCTTCACCGGCTGCTGATTGGGCATGGCGCTCGTCATCTCCCATTTCTCGACGGCACGGCCGTCGACGGTCTCCTCGCCGAGCATCCTGAGCTCCATGGACTGTCCGTTGGGCATCTGGTACTTGAGCGGCAGACCGCGCTCGGCATCGACCCATTGCGTTCCGGTCAGGGTCCGGCCCTCGCGCTCGATCGACATCTCCCATTTCACCGCCGCGCGTCCGCCGACATCCTCCTCGCCGACCTTGCGGCAGCTCACGTCCTGAAGCCCCTCACAGGGGCTGGTGCCCGAAGACGGCCGGGAGGACGACTGACCGGAAGGAATGCTGCGCTCCATGTAGCCCTTCCGGTCGGGAAAGAGCAGCAGCTCGACACCACGATTCTGATCCGTGATCCGCACCACCTCGCGGCCCTGCTGATTCGTCTCCATGCGCATGCGGCCGTCGCCCACGTACATCCTGCCCGTCGAGGCCTGACCGTCCGGTCCGCGACTGACCATCTCGGCCGAGAATTGCGTGCCGGCCATCTGAGCGCTGGCGGTGGCGGCGAACACCGACGACACCAAGGCCGCAAGCTGAACGTATCTGTTGAGTTTCATGATGCCTCGCTCCCCTGGTTATGCTTTCATGATCGTTGCGATCGGTTCCACTCAATCCATAAGCATCGGCCAGTCTCGACTCGGGGACGGTCCGCATCCATGGCCAGGTCGACGCCCCGATCAGCGGCGTCGGCCGTAGGGTCGGTCATAAGGATTCCGGGTCGGGGACTGCATCGACTCAAAGAGATCGGCAGGCCGCCTACCCTGTCCACCGGATTCGAGCGGTCGCCAGACCGGATCCTGGTCGGCCCGCCTGCGCTCGCCCTCGGTGAGAGGCCGAAAACGATAGGCACCGGCTTCATCGCCGAGTCGCGCGGGCGCCTCGAACGCCGGATCCTCGCGAAAGCGATAGCCCTGAGCTCGCCCGGCCCCGCCAGGGAACGACTGGACGGGGCCCGAGCCGGATGTATCGTAATCCCAGGGAAGACTCGACCAGCCCCCCTGCCCCGCCGCCCCGGGACGAAACCGATAGGGCCCGGCCGAAGACGCATCATCGGATCTCGGGGCGGGATACCAGCCGGAGTCGGAGCCACCGAATCCGTATCCATCAGCGGTCGCCCCATGGTCTCCGTACCCGTCCCGGCCCGGGATGCTCTGGGCGAGACATCCCAGGGTCCAGACCCAGAGACAGATTCCGCCCGCCAAGAGGCCGAAGCGCCGCTGACAAGCGGTCCTCGGAATCAATGAAGCCGCTCCCCGGGTCTCCACATCAGCCCCGATCGGGATCCGTGTCCGTATCGACCTTGAGCCGGATACCACGGCGCGGGGACTTCTTCTGCGTCGTGGTCGTCGACGCCTTGGCCGAGTCCGAAGAACCGGACGCGGTCTTCTTGGTGGCGGCCTTTTTCGTCGCGGTCTTCTTGGCCGTGGACTTCCTGGAGGCCGCCTTCTTGGTCGTCGCCGTCTTCCTGCCCGTCTCGGCCGCAGTCGGCGCGGGCTCGGTCGAGCTCAGGGGAACCGACGGCGGCCGCTCGGAGGCGGCCGGCTCCGCGGCGGCCTCCGGCTCGGGGCCGGGTTCGGAGGCCGGCTGACGCGCATAGGGATCGATCCGCACGGGCCTGGATTTGGGCTTGGACTTCAACAGTCCCTTGAGCGCCTCGAACAGCAGCAGGAAGATCCCGCGGACGGCATAGAGGAAGAGCACGAAGAACTCGACCAGCATGCCCAGAAGACGAGGCAGCCGACCCGTCTTCACCGCCTTGGCGGCCTGGGCGGCCTTGGCCTCGATCCGGCATGGCATCTCGATCCCGGGCGGCATGTCCGCGTTCGCGATCATGCACATATCCTCCTTGGCCGCCACGCACCCGAGCGGGATGACGATCAGGGTCAGCATGGTCGAGACCAGCACGCCGGACAGCAGCGAGATGGCCATGCCCTGGAAGATGGGATCGGTGATGATGACGCTGGATCCGGCCACCAGGGCCAGGGCGGTGATGAGGATGGGCCGCGTCCGGATCTTGCAGGAGCGGATCATGGCCTCGGCCACCGGGACACCCTTCTGGATCTCGTGGATCGCGAAGTCGACCAGCAGGATGGAGTTGCGCACGATGATGCCGGCCAGCGCGATCCAGCCGATCATGGAGGTCGCGGTGAATTCGCCGCCGATCCCCATCGCGAACATCACCGCATGGGCGGGGATGATGCCGAGCAGGGTCAGGGGGATGGGCGCCATGATGACCAGCGGGATGCGGAAGTTGCCGAACTCCCAGACCACCAGGATGTAGATGAGCACCAGGGCCACGGCGAAGGCCGCGCCCATGTCGCGGAAGGTCTCGTAGGTCACGGTCCATTCGCCGCCCCATTCCCAGGACAGACGGCTGTTGTCGGGCGGTGGGCCGAGCCAGTAGAAGGCGTCGCCGAAACCGCCCCCGGCCGCGGGCCGGGTGCCGTCGGGCGCCACGTAGTCCTTCTCCGCCATCAGATCCTGGACCTGGAACATGGCATAGACGGGCGCCGCCAGACGGCCGCCCACGTCGGCGACCACGAACTCGACCGGGCGCAGATCCTTGTGATAGATGAGCGCCTCCTCGCGCGCACGCTGGAAGGATCCCAGCTCGCTCAGCGGCACGGTGAAGCCCTGGCTCGACTGGATCGGCAGATCGCCGAGACGCTGGATCTCGGAGCGCTCGGCCAGCGGCACCTGCAGCACGATCTGGATCGGCTCGTGGCCGCTCTGGCGTCCGGCCTGCTGCTTGATGTCGCCCAGCGGCGAGCCGCCGAGCGCCATCGACAGATTGCGGTTGATGGTGTCGACCGAGATGCCGCGGCGCACCGCCTTCTCGGTGTCGACGTTGAAGCGCCAGTAATCGAAGGGATCGCGCATATAGTTGTCGACGTCGCGTGCGCTCTCGGCCTGGGCGAAGAATTCGGTCACGTCGCGCGCGAAGGCGCGGCGCAGCTCGGGGCTGGGACCGTAGATCTCGGCCACCACCGACTGCAGGACCGGCGGTCCGGGCGGCATCTCGACCACCGCGATCCGTGCCCCCGTGCCGGCGATGATCGGCTGGAGCATCCGCCGCGCCTCGATCGCGATCTCGTGACTGCTGCGCTTGCGCGCGTGCTTGTCGCGCAACTGGACCTGGAGCTCGGCCTGCCAGGGATCGGAGCGCAGATAGTAGTGACGGACCATGCCGTTGAAATCGAAGGGCCGCGCCGTGCCCACGTAGAGCTGGATCGCGGTGACCTCGTCGATGTCCTTGATCCGCTCGGCCATGCGATGGGACAGGTTGGCGGTCACCGGAAGCGCCGTCCCCTCCGGCATGTCGACGACCACCGAGAACTCGGGCTTGTTGTCGAGCGGCATCATCTTGACCGCCACCCAATGGAAATAGAAGAAGGAGCAGGTGAAGAGGAAGGTGCCCCAAAGCGCCAAACGGAAGATCCTGCGCTTGCGCCCGTCCTCCATCAGCGGCGTCAGGATGCGCCGGAAGAAGCGTTCCAGATGCTCGGCATCCTTGTGTTCGCGCTTCTCGGCTGCGCTCAGATAGCGCATCGAGGGACGCAGCAGCTTCGAGATCGCCAGATAGGGCGTGAAGACGAAGGCCGCGAACAGCGAGATGAACATGGCCACCGACCCGAGCTTGGGGATGGGCGCCATGTAGGGGCCCATCATGCCGCTGACGAAGCCCATCGGCAGCAGGGCCGCGATGACGGTGAAGGTGGCCAGGATGGTCGGGTTGCCGACCTCGCGCACGGCGTCGACCGCCGTCTCGTCGTCGGTGCGTCCCTCCTCCAGCCAGCGCCGATAGATGTTCTCGATCACCACTATGGCGTCGTCGACCAGGATGCCGATCGAGAAGATGAGCGCGAAGAGGCTCACCCGGTCGATGGTCATGCCCCAGATCCAGGCGACGAAGACCGTCATGAAGAGCACGACCGGGATGACCAGCATGACGACGATCGCCGGACGCAGGGCGCGGAAGGCCACCAGCACGAGCACGAAGACGAAGCCGGTGGCGACGATCAGCTTGAAGATGAGTTCGTTGACCTTGTCGTTGGCCGTCTCGCCATAGTTGCGGGTGACGCTCACCGCGACGTTGTCCGGGATGCGCGAGCCCTTGAGCTCCTCGACCTTGTCGATGATGGCCTGGGCCACCGTAACTCCGTTGGTCAGCTCCTTCTTGGCGACGGCGATGGTCACCGCCGGGCGGCCGTCGGCGCGCCCCTCGGCCTCGGCCGAGGGGCCCGTGTAATAGCTCACCAGCTGCGAGGCGTCCTGCTCGGGCCCGAGCTGGATGTCGGCGACGTCGTGGAGATAGACGGGCACGTCGTTGTAGGTCCCGATCACCAGACGCGCGATGTCCTCGACCCCGGTCAGGAAGGCGCCCGTGGTCACCGAGAAGCGCGAACCGCTCACCTCGACGCCGCCGGCCGTGGTCTCGGCATTGGCGCTCTCGATGGTCTGGGCGACCTGATCGAGACTGATGCGATAGCCCGATAGACGTTCGGGCGAAACATTGATGGTGACCTGCTCGCGGCGGCCGCCGACGACGAAGGCGTTGCCCGTGTCCGGGACCTGCTTCAGCGCCTGGAGCACGTCCTGGGCGAGCAGACGCAGCTGGGCGTCGTCGACGTCGGCCGCGCCGTCGCGGTCCAGATCCTTCGACCAGAGCGTCAGGGTGACGATGGGGACGTCGTCGATCCCCTTGCTCTTGACCAACGGCGGCATGACCCCGGGCGGGATCTTGTCCATGTTGGAGTCGAGCTTGTCGTTCACCTTGACCAGCGAGGGCCCCATCTCCTCGCCGACGTCGAACTCGACCGTCACCAGACCGTGGCCGCGCTGCGCCACCGAATAGACGTGCTTGATCCCGGGGATCTCGCTCATGATCCGCTCGAGCGGCTGGACCGCGAGATTGGCCACCTGCTGCGCCGAGGCCCCGGGATACTGGACCATGATGTCGATCATGGGGACCGAGATCTGGGGATCTTCCTGACGCGGGGTCAGGAGGAGTCCCAGCAGCCCCATCATGAGCATGGCGACGTAGAACAGCGGTGAGAGCGGAGAACGGATGAAGAGCTTGGCCGTGCGGCCAGCGATACCCAACTGCTCGGTCCTCGCCGGCAGCGGCTTGTCCTGCGGAGACTGTGCGCTAAGATCTTGACTCATATCCAATCCAGATTGTCCGTGGCCAGCATCGCAACGCGGCGGCACCTGCTGAAGAGCCTGGTCGACGACATCGACCTCAATGGTCGGCGGATCCGCCCTTGGACCAGCCCGCCGTCACACCCGGAGCCGGATCGAGCAGCACCCGCTCGCCCGCGCGCAGACCGCTCAGGACGGTGATGAGGCCGTTGTTCAGCTCCTCGCCGACCCGGATCAGACGCAGCTGCGGCCGACCGCCCTCGTCGAGCACGTAGACGCCGGGAAGGCTGCCGTTGTAGCGCACGGCATTCTTCGGGATCACCGGATTGGACTTGACCGGGGCGTTGAAATCCGGAACCAGCACCTTGGCGTACATGCCCGGCTCGGAGAGGCCCTGAGGCAGGTCGAACTTGATCTTCACCGTGTGGCGCTGAGGATCGGCCATGGGATAGATCTGGGCCACCCGGACCGGCACGCGGCGGTCGCCCGGATCGATCTCGGCCTGGATCATCTCGCCCTCGCGCAGACCGGGACGCAGACGCGCCGGGACGTCGACCTCGACCTGGAGGTATTGGATGTCGGCGAAATTGATCAGCGGCTGACCCGGCTGAACCGTGTCGCCCACCTCGACGAACTTCTTGACGATGACCCCGGCGAAGGGCGAGATGCTGCGGGCATCGCGGATCTTGGAGTCGAGCGCCTGCAGGTCGGCCTGCAGGCGCATCATGGCGCTCTGCGCCTCCTGGATCTGGATGCCGGAGGCGAAGAGGTCCGCCGAACGCTCGGTGGTGCGGTCGCGATCGCCGACGAAATTCTCCATCGGCCGGGTGAACATCTGATCGAACAGATTGGGCAGCCCCATGCCGCCCGTGGAGGTCCGCGACTGGGGAGAGTACATCTCGCGCGTGTACTGAACGCCCGCGTTGCGCAGCTGGGCGTCGGCGCTCGACATCTGGGCCAGCAGCGCCCGACGGTTGGCGAGCAGTTCCTCGTCGTCGATGGCGACCAGCAGCTTGCCCTCCTCGAAATCGTCCCCCTCGCGGCCGGCGATATAGGTCACGCGTCCGGGCAGCTGGGCCGCCAGCGTGACCTCCTTGTAGGGCACGACCGTTCCGCCCACGGACACCGTCGGCGCTCCCTGGGCCTGCTGGACGACGAACGTCTCGCCGACCTCGCCGAGCACCAGGCTCGGGACAATCGCCAGGGCGAGGGCGAGCACGTACGCAGCAGGTGCGTTATTCATCTTTGTTCCCATCGGATCGCACACCAAATAAGACGCTACTTATTATTGAATCGAACGCCCGACAGGCCTATCGCGGTCGGACCGAAAAGACGAGGACATCGAGCCGGCATCGCAGACGGCGCAAAGAGAGGCCGGCCGGGAGCGAATGGACCAGACGGGCCTGGCGCCGCTCGAGGTATCTCAGGCCGCCAGATTCCACGGCTCAGGCCCGAGCCCCGCGGCGCAGTTGCGCAGTATGCATTCAGCGCATGACCACATTCAAGCCAAGGCCACCTCGCTCGCCGTTTGCATGACTCTATTTCGTCACGAAAATTCCGCCGCTGGACGCTCGACTACCGTCCCCGGCCGTGATCGGTGTAACATCCCGCCCCACCGCCGACGAGCCGAGCGCAACCCCGCGATCTTGACCGCATCCCAGGTTCATCCGCCGCGCCCTTCCCCAGGCTCGATGCCGGATCGACCCTAGACACTTGAGGAGCCCATCCATGACGTCCACGTCCGACGCCCTCCAGAAAAGGCTGCAAGACCTGGAATCCCATCTGCAGCAGGAAAATCCGGTCCTGCTCAATGCCGTGCAGAGCTTCAGGGCGATCGACCGGGTCGCATATCGCATGGGCCTTCTGGAGTCGAACCAGTCGTTCGCCAACCTCATCCCCTGGTGGCCGCTGATCTCCATCCTCGGCACCTTCTCGGCCGGCAAGTCGACCTTCGTCAACCACTATCTCGGTCACAAGCTGCAGCGCACCGGCAACCAGGCGGTCGACGACCGCTTCACCGTCATCGTCTACAGCCCCGAGGAGATCAGCCGCACCCTGCCCGGCGTCTCGCTCGATTCGGATCCGCGCTTCCCCTTCTTCCGCATGTCCGAGTCCATCGAGGAGGTGGCCGACGGCGAGGGCAGCCGGATCGACGCCTATCTCCAGCTCAAGACCTGCCCCAACGAGCGGCTGCGCGGCAAGATCCTGATCGACTCGCCCGGATTCGACGCCGACGCCCAGCGCACGGCGGTGCTGCGCATCACCAATCACATGATCGATCTCTCGGATCTGGTCCTGGTCTTCTTCGACGCCCGGCACCCGGAACCGGGCGCCATGCGCGACACCCTCAAGCATCTGGTCGGCGACACCATCAGCCGCTCCGACTCGGGCAAGTTCCTCTACATCCTCAACCAGCTCGACTCGACCGCGAGCGAGGACAATCCGGAGGACGTGGTCGCGGCCTGGCTGCGCGCCATGGGCGAGGCGGGTCTCACCGCCGGGCGCTTCTACACCATCTACTGCCCGGACGCCGACACCCTGATCGCCGACGAGAACCGGCGCAAGCGTTTCGAGAAGAAGCGCGACGAGGACCTGGCCGAGATCTATCAGCGCATGGAGCAGGTCGAGGTCGAGCGTGCCTATCGCATCATCGCCTCGCTGCGCAAGACCGCGACCGAGTTCAGCCGCGACACCGTCGGGCTGCTCAACACGGCCATGCGCAAATGGCGCGGCCGGACCCTGGTGGCCGATGCCGTGCTGCTCCTGGCCGCCGGAGCGGGATTCATGGCCTGGAGCCTCACCCAGGGGCATTGGCATGGATTCGCCTACGAGGCCCAGTGGCTGGAAATGCTGAAGGGCCTCTCCTGGGGCATCCAGGGCCTCGAGGGGGCACTGGCGATGCTCGTGCTCCTGGTCCACTTGGGAGTGCGCCGCCTTGCCGCGCTCAGCGTCATGCCCTGGCTGCGCAAGCAGGCCGAGCGGCACGATCCGCCCGGCAATCCGATCGCCGCCTTCGAGAGCAACACCCGCTTCTGGCGTCCCACCCTGCTGCTCGGTCGCGCATTCGGCTGGAACGCCACATCGCGCTCCGCGATCGACGAGGTCTTCCAGGACTGCGAGAGCTACATCCAGACCCTGAACGAGCGCTTCACCAACCCCAAGGGTCTGCGCGAAACGAACCGGCAAAGGTCCGCGTCCGAACCGAGCGTCGCCAAGGTCGACGACTCCGTCGAGCTGGAGGCCGAACCCGCCTGAGATCGATCCGATCGCCCGCGTCTCGGCAGACAGGGTGAACCACCTGTCTGCCGACACCGATGCAGCCTATCGACCCTGAAGATCGCCACCAGGCGTCCATGCCATCCCGGAAGGCCCACGAACCCATCGCGAGCGGCTCGATGGACCGCACCAGCCACTGCCCCAACTGCTTCCAGTCCCCTGCCCCGAACCCGGTCTGCAACCATTGCGGATTCGACACGCGCACCTACGTGCACGACGCCAGCCTGCTCGCACCCTTCACCGGACTCGATGAGAGGCTCTACCGGGTCGGCCGCGTCCTCGGCCGGCCGGGCGGTTTCGGCGTGGTCTATGCCGGCTGGCAGACCCGAATCGGCAAGCCGGTCGCCATCAAGGAGTTCTTTCCCTCCACCTTCAATCCACTGGCCAGACGCGACGGGCATGACAGCCTGTCCGTGTTCCCGCTCGACCCGGATGCCTTCGCCCGCTGGAAAGAGCGCTTCCTGGAAGAGGCCCAGCTGCTGGCGCGCCTCGACCACCCAGGCATCGTCCAGGCCCATGACGTGCTGGAGGAGAACCGAACCGCCTATCTGGTGATGGAACGCCTGGCGGGACAGACCTTGGGTGATTTCCTGGGCGGGCTCCGGCAGACCAGTGGGGGACTGGTGCTGGAGCGCCGGCTGCCCGCCGAGCAGGCGCTTCCGCTGCTGCTCTCGGCCCTGGACGGATTGGCCTATCTGCATCGCCGACCCGAGCCCGAGGGACCCGTCCTGCACCTGGACCTCACGCCCAACAACCTCTTTCTGCAACGGGATCCGATCTCCAAGTCGCCCGATCCGGGACGCGTCAAGCTGCTCGATTTCGGCCTTGCACGCAAAGGGGCCCGCACCGCCGGCAGCGCCACCATGGGTGCCGGGGTCGGCCATCCGCATTTCATGCCCCCGGAGCAGGCCGACCCCCGGCGCCAGCATCCGGTCACAGCCGCGGCGGACTGCTACACCCTGGGCGCGACGCTCTACACGGCCTTGAGCGCTCTCGCACCGCCGCCCGCCGAGGCACGCCGCTCGGGCGCCCCGCTCGCCGATCTGCGCTCACGGGTCCCGGACCTGGATCCCGGGGTGGCCGGCGTCCTCATGGACTGCCTGCGCCTGGAGGCCGACCAGCGCCCCAGGGATGCGACGGACCTGCAGGCCAGACTGGCGGCGCTGACCCGAATGCCGCCTCCCCCGCCACCTCAGCCGGCCTCCATCCCTAGGACCGAATCGCCCCAGGACGAACAGGAGTCCCCATCGCTCCTGGACGCCGCGCTGCGCGCCCTCGAGGAGCGCGAAGGCTCCACCCGAGGGCGCCCCGCGAGTTCCGACCTGGATGACGAAGCCGAACGCCCGCGGCACGAGACTCGGAGACGCAAGAAGGGACCGCTTGCACTGATCCTGGCGGTAGCCATCGTCGCAGGCGGCTGGTCTCTGTGGGCCGCCTTCTTCCCAGCGTCCGACGAGGAACCGCTCAGCCCTCTGCCAGATCCCGAGCCGCCGGCCGAACCCCAGGCCGAGCTCGTCGTTCGCTCCAACGTCGACGAAGACACCTGGTATCTGGACGGACGGCTCATCGGCCCCACGAGTCCCGAACCCCATGCGGCCGAGGCGGGAAGACGCCGGATCCGAATCGAGAAACCGGGCTTCTTCGACTACGAGACCCAGGTGGACCTGGCGCCTGGCGAGCGGCTCAGGATACGCGCGAACCTGGTCCCGGCCCCCGAGATGCTCGAGATCACGGGCGGATGCTTCCAGATGGGGAGCGCGCCGGACGAGACCGGACGTCTCGAGGACGAGCACCGGCATCCCATCTGCGTCCAGGACTTCCTCCTGGGCCGATACGAGGTCACAACCGGCGAGTTCGGGCGATTCGTCGAGGCGACCGGATACCTGACGGACGCGGAGCGCAACGCGGACGATCTCCAGGGCTGCCTGGCCGACTACGACCGCGAGAAACGCTGGACCTCGTGGCGCGCCAGCACGGACGCCAACTGGCGCAATGCGAGCCCCTACCCATACGACCGAAATCGGCATCCGGTGGCCTGCGTGAGCTGGTACGACGCCCAGGCCTACATCGCCTGGCTCAACGCCCAGGGAGCGGGAGGCTACCGGCTGCCGACCGAGGCGGAATGGGAATATGCCGCCCGCGCCGGGACCCGGGGCGCGCGCTATTGGGGCGATGCCGTGGACGCCAAGGCATGCCGATACGCCAACCTCCCCGACCAGGCGCACGGCTGGCGGCTGGGCTTCCCCTGCGACGACGGTTTCGAATGGTCCGCCCCGGTCGGCCGTTTCCGCACCAACGACTGGGGACTGGCGGACATGCTCGGGAATGTCTGGGAGTGGACCTGCTCGGTCTACGACAAGCGCTATGGCGGAGCCGAGAACCGCTGTGCCGACGCAACCGACGCCGGCCGCCGGTCGCTCCGAGGCAGCTCCTGGTTCAACGCCGAACCCGATCTGGTGCGCTCCGCCCTCCGAGGCAGCAACCGGCCGGGCTACCGCTACGCCGATATCGGCTTTCGCCTCGCCCGGGATCCACTCCAGGTGGATCAATGAACGAGATCCGGCCCAGCCCGGGACATGCGCCCGACATCCGCGACCTCTTCGCCCGCGCCGACCGCTACGGTCTGAGGCCGGGGCGCTATCCCAAGGCGCTGGCCCCGCTGCCGACCTATCACCCGTTCTGCCGCTGCGTCTGCACCCCGTGGTCGGCCTCAGCGCCGCCCAGGCGCGCGAGAATCCAAGGGCGGCGGCCGACTACCTGAGCACCCTCGACGCCCGCAAGGAGCGCGTGAGCGCCTACCTCAAGAGCGAGGCCAAGGCGTATGCCGAGGCCCTGGAGCTCACCTCCGCCCTCATCGACGGCTTCGAATCGCCGCTCGGCATGGAACTGCTGGCGACCGTGGATTGGCTGGTGACCAGGGAAGGCGTCGCACCCTCCGTGCCCGCCCTACGCGCAGGCTTGCAGCGCTGGCCGGGCGGTCCCGAGGCGGCCGAGCGGAAGGGGCGGCTGTTCGATGACCGGGCGCTGGGGATCGCGGTGGAGCGCTTGGGGCGGCAGGGGATGGCGTGACCCTTTCGCACCCCCTGGCCGGCATCACTGATGCGTCTTGACGTGCTCGCACAGCACCGCGTCGATACGCGTCTGCCATCCAGGGCCTTCGGCCTTGAAGTATTCGACCACCTCGGGCGAGAGGCGAATGGAGACCGGTTGCTTGGTGGAGTCGGCTTTCGGGCGGCCCGAGGATCGCTTCATTTCCGTCAGCGGGCGCAGCTCGGCCATCTCCTCGTCGGTCAGCTCATGGGTGTCGGGGTCCTTCGCGATGCCTTCGCGGATGCGGGCCTCCTCCTCCTCTGTGGCGATGCGGTATCGTCTACCAATCTTGTCTATCACGTGCATAGTTCCTGACCTCTCTGGGTGTGGCCTCTCGCAGACTGATGATTCGGTAGTCGTCATCATCTTCGATGCAGATCACGCAATAGAGCTGGTCCGCGATCGGGGCAAAGCATTGCAGACGCAGCTCGCCATAGTCCTCCCGATCATCTTCGCGGCACACCATCAGATCCCACTCCAGCCTCGCGGCCAGCGCCAAGGACACCCCGTGGTTGGCGATGTTCAAGCGGTCCTTGGCGGGATCGAAGGTGATGTTCATCGCATTAATGTATATACAATAATACCGAAAGGCAAGGACGTCCGCTGTTGCTCACTCCAACCTCTACGCGGGCTTGATCCCGTCACTGCTGCCGGGGATTTCGCCGCGCGCCTTGGGCAATGCTGCTGGGCGGAATCGGGAACCGAGTTCAGCCTGCAGCAGCAAGCGAACCTGCGGTGAGATGACGAGCTGTACGGAGGCTCGGCATTATCTGACGGATTGTGGACTGAGCAGGCTGGATCGGGACGGGGATGGGGTGCCGTGTGAGGCGGTGTGTCGGTGAGGTGGTTGCATGGAGCGGGCATGGAATGCATTCCATGCCCCTCGAGGCAGCATTGTGGAAAATATGTCCGTCCCCTTTTCGCGGTCCCCTTTTCGCGGGATCTCGACGGCTGCAGCTTGGTCGAAACCAAGGGCCTGCGGATCATCCGCGAGAACCTGCGTCTGATGACCAAGCAGCTGAACTGGCTACAGGACGAGGCGTCCGGCGATGTGTTGGAGCGACGACTGAAGCCGCTGGCCTGAGGCACATCCGCGAGGCGAGGGGTTACGACGAGTGTGCCCCCTTGAGCGATTCAACTGGAGACGACAAATCTGAGCAGCGTATCCGGCAGTATTACGACGACGTTTCCGGTTACCATCAACGCGCTCAGGCAGTCAGTAGAGGGCAACGCAGTGACTAGGCTATTCACCATTGGCTACGAGGGAGCCAATATCGACGATTTTCTCATGACGCTTCAAGAAGTTGGCGTCACGACGTTACTTGATGTTCGAGAATTGCCGGTCTCTCGCCGAAAGGGATTCAGTAAGTCCGTGCTCGCCGAGGCGCTGAGCACCGTGGGTATCGCCTACCAGCACGAGCGCCGGCTTGGCTCTCCTCGGGATGTCCGGAACCGTTTACGAGAAACCGGAGACATGGGGAGTTTTCTCCTCGAGTTCGAGGAGCACCTGTCGCGGCAGACAGACCTGCTGGACGACCTTGCGGCGACACTGAGCGACAGCGTGGTCTTGCTCTGCTATGAACGCGACGTGACTCACTGTCACCGGCAGGTGGTTGCGCGTGAAATTGGACAGCGGGCTGGATGCCAGCCGCAACATCTTCGGGTGCGAAAGGATCATGGAGATTCGCAAAGAGCAGGTTTGCATTCTGGTTAAAGCCTATCCGCAGGCGAGCACAAAGTACCAGGAAACCGTTTGTTGCGCCGGGATCACGCAGGATGGTGAGCTTCGGCGTCTGTACCCCATCGTGTATCGGACTTTGACGCTCGATCAGCGTTTCGATCGTTTCGATTGGGTCGAAGCCAACATGCACCGGGCCAAAGACGATCCGCGCCCGGAGAGCTTTCGCGTCGACCAGGGCACGCTGAGCATCGTCAGATCAGGAAGGCTCAATCTGCATTCCGGACAGTTACGCCACCAACGTTCCCAGGAGAGCAGGTAGCAGCCCTTTGCCGCGTACGCGAGCGTTGTGAACGAA
>NZ_AONC01000026.1 GCF_000585215.1 Imhoffiella purpurea | reverse complement strand
TCGACCTCGGCCAATGCCTGGAGCCGGGATTCGCACTACTACGGTCCCAGGGGGAGCGCATCCGTGCATTCCAGCGGCGGCTGCGCGAACGGTGCCTGCAGCCGTTCGGTGACCGCGACCGGTCCCTATGGCCAGAGCGTCAACCGCAGCACGATCCTGAGCCGCTGATCCGGCAGCCTGTCCCGGTCATGGGGTCGGGAATCGACGCATCGCCTCGTTTTCGGACGGGGTGACCGCGCGTCCGTCCGTCGGTAGGGCGCAATAGCGATAGCGTATTGCGCCGTATGTCAGGTTGCGGTGAGGTGTCGATCACTGGCGTGGCTTGCATGCGGCGCAATACGGCCGCTCCCATGCCTGGTGACGGCGGCTCATGGAAGGCATCGGAGCAGTCCCCATCGAGGGCGGCCTATTGCGCCCTACGATGGGAACACGCGTCCGATGGCCGGTCTGTAGGGCGCAATAGCGGCAGCGTATTGCGCCGTATGACAGTCAACGCATCGCCTCGTCTTGGGACGAGGCGATCGGGCGTCCGTCGGCCAGTTCGAGGACGCGGTCGGAGAGATCGAGGGTTCGGGTATCGTGGGTCACGACCAGGATCGCCGCGCCCTGGTCGGTGGCGATGCGGTGGAACAGCTCCATCACCTGGCGGCCGCGCTGGCTGTCGAGCGCGGAGGTGGGCTCGTCGGCCAGGACGAGTCCGGGGCGGTTGGCCAGCGTGCGGGCGATGGCGACGTTCTCCTCGGCGCTGAGGAAGGGGATGCAGCAGGGTGCTCTTGCCCGATCCGCTCGGTCCCAGGATGCCGATCAGCTCGCCCGGGCGCGCCTCCATGGAGACGCCGTCGAGCGCCCGCATGGCGCGGGCGATGCCGACCAGGCTGGCCAGGGCGTTGACGGTCAGGACCGCGGCGAGCAACGTCCATTGATCGGACGCCAGGATCAGGATGCGGCGCGGGAAGAGCGGGAAGATCTGCTGCGCCAGGAGCGCACCGATCGCGAATCCGCAGGCGCCGATGAAGAGCGCCTGCTGCAGTCTCATGGAGACGATGACGCGGTCGCCGACCGTCGCCGGGCCGGCGCGGCGGTGGATCTGCGGCTGTCCGAGCCGGCACGGGGTGCGTTGGTCCTGGGCGACCGGCTGGCGCTGCGCCGTATCCTCGCGAACCTGGTCGGGAACGCGATCGAATACGGCCGCACGGCCCACCTGGGGCTAGACGTCGGGGACGGCGGGGTCTCGCCGTGGTGCGTCATCTGGTCGAGGCGCACGATGGCGTCATCGCCATCTCGGACGGTTCGGGCGGAGGGGCTCGATGCGCGGTCCGCCTGCCGGTGTTCGAGGCGGACTGAGGACCGATTCGGCGCGGGTCACTCCACATCCAGATATTCGCGCTCGATCGCGGTCTCGAACGCCTGCGTCGCCGTGACCAGCTCCTGATACACCCGTCTCAGGGCGGCGAGCCGGTCGATGTCCTCCGGGCTGGGGGCTGCTTCGCCACTCGAAGAGTGGCCGATCTCGTACAAGACCCGCAGATAATCGGCGCGTGCCCGAGCCGTCATCTCCAGCATCGGGGTGAGGTCCGAGAGCCGCAGTTCCGGCAGGATCGGGTTGATGGTCGCCCGGTTGATATCCCTGATCTTCGAGTCGAGCGCCATCAGCAGGCGCCTGTTCTGAGTCTGAGTGGTCATGCCCGATTGCTCCATTCCGGATTGTCGATTGTTCGCCCTATCAGAATACGTGGGACAGGACATCGTCCTGGCCAGTGGATCACAGCCATCGGCTCCAGGGGCCTGAGTGGGGTCGAGCGACTTGGCGGCAAGATGTTCGACGTAAATATAGATCCCTGGAACGGTGGTCGGAGTCAGATACTTGCTTCGGACATGCGCGTCTCGTCGAGGAAGGGGGCGTCATTCCCTTGAGAAGGCCGAGTCTGCTGGATCGTCCAATAGGATTGGTAACTGTTGCCGCCGGCCCGTTTGGCAGCATACATCGACCAGTCCGCATGCTGGCGCAGCATCTTGGCGGTCAGGGCGTCTTCGGGATAGAGCGAGATCCCGATGCTGGCGCCGATGGCTAACTCCAGTTCTCCGATGTGGAAGGGGGCTGAGAGGGTCGTTACCAGCTTGTCGGCGACCTGGATGGCTCCAACCGCGTCGTGCAGCCGCTCCAGCAGCACCACGAATTCGTCCCCGCCGATGCGGGCAACCGTGTCGCAGACCCTGACGGTCCCCTGGATGCGTCGGGCGACCTCTTTCAGCACCTCGTCCCCGGCGGAGTGGCCATGGAGGTCGTTGACCGGCTTGAAGCGATCCAGATCCACCAGCAGGAGCCCCACGCTCTGCCGATCGCGCTGGGCGGCCGCCAGGGCGTGCTCGATGCGGTCGTCCAGCAGCAGCCGGTTCGCCAGGCCGGTGAGCGGATCGGAGTGGGCGGCCTGGCGCAGCAGACGCTCGCTGTCCCTGAGTCTTCGGTTGGCCTTGGCCAGCTCTTGGGTGCGCTCGGCGATTCGCGTCTCCAATGTGCGCTGGGCCTGGTCCAGCGTGTCGACCATCGCCTGGCGCGCGATCAGCGACTCGGTCTGTGCCACCTCGCGCGCGTGCCGCTCGCTGTGGATACGATCGGCGAGCGCGAAGGAGAGCAGTAGCATCTCCAGTGCCGAGCCGATCTGAAGCGTGTAGGAGGTAAGGGTGTTGGTGGGGACCCAGCCGAAATTGCGCATGGACGCGAGTGCGGCGCCAACCAGCAGGACCGCCCAGGCAATCAGTAGGAAGCGCGCCCCGCTGCGTCCATGACGCAGTCCGATCATACCGGCGGCGATGACGAGCATGCAGCCCGGAAGGCTATTGATGGAGAGGATCTTCGAACTCAGGGGCGTTGGCGTGGATGCGAGAAGCAGATCGTGCACACCGATGTAGATGAGGTTGAAGGCGAAGACGGCGAGGACGATCTGCAGCATGCGATCCAGGCGCGGCATGACACCCCTGGTGTCGAGGAAGCGGCGGGCGAACCAGAGTCCGAAGACTCCGGCGGCGGAGAAGCCGAAGTCCGAGGCGGCACCGTTCCAGGTCTCCCATCCGGTCCAGACATATTGGTTGCCGATGCCGGTGAGGGCGAGCTGTCCGCAGGCCATGCTGGCGACGAAGCACACGTAGATGAGATAGCTGCCCTCGCGCAGCGAGAGATAGAGCAGCAGGTTGTAGAGCAGCAACGCGGCGAGCGCGCCGAAGTAGAGCGCCATGGCCGTGTAGCTGGCCGCCGTCTCGGAGGTGAAGGCCGCGGGTCGCCAGAGTCGCAGCGGGATGGTCAGGCTGCCGACGGAGCGGATCTCGAGATAGAAGGTGGTCGCCCGAGATCCGACCCGGATCGGAATGACGAAGAAGCGGTGGCCGACGGGCCGCTGCTCGAATGGATACGCGTTCCCCGTCAGGACGGGCGGACCCTCGGGGCCGTACAGGTGGATCTGGCCGAGCGAGAAATAGGCGGCTTCGAGCCACCATTCGGTCGCCGATTCCGACGCGGTCGCGACGCTGAAGCGCAGCCAGTAGGTGGAACTCGAATAGCCGAAGTTGATCTCGTCGCCCCGGGGAAGGGGTCTGAACTCGGCGCCGAGGCCGGGGGCCGAGACCTGGGCGAAGGTCAGCTCGCCGGTCGGATCCTCCAGGTACTCGACATGGGATGCCAGCTCGTATCGCTCCTCATCGGGGCTGACTATCAGCGTGGAAGGGTCGGCCAGGATGCGATCGGACGTCAGTCCCAGAAGAAGCCAGAGGATGATCTGAGTCAGGAGGCATCTGTCGAGGCGCGGGCAGGCCGGGGCGAGTGACCATCCCCGGCTGCTCGGCGCTGAGGATTGAGGCATGGCGAGGTTCAGGGGTGGATCTCTCTGGAAATCGTCGGCTGGGTGCCGGAGCGGGCTCGACGGTGCCGGCTGCGTTCGATCGGATGCGACCCGGATTCCAGGCGCGCGCGCCGGACAGACTACCCTGAGGCGGTGTCAGCTGACCAGAACGGATGATCTGTTTCAACGAATCGTGCGATAGGGGGCGACTCATCCCATCCCATGCCAGGAATCGATAGATGGCCGAAAGCGCTTGGAGTCGTCTGAATCCGACATGAACGTGCGCCCTGCGGAGGGCGTCTATCGCTTCATGATTTCCATCAGGGTTGCCGCGATGCGCTTGGCGTCCTCCTCGCTGAGCTGGGGCTGATTCGCTCCGGATTGCAGTCCCAGGCCGGCGAGCATGCCTGCTTCCCGGCGCTTCGCCTCTTCCATGCGTTTCTTGGCCTGCTGAACGGCTGAGACCGGGGATCGTCGTGTCATGCTGCATCTCCTCGAGCCGGGAGGGGCCTGCTCTGTGGTGTCCGTTATAGGGTATTTCGCCGCATTCTGAACGCCTGTCCGTCGAAGGCGGACGCTTGCGTCTGCCGCTGATCGCTTTCGATCCTGTCGTGATAGGCCCCGCAGCAGCGCTCGATCCGGTCGAGCCGCGATTCCAGTGCCTCCATGCGTCGACTCATGCCGTCCTGATCCGGGCCGTTTCCGATGGTTTGAAGAGCGAGTGCCGCGCGTTGGATCACGCTCGCCAGCGATTCGCCTGGAAGCGTGAGTGCCTGGAGTTGAATGATGGTTTCCCGATCGAGTTTGATCGTGCCGATTTTCGAAGACATGGAGAGCCTCGCTTCGCTCGCTGTAGATGCTAACCTAACTCGTCGGCGGGCTCTGTTTTCGCTATGTCCGTCACGTTCCTCGACATTGGTCCTGCTTGAAATGCTCGAGACCTGACTGAATCGGGTTCAGACCTGCTTCACTCTGGGATGCAAGCGGCCTTTCTGCTTCTCACGTTCGCCCGTTTCCCCCGCTTGTCCCTAGAATCGCACCGGTCGTCCGGCGCTGCCCATAATGTCGGATTCGCGCTACCTTGTATGATTCAATGAGACAGCCAGGTCTTGGAATGATGAGCGATTCGCAGACCCCATTCATCGATATCGGCGAACTCAGCGTCGGCATGTACATCTATCTGGAACTCGGCTGGATGGGGCACCCTTTTCCACTCAACAATTTCAAGATCGTCTCCGAGAGTCAGATCGAGACGATTCGTGGTCTGGGGGTGAAACGTCTGCGCTGGTCGCCGGAACGCAGCGATCTGTCCGAGTCCGCCCCGGTCGAGGAGACACCGGTCGAGGCGGCGCCTTCCGGTCAGGTGGCGCGTCAGCGTCTGCTCGATGCACAGCGTCGCGATCTCGCCTTGTGCGAACGGGACTTTTCGGATGCGACCCGCAACTTTCGCGACATTCTCAAGAATCTGAACCTGCACCTCGAGCAGGCTCGGGAGCGCGCCGAGGACATGGTCTGTGGGCTGGTCGGCCGTCTCACCGATCAGGGGGATTCGTTCATCCGACTGCTCTCGGAAGGAGCGGGCGAGAAGGCGTCGCTGCATGCGATCAATGTCACCGTCATTTCGCTCTTGCTGGGCAAGCGGCTCGATCTGGATACGGAGGCGCTGACCCTGCTCGGTCTGGGCGCGCTCCTGCACGACATCGGCAAGATCGAGCTGCCGGAGCGGCTGCGCTGGCGGGACGACGGCTTCAGCGCCGTCGAGCGCCGTCTCTTTCAGGAGCATGTCGCACGGGGTGTCGACCTGGGCAGGCGCATGGGATTGAGCCCCGAGGTGCTGGCGGTCATCGCCCAGCACCACGAGTATGACGATGGCTCCGGCTTTCCCGCCCGCCTGAGCGGCGATCGTCTGACGCTGGCGTCCCGTATCGTGGTGCTGGTCAATCATTACGATCTGATCTGCAATCCATCCAATCCGGTGGCGGCGCTGACGCCGCACAATGCGCTGTCCCTGATGTTCGCCCAGAGCAAGCGGAAATTCGATCAGACCGTGCTCGGCATGTTCATCCGGATGATGGGGGTCTATCCGCCCGGATCGGTCGTCATGCTGACCGACGGTCGTTATGCGCTCGTGGTCTCGGTGAACTCGGATCGGCCTCTGAAGCCCATCGTGCTCATCTACGATCAGAGGGTGCCGCTTCACGATGCCCTGATCGTGGATCTGGAACAGGAGTGCGATCTGGGAATCCGCCAGAGTCTGAAGCCGGTGCAGCTGCCCCGAGCGGTCTTCGACTATCTCTCGCCGCGACAGCGTATGTGCTATTTCTTCGAGCGCGCGCGCGACACCTCCTCATCCTCCATCGAGCGATGACTTCCTCCTCTACCGAAGACCATCGACGGACCGCCTCCGATTCGGATACCTGCCGGTTGGGCTGCGCCCGGTCGTGGCAGTCGCTGATCGATGCGCTGACCGAGGCGGTTTGGATCGTCTCGGAGCGGGATCTGCATCTGGTCGCCGTGAATCGCTCGGCGGAGGCATTGCTGGGAATCGGACGCGATGACCTGATCGGCAGCCCGGTGACCGATCTGGCCGCGGTCCCGGAGGATGTCTTCTTCTGGGAGGATGTGCTCGCCGGGCGCGAGGGGTCTCTGCTTTCCGAGACCTGGCTGCGCCGCGCCGACGATTCGCTGGTCGCGGTTCTGCGCAAGGTCAGTCGGATCCGATGCGGTTGTGGCGCGCCTTTCTATGTCGTGTGCGTCTCCAATCAGGACGAGCGGCGGGCGGTCGAGACGGAACTCGAAAAGCTGGTCGCGGAATTGCGGGCCACGCTCGAATCGACGGCCGATGGCATCCTGGTCACGGATCTCGATGGCGCGATCCGCGGCTTCAATCAGCGTTTCGCCGAGATCTGGGGACTGCCCGAAAACCTTTTGACGGAGCGTCAGGACCAGAGCGTCTATCGCTGGATGGACGAGTCGGTACTGAATCGCGACCATTACATCGCCCGGGTCGAGGAGATCGGCCGCGATCCCTTGCTGGAGGCGACCGACATCCTGTCGCTGCGCAACGGTCAGGTGCTGGAGTGGGTGACCCTGCCGCAGTATGCCCGAGGTCATGCGATCGGCCGCGTCCATTCGTTCCGCAACATCACCCAGCGCCTGTCCGACGAGAAGAGCCTGAAGCTCGCCTCCAGGGTCTTCGAGGCGAGCCTCGACGCCATCTTCGTCACCGATCTGGAATTTCGGATCCTCACCATCAATCCGGCCTGCGAGCGGATGACGTCCGTGTGTTCCGCGGAGGCCGCGGGCGAGCCTCTGTCGCGGTTCCTGCAGCTCGGGCGCGACGAGCTTCCGATCGCCTCGATCCAGCGCGTCCTGAGTCGCGATGGCGTCTGGCAGGGCGAGATCCGGCAGCGCAGGAGCGACGGTCAGGGGGCGCCCTGTCTGGTTTCGCTGGTCAGGGTGCTCGACGCTCAGGGGGCGCCCTTTCATTACGTCGCCTTCGTCAAGGACCTTTCGGAGGCCGTGGAGGCGCGCCGGCGCATCGAGCAGCTCGCCTACACGGACGCCCTGACCGGTCTGCCGAACCGGGTGCGTCTGACCGAGCGTATCGATTTCGCCATTCGGCTGGCCCAGCGCGAGAACGGCTCCTTCGCCATCCTCTTTCTCGACATCGACCGCTTCAAGCACATCAACGATTCGCTCGGTCATCTGTTCGGCGACCAGGTGCTGATCGAGGTGGCGAGACGCATCGAGAGCTGTCTGCGGCATGTGGATACCATCGCCCGGCTCGGTGGCGACGAATTCGTTCTGCTCCTGCACCAGGCCGATAACCATGGCGCCGAGCAGACCGCCCGTCGCCTGTTGAAGGCGATGGAGCCGCCGTTCGATGTCGGCGGCATGAAGTTCTCGCTCACCCTGAGCATCGGTATCGCGCTCTACCCGCAGGACGGGGAGAATCTCGGCGATCTGATCAAGAACGCCGACACCGCCATGTACCATATCAAGGAGCGCGGAAGAGGCGATTTCCGTTTCTACCAGACCCAGATGAACGTGGATCTGCTCGCGCGCATGAAGATCGATCACGCCATGCGCGAGGCACTGGTCGATCAGCGTTTCCGGCTCGTTTATCAGCCGCAGGTCGATCTGCGGACGGGACGCCTGATCGGGGCCGAGGCATTGATCCGCTGGAGCGACGAGGTACTGGGCGAGATGCTTCCGGCACAATTCATCCCCATCGCCGAGGAGACCGGCTTCATCGTCTCGCTCGGGGCCTGGGTGCTGCGCGAGGCGATTCGTCAGGGCGAGATCTGGCAGGCCGAAGGCATCGATATCATGATGTCGGTCAATGTCTCGGCGGTTCAGTTCCATCAGGCCAATTTCGTCGACTCATTGGCTAAATCTCTATCGTCGAGCGGTCTGCCGCCGAATCGGCTCGAACTGGAACTCACCGAATCCATCCTCATCCAGAATGTCGAGGAGACCCAGCTCCGGCTCGATGCGCTGGTCGATCTGGGGGTCCGGCTGGCGATCGACGATTTCGGCACCGGCTATTCGAGTCTCGCCTATCTGAAGCGCTTCCCCATCCACAAGCTCAAGATCGATCGCTCCTTCGTGCAGGACATCCCGGACGACGAGAGCGATGCCGCGATCGCCACGGCGGTCATCAACCTCGCCCGTTCGCTCAACCTGAGGGCGATCGCCGAGGGCGTGGAGAACGAGACCCAGCGTCGGTTCCTGCTCGATGCCGGCTGCGACGAGTACCAGGGCTATCTGTGCTCGCCTCCGGTCGAGCCGGCCGATTTCGTGGTCCTGGTCTCCAAGCTGGGGTTGTCCGAGATCTTCGAGCCTCGGCAGCAGGTCGCGACGCACTGATCCAGGCCCGATCACGCAGGCGGAGATGCCGCTCGAATATCCGACTTGGCGGATCGGGTAACGACCCCACCATCATGCGGAGACTCTGATGAGGAGATCCGCATGACCTTCGTCTTCGACAACAGCTACGCACGCCTTCCGGAGCGTTTCTATGCTCGGCTGCCGCCCAGCCCGGTCGTTCGCCCTTCCTTGATCCGGCTGAATCGTCCCTTGGCGCGCGAACTGGGGTTGGATCCGGATGCGCTGAGCGGGCCGGATGGCGTCGCGGTGCTTGCCGGCAACCGGGTACCGGAAGGCGCCGATCCGCTGGCCATGGCCTATGCGGGGCATCAGTTCGGAAACTTCGTGCCGCAGCTCGGCGACGGCCGGGCGATTCTGCTCGGCGAGATCCTCGACCGCTCCGGAGCGCGTTTCGACCTCCAGCTCAAGGGGGCCGGGCGCACCCCCTTTTCACGTGCCGGAGATGGCCGGGCCTGGCTCGGTCCCGTGCTGCGCGAATATCTGATCAGCGAGGCGATGCATGCCCTGGGGATTCCGACGACCCGGGCGCTGGCCGCGGTGGCCACGGGCGAGCAGGTCTATCGCGAGGGACCGCTCCCGGGGGCCGTACTGGCCCGCGTGGCCCGCAGCCATGTCCGCATCGGGACCTTCGAGTATTTCTCCGCCCGCGAGGATACCGATGGACTGAGACAGCTCGCCGACTATGTGATCGATCGGCATTATCCCGAGACGCGCGCGTCGGACCGCATGTATCTGGCCCTGTTGAATGCCGTGATCGAGCGTCAGGCCGATCTGGTGGCGCGCTGGCTCGGGGTCGGATTCATCCATGGGGTCATGAATACCGACAACCTCTCGATCGCGGGAGAGACCATCGACTATGGCCCCTGCGCCTTCATGGACGAATACCATCCGGGCACCGTCTACAGCTCGATCGATCATGCTGGGCGCTACGCCTACGGCAATCAGCCGCGCATCGCCCAGTGGAATCTCGCCCGTCTGGCCCAGACCCTGCTGCCCCTGCTCGACGAGGATCCAGACCGGGCCTTGGCGCTCGCCCAGGAGGCGATCGACGGTTTTCCCGGACGTTTCGAACGCGCCTATCTGCAGGTCTTCCGGGCCAAGCTCGGTCTGCTCGAATCGCGCGATGGCGATGGGGCGCTCATCACGGCCCTGCTCGAAGGGATGGCCAAGGTCGGCGCCGATTTCACCAATCGCTTCCGGGTCCTGACCCAGGTGATCGAGACCGGCGAGTCGATGCCTGGACTGGAGCCGCACGAGACGGATCCGTTCGCCGATTGGGTGGTGCGTTGGCGGGCGCGGCTCGCCCAGGAGGACGCGGATCCGGATGAGCGTCTGACGCGGATGCGGCGCGCGAATCCGGTGGTGATCCCACGCAATCACCGGGTCGAGGACGCCCTGGAGGCGGCCGTCGAAGGGGATCTGGACCCCTTCGAGCAGCTATTGGCGGTGCTGACGAACCCCTGGCAGGAGGGGGGCGAGACCCACGCCTATACCAGCCCTCCCAAGCCGCACGAGGTCGTCCGCCAGACCTTCTGCGGGACCTGACGGACGACCACGGAGCGATTCGGTGGGGCCAAGAGATCCTGGCCCCATGAGCGTACTGGGGACTCCATGATCGAGCCGAGAGTGCCTCGATCTCGGCTCAGCACCCAGGCGTATAGCGCAGATCCAGCGTATAGGGATGCTCGCCGGCCGGTTCCTCGGGCGGCGGGTCGATCTCGCCCGGGGTGTGTCCCATGAGTCTGAAGCGCGAGATGCGCCGTCCCTCGGCCTCGTAGGCGTTGACCGGGAAGGTGTCGTAGCTGCGACCGCCCGGGTGGGCGACGTAGTAGGTGCAGCCGCCCAGGCTTCTGCGGTTCCAGAGATCCACGATCTCGAAGGTCAGCGGGTTGTGGCTCGGGATCGTCGGGTGCAGGCCGGAGGGCGGGCTCCAGGCCTTGAAGCGGATGCCGGCGACGAATTCGGCCTTGCGTCCGGTCGGGCGCAGTGGGACGCGCCGGCCGTTGCAGACCAGGATGTGACGGTCGCCGACCATGCCCTTGACCTTGACCTGCATGCGTTCGACCGAGCTGTCGACGAAGCGGGCCGTGCCCTGGGCCGTGACCTCCTCGCCCAGGACGTGCCAGGGCTCGATGGCGGTGCGTAGCTCCATGTCGATGCCGTTCTCGGTGACCAAGTTGCCGTAGTGCGGGAAGCGGAACTCGAAGAAGGGATCGAACCACTGGCTGTCGATCGGATAGCCCGCGCGCTGCATGTCGCAGATGACGTCCTCGAAGTCCTGGCGGACGAAGTGCGGCAGCAGGAAGCGGTCGTGCAGCTCGGTGCCCCAGCGGATGGGCTTGCGCCGGTAGGACGCCTTCCAGAAGCGCGCGACCAGGGTGCGCAGCAGCAGCATCTGGGCCAGGCTCATGCGCGGATGGGGCGGCATCTCGAAGCCGCGGAACTCGACCAGACCCTGGCGTCCCGAGGCGCTGTCCGGCGAGTAGAGCTTGTCGATGCAGAACTCGGTGCGGTGGGTGTTGCCGGTGACGTCGGTCAGCAGGTTGCGCAGGATACGGTCGACGACCCAGGGCTGGGGCACCTCGCCCGGCGGCATCTGCTGGAAGGCGATGTCGAGCTCGTAGAGCCGGTCGTCGCGTGCCTCGTCGACCCTCGGGGCCTGGCTGGTGGGGCCGATGAAGAGACCGGAGAAGAGATAGGACAGGCTCGGGTGGTGCTGCCAGTAGGCGAGCAGGCTCTGGACCAGGTCGGGCTTGCGCAGCAGCGGGCTGTCGGCCGGGCTGGGGCCGCCGAGGGTGACGTGGTTGCCGCCGCCGGTGCCGGTGTGGCGGCCGTCGAGCATGAACTTCTCGGTGCCGAGCCGGGCGAGACGCGCCTCCTCGTAGAGGATATGGGTGTCTCGCACCGTCTGGTCCCAGCTCTCGGAGGGGTGGATGTTGACCTCGATGACGCCCGGATCGGGGGTGACCGCGAGCTTCTGCAGGCGCGGGTCGCGCGGCGGCTCGTAGCCCTCGATGATGATGGGCATGCCGAGCTCGGCGGCCGTGTCCTCGATGCACAGGGCCAGATCCAGCCAGTGCTCCAGGTGGGTCAGCGGCGGCAGGAAGCAATAGAGACGTCCCTCGCGCGGCTCGATGCAAAGCGCGGTGCGGATCAGGTCCGGGTGCAGGTCGGCGCGCAGCGCGACCTGGGGCCGGACCGACTGGTGGACCTCGTCGGCCGGGGTCAGACGGCCGTAGCGGGCGGCCAGGTCGCGCGGCTGCACGCCCTGCTCGCGGATGGTCTGGGGCGTCTGGGAGGGCTCGACCAGACGGCTGTAGCGGCGCGCGACCTCGTCGTAGGGCGAGCGCAGCGGATCGACCGGCTCGAAGGGATTGCGCTCGGGGAACTGGTCGAGCTCCGAATCGGGCACGTAGGGCAGGGCGTCCAGGGGTAGACGGAATCCCATCGGCGAGTCGCCCGGGATCAGGAAGAGATTGCCGTCGCGGAAGGTCCAGCGGCCGCTCTTCCAGCCGCCGTCCGTTCCGAATCCCCACCAGCGCAGCGGCAGCACATAGCCCGCGACCTTGTTGAGCCCTTCGTCGAAGAGACGGGCGATGCGTTTGCGCTCGTTGGAGTCCTTGAGCTTGTTGTCGAGCGGGTCGACGTTGGCCGGCAGCCTGGCCTCCTTCCACATGTAGTACCAGACGTCCTCGTGGGCCTTGGAGGCATGCTCGGGATCGACGCCCAGATGGCGGGCGAGGGTGCGGATGAAAGTCTCGGCTTCGGCCGGGCCGTGGCCGTAGCTGGTGCTCTCCTGGCCGAACAGGGCGGGATCGCGCCAGACCGGCTGGCCGTCCTTGCGCCAGTAGCAGGACAGTGCCCAGCGCGGGAGCTGCTCGCCCGGATACCATTTGCCCTGGCCGAGGTGCAGCAGACCGCCGGGGGCGAAGCGGTTCTTGAGCCGCATCAGCAGGTCCTCGGCCAGGACCTTCTTGGTCGGGCCGAGCGCGGCGGTGTTCCACTCGTCGCCGTCCATGTCGTCGATCGAGACGAAGGTCGGCTCGCCGCCCATGGTCAGGCGCACGTCGTTCGCCTGCAGCTCGGCGTCGACCTGGTGTCCGAGCGCCTCGATCGCCTGCCACTGCTCGGTGGTGTAGGGCTTGGTGACCCGAGGATCCTCGTGGATGCGCTCGATGCGGTTGTGGAAGTAGAACTCGACCTCGCAGGTGTCGGTCGCGCCGGTGATGGGGGCGGCGCTGCGCGGGGAGGGGGTGCAGGCGAGCGGGATGTGGCCCTCGCCGGCGAAGAGACCCGAGGTGGGGTCGAGCCCGATCCAGCCAGCGCCGGGCACGTAGACCTCGGCCCAGGCGTGCAGGTCGGTGAAGTCGCGCTCGGGACCCGAGGGGCCGTCGAGCGATTTGACGTCGGCGGTGAGCTGGACCAGGTAGCCCGAGACGAAGCGTGCCGCGAGCCCCAGATGCCTGAGGATCTGAACCAGCAGCCAGCCGCTGTCGCGGCAGGAGCCGCGACGGGTCTTGAGCGTGTGTTCGCAGCTCTGGACGCCGGGCTCCATGCGGATGACGTAGCCGATGTCCTGCTGCAGCCGCTGGTTCAGGTCGACCAGGAAATAGACGGTTTCGCGCTTGGACCGATCGACGCCGGCCAGCCATTCCTTGAGCAGCGGGCCGTCGTCCGTGATCTCGAGATAGGGGGCCAGCTCCTTGCGCAGTTCGGGCGGGTACTCGAAGGGATAGTGGTAGGCGTACTCCTCGAGGAAGAAGTCGAAGGGATTGATGGTGACCATCTCCGCGATCACGTCGACTTCGATCGAGAGTTTGCGGGTCTTCTCGGGGAAGACCAGCCGGGCCAGGTAGTTGCCGAAGGCGTCCTGCTGCCAGTTGATGAAATGACCTTCGGGTTCGATCTTGAGCGCGTAGGAGCGGATCGGCGTGCGGCAGTGCGGTGCCGGGCGCAGCCGGACGACGTGCGGCGCGAGGCCGACCGTGCGATCGAAGCGGTATTCGGTCTTGTGGTTCAGGGCAACCAGAATCGACATCGGGATGAACTTCCAGAGATAGAGGAGAACGGCGATGGGTTTGCCGGGCCTGATGCGACTGCGGCATCAGGCAGGGCTCGATTAGGTCTACGATCCCATAAACGGGAGGGCTTGTCTTGTCTGCATGCATGACCCCGGCCGGGGCTCAGTCGCGGCGCAGCAGCTGTTCGAGGAACTCCTCCGCGGTCAGCGGATGGCCCAGCAGATATCCCTGGCAGCCGTGGCAACCTTGGCGGGTGAGGAATTCCATCTGCTGATGGGTTTCGACCCCCTCGGCCATGACCCTGAGATTGAGGTTGCGGGCCATGGCGATGATGGTGGCGGCGATCTCCATGTCGTTGCGGTCGTGCGGGATGTCGCGGACGAATCCGCGGTCGATCTTGAGCTCGTCGATCGGGAAGCGCTTGAGATAGGCCAGGGAGGAGTAACCGGTCCCGAAGTCGTCGATCGAGAGCTTGAGTCCCAGCGCCTTGAGCGCGAGCAGCCGCTCGATGGCCCGATCCCCCTCGAGCATGATCATGCTCTCGGTCAGCTCCAGCTTGAGCCGGTCGGCCGGCAGTCCCGTGTTGTCGAGAATGGCGGCGACCCGTTCGGCGAGATCGTGCTGCTGGAGCTGTCTCGCCGACAGGTTGACGGCGACCACCATGTCCGGCAGTCCGCTGTCGAGCCAGCGCTTGTGCTGGGCGCAGGCCGTTTGCAGCACCCAGTCGCCGAGGGGGACGATGAGGCCGGTTTCCTCGGCCAGCGGGATGAAGCGGTCGGGGGGGACGAGTCCGTCCTCGGGCGAATGCCAGCGCAGCAGCGCCTCGCATCCGATCAGCATCCCGGTCATGCTGTCGAACTGGGGTTGATAGTGGAGGACGAATTCGTCGTTGGTCAGTGCGCGTCTCAGCCTGGCGTCCAGCTCCAGACGCTCGTTGGCGGCGATGGTCAGGGTTGGGGTATAGAAGCTGTAGGTATTGCGCCCATGCTCCTTGGCCTGATACATGGCGACGTCGGCGTGCTTGACGAGTTCGGTGACCGAGTCGCCGTCGTCGGGGAAGAGGCTGATCCCGATGCTGGCCCCGATGAAGAGCGTGGGGCCGCTCGGCAGCCAGAAGGGTTCTTCCAGGAGTTCCAGGAGGATGCGGGCGACCTTGCCGGCGTCCTCCGGCCGGTCGAGGTTTTCGAGCAGCACGAGGAACTCGTCGCCGCCCAGACGGCCCAGGGTGTCCTCTTCGCGCAGGCGTGTGCGCAGACGCTCGGTCAGGGCCACCAGCAATTCGTCGCCCACCGGATGCCCCAGGCTGTCGTTGACGTGCTTGAAGCGATCCAGGTCGATGAAGAGTAGAGCGACGCGCTTGCGTTTCCGTCCGGCCTGTTCGATGGCGTGCTGCACTCGCGACAGCAGCAGGCGCCGGTTGGGCAGGTTGGTGAGCGGGTCGAAATGCACCAGATGCTCGAGCCGTGCCTCCGATTGCTTGAGCTGGCTGATGTCGGTCATGACGCCGACATAGTGGCTCGGCGCCCCTTGGGGGTCGTAGACCGTGCTGATGCTGAGCAGTTGGGGGTAGAGTTCGCCGTTCTTGCGCCGGTTCCAGATCTCTCCCTGCCAGTGTCCCACGGTCTTGAGGCTCGTCCAGAGGGTCCGGTAGAAGGTGATGTCCTGATGCCCGGACTGCAGGATCCGGGGCGTTTGGTCGCGAACCTCCTCCGCGCTGTAGCCGGTGATCTGGGTGTAGGCCGGATTGACCCGGATGATGTTGCTGTCGAGGTCGGTGACGATGACCCCTTCGTGCGCGCTCTCGAAGACGGCGGCCGCCTCACGCAGCTTGGCGTCGGCCTCGACGCGGCTGATCGCGAGACGGGCGAGACAGGCGAATTCGAGGATCAGTTCGCATTCATGCTGGGAGGCTGGACGGGGCTGATCGTATTCGACCCCGAGTTCGCCGAGACGACCGCCGCAACCGGCCATGAGCTCGATCCGCCAGCCTGGAATGGGCCGCTCGCCTCCGCAATCGGGAGCGCTTGCGGCGATGTCGAGCCGGGTCAGCCGCGAGCTCGCGTCGGAGGGGACGGGGGAGAACCTCGCTCCCCGGCTCTCGCCCGACTCGCGGGGGCCCAGCAGCTCTTCTTTCTCGACCCGAATGAAGACATGGCCGTCTTCGTTCATCGACTCCAATCGTTTCGCGATCGTCTCGAGGATGTCGGCGAGCGGCCGGTTGTCCATGAGCGCGTTCATGACCGAGAGCCGGGTGTTGCGGAGCAGTTCGGCCTGCTTGGTCTCGGTGACGTCGCTCCAGGCGCCCGTGGCCTCGAGGCGTCCGTCATCGCCCCGAACCGTGAGGCGCAGCTCGTCGTGGATCCAGCGGACATGGCCGAGCTCGTCCCGCAGTCGATAGTCCTGCACGACCCTTTCCGTCTCTGCGAGGGCGTGCAATCGTTCCTGGACCGCCTGGCGATCCTCCGGGTGCAGATGGCTCGCCCACCAGTCCGCGGCCATTGCCGCCGCGGTGTCGCAACCCAGACGCGAGACGTTTTCGCTCATCCAGGTCACGGGCATGCCGGGCAGGTCGAGCCGCCGGGTGTAGAGCACGGCCGGGCTTGCCGCGAGGACCATGTCGAGCCGCTGCAGGGCGGAGCGCAGATTGGCCTGTTCGCGCATCAGCCGGGTCTGGCTGACGACCTTTTCAAGGGTCGCGGGCAGTTTGTGCAGATAGCCGCTGTGCTTGGAGAGATAGTCGTTCGCGCCCAGATGCATGGCGCGCGCGGCGATCTCCTCGCTGCCCTGGCCCGTGACCAGCACCACCGGGATGTCCAGCCCTCGCTCCGTGCGCAGGATCTTGAGCGCCTCCAGTGCGTTGAAGCCCGGCAGGCGATAGTCGATCAGCAGGGCGTCGAACGCCGGCGGAATTCCGGGAGCGGACGGCAGCATGGCCAGTGCGGCCTCGGCGTTCGCGGCCAGGGTCAGCTGGATGTGCGGCGCGAAACGGGCCAGGTGTCTTCGCGTGAGGTCCGTGTCCGCGCGGCTGTGCTCGGCGTAGAGCACCTTGAGCGGGCTGGAGCGCAAGGCATGCGCCTCGCTGAAACGCTGTCTGGCGTCGCGCAGTATGGCCGGAAGCCGATCCAGCGTGGCCGTGCTCTTGGCCAGATAGTCGTCCGCGCCGGCCTGGAGCGCGGCGATCGCGGCCTCCTGGTCGCCCGCCCCGGTGAGCATCACCACGGCCAGATCCAGCCGCCGCTCGCGGATCCATGCCAGCAGATCCATGCCCGAGCCGTCCGGGAGCCTGAGATCGATGAGGACCAGATCGAATGGCTCGCCGTTGGTGAGTCGAGTGATGGCGACCGCTCGTGTCGGCGCTTCCTCCACCTGGATATCCGGGGCGTTCCTGGCCAGCGAGCGGCGTGTCAGATCGATATCCAGCGGATTGTCTTCGACATGCAGGACGCGCATCGGCTCAGCCCGGGGGATGATTCAGAAGACACCAATAGAGCTCGATCTGGTTCGCGACCTCGATGAACTTCTCGAAATTGACCGGCTTGACGATGTAGGAATTGGCGTGCAGGCGATAGGCGGTCCCGATGTCGCGATCCTCGCTGGACGTCGTCAGCACTACCACGGGCAGCGATTGGGTGCCGGGATTGGCGCGCAATCGGCGCAGAACCTCCAGTCCGTCCACGCGCGGCAGCTTGAGATCCAGGAGGACGACGAGCGGCAGGGGCTCGCCGGCTTCCCAGCGTGGAATCCGTTCCAGCGCCTCCTGACCGTCGCGCGCCACCTCGATGGGATTGCCCATCTTGCTGCGGGCGAAGGCGCGCAGCGTCAGGTCGAGATCCATGGGGTTGTCCTCGACCAGGAGGATGGGGCGCGTGCAGGTATCGGCATGATTGCGATCCGCATGAGTCATCGCGGCAGCTCCAGATAGAAGGTGGTTCCCTCGCCGGGGGTGCTCTCGGCCCAGACCCGTCCGCCCATGCGTTGCATCGCCTTGCGCACGATCGCCAGACCGATGCCCGTTCCCGGGTAGTCCTCGATGCGCTGCAGCCGTTGAAAGATCTTGAAGATGCGGTCGTGGAACTGCATGTCGAATCCGACGCCATTGTCTTCTATGGAAAGGATGGTGGATCGCTCCCGGCTGTTCGAGGAGATTTCGATCGTCGGCGCCTGTCCGGGGCGATGGAACTTGAGCGCATTGTCCAGCAGATTGCGCAGGACCAGTGCCAGACCGTCGGGATCGGCGCATACATCCACATCCTCGACCCTGACCGAGATCCTTCCCCCGAGCTTCTCGGCCTCCATTCTGCGCGCAGACAGTGCCCGAGCCAACTGATCGCGAAGATTCAGCTGCATGCCGTTGACCTCGCGGCGCTCCATGCGCGAGTAGGCGAGCAGATCCTCGATGAGCTGGTTCATCTGATCGACGCCGCTGCGGATGTTGCCGAGGAAAAGCCTTCCTTCCTCGCCGAGCCGGTCGGCGTAATCCTCCTGCAACAGCTGGCTGTAGCCATCGATTCCGCGCAGCGGGGCCTTGAGATCGTGCGAGACGGAATAGGTGAATGTCTGCAGTTCCTCGTTGATCTCTTCCAGTTCGGCGGTCCGGGCCCGGACCCGCTCCTCCAGCTCGGCGTTGAGGCTGCGGACGGCATCCTCGTTGTGCTTGCGTTCGGTGATGTCGCGCGCGATGCAGAGTACGCCTTGCACGGCTCCGCGTACATCGCGGAAGGGTGTGCGCAGGACCTCGAAGCATCCTTCGTGACCGCCGGTGCGGAATCGGATTTTTTCCTCGTGGCGTAGGGGCTTGCCGCTGCGCATCACCTCGAGATCCTGTCCGCGCTGGCGCTCGGCCGCCTCCCGATCCATGAGCTCGCGATCGGTTCGTCCCAACACCTCGGATCTGTGGCTGCCGAAGAGCTGCTCGACACGCGGGTTGCAGGCCCGATAGACGCCTTGCGCGTCCTTCAGCCAGACCAGATCCGGGATGGTATCGATCAGTGTGCTCAGTCCGTTCTCGCTCTCGACCAGTGCCTGGTTGCTGCGGATGAGGAAGAAGATCAGGGTGCCCGCGGCGAGCGCGGCCGTGAATCCGATGAAGTGGATGACCCGGATGGTATCGGCATCCTGATGCCATTCGGTTCGAGGGATCGCCGCCAGATCCCACTGGCCTCCGGGCACCGTGACCTGGGTTCTGGCCGGATCGTTCTGCAGGACGCCGGGATCGCCGAAGAAGACCGGTCCCTCGGCGCCGCCGCCGTCCGGTCCGCTGATGGCCAGCCGCAGGCCCTTTCCGGCCTCGAGCAGTCCGGACTGCCGGTAGAAGGCGAGGCTGTCGATGACGGCCGCGATCAGTCCCCACAGACGCTCGGGCTCGTCCGAGTCATCGGTGGCCACGAAGACCGGTGCCCGGGCCACGAAGCCGATGCCGCCCTGCGCCAGGAGAACCGGGCCGGCCAATACCGGCTTGCCCATGTAGACGGCACGCATGGCGGCGGCGTTCTGTTCGGGATGGGTGCGGTAATCGAGACCCAATGCGGCGCGATTCTGCTCCAGTGGATGGACGAGGGAGATCACCATCCCGGGTGCCCCGGAGATGTTGTGCAATGCCGAGCCTGTCCCGATCAGGCCGCGGCAGATACGCGAGAATTCCACCTGGTCGATATCGGGATGGGCCGAGATGACCGAGGTCAATCCATGAACCAGCAGCAGATGGGCATTGATCACCCCCTCCATGCGCGCACGCAGGGTGGTGAGCTCGGTCAGGACGTCGAGCCGCTCATGCTCGTAGGCGCGGCTGCGGGCATAGTGTGCGATCGTGACCGCCGCCCCCAGAACGAGCAGGGCGCTCAGGAAGGCGCTCGACCAGGCGCGCCTGGTCGGGGTGGCGTTGATCGTCACATGCTTCATCCCGGAAAGAGACGGCTGTTTCCAGCTGTCAGCCTCCAGCGGCCGTGTCGCCGAGGTTTGTGCTGGATTGACGGCGTTGTCCAATGGGTCTGCCCGGCAGGCCATCATGGGATGGCCACATGCCCGATTCCCAAAGCGGGGGCAGGAGGCGGGAAGCCGGAAGCCCGGCCATGAACGGGCGCGACAGCGAGTCGAGATCGGTTCCCGCAATTCCACCTCGGTCGCAAGTATATATCCCCCATAGCAAAAAGGGGCGCATATGCGCCCCTTCGGGAGATGCCTATCCCCGGGTCGGGGATCGGCCGGTCGGTCAGTTGACCTTGGGGTCGAGCTCGCCCTTGGCGTAACGCTCGGTCATGGCCTCGAGCGAGATAGCGCTGATCTTGCTCGCGTTCCCGGCGGTGCCGAAGGCCTCGTAACGGGCGACGCAGATGTCCTTCATGGCCTTGGTGGCCGCGGTGAAGTACTTGCGCGGATCGAAGTTCTTGCGGTTCTCGGCCAGGTGACGGCGGATGGCGCCGGTGGAGGCCATGCGCAGGTCGGTGTCGATGTTGACCTTGCGCACGCCGTGCTTGATGCCCTCGGCGATCTCCTCGACCGGAACGCCGTAGGTCTCGCCCATGTCGCCGCCGAACTCGTCGATGATCTTGAGCCAGTCCTGGGGCACCGAGGAGGAGCCGTGCATCACCAGATGGGTGTTGGGGATGCGGGTGTGGATCTCCTTGATGCGCTCGATGGCCAGGATGTCGCCTGTCGGCGGACGGGTGAACTTGTAGGCGCCGTGCGAGGTGCCGATGGCGATGGCCAGGGCGTCGACGCCGGTCTTCTTGACGAAGTCCGCGGCCTCTTCGGGATCGGTCAGCAGCTGGCTGTGATCCAGGGTGCCCTCGGCGCCGATGCCGTCTTCCTCGCCGGCGGTGCCGGTCTCGAGCGAGCCCAGGCAGCCCAGCTCGCCCTCGACCGAGACGCCGCAGGCGTGTGCGATCTCGACCACGCGCTTGGTGACGTCGACGTTGTACTCGTAGGAGGTCGGGGTCTTGCCGTCCTCGCCCAGCGAGCCGTCCATCATGACCGAGGAGAAGCCGAGCTGGATGGAGCGCTGGCACACGGGCATCGAGGTGCCGTGGTCCTGGTGCATGCAGACCGGGATGTGCGGCCACTCCTCGATGGCGGCGAGGATGAGGTGACGCAGGAAGGGCGCGCCGGCGTACTTGCGGGCACCGGCGGAGGCCTGCACGATGACCGGTGAGTCGGTCTGTTCGGCCGCCTCCATGATGGCGCGCATCTGCTCCAGGTTGTTGACGTTGAAGGCGGGCACGCCGTAGCCGTGTTCGGCGGCGTGGTCCAGCAGTTGACGCATTGAAATCAGGGCCATGTGAAGTCCTCGTGGTTGAGTGGTGATTCTGGTGGGGGCTTTCAGCCTCCAGCTGCCAGCCTCCAGCGCGCGATTGTCAGGCTTTTCGGTGTTTCCTGTCTCGACTTGCTTGGGGAAAGGGCGAACCGACCCCTTCGAATTAGGCTTTTCGCTGGTAGCTGGTAGCTGGTAGCTGGTAGCTGGTAGCTGGTAGCTGGTAGCTGGTAGCTGGTAGATCTCCTCGTTCAATCCTCGTTGAGGAGCTTGTGCTCGCCGACCCGCATGATCTTCATGATGTTGGTCTGGCCTTCGACACCGGAGCGGTCGCCCTTGGTGATGATCACCAAGTCGCCGTTTTGAACCGTGCCTCGGCTCAGCAGTTCCTCGATCACCTCGCGGTTGACCTCGTGGATGTCGGTGCTCGCGACATCGAAGGCGACCGGATAGACCCCGCGATAGAGCTGGACCTTGCGCCGGGTCGCCTCGAACCGGGACATGCCGTAGATGGGAATCCCGGAGCTGATGCGCGACATCCATTTTACCGTGGAGCCGGTTTCGGTGAGGGCGGCGATGGCCTTCACGCCCAGATGGTTGGCCGTGTACATGGCGGCCATGGCGATCCCCTCGTCGACGCGACCGAAGACCGAGTCGAGACGGTGTCCGGAGCGGGTCACGCTTTTTTCGGCCTCCAGACAGATGCGGTCGAGCGCCTCGACCACCTTGGCCGGGTTCCTGCCGATCGAGCTCTCGGCCGAGAGCATCACGGCGTCGGTGCCGTCGAGCACGGCGTTGGCGACGTCGAAGACCTCGGCACGGGTCGGGATGGGGCTGTCGATCATCGACTGCATCATCTGGGTCGCCGTGATCACGACCGCGTTGAGTTCGCGCGCGCGGCTGATGAGCCGCTTCTGCACCGCCGGCAGCTCGGCGTCGCCGATCTCGACGCCCAAATCGCCGCGCGCCACCATGATGGCGTCCGCCGCGTGGATGATGTCGTCGATGCAATTCAGCGACTCGGCGCGCTCGACCTTGGCGACGATGCCGCCGCGTCCGCCCGCCTGATGGAAGAGCTCGCGGGCGAGCCGGACGTCGTCGCCGTTGCGCACGAAGGAGACGGCCAGGTAGTCCGCGTCGATCTCGGCGGCGAAGCGGATGTCGTCCTTGTCCTTGTCGGTCAGGGCCGGGGCCGAGAGTCCGCCGCCCTTCTTGTTGATCCCCTTGTTGTTCGAGAGGGTCCCGCCGACGACCACCTTGCAGTCGATGCGCCCATCGGCGACCGCGTCGACCCAGAGCTCGATGGCGCCGTCGTCGAGCAGCAGCGTGTCGCCGTGACGGACGTCCTCGGGGAGCTGGGTGTAGGTGGTTCCGACCCGCGCCCGGTCGCCGTCCTCGATGCCGCAATGGGTGTCGATGGCGAAGGCGTCGCCGCGGGCGAGCTCGACCTTGCCCTCGGCGAATTTGCCGATGCGGATCTTGGGGCCCTGCAGGTCCATGAGGACCGCGACCTCGTGTCCGGCGGCCTGGGCGCGCTCGCGGATGCGCTGAGCCCGATCGCGATGGCGGTCGTGGCTGTCGTGAGAGAGGTTGAGACGGACGACATCCACGCCGGCGGCGATGATGGCGTCGGTGACTGGAACCGGATCCGTCGCCGGACCCAGGGTTGCGACGATCTTTGTGCGTCTTGGCATTCTTTTAGCCTCCAGCTTCCAGCCGCCAGCTTCCAGCTGCTCCGGCGCATGGCTGGAGGCTGATGGCTGGCAGCTGGCGGCTGATCAGTCCTTCGCCCGGGCTTCGAGCATGGCGACCGCGGGCAGCGTCTTGCCTTCGAGATATTCGAGGAAGGCGCCGCCGGCGGTGGAGATGTAGGAGACCTTGTCGTAGATGTCGTATTTCTGGATCGCTGCAATGGTGTCGCCGCCGCCGGCCAGGCTGAAGCCTGCGGCGTTGGCGATGGCCATGGAGACGGTCTTGGTGCCACCGCCGAACTGGTCGAACTCGAAGACGCCGACCGGGCCGTTCCAGACGATGGTGCCCGCCTTGGCGATGATGTCGGCCAGCGCCTGGGCCGAGTCCGGACCGATGTCGAAGATCATGTCGTCCTCGGCGACCTCGGATGCGGACTTGGTGACGGCCGGCTCGTTCTCGTCGAACTGCTTGCCGCAGACCACGTCGGTGGCGATCGGGATGCTGGCGCCGCGGGCGGACATCTTCTCCATCAGCGCCTTGGCGGTGGGGACGAGGTCGTGTTCGCACAGGGACTTGCCGACCGGCTGCCCGGCGGCGGCGAGGAAGGTGTTGGCGATGCCGCCGCCGACCACCAGCTGATCGACCTTCTCGGACAGGGCCTCGAGCACGGTCAGCTTGGTCGAGACCTTGGAGCCGCCGACGATGGCGACCATGGGACGGGCCGGGTTGGCCAAGGCCTTCCGCAGGGCGTCCAGCTCCTCGGCCAGCAGCAGACCGGCGCAGGCGGTGGGCGCGAATTTGCCGGCGCCGTGGGTCGATGCCTGGGCGCGGTGGGCGGTGCCGAAGGCATCCATGACGAAGACGTCGCAGAGCGCGGCGTACTGCTTGGCCAGGTCCTCGGCGTCCTTCTTCTCGCCGCTGTTGAAGCGGACGTTCTCGAGCAGCACCAGCTCGCCGTCGGCGACCTCGGGGACCTGGTCCAGATAGTCCTTGATCAGACGGACCTCGCGGCCCATCTTGGCGCTCAGGTCCTCGGCGACCGGCTTGAGCGAATTCTCCTCGGAATAGACGCCTTCCTCGGGACGGCCCAGATGGGACATGACCATCACCTTGGCGCCGGCCTTCAGGCAGTGCTCGAAGGTGGGCATGGAGGCGGTGATGCGCGCGTCGGACGTGACCTTGCCGTTCTTGACCGGAACATTGAGGTCGGAACGGATCAGGACCCGTTTGCCGGCCAGATCCAGGTCGGCGAGCTTGATGAAAGACATGATCGATCCTCGTGAGTCGTTGTTATGGCTAAAAGGATTCAGGACCAAGGTGGGCCTTGCCTGAAGCCTCTGAGTAGCCGCCAGCCGCCAGCCGCCAGCCGCCAGCCGCCAGCTGGAGGCTGGTAGCTGGCCGCTGGAGGCTTACTTCGCGACGTGCTGGACCAGTCTCAGCATGTTGCAGGTGTAGCCGTACTCGTTGTCGTACCAGGTAACGACCTTGATGAAGGTCGGGTCGAGGGCGATGCCGGCCTCGGCGTCGAAGATCGAGGGGTTGCTGCAGCCGCGGAAGTCGGTGGAGACGACCTTCTCGTCGGTGTAGGCCAGGACGCCGGCCAGATCGCCGGACTCGGAGGCGGCCTTCATGGCGGCGCAGATCTCGTCGTACTTGGCATCCTTGTTCAGCTCGACGGTGAGGTCGACGACCGAGACGTCGGAGGTGGGCACGCGGAAGGCCATGCCGGTCAGTTTGCCGTTGAGCTCGGGCAGCACCTTGCCGACGGCCTTGGCGGCGCCGGTGGAGGAGGGGATGATGTTCTCCAGGATGCCGCGGCCGCCGCGCCAGTCCTTCATCGAGGGGCCGTCGACCGTTTTCTGGGTCGCGGTGGCGGCGTGGACGGTGGTCATGAGGCCGCGCTTGATGCCCCAGTTGTCGTTCAGCACCTTGGCCACCGGGGCCAGGCAGTTGGTGGTGCAGGAGGCGGCCGAGACGATGGCCTGGCCGTCGTATTCATTGTGGTTGACGCCGAAGACGAACATGGGGGTCGAGTCCTTGGACGGCGCGCTCTGCACGACCTTCTTGGCACCGGCGTCGAGGTGCTTCTGGCAGGTCTCGGTGGTCAGGAAGAAGCCGGTCGACTCGATGACCAGCTCCGCACCGACCTCGTCCCATTTGAGGTTGGCCGGGTCGCGCTCGGCGGTCAGGCGGATCTTCTTGCCGTTGACGATCATGGTGTTGCCGTCGACGGCGATGTCGCCCGGGAAGTTGCCGTGGACCGAGTCGTACTTGAGCATGTAGGCCAGGTATTCGGGGTCGAGCAGGTCGTTGATACCGACGACCTCGATCTCCGGGAACTCCTTGGTGATGGCGCGGAACGCCATGCGGCCGATGCGGCCGAACCCATTGATGCCAACTTTGATGGTCATGCGAAAAAACTCCTAGATGGATCGGGAATGCAATTGTGACCCCAAAGGCGCCTTTTTGCAGGGCGGATATCGATCGGATCGCCGGGAAAACGGCGATCCGGGACCTTTTGGGGTTTGGTCGGGCTCGCCGCGGGGTCAGAGGACGCCCTTGACGACCTCGACCAGATTCTCGACGGTGAAGCCGAATTCCTTGAAGAGCGCGCCGGCCGGGGCCGATTCGCCGAAGCGGTCGATGCCGAGCACGGCGCCCTGGCTGCCGACATATTTCCACCAGCCGTCGGTGACCGCGGCCTCGACTGCGACGCGGGCGGTGACCGCCTTGGGCAGCACGGACTCCTTGTAGGCCGCGTCCTGGGCGTCGAAGGTGTCGGTCGAGGGCATGGAGACGACGCGGATCGCCTTGTCGCTCATGGCCTCGGCCGCCTTCATGGCCAGGTCGACTTCGGAGCCGGTGGCGATGATGATGGCGTCCGGGGTGCCCGCGCAATCGCGCAGCACGTAGCCGCCGCGGGCGATGTCGGCGACCTGCTGCTCGCTGCGGGCCATGTGGGGCAGTCCCTGACGCGAGAAGATGAGGCAGGACGGGCCCTGCTTGCGCTCGACCGCCAGCTTCCAGGAGACGGCCGACTCGACCGCGTCGCAGGGACGCCAGACGCTCATGTTGGGGATCATCCGCAGGGTCGGGATCTGCTCGACCGGCTGGTGGGTCGGTCCGTCCTCGCCCAGGCCGATGGAGTCGTGGGTGTAGACGAAGATGGACTGGATCTTCATCAGGGCCGCCATGCGCAGCGCGTTGCGGGCGTATTCCGAGAACATGAGGAAGGTGGCGCCATAGGGGATGAATCCGCCGTGCAGCGCGATGCCGTTCATGATAGCGGACATGCCGAACTCACGCACCCCATAGAAGACGTAGTTGCCCGCGGCGTCCTTGGGCGCGACGCCCTTGCAGCCCTTCCACAGGGTCAGGTTGGAGCCGGCCAGGTCGGCCGAGCCGCCCAGGAGTTCGGGCAGCAGGGGGCCGAAGCCGTTGAGGGCGTTCTGGGAGGCCTTGCGCGAGGCGATGGTCTCGGCCTTCTCGATGACGGAGGCGACGAAGGCGTCGGCCTTCTCGGACCAGTCGGCGGGCAGATCGCCGGCCATGCGGCGCTTGAAGTCGGCGGCCTCGGCCGGGTACTCCTTGGCATAGGCGGCCAGACGGTCCTCCCAGTCCTTCTCGGCGGCGGCACCGCGCTCCTTGGCGTCCCAGCCCTGGTAGATGTTCTCCGGGATCTCGAAGGGCGGATGATTCCAGCCCAGATTCTCGCGGGTCAGGGCGATCTCGTCCTCGCCCAGCGCGGCCCCGTGGCACTCCTCCTTGCCCTGCTTGTTGGGCGAGCCGTAGCCGATGATGGTCTGGCAGCAGATGAGGGTCGGCTTGTCGTCGATGGCGCGCGCCTGTTCGATCGCCGCCTTGACGGCCTCCGGATCGTGACCGTCGACCTTGGGGATGACGTGCCAGCCGTAGGCCTCGAACCGCTTGGGGGTGTCGTCGAGGAACCAGCCGGGCGTGTCGCCGTGACCGCGCACCTCGCCGTCGATCGAGATGTTGTTGTCGTCGTAGAAGGCGATCAGCTTGCCCAGGCCCAGGGCGCCGGCGAGCGAGCAGGCCTCGTGCGAGATGCCTTCCATCAGACAGCCGTCGCCCAGGAAGACATAGGTGTTGTGATCGACGATCTCGTGGCCGGGCTTGTTGAACTGGGCCGCCAGGGTCTTCTCGGCCAGCGCCATGCCGACGGCGTTGGTGATGCCCTGGCCCAGGGGGCCGGTGGTGGTCTCGACACCCGGGGCGTAGCCGTACTCGGGGTGGCCCGGGGTCCTGGAGTGGAGCTGGCGGAACTGCTTGAGGTCCTCGATGCCGAGATCGTAGCCGGTCAGGTGCAGCAGGGAGTAGATCAGCATCGACCCATGGCCGTTCGAGAGGACGAAGCGGTCGCGGTCGGCCCAGGCCGGGTTGGCCGGGTTGTGAGTCATGAAGTCGTTCCACAGCACCTCGGCGATGTCCGCCATGCCCATGGGGGCGCCCGGATGGCCCGAGTTGGCCTTCTGCACGGCGTCCATGGCGAGCGCTCGGATGGCGTTGGCAAGTTCTCTGCGTGAGGACATGAGCCCCTCCTGAATTATCGTTGTTGACCAAAGGCGTCGCGCTGGCCGCAGCCGTCGGCAGCCTGTCGGCGACAGGGGAATCGGGACGGATGGTGACGCAGCGTCGGAAAGTGGTTCTGGGCTCGCGTCCGCATCGAGTGCGGGTGTTGTTTTATCGTGTCGTGGTCGTCTGCGCGAGCGGGACCGTCCAGTCGTGATGGCTTTGAAGGATCTTCATTCTGGACCAAAAGGCTTGGAGACCGGAATCAAAAAACTTATACAGCCAAAAACTGCTTTATAAGTTCCTAATATTAAGAATTGGCGGCGGAAATAGCCAGCCCTTTCCGCCGCCTTCCTGCGATTTTTCCCGATCAGGTCTCGCGCCATTTGATGGAGCAGCCGATACTGGGGATCTGATCGGCCGGTCCCGAGCCGGTTTCGGCCACCTGCTTCATGGCCTCGAACAGGTCGCGGCGCACGTCGGCGGGGGCCGCCTCCTTGCGGCTGGCGTCCAATCGTCCCCGGTATTGCAGACCCAAGCCGGCGTCGTAGCCGAAGAAGTCGGGCGTGCAGACCGCGCCATAGGCACGGGCGATCTCCTGGCTTTCGTCCAGTAGATAAGGAAACGGAAAATCGTATTCCTCGGCGACCTGCTTCATGTTCTCGAACGCGTCCTCCGGATAGTCGGCCGGGTCGTTCGACATGATGGCGACCGTGCCGACGCCTAGTTTTGCCAGTTCGCGTGCGTCGCGCACAATCCGGTCGCGCACGGCCTTGACATAGGGGCAATGGTTGCAGATGAACATGACGAGAAGACCACGCTCGCCCTTGCAATCGTTTCGGGTCCAGACCTTGCCGTCGACCCCGGGGAGGGAGAAATCGGGGGCGGGAAGGCCGAAGTCGCAGACGGGCGTTTCGGTGGAAACCATGAAAAACCTCCGAGTGGGTTGGTAGGTTACAGGCTCGATCGCATGGTAACGGAAGCCCTTGGAATTCCAAATACAGGGCATACGCCGCATCCGCGGGTAACATGGGGCCGGCGACCGGGTTTTACCGCGTGGTAGGAGGCGCTATCATGCTCTGCTCCGTTCAATGGGCCATATAGCGCCCCGATTCAGGTCTTGATCCAACACTATGAGCAAGGATTACATCTTTACGTCTGAATCCGTCTCCGAGGGCCATCCGGACAAGATGGCGGATCAGATTTCCGACGCCGTTCTCGACGAGATCTATCGCCGCGATCCCAACCACGCCAAGGCGCGCGTCGCCTGCGAGACCCTGGTGAAGACCGGTTTCGTGATGCTGGCCGGCGAGATCACGGTGACCGATTCCGACCTCAAGATCGACTACGAGAAGGTGGTTCGCCGCGTCGTCAAGGAGATCGGCTACGACAACTCCGAATGCGGCTTCGATGGCAACAACTGCGGCGTGCTGATCGCGCTCGGCGAGCAGTCCAAGGACATCAACCAGGGTGTCGACCGCGAGTCCGAGGAGGCTCAGGGCGCCGGCGACCAGGGTCTGATGTTCGGCTACGCCACCAACGAGACCGACATGCTGATGCCGGCCCCGATCGATTACGCCCACCGTCTGGTCAAGCGTCAGGCCGAGGTCCGCAAGAACGGCACCCTGCCGTGGCTGCGTCCCGACGCCAAGTCCCAGATCACCATGCGCTACAGCGATGGCAAGCCGGTCGCGGTCGACGCCGTGGTGCTCTCCACCCAGCATGGCGAGGACGTCGGCGAGAGCGTGCTCCACGAGGCCGTGATGGAAGAGATCATCAAGCCCGTGCTCGGCGAGACCGGCTGGCTGACCTCCGACACCAAGTACCACATCAATCCGACCGGCAAGTTCGTCATCGGCGGCCCCGTGGGCGACTGCGGTCTGACCGGGCGCAAGATCATCGTCGACACCTACGGCGGCATGGCCCGTCACGGCGGCGGCGCCTTCTCCGGCAAGGATCCGTCCAAGGTCGACCGTTCCGCCGCCTATGCCGGTCGCTACGTCGCCAAGAACATCGTCGCCGCCGGCCTGGCCGACAAGTGCGAGATCCAGGTCTCCTACGCCATCGGCGTCGCCGAGCCGACCTCGGTATCGGTCGACACCTTCGGGACCAATAAGGTCAGCGAGGAGCGCATCATCGAGCTGGTCCGTGCCCATTTCGACCTGCGTCCCTTCGGCATCATGCGCATGCTGGACCTGACCAACCGCGAGCTGATCAAGTACCAGGACACCGCGGCCTACGGTCATTTCGGCCGTTCCGAGCCCGGCTTCACCTGGGAGCGCACCGACAAGGCCGACGAACTGCGGAGCGCCGCCGGAATCTGATGTATCGGGGCGATCGTCCAGGGCGGAACCGCGCAGTCCATTCCGTCGGATGATCCTGTCTGACGACTCAACGCAAGAGGTCGCGCCTAGCGAGTTCTCAAGCTGAAGAACCTCCCCGCCGAGGAGCGTTGCGACCCGGATCCGCCGATGGCGGAGCGGGCCAGGCTCGGCGATGGGGGCGACATTTCCAACGGCGCTCACTCACGTTCTATCGAGGGTTGATTCACATGAGTGAGTTCACTGACTACAAGGTCGCCGACATTTCCCTGGCCGGTTACGGCCGCAAAGAGATCGCCATCGCCGAGACCGAGATGCCCGGTCTGATGGCTGTCCGCAGAAAATACGCCGCCGACAAACCCCTCGCCGGCGCGCGCATCACCGGCAGTCTGCACATGACCATCCAGACCGCCGTCCTCATCGAGACCCTGGTCGAGCTCGGCGCCGAGGTGCGCTGGTGCTCCTGCAACATCTTCTCGACCCAGGATCATGCCGCCGCCGCCATCGCCGCCGCTGGCGTTCCGGTCTACGCCTGGAAGGGCGAGACCCTGGAGGAATACTGGTGGTGCACCGAGCAGGTGCTCAACTGGCCCGACGGCAAGGGTCCCAACATGATCCTGGACGACGGCGGCGACGCCACGCTGCTGGTCCACAAGGGCGTCGACTACGAGAAGGCCGGCTCCGTGCCGGCGCCGACCGCCGACGACAACGAGGAATGGACCGCCGTGCTCGGCGTGCTGGGCCGTACCTTCGAGCGCGACGACAAGCACTGGCACAAGATCGCCGCCGACATCAAGGGCGTCACCGAGGAGACCACCACCGGCGTGCACCGTCTCTACGAGATGGCCAAGGCCGGGACCCTGCTGTTCCCCGCGATCAACGTCAACGACTCGGTCACCAAGTCCAAGTTCGACAACCTCTACGGCTGCCGCGAGTCGCTGGTCGACGGCATCAAGCGCGCGACCGACGTCATGATCGCCGGCAAGATCGCCATGGTCTGCGGCTACGGCGACGTCGGCAAGGGCTGCGCCCAGTCGCTGCGCGGGCTCGGCGCGACCGTCTGGATCTCCGAGATCGATCCCATCTGCGCCCTGCAGGCGGCGATGGAGGGCTATCGCGTCGTGACCATGGAGGACGCGGCGCCGATCGCCGATATCTTCGTGACCACCACGGGCAACAAGAACATCATCGGCCACGATCACATGGCGGCGATGAAGGACCAGGCCATCGTCTGCAACATCGGCCACTTCGACAACGAGATCGACATCGCCAGCGTCAGCAAGTACGAGTGGGAGGAGATCAAGCCCCAGGTCGATCACATCATCTTCCCCGACGGCAAGCGGATCATCATGCTGGCCAAGGGGCGTCTGGTGAATCTGGGCTGCGCGACCGGACACCCGAGCTTCGTCATGTCCAACAGTTTCACCAATCAGGTGCTGGCGCAGATCGAGCTGTTCACCAAGACGGGCGAGTATCCGATCGGCGTCTACGTACTGCCCAAGCACCTCGACGAGGACGTGGCGCGTCTGCATCTCGAGAAGATCGGCGCCAGGCTGACGGTCCTGAGCAAGGAGCAGGCGGACTACATCGGCGTGCCGGTCGAGGGTCCCTACAAGCCGGATCATTATCGGTACTAGGGAGCAGCCAGCTTCCAGCGACCAGCCTCCAGCCAGATTCTCGTCCGACGCTGGCTGGACGGCTGAAATAGGGTCCCTCCCATGCCTCTGAGGCATGGGAGGGCGCTTGAATACCTGGGCCTCCTGTCGCTGGCGGTGGTCTGGCAGCCCGTTGCGTTGCTGGCCGCTGGCCGCTGGCCGCTGGAGGCTGGAGGCTGACATATGTCGACAGACACACCCATCTACAGCGTCGAGCTCTTCCCCCCCAAGACCGCCGAGGGCATGGAAAAGCTCAAGCGCGAAATCCCCAAGATCAATGCCCTGAACCCGGCCTATTTCTCGGTGACCTATGGCGCCGGGGGCTCGACCCGCGACGGAACCTTCGAGACCGTCGATTGGCTGCGCAGTCAGGGCATCGACACCGCACCGCATCTGGCCTGCATCGGCTCCACCAAACGCGAGGTCCAGGAGATCCTGGAGCGCTATCGTGCCCAGGGGATCCATCGTCTGGTCGCGCTGCGCGGCGACATGCCTTCGGGCATGGGGGCGGGCAACAGCGGCGATTTCCGCTATGCCAACGAACTGGTGAGCTATATGCGCGCCGAGTTCGGCGACACCTTTCTCATCGAGGTCGCGGCCTATCCGGAATATCACCCCCAGTCCGGCAATCCGACGCGGGATCTGGAGAATTTCAAGCGCAAGGTGGACGCGGGCGCCGACGGGGCCATCACCCAGTATTTCTACAATGCCGACGCCTATTTCGGCTTCCTGGAGTCCTGCGAGCGGGCCGGGATCGAGATCCCCATCATTCCCGGCATCATGCCGATCACCAACTACAGCCAGCTGGCCCGCTTCTCAGATGCCTGCGGGGCCGAGATTCCGCGCTGGATCCGGCGCCGGCTGGAGGGGTACGGCGACGACGCCGCGAGCATTCGCGCATTCGGGCACGAGGTGGTGGCGAACCTCTGTCGCCGCCTGATCGAGGGTGGCGCGCCCGGGCTGCATTTCTACACCATGAATCAGTCCGGCTCCGTGACCCGGCTTTGGAACGAGCTTGGATTGCCGGGTGCTGCAGCGGCGGCGTGAGGGGAAGTGTGAACGGATTGGCGGATCAGTCGCTTGGGGTCTCCGATTTCAGACACGATTCGGTAGGTTTTTAGCGAGCATTGAGAATTCTCAAGTCCTTCCGTCGCGGTGATTGATAGCCTTCATCCCGCGAAATCATCCACTCCTCCTTTGAAAGCCGCCCACTCATCTTTTGGGCGGCTTTTTTTCTTTCGGGCTCACGCCATCGGCTCGCACATAGGCGCAGCCGGCATCTGATGGAATAATCTCGGCCTGGTATTCGCGTTTCCATTTGCACGGCCCGCGGGCCTGAGATTACAGCCTATGTCCGACCTCGACCGAACCTACCGGATCGGCCCCATTCTTCTTGCGCCGACGATTCTTCCGCGTCACGGCTGGACGTTTATTGCCGCCGCCTTCTTTTCCATCGGTCTGATGGTCTTCATCTCGATCGGTCAGACCTACATCCTCAACCAACATCTGGGGATACCGGAAGCGATCCAGGGCAGCATCAGCGGCAATCTGGTGTTCCTCACCGAGATCGTGACCCTATTGCTGTTCCTGCCGGGCGGTATCCTCATGGACCGAATCGGGCGTCGTCCGGTCTATGTCGGCGGCTTCCTGGCGCTGGCCCTGACCTATGTCCTCTATCCCCTCGCCGAATCGGTCGAGGCGCTCTATGTCTATCGGATCGTCTATGCCGTCGGCGTGGTGGCGGTCGCCGGCGGCCTCTCGACCGTGCTGGCCGATTATCCGGCGGAACAGTCCCGCGGCAAGCTGGTGGCCATGGTGGGGTTCCTGAGCGGTCTGGGCGTCGTCTTCATCAGTCAGGGCTTCGGCGCGCTGCCCAAGGTGTTCACCGGGATGGGTCTCGACGGCGTCGCGGCTGGCCGGCTGGCGCACTTCATCGTCGCCGGACTCTGCGTGATCGTCGCCATGCTGGTGCTCTGGGGGCTGAAGCCCGGGATTCCCGTGCGGCACGAGGATCGCCCCTCGGTGCGCGAGCTCTTCGTCGGCGGCTTCTCCCAGGCGCGCAATCCGCGCATCCTGCTCGCCTATCTGGCCGCCTTCATCGCGCGCGGCGATCAGTCGGTCAACGCGACCTTCCTCATCCTCTGGGGAACCCTGGCCGGCAAGGCGGCCGGCATGGACCCGGCTGCGGCCGTGGTCAGCGGTACCCTCATCTTCGTGGTGGCTCAGATCGCGGCGCTGGTGTGGGCGCCCATCCTGGGGCCGCTACTGGATCGCATGGACCGGGTCACGGCGCTCGCCGTCTGCATGGGCCTGGCCGCGCTGGGCAATCTCGCGCTGCTGGTGCTCGATGATCCGCTCGATCAGGTCGGGTTGGTCTTTTTCGTGCTGCTCGGCATCGGTCAGATCAGCGTCTATCTCGGCGGTCAGTCCCTGATCGGGCAGGAGGCGCCGACGGCCCAGCGCGGATCCGTGTTGGGGGCCTTCAATGTGGCGGGCGCGGTCGGCATTCTATTGATCACTCTGGTCGGTGGGCATCTCTTCGATCAAGTCGATCCGCGCGCGCCATTCGTCGTGGTGGGTGTCATCAATATCCTGTTGCTGCTGGCGAGCCTCTATGTGCGCGTCCGGCATCCGGTGTCTGTCGCGGCGGGCGTCGGCCAGGCGAACGGCGTGGTCGGCCGGGTTGGCGATCTGCCTTAGCCCACGCGGTCTCCGGGCCGGATCGAATTAGAGGTCCGGTTCCGCGTGAGGGCATCGAGGGGGATTGGCGTCCCGGTACCTGTCGTCGGGAGGCGCCAGGGATCGCATCCGGGATCCTGTGCCTCCGTGAGGCGTCCCTGTATCATCGGGTCAGTAAATTCTAATATTTGCTTGTTTCTTTCCGTGCCCCGCGTTCGATCGATTCGAGGGGTCATTCAGGACGATGGAGAACCGAGATGAGCGATGATGCAAAACTGATTGCGGATACCTTGGCTGCCGGTTTCGATTCCTTGAACAAGGAACTGGAGGGTATGAAGAAGGAATTGGACGATAAGGAAAAACTCGATCGCCGGATTTTCAGGGTCGTGGCCCTGTTCGTCATCGTTACCCTGCCGATCGGCGCTAAGCAGCTGATGGAACTTGCCGATACGATGAGCAAGCAAATGCAGGACATGAACCTCAATATGGGCGATATGAAGGATCATATGGCATCGATGAACGAGAGCATGGCGGCCATGCGCAAGGACATGGGCGCGATGCAGGCGAGCATGTCGACCATGGACGGCAACATGGCCAATATGACCGCCTATATCAATGCGATGACCGGCCATGTGTCGATGATGGATCAAGGAATGCGCGTTATGAACGGCAGCATGGTGGACATGGATCGCAGCATGAAGCCGATGCGGGCCATGGGAAGCATGATTCCTGGATGGTAGTGGGTATCCGGTCGATGTCGCTCGATTGAACGGGGCGAGTCTCCAGACACGAAAAAGGCCGCTTGAAGCGGCCTTTTTCGATACGGGAATTTGGTCGGGGTGACAGGATTCGAACCTGCGACTTCTGCCTCCCGAAGACAGCGCTCTACCAAGCTGAGCTACACCCCGAGGCGGGTCTCACGATCAATGCATGCGGGTGACGGCGAAATCGGCCATCATCGCCAGTGCGTGCTTCGCGTCCGAATCCGGGAGCGGATCCAGGGCGCTCTTTGCTCGCTCGGCATAGGATCGTGCGAGCTGCGCAGTATAGGCGATCGCATCGGTGGATGCAATCGCCTTCGAGACGTCGGCGATACGGTCGCGCCCGCCGTTCTCGATGGCGTCGCGCAGCAGGGTGCGGTGCTCCGGTGTCCCGACCTCCATGGCGCGGATGACGGGGAGGGTGGGCTTGCCTTCCTCCAGGTCGTCGCCGACGTTCTTGTCCAGCTCGGTGTTGTCGAGGCTGTAGTCGAGCGCGTCGTCGACGAGCTGGAAGGCGATACCGAGATTGAGGCCGTAACCGGACACGGCCGCCTCGATCTCGGGCGACGACTCGGAGATGACGGCGCCGAGACGCACGCCCGCCTCGAACAGTGTGGCGGTCTTGCGCTCGATGACCTCCATGTAGCGCTTCTCGTCGGTATCGGCGTCGCGCTCGTTCAGGAGCTGCAGCACCTCGCCCTCGGCGATGCGGTTGGTGGCGTGGGCCAGGACCTCCATGACGCGCATGCTGCCGACGTCGACCATCATCTCGAAGGAGCGCGAGTAGAGGAAATCGCCGACCAGCACGCTGGCCTCGTTGCCCCAGACCGCGTTGGCGGTCTCGCGGTTGCGGCGCAGGTCCGAGCCGTCGATGACGTCGTCGTGCAGCAGGGTGGAGGTGTGGATGAACTCCACGATGGCGGCGAGGTCGATATGGCGCTCGCCGGTGTAGCCGCAGGCACGTGCTGCGAGCAGGACGGACAGGGGGCGCAGACGCTTGCCGCCGCTGTTGACGATGTAGTGTCCGATCTGGTTGATCAGGACGACGTCCGACTGGAGGCGGCGCAGGATCAAGGCGTCCACGGCCTTCGAGTCCTCTGCGACGGGCTGGCGTATCGTGGAGAGGTCCATGCGTGTGTGGGATCTATCGATGATGGCGGCGGATGCTAGGTTTGGGGTGGTGGGCTGTCAAGCCGGCCACCTGAGGTACAGGGTTCAGCTGACGTAGGGTACGTCATTTGATCCGTCTCGGTCGACTCCTGGATCGTTTCGGGTTTTGCCCAGGTCCGGTTGCGAATGTCGCGGACGGTGGGCATCCTACGCCTCGTGTCATGATCTGTAGTCCATTATCGTCGTTGACCAGGATGTGGGTATGCGGTTAGAATTCCGCTTCTTTGTTCCGGCGCGGAGCGTCGGCAATTCCGAACACTCCTGGGGATCTGCACAATCATGTATGCGGTCATTCAAACCGGTGGCAAACAATACCGGGTTTCCGAAGGTGACACTCTGAAGGTCGAGAAGCTGACCGCCGAAGAAGGCGCGAGCATCGACTTCGAACAAGTCCTGATGGTTGCCGATGGCGACGAGGTTCGCGTCGGCAAGCCCTACCTGGACGGTGGCAAGGTGACCGCGACGGTCGAGTCCCACGGGCGCGCCAAGAAGGTCAAGATCATCAAGTTCCGTCGCCGCAAGCATCATATGAAGCACCAGGGCCATCGTCAGTGGTTCACCGCGGTCAAGATCACCGGTATCAGCGTCGGCTGAATACAGGAATTAGGGGAGTTAACTCATGGCTCATAAAAAGGCAGGCGGCAGTTCCCGCAACGGTCGCGATTCGGAATCCAAACGCCTTGGCGTCAAGGTGTTCGGCGGTCAGAAGGTCTCCGCGGGCAGCATCATCGTGCGCCAGCGCGGCACCCAGTTCCACAATGGCGTGAACGTCGGCTGCGGTAAGGATCATACCCTGTTCGCGCTGAGCGATGGCGTCGTCCGCTTCGTGGTTCAGGGCCCCAAGAACCGCAAGTTCGTGACCGTGGAGACCGCCTGATCGCCCGATCCATCGGTGATCGTCAGGTGTCGATCGGAAGCCTAGGAGCCTCGTCCATCGCGACGGGGCTTTTTCATTTCGACTCAGGCGCAAGCCAGCAGCTCGGTTCCAGTCTATGAAATTCGTCGACGAGGCAGTCATTCGGGTCGAGGCCGGTGATGGCGGTAGCGGCTGCGTGAGCTTCCGCCGGGAGAAGTACATCCCCAAGGGCGGTCCCGATGGCGGTGACGGCGGCGATGGCGGCAGCGTCTATCTGCTCGCCGACAACAATATCAACACGCTGGTCGATTTCCGCTATCAGCGCCGGCATCGCGCCGAGCGCGGCCAGAACGGCATGGGGCGTCAGCGTACCGGGCGCAGCGGCCAGGATCTGCTCGTCACCGTTCCGGTCGGCACGCGGGTGTTCGACGAGGAGACGGGCGAGCCGATCGGCGAGCTGCTGGAGAGCGGTCAGCGTCTGCTGGTCGCCCAGGGCGGCTTTCACGGCATCGGCAACGAGCGTTACAAGTCCAGCACCAATCGCACGCCGCGCCAGTCCACGCCCGGTACGCCCGGCGAGCGGCGCGATCTCCATCTCGAGCTCATCCTGCTCGCCGACGTCGGGCTGCTCGGCTTTCCCAATGCCGGCAAGTCGTCCCTGATCCGGCAGGTGTCGAGCGCGCGCCCCAAGGTGGCCGACTATCCCTTCACCACGCTCTATCCCAACCTGGGCGTGGTGCGCGTCGGTCAGAATCGCAGCTTCGTCGTCGCCGACATCCCGGGCGTGATCGAGGGCGCGGCCGAAGGGGCCGGGCTGGGCATCCATTTCCTCAAGCATCTGTCCCGCACCCGCCTATTGCTGCATCTGATCGACATCGCCCCCCTGGATACCGAGGAGAATCCGGCGGACCAGGTGCGCAAGATCGAGTCCGAGCTGGCCTCGTTCGGCGGCGAGCTGATCGACAAGGAGCGCTGGCTGGTGCTCAACAAGACCGATCTGCTGGATCCCGAGGACTACGAGGAACGCCGCGCGGCGATCGTCGCCGATCTCGACTGGGAGGGGCCGGTCTACGGCATCTCGGCCCTGAGCGGCGAAGGCACCCAGGCCCTGGTCTACGATCTGATGCAGCGTCTGGAGCAGATCAAGCGCGGCGATCCGGATAACGAATCCGACTCCTCGGGCGCGAACGAGGCCGAAGGCTCCGAATGGGATGCGCCGGACGAGCCCGATTCCGGCCCCTGGCATCCGCTCGATTGATCCAATCCAGGTCCGGCTATGATCTCGCGTGATGCCATTCCTCGGACGCGCCGCTGGGTCGTCAAGATCGGCAGCGCGCTCTTGACCCGGGACGGACAGGGGCTGGAGCGCTCCATGCTTACCCCCTGGGTCGATCAGATGGCCGACCGGCGCGATGCGGGCTGCGAGATCGTGCTGGTCTCCTCCGGTGCCGTCGCCGAGGGGATGGCTCGCATGGGCTGGCGCCGTCGTCCCAAGAGTCTGCACGAGCTGCAGGCCGCGGCCGCCGTCGGGCAGATGGGGCTGGTGCGGGCCTACGAGGACTGCTTCAAGATCCGGGGGCTGCACACGGCGCAGGTGCTGCTGACCCGTGACGATCTCTCCAACCGCCAGCGCTATCTCAACGCCCGCAGCACATTGCGCACCCTCTTGAAGCTCGGTGTCGTTCCGGTCATCAACGAGAACGACACGGTCGCGACCGACGAGCTGCGCTTCGGCGACAACGACACATTGGCGGCCCTGGTCGCCAACCTGATCGAGGCCGACCTGCTGGTCCTGCTCACCGATCAGGACGGGATCTTCGATGCCGATCCCAGGGGCAACCCAAACGCACGCCTGATTCCCGAGGCCTGGGTCGACGATCCGCAGCTGGATGTCGTCGCCGGAGGGAGCGTGACCGGGCTCGGCACCGGCGGCATGGTCACCAAGGTGCGCGCCGCCCGTCTGGCCGCCCGCTCGGGGACGCCGACGATCGTCGCGCCCGGGCGCGGCGATCGTGTCCTGGCGCGTATCGGGGAGGGCGAGTCGGTCGGAACCCTGCTGATTCCGTTCCAGGAGGCGCAGGCCGCGCGCAAGCAGTGGCTCGCCGGTCATCTTCGGGTTCGGGGTCGTTTGGTTCTCGACGCGGGGGCGGTCAAGGCGCTGCGCGAGAAGGGCACCAGCCTGCTCGCCGTCGGGGTCAAGCAGGTTCAGGGCAATTTCAATCGCGGCGAGGTGGTCGCCTGCGTCGACGAATCCGGGGCCGAGGTGGCGCGAGGACTGGTCAATTACGACTCGCAGGAAGCCTCCCGTATCAAGGGGCGGTCGTCGCTGCGGTTCGACGAGATCCTCGGCTATCTCGACGACGAGGAGCTGATCCATAGGGACAATCTCGTTCTGCTATAACGTCTCGGTCGATTGCCGTACCTCGCCAATATATGACCCTGTCGACTTTGGAAACCGGATTCAGTCACATTTTATGCGTGACAACCGGTTCCTTGGTCGTTATAATTAGCAACTCAGTTGGCTGAGTGGCAGAGTGGTTATGCAGCGGCCTGCAAAGCCGTGTACCTCGGTTCGATTCCGGGCTCAGCCTCCATTATCCCTTTCCGGTCAGCGTCTTGCCTGACTCATCCCCTCCCGCACAAGACCACCCGCTGGTCTCGACCTGTCGCATCGACGCTTCAATCGAAGTCGGTCAGCTTGGCGTTGGCATCGAAAAGACGGCCGTCTGTCCAGCGACCTTTTTTGATCCTGTTAACGATTTGTGATCCGGTCCGAGAGGTTTCATCCTCTCCTCCTTGCAAAAATCCCAGCGGACACAAAGTTGGCAAGTCGACAACCTGGGGTGTTGGGCTATGATGAGATCCTTGCCGATTCACAATCCCGATATGCCGATACTTGATGAGGTTATTTCAATGCCCGGCCAAGCTTTACGGGAATCCATTCAGGGACAGCCCTTCAACGATGTTCTGAACGAATTGCACGCGCATACCTTCAGCGGTGTGCCGGGCGAGTCGGATCCCTTCACCTTGAGCGAGCTGGAGCGCGAGTATATCGCCTATGCCCTGGCGCTCTATTATCAATGCGATCATTGTCACCAGTACCACGGTCGCGCCATCCAGCGCATACGCAAGCAATCGAACTGCGAAGACTGGGACTGGCAGAGCGAATTCGTCAAGGTCGTGCTCTTCCTGCGTACCAGCTACTCGAGTGTCTCGACGCTCGAATGGAAGGGCTGGATTCATGCCTGGCGGGGATTCGCCTCGCGCATCAATCGCCACCAGAGCGGTCTCGCCTGCAACATCGCGCTTGCCATCGGCATCGCGCGGGCCGACGAGCATTTGATGGAGATCGCCTTCGAATCGCTGAAGACGCTTTATGCGGACAGTCAGACCTTGCTGGGTGTCGTACGCGATATCGACCGGGTCGTGGTGTTCATGAAGGCCGCCACCTCGAAAAACCGTACGGATCCCATCTTGAAGCGTCAGCTCAAGACCTGCGGGATCCTGGTGTAATCCGCTCTGTCAGCCCTCTCATGCGGCCGTGTCGACAGGCTCGGTCGCACTATCTCCGTCGCCGGAGTTCGGGGTGTGGCGATCCCGCCCGAGGCTTGCGTATGATCCCGTGTGAGACTGTCCTTGGGGGCACGGCTTCCAATGGCCGGTGCGCCCACTTATACTGGCGGCGCAGAAGACGGATCGTCTTGCACGACCGTTGGCCGAGCCGATGACACCCTGACATTCTGGCGGCGTCGATGTCAGCCGGCCGGTCGGGGTGCAGCGGCTGCAATTACCTCGGTCCATATGCATCGCCGTTCTTTCCTTCTGAGGAAACCCCTGCCCGGGTGGCGAAATTGGTAGACGCAAGGGACTTAAAATCCCTCGACTTCGGTTGTGCGGGTTCGAGTCCCGCCCCGGGCACCATTGTAGAACGTTGGCTTACCCGACGTGCCTCGCTCCCTGCTTGGTTTGGACGCCGCCTTGATGAGAGGCCAGGGACTCCCGGCCTCTGTTCTGCCCATTCGAAGATTTCAGTTCGCGCGTCCAGCCCAGTCCTTGGCGAACTGCCAGGCGGTGCGTCCGCTGCGCGATCCGCGACGCAGCGCCCATTGCAGGGCGGCCCGCTCGATCTGATCCCACTCCTTCTCCGGCTCGGCGCTCAGCCGCTCGAGCCAGTGCCTGACCACGCCCAGATACTGGTCCTGACTGAAGGGGTGGAACGACACCCAGAGACCGAAGCGGTCCGAGAGCGAGATCTTCTCCTCGACCGATTCGCCGTGGTGCAGCTCGCCGTCCTGGATGCGCGCCTCGCGGTTCTCCGAATGGAACTCGGGCAGCAGATGACGGCGGTTCGAGGTGGCGTAGATGAGGACGTTGTCGGGCGTCGCCGCGATGGAGCCGTCGAGCGCGGCCTTGAGGGCCTTGTAGCTCGATTCGCTGGCCTCGAATGAGAGATCGTCGCAGAAGAGGACGAAGCGTTCGGGCCGGTCGGCGATGAGGTCGAGGATGTCGGGCAGCTGGATGAGGTCGTCCTTGTCGACCTCGATCAGGCGCAGTCCCCGGTCCCGGTAGCGGTTGAAGACCGCCTTGACCAGCGATGACTTTCCCGTCCCGCGCGAGCCCCAGAGCAGGACGTTGTTGGCGCCACGGCCGGCGACGAACTGGGCGGTGTTGCGGTCGATCTCATCCTTCTGGCGTTCCAGTCCGAGCAGGTCGGCGAGTTCGAGCCGGTGCGGCGCGTGTACCGCCTGGAGCCGGCCGCGCCCGGCGTTGGCGCGCCAGCGGAAGGCGTGGGCGCTCCAGTCGGGGGCGGGCGTCTCGCCCGGCAGCAGTCTTTCGAGGCGCTCGACGAGCGCGTCGAGCCGGGTCAGAAATCGATCGGTTTGGGTCATGGTCGAGGCCAGGTGGAATGGTCGGCCTCCTGGGGTATCTGTAGCGAGGCTGTGATCCGGTCGCTGGAGGCTGATGATTGTGCGAGCACTGCGGGGCGCGCGATGGCGCCCCGCAGTGGATCCGAGAGGGGATCGGGGCGAGGGTGTCCTATGCCGAGAGTCGCCGGTATTTCAGTCGATGCGGCTGATCGGCATCCGTGCCCAGACGGCGATGGCGGTCGGCCTCGTAGTCGGCGTAGTTGCCCTCGAACCAGGTGATCTGCGAATCGCCCTCGAACGCCAGGATATGGGTGGCGACACGATCGAGGAACCAGCGATCGTGGCTGATGACGACGGCGCAGCCGGGGAAGGCGAGCAGGGCCTCTTCGAGCGCGCGCAGGGTTTCGACGTCCAGGTCGTTGGTCGGTTCGTCGAGCAGCAGCAGGTTGCCGCCGCTCTTGAGCAGCTTGGCCAGGTGCACGCGGTTGCGCTCGCCGCCCGAGAGGTCGCCGATGCGCTTCTGCTGATCCGTTCCCTTGAAGTTGAAGCGGCCGCAATAGGCGCGCGAGGGCATCTCGAAGCGTCCGACGGTGATGATGTCGGACCCGCCGGAGATCTCTTCCCACACGGTATTGTCGTCATTGAGGGCATCGCGGCTCTGATCGACGCAGGCGACCTCGACGGTCTCGCCGATCCGCAGGGTGCCGGCGTCCGGCTGCTCCTGGCCGTTGATGATGCGGAACAATGTGGTCTTGCCCGCGCCGTTGGGGCCGATGACGCCGACGATGCCGCCCTTGGGCAGGTTGAACGAGAGGTTCTCGTAGAGCAGGTTGTCGCCGAAGGACTTCTTGATCCCCTCGGCCTCGATGACCAGATCGCCGAGACGCGGGCCCGGTGGGATATAGATCTCGTTGGTCTCGTTGCGGGACTGGAATTCCTGCGACTGCAGCTCGTCGAAGCGGGCGAGACGCGCCTTGCTCTTGGCATGGCGTCCCTTGGGGTTGGTCCGCACCCACTCGAGCTCCTGCTTCATGGCCTTGATGCGGGCCTGTTCCTGCTTCTGCTCCAGCTCCAGACGCTGCTCCTTCTGGTCGAGCCAGGAGGAATAGTTGCCTTCCCAGGGGATGCCGTGTCCGCGGTCGAGCTCCAGGATCCAGCCGGCGACGTTGTCGAGGAAGTAGCGGTCGTGGGTGACGGCCACGACGGTGCCCGGATATTCGTGAAGGAAGCGCTCCAGCCAGGCGACGGACTCGGCGTCCAGATGGTTGGTGGGCTCGTCGAGCAGCAGCATGTCGGGCTTGGAGAGCAGCAGCTTGCAGAGCGCGACGCGGCGGCGCTCGCCGCCCGAGAGTCGGGTGACGTCGGCGTCCCAGGCGGGCAGGCGCAGCGCGTCGGCGGCGACCTCGAGCGTGCGGTCCAGGTTGTGACCGTCGGTGGCCTCGATCAGATTCTCGAGCTCCGCCTGTTCCTTGGCCAGGGCGTCGAAATCGGCGTCCGGCTCGGCGTAGGCGGCATAGACGGCATCCAGACGCTCGAGCGCCTCCTTGATGTGTCCGAGCGCCTCCTCGACGTTGCCTCGCACGTCCTTGGTCGGGTCCAGCTGGGGCTCCTGGGGCAGATAGCCGACCTTGATACCGGGCTGCGGGCGCGCCTCGCCCTCGATCTCGGTGTCGACGCCGGCCATGATGCGCAGCAGCGATGATTTGCCCGCCCCGTTGAGGCCGAGCACGCCGATCTTGGCGCCGGGAAAAAAGGAGAGCGAGATGTCGCGCAGGATGACGCGCTTGGGCGGCACGATCTTGCCGACCCGGTTCATCGTGTATATGTATTGAGCCATTGGGTACGAGCGCTGATTCGATTCGTTAGGATGCTTGGGAGAGGTCCGGGAACGGACCCGCGACGGTCGTCGCGAGGAAGGCATTGCGCCTCCATGCGCCGTGCATTCTGCGCTGTCGCCGGTCAAATGTCCAAAGTCCCCGCCGGAAGGGCACTGGACGCGATCTCTTCACTTGGGTCAGTCTATAGTCGGTAGCGGTCAACACATGAATGGCGTGCCCCATGACTCATATCCTCTCCGCGTCGACGCTCGACGATCTGGTGCCGGCCCATCGTCTCTCCAAGGAAGGCCGGTCACGGCTCGCCAGTACCGGTCAGATCACCACCATCGCCTCGGGTCGGAGGCTGACCGCGATCCAGGAGTATCCCTGGCTGGGATATCTGCTGTCGGGGAAGGTCTGTATCCTCGATGGCGACCGCAAGGAGATCGTCGAGGCAGGGACCATGCGAGCCTGTCAGCCGCTGTTGTCCGAGAACCGCTTGCGCGAACAGGTTCTGTTCATCACCGAGGGAGAGCTGTTGCGGCTCGATCGCCAGTTGTTCCAGTCGCTGGACCCGGATGCGTCCGGCCCGGAGGATGTCCCGGACCGGATGGATTTGAGCGAGGGAGAACGCTCCCTGTTCGCCAGCATCGATCAGGCGTCCAAGGATGGCAGTCTGTCCTTGCCCTCGATGCCCAAGGTGGCGCGGGCGATCCAGGAGGCCATGAGCGATCGCAACATCACCTCCGCCCGCCTGGCCCGTATCGTACAGATGGACCTGGCGGTCACCGGTGGGCTCATCCGCCTGTCCAACAGCGCCATGTACCGTGGGGTCAAACCGATCGCCGACGTTCGCAACGCCATCATTCGGCTGGGCATGGATCTCACGCGCTCGGTCGTCATGAGTCTGGCGATGCAGCAGGTGTTCAGGACCAGATCGCCGCTGGTGAAGCACTTCATGAAGGCGACCTGGAACCGCAGCGTCCACATCTCGGCGCTCGGCTATGTGATCGCGAGACGCTGCGAGGGATTGAATCCCGAGGAGGCCCTCCTGGCCGGTCTGCTCTGCGATGTCGGTGTCGTGCCCATCCTCGACTACGTGAGCCGCCACTATCGCGATATCGAGGACGATGCGCTCGAAGCGGCCCTGTTGCGGTTGAAGGGCAGGGTGGGCGAGCTGGTGATGGCCGACTGGGGCCTGGGTTCGGATCTCATCCAGGTGGTTCGCGAATCGGAGCGCTGGTATCGGGATTCCGGGGAGCGCCCGGACTATTGCGATATCGTTCTCGTGGCGCGGCTCTACCGCCTCCACCAGTCCGAACCGCGTGGCCCCCTGCCGCGTTACGACGAGGTTCCCGCCTATTTCAATCTGGGTTTGGGGACGGAGGCCGGCGAGCAGGAGGCCGACTTCATCTCCGAGGCGAGCGAGCAGATCTCCGAGGTCATGGCCATGCTCAAGGGGGATAAATGATGAGTGACTCGGATGCATGATTCAGACGGTGTTTCCGCGGCAGGTCTTCCGCTTGGGCTGCCCGTCTTCGGCTTGGTCGCACCGAGCGGCAGCGGAAAGACCACGTTGCTGCGACACTTGGTCGGGCGACTCCATGCCCGGGGTGTGCGGATCGGCTATCTGAAACACGCCCATCACAGTTTCGATCTGGACATTCCGGGCAAGGACAGTTACGAGATCCGCGCGGCCGGGGCGGCTCAGACCCTGTTGGCCTCGCGCCTGCGCTGGGCGCTTCAGGTGGAGGAGTCGAGCCGCCAGTCCGATCCGGATCTAGGGGAGATGCTCGCGCGCTTCGAGGCCGATTCGCTGGATCTGGTGCTCGTCGAGGGCTTCAAGCATGCCAGCTATCCCAAGATCGAGGTCTATCGCGCCGCGCTCGGCCAGACGCCGCTCTATCCGGACGACCCCGAGATCATCGCCGTCGCCACCGACGATCCTCTGCCGACTCCGGACCATCCGCCGCGCCTCCCGCTGGGAGATCCGGAGCGAATCGCGGACTTCATCCTGCGCGCGGGCGGACTGGCCGCTTGAGGGCGGTTTCGCGGGCGCGAACCTGTTCGTTACGGGGGAACCGAAAACGTGATCGGCGATCGGCACGAACCTCCTCGGGGTACTCGCGCGACGCATTCGGAAGGCTCGGAGCCGTTGCCTTCGGAGGGGCTCGACAGCCTCTTCGAGGCATTGATCCAAACCTCGGTCGATGCGATTGCCCTGCTCGATCCGGAGGGGCGTTTCCTCTACGTCAATGCAGCCTTCTGCGAGAGTCTGGGTTACGAGCGTGACGCGCTCCTGGGGATGTCGGTGCCGGACATCAATCCCGACCTCACGCAGGATGACCTGAGGGTTTCGTTCGAGCGTCTGAGGCTTGCTGGGGATGTCAAGTATGAGACCCGGCATCGGCGCCGGGACGGATCCCTGTTCCCCGTGGAGGTGAACAGCAACTATCTGACCCTGGGGGGACGGGAATTCCGCTGTTCCTTCATGCGCGATATCAGCGACCGCCGGCGCGCCGAGTGCGCGCTGCAGGATTCGCAGCGCTTTCTCGCGGAGCTCATCGACAGTCTGCCGGACGCGCTCTTCGCCATCGATGCCGATGGGGTCGTCACCGTTTGGAACAGGACGCTCGAGGAGTTGTCGGGCATCCCGCGCGAGCGGCTGCTGGGGCGGGGCGATCGGGCCCATGCGCTCGCCTTCTATGGGAAGCGTCGCCCGATGCTCGTGGATCTGGTCCTCGGATCCTCTGACGCGGGGATCGAGCACTATGATTTCGTGCACCGGGACGGCGACCGCATCCTGGCCGAGGTCCACGATCTCAGCGTCTTCGGGCGCGAGGGGGTCTATCTGTGGGCCAAGGCCGTGGCGCTGCGCGATCGCGATGGGCATGCGACCGGTGCCCTGGAGATCATTCGCGACATCACCGAGCAGAAGGATGCCGAGCAGGCATTGATGTCGAGCGAGGCGCGGTTGCGCTCCCTGGTGAGCAATACGCCCGTGGTGATCTTCGAGTTCGACGGGGAGGGAATCTTTCGTCTGGTCGAGGGGCGTGGGCTGGATTCCCTCGGGCTGAAGCCGGGGAACATGGTGGGGACGGCCTTCGTCGACTGCTTCGGGTCTGGCCCCGATTTCGATGACGCCAAACGGCGGGCGCTGGCGGGCGAGCGCGCCCGATTCACGGCGACCCTCGGTGCCCGTGTGTTCGAGACGCATCTCAACCCGGTCGATGCGCCAGGGGCCGGACCCATCTCCGTGATCGGTGTCGCCGTCGACATCACCGAGCGGACCCGGCGCGAGGCCGAGCTTCAGCAGCGGACCGACGAGCTGACCCGCTTCACCTATACGGTCTCGCACGATCTCAAGAGTCCGCTGGTCACCATCCGGACCTTCCTCGGCTTTCTGGAGGAGGATATGCGTCTCCAGGACGCGGAGCGGGTCGCCAAGGATCTGGAATTCATCCGTAATGCCGCGGACCGCATGACGCGACTGCTCGACGAGCTGCTGGAGCTCTCCCGGATCGGCCGCGTGATCAATGCGCCGACCGATTTCAGTCTGCAGGATGTGGTGCGCGACGCGCTGGATCTGGTCGCGGGCAGGATCGTCTCCAAGGGGGTGCGGGTTCGCGTCAGCGACAGCCCCGTCACGATCCGCGGCGATCGTCAGCGTCTGGTCGAGGTGTTTCAGAACCTGTTCGACAACGCGGTCAAGTTCATGGCGGACCAGTCCGAGCCCCGCATCGCGGTGGAGGCCGAGCGGTTGGATGAAGAATGGATCTTCTCGGTGATCGACAATGGCATCGGCATCGATCCGCGTCATATCCACAAGGTCTTCGGCCTGTTCGAGCAGCTGAACGCCGAGGCCGAGGGAACCGGGATCGGGCTGACCCTGGTGAAGCGCATCGTCGAGGTTCACGGGGGGCGGATCTGGGTCGAGTCTCCCGGTATCGGCCATGGATCGCGCTTCCGTTTCACCCTGCCCGAGGCGTACGGTTCGGACTGAACGACCCTTGGGCTCTTGCTCGGGGGCGTGGGGCGGGCAGCCCTTCCGCCGTCGATCCGTTCGGCCTGAAGGGGGCCGCGAGCAACGCTTCGATCTTCTCCGCGGGAACGGGGGGGCTGAACAGATAGCCTTGATAGGCCTCGCATCCCGCCTCGCGGAGAAAGGCGTGCTGCTCCTGGGTCTCGACCCCTTCCGCCAGGACCTGGAGTTTCAGATTGTGCGCCATGGCGATGATGGTCGCCGCGATCTCAGCATCGTTGCGGTCCTCCGGTATGCCTTGCACGAAGCTCTTGTCGATCTTGAGTCGATCGATGGGGAGGCGTTTCAGATAGCCGAGCGAGGAATAGCCGGTCCCGAAGTCGTCGATCGCGAGCCCGACCCCCAGCTCGCGCATGGCGTTGAGGATGTCGATGCCGTGGGCATCGTTATGCATGATCATGCTTTCCGTGAGTTCCAGTTCGAGACAGCTGGCCGGGAGGTCGTATTCATCCAGGATGGCGCCTACCTGCACGGCCAGGTCGCGCTGTGCGAACTGCTGAATCGACAGATTGACCGCGAGCGTCATCGTCGGCATGCCGGCCGCGCGCCAGTCGCGCATCTGTCGGCAGGCCTGGCGCAGGACCCAGGCTCCGAGCGGAATGATGAGGCCGGTTTCCTCGGCCAGCGGGATGAAGCTGTCCGGAGGGATGAGACCCTCTTCCGGATCCTGCCAACGCACCAGCGTCTCGACGCCCAGGATGCGCTCGTCGGCCATGGCGACCTGGGGCTGGAAATGGAGGATGAATTCCTCGCGCTCGAGCGCGCGGCGGAGTTTGGACTCCAGCAGCAGCCGGGCATTGGCGGCGCGGGTGAGCGACTCGGTGTAATAGCGGTAGGTGTTGCGACCCTGGGCCTTGGACTGATACATGGCGGTATCGGCATTGCGCAGCAGTTCGGTGACACCTTCTCCATTGTCGGGAAAGATGCTGATCCCGATGCTGGCGCCCACATAGATCTCGCGCTCTTCGGCCAGATTGAAGGGCTGGCGCATGAGGTCGATGATCAATTGGGCCACGCGTCCGGCCTCGCGGCTCTGGTCGATCGACTCCAGAAGGATGACGAATTCGTCGCCGCCGAGCCGGGCCAGCGTATCTTCGCCGCGGGTGCGGCCCGCCAGGCGCTGGGCGACCGCTTGCAGGAGCGCGTCCCCGACCGGATGTCCGAGGCTGTCGTTGACGTGCTTGAAGCGGTCGAGATCGATGAAGAGCACGGCGACCTTGGTGTGCTTGCGCCGAGCGCGCTGGATCGCATGCTCCAGCCGCGAATTGAGCAGCAGCCGGTTCGGCAGATCGGTCAAGGGGTCATAGTGCGCCAGATGCTCGAGCTGGGCCTCCGATCGCTTGACCTGGCTGATGTCCGAGAGGACGCCGACATAGTTGGTGATCTCGCCCGCGTCGTCGCGGACCGTGCTGATGGTCAGCCAGGCGGGGAAGATCTCGCCGCTCTTGCGGCGGTTCCAGATCTCGCCCTGCCAGTGTCCGGAGCTCGCGATCAAGGCCCACATCGCCTGATAGAAGGCCGTTTCGTGGCGTCCCGACTTGAGCATTCGGGTCGAGCCACCGATCGCCTCGGTCTCGGAATAGCCCGTGATCTCGGTGAAGGCCGGATTGATCGCGACGATGCGCGTCCCGTCGCTGTCCGAGATGAGAACGCCCTCGCGGGTGTTCTTGAGCACGGTCGCCGCCAGCCGCAGATCTTCCTGATCGCGCAGTTGCTCGCTGATGTCCTGGCCCACGCCAGCGATGCCGATGAGCCTGCCTTGCGCATCGCGAACCGGGACGCCGTTATAGCGATAGGCTCGGATTCCATCGATCGTGCGCGCTCGGCCCTCGACCTCGCAGTAGCCCTGTCTCCAGGCGGTGTCGAGCGCCTTGCGGATCTTCTCGGCGTCATCCTCCACGAAGAAGTCCGGGAAGGGCCGGTTGCGGAGCGCGTCCGGACCGCATCCCGTCTCCTCTTCGATTCGCTTGTTCCACCACATGAGCCGACCCTGCCGGTCGACCATGTAGAGCGTATCGCGCACGGCCTCGGTGATGGCACGGGTCTCGCCGTAGGCCCGCTGGAGCTCCAGCTGCGCCTGTTTGGCCGCGCTGATGTCGCGGATCGACTCGATGGCGCCGGAGAGCTCGCGCTCGGTGTTGAGCAGAGGGGCCGCGACGATCCAGAGATGGGCGCCGCGTCCGGCGTTCAGGACGGCGCTGAAGACCTCCGCGATCAGCTGGTCGCCATCCTGTCTGACGTAGTCGTAAGACGCGCTCGGCTGGGCATCGGGATCCAGGATGCTTTCGAGCAGCAAGGGGTGGGGCGTATCGTAGAAGACGTTCCAATGCTCTCGGATCGGCTGGCCGAGCAGCTGGCTCTTGCTGCATCCGGTCAAGCGTTCGAGGCCGAAATTCCAGGCGATCACGCGTCCGTCCCGGTCGACGGCAAATGTCGGGTCGGGGAGGAAATCGATGATGTCCATCAACTGGCGCTCCGAGGCCCGAAGCGCCTTCTGGGCCGTCGTCCGCTCGCTGATGTTGCGCCATTCGCGCAGCAGCCGCTCGACCAGCCTGGGCATCTGGGCGAAGGTCTCGGACGACTTGACGACATAATCCAGCGCGCCCGCCTTCAGGGCCCGCACCGCCATCTGCTCGTCGCCGTGGCTGGTCATCACCAGCAGCGGGAAGGGCGGCGTATCCGGCTGGTCGCCGATCAGCTCGAACGCCTTGCCGTCCGCGAGATTGAGATCGGCGATGACGGCGTCGGGCAGACGTTCGGCGATCCGTCGGCGCCCCTCGGCCAATGAGGCGGCGATCCGGATGTCCGTGGAGTCTACGCCGGACTCGAGCGAGCGTCGTACCGCTTCGGCGTGGGCCGGGTCGTCCTCGACGATGAGAATGCAGCGTGGGTTGGACTCCATCTGGCGTTCAGCGCGGATATCGATTCCAGGTCAGCCAATAATGGCTGAAACTTTCGATCAGACGGGTGAACTTGTCGAAATCCAGCGGTTTGACCAGATAGCTGCTCGCCCGATAGGCATAGGCCTGCTCGACGTCGGGCTCCGAGGCCGAGGTGGTCAGGACGACCACCGGAACGCCGTTCAACTCCTCGCTGGCGCGGATCTGGCGCAGGACATCCAGCCCCTCGATCTTGGGGAGGTGCAGATCGAGCAGGATCACCTGGGGTCTGGGGGCGGATGCCAGGTCGGTGTAACGCCCCTGGTGGAAGAGATAATCGAGCGCCTCCTGACCGTCCTTGGCATGCTGCAATGCGTTGGCGATACCGCATCGCTCGAGGTTGCGGCGGACGATCTCGGCATGGGCCGGGTCGTCCTCGATCAGCAGAATGACGAGCGGCTCCTGGAAAGAAGGCGGATTGTCGGCGGCAAAGGGCACGTTTCGCGTCCTGGATCCTCTGGATTGGTCGGAGAGCATGGCACTCCCTGCTCGGAGCGATCAAGTCGGAATACAGGCTTCCGCGAATGGCCGCACGGACGTCGCCGCGACGGCGTCCGCCCTGGTGCGGGCTCCGTGCGCGTCAGTCTTGGGCGGATCCGACCTTGAACTGACCGACCAGCTCATGGAGCTCGGAACTGAGACGCGAGAGTTCTCGGCTCGCGGCGGCCGTGTGCTCGGAATGCTGGGCCGATTCCGTGGACAGATCGGAGATGTTGACGACGTTGCGGTCGATCTCCCGCGCGACCGTGGCCTGCTCCTCGGCCGCGCTCGCGATCTGGGTGTTCATGTCGCGGATACGGCTGATGGAGTCCAGGATCTCGCTTAGGGCATCCTGGGCGTGGGTCGCCTGGTCGAGCGTTTCGGCCGTGATGGTCTCGCCGCGCTGGATACGCTCCACCGCTTCCTTGGCCACGGTGCGCAGGGTTTCGATCATCCTCTGGATCTCGCTGGTGGACTGCTGGGTCCGGCTGGCCAGCGTGCGGACCTCGTCGGCGACCACGGCGAATCCGCGCCCTTGCTCTCCGGCACGCGCGGCCTCGATCGCCGCGTTCAGGGCCAGCAGATTGGTCTGCTCGGCAATGGCGCGGATCACGTCCAGCACGCCGCCGATGGATTGACTCTCGTCGCTGAAGCGATGGATGCTCGCGGCCACCTGCTCGACCTCGCTCGCCAGCCGGGTGTTGGCCTCCAGGACGCCGGTGACCGTCTGGCCGCCCTGTCGGGCGCTCTTGTCGGCGGCGAGCGTGGAGGTCGCGGCCTGTTCTGCGTTGCGGGCGATTTCCATGATGGTCGCCGACATCTGATTGATGGCCGTGGCGACCTGCTGGACCTCGCCGCGCTGACGCTCCATGCCCGCGCTGTTGGTCTCGGTGACGGCGGTCAGTTCCTCGGCGGCGGAGGCGATCGTCGTGGTGGCCTGGCTGACGCTGATCACCATCGATTCGGTCTTGGCGGCGAAGGCGTTGAAGCCCGAGGCCATCTCGGAGATCTCGTCGCGTCCGTCCGTCTCCAGGCGCTTGGTGAGGTCGCCATGGCCGCTGGCGATGTCGAGCATGGCATTGGCCGCCTCGCGGACTGGCAGCACGATCGAACGTCCGGTCAGTATGGTGAGCGCCATCAGGATCAGCAGAACCGTGAGACCGAAGCCGGCCAGCATGAGTGTGTTGGACCAGAAGGCGTCGTCGACGTCGTCGATATAGACCCCGGTCGCCAGCACCCAGCCCCAGGGCTCGAAGGTCTGGAAATAGGCGAGTTTCGGGATGGCCTTGGTCGAGCCGGGCTTCGGCCAGGCATAGGCGACCGTACCCTTGCCGTCGGTGCGCGCCTTGTTGCGGATCTCTTCCCAGAAGCGCTTGCCGTTGGCGTCGGTCAGGACGAGGGTGTCGGTGCCGTCCAGCTCGGGTTTGATCGGGTGCATCACCGCCATTCCCGAGAGATCCGTCACCCAGAAGTAGTTGCCCTGGTCGTACCTGAGTGCGGACAGCGCCGCGAGTGCGGCGTCTTTGGCGCTTTCCTCGTCGACCTGGCCCCGGGCGACCATCTGCTGCCGCTCCTCGACAATGCTGGTGGCCGTCTCGACCAGTTTGGTGAGCTGAAGGACCTTTTCGTCCATCAGCATTGTACGCAGCTCGAAGAGTGCGAGGCCGAATCCGATGAGGATTCCCATCACCAGGATGCCCATGAGGATCCACAGGCGGGTGTTCACGGTGATTTGGCGCATTCGGCTCATGGATGTCTCTCCGCTCGTCGATGGGTTCTGATCGAATTGGTTCGGCCCCCGGCTGGCCGAGGTGTCGGACCGACTCGATCTTAGCCCATTCGAGAATCCATTCCTTTGATCTGGGAAATCGAAGAATGGGGGCCGCCTCTTTGCCTTGCAAAGCGCCGCTGGTCGAGCGGGAGGCACTGGATTCAGCGTTGCCAGAAGGTCGGGCTCAGCAGCACCAGGAGGGTGAAGATCTCCAGGCGGCCGAGCAGCATGGCGAAGCAGAGAATCCATTTGGCCGGGTCGTAGAGATCGGCATAGTGGGCGCCGACCTGGGAGAGGCCCGGTCCGAGGTTGTTGATGCAGGCCGCGACGGCCGAGAAGGCGGTCAGCAGGTCCAGGCCGGTGGCCGCCAGCATCAGGTACATGAGGACGAAGCTGGCGATATAGAGCGAGAAGAAGCCCCAGACGGCGTCCACCACGCGATGGTTCACGCTTTTGCCGCCGATGCGTACCGGAAGCTGGGCGTTGGGATGGATGAGTCTGTCGATCTCGCGGATGCCCTGTTTGATCAGCAGCAGGAAGCGGATGACCTTGATGCCGCCGCCGGTCGAGCCGGCGCAGCCGCCGATGAAGCTGGCGAACAGGAGCAGGATCTCGAGGAAGGGCGGCCAGAAATAGAACTCCGCGGTGGTGAAGCCCGTGGTCGTGCCGATGGAGACGGCCTGGAACAGCCCCTTGGTCAGGGCGTCGTCCCAGGTGATGTAGGTGTCCGTGTAATAGAGCGCCAGGGTCACGATCAGCGTGACCGTGCCCATGATCAGCATGTAGAAGCGGAACTCGCTGTCCTGGGCGTAGAGCCGGAGATCCTGGCGCCGCACCGCGGCGAAATGGAGCGTGAAGTTCATGCCCGCGAGCAGCATGAAGAAGACCGCGATCATCTCGATCAATGTGCTGTCGAAATACCCCATGCTCAGATCGTGGGTCGAGAAGCCGCCGATGGCGACCGTGGAGAAGGCGTGTCCGATGGCGTCGAACAGCGTCATCCCGGCCCCCCAGTAGGCGAGCGCGCAGGCGACCGTCATCCACAGATAGATGTACCAGAGCGCCTTGGCCGTCTCGGTGATGCGGGGGGTGAGCTTGGAGTCCTTCATGGGGCCTGGCATCTCGGCCCGATAGAGCTGCATGCCGCCGATGCCGAGCATGGGCAGGACGGCCACGGCCAGCACGATGATGCCCATGCCCCCCAGCCATTGCAGCTGCTGGCGGTAGAAGAGGATCGATTTGGGCAGCTCGTCGAGCCCCAGGATCACGGTCGCCCCGGTGGTGGTGAGACCCGAGAGCGACTCGAAGACGGCATCGGTCGCCGAGACGGCGGGATGCGGCGCGAGCAGGAAGGGGAGTGCGCCCGCCAGTCCCAGGCTGGTCCAGAACAGCACCACGACCAGAAAGCCGTCGCGCAACCGCAGCACGTGCTGTGAGTTGCGTACGGGCAGGAAGATGGCGAGACCGGCGCCGAGGATGATCGCGAAGGCGACCAGGAAGGGCCATGGGATGCCTTCCCGGTAGATGAGCGCCACCACCGCGGGTGGCAGCATGGTGAAGCTGAAGACCGTCAGGAGCAGTCCCAATACCTTCTGAACGGCGTAGAACTTCATGGATCCGGGGCGGGGGTCTCGTGTGGTTGCTCGGAGATGGGTGGGTCGATCAGAGGAAGGTCACGCCGACCTGGAACAGACGCTCGACCTCGGCGATGCGCCTCTTGTCCTGGAGGAAGAGGATGACGTGATCCTCCGACTCGATGAGGGTGTCGTTGTGGGCGATGATGACCGCGTCGCCGCGCACCAGGGCGCCGATGGAGGCCCCCTTCGGCAGTCTCAGCTCGCCGATGCGGCGTCCGACGACCTTGCTCGACATCTTGTCGCCGTGGGCGATGGCCTCGATCGCCTCGGCGGCGCCGCGCCGCAGCGAATGGACCATCACCACGTCGCCGCGCCGCACGTGCTTGAGCAGACTGCCGATGGTCGCCTGCTGGGGCGAGATGGCGATGTCGATGCTGCCGGACTGCACCAGATCCACGTAGGAGGCGCGGTTGATCAGGGCCATCACTTTGCGTGCGCCCAGCCGCTTGGCGAGCATGGCCGAGAGGATATTGGCCTCGTCGTCGTTGGTCACGGCGCAGAAGACGTCGGTGCTCTCGATGTTCTCTTCCAGCAGCAGATCCTGATCGGCGGCGTCGCCGTGGAGCACGATGGTCTTCTCGAGCGATTCGGCGATGCGTTTGCAGTGCCCCAGTTTGCGCTCGATGATCTTGACCCGGAAGCTCTGTTCCAGGGCCTTGGCCAGCCGGGTGCCGATATTGCCGCCGCCGGCGATGATGATGCGCTTGTAGGATTCGTCGAGCCGGCGCAGTTCGCCCATGACGGCGCGGATGTGAACCGGCGCGGCGAGGAAGAAGACCTCGTCGTCCACCTCGATGACGGTGTCGCCCTCGGGCTGGATGGCGCGGTCCTGGCGGTAGATGGCGGCCACCCGCGCCTCGACGTGAGGCATGCGCTGCTGCAGCGTGCGCAGCTCGTGTCCGACCAGGGGGCCGCCGTAATAGGCCTTGACCGCCACCAGACGGATGCGTCCCCCGGCGAAGTCCAGCACCTGCAGGGTGCCCGGATTCTGGATCAGCCGGATGATGTAGTCGGTGACCAGGGCCTCGGGGCTGATGGCGACATCGATCGGCAGCGCCTCGGAGGTGAAGAGCTTGGGCTGCTCCAGGAAGCTCTGGGCGCGCACCCGGGCGATCTTGGTCGGGGTGTGGAAGAGGGTATAGGCGACCTGACAGGCCACCATGTTGGTCTCGTCGCTGTTGGTGACCGCGATGATCATGTCCGCGTCCTCGGCACCGGCGCGCAGCAGCACGTCCGGGTGGGCGCCGTGACCGAATATGGTGCGCAGATCGAAGCGGTCCTGCAATTCGCGCAGCAGGTCCGGGTTGTGGTCGACCACGGTGATGTCGTTGGCCTCGCTGACCAGATTCGCCGCCACCGAGGTGCCGACCTGGCCGGCTCCGAGGATGATGATTTTCATGCTGGCCTCCAGCTTCCAGCTTCCAGCTTCCAGCCAGAAGAGGAGCGCCCGCGTTGTTCCAGGGGCGATGCCCATGGAGCCTGAGTAAAGCGTGCCGATTGCTCCGCTGGAAGCTGGCTGCTGGAAGCTGGAAGCTGATCCCTCATCGTCGCTCTTTGATCTCGATGCCGAGCGAGCGCAGCTTGCGGTAGAGATGGGTGCGCTCCATCCCGGCCTCCTTGGCCATCTTGCTGACGTTGCCGGCGTGCTTCTCGAGCTGATAGTCCAGATAGGCCTTCTCGAACTGCTCGCGCGCCTGACGCAGCGGCTGGTCGAAGGAGACCAGTCCCTCCAGCGCCTGTGCCTGGACCGGCGGCGGTGCGCCCAATGCGCTTTCGACCTCCTTCTGGCTGATCTCGTCGCCGGCGCCCAGGATGAGGACGCGCTGCACCAGATTCTTGAGTTCGCGGACGTTGCCCGGCCAGCTGTAGTTGCGCAGGAAGTTCTGGGCGCCGACGCTGAAGCGGCGATAGGGCAGCTTCTCGTGGGTGGCGAAATAGTCGAGATAGAAGTTCAAGAGGTCCGGGACATCCTCGGCGTGATCCTGCAGCGCCGGGATGTTCAATGGGACCACGTTGAGATGGTAGAAGAGATCCTCGCGGAAGCGGCCGGCCCGGACCTCGTCCTCCAGATTGCGCTGGGTCACGGCGACGATGCGCACGTCGATGCGGACCGGCTCGCTGCCCCCGACCCGAAGGAAGGACCCGCTGTCGAGCGCGCCCAGGAGCTTGGACTGGGCATCCCATTCCATGTCCGCGACCTCGTCGAGCAGCAATGTGCCGCCCGCCGCCTTCTCCAGGCTGCCGTAATGGGTGTGTTCTCCCTCCTCGGTGCCGAAGAGCTCGCGCGAGGCGTTGCCGCCGGCCAGCGAGGAGACGCTGAGATCGACGAAGGGGCGCTCGCGCCTGGCGCTCTGCGAGTGCAGGTAGCGGGCGAAGGTCTCGCGTCCGCTGCCGGACTCGCCGGTGATCAGGACCCAGGTGTCGTGCTGGGCGATGCGCTTGACCTGCTCGCGCAGACGCTGCATCACCGCGCTGCGTCCGATCGGCTCGTGGACCTGGGGGGCGCGGCGCTTGAGTCCGATGTTCTCCTGCTGCAGCTTGTCCGCCTCCAGGGCGCGCTCGATGGTGAGCAGCAGCTTGGCCATCGACAGCGGTTTCTCGAGGAAGTCGTAGGCGCCGAGCCGGGTGGCCTCCACCGCCGTCTCGACCGTGCCGTGACCGGACATCATGATGACGGGACAAGGCAGATCGTCGTCCTCGGACCATTCCTTGAGCAGCGTGATGCCGTCGATGTCGGGCATCCAGATGTCCAGCAGGATCAGATCGGGACGGCGGTCGCGCAGGGCGTGGCGCGCGGCCTCGCCGTTCTCGGCGATGGCGACGCCATAGCCCTCGTCCTCGAGGATTTCCTTCACCAGACCTCGGATGTCGGGCTCGTCGTCTACCACCAGGATATGGGTTGCACTCATGGGATTCTGTGTTGCTCCTGACCTTGGGCCGCGGCGGAGGCGGCTTGCCAGACCGGCAGCCGAACCTTGATGAGGGCGCCTTCACCGGTATTTTCGACCGTGATCATACCGCCGTGCTCTTCAATAATCTTCTTGACGATCGCCAGACCGAGGCCGGTTCCCTTGTCCTTGGTGGTGACATAGGGCTCGAACAGCCGGTCCATGAGCTGAGATTCGAATCCGGGACCGTTGTCGGCGACCAGGAATTGGATGAAGGGGCCTTCCTCCTGTTCGATACGCTCGGTGGCGACCTGGATGAGTGCCGATTCGCGTCCTTCCAGTGCCTCCTGGGCGTTCTTGATCAGATTGTGGATGACCTGGCGCAGACGCAATGGGTCGCCCCGCACCATGAGCCTCGGCGTGTCGAGCGAGACCCGCAGCGCCGGCGTGCCCGCGCTGCGGTAGAGGTCGAGAACCTCCTGCGCCAGCTGGTCGAAAACGAGCGGCTCCTGCTGGATCCTGGGTGCCCGGGCATAGTCGGAGAAGTCGTTGACCATGGCCTTCATGGCCTCGACCTGCTGGATGATGGTGCGGGTCGAGCGGTCGATGACGTTGGCGTCCTTCTCCTCCGCCTTCGCCAGCAGCTTGTGGCGCAGCCGCTCGGCCGAGAGCTGGATGGGGGTGAGCGGGTTCTTGATCTCGTGCGCCAGACGCCGCGCCACCTCGGCCCAGGCCGCGTTGCGCTGGGCGACGATGAGCGAGGTGATGTCGTCGAAGACCACCACGTGACCGCGATGCTTGGAATCCGAGAGCGGCAGCGGGCTGCCCCGGCACATGAGCGTCTGGTTGCCCTCGGCGCGCTGCAGGGTCACCTCCGCCCGCCAGGCCTGGCCCGCGGTCAGGTGTCGGCGCACCGTCTCGGTCCAGGGCGTGATCCAGGGCTGCTCCTGTTCGATTCGCTCCAGCGTGGGGCCGGCGTCCTCGGCGAACTGCAGCGCCAGAATGCTGTGTGCGGCCGGATTGGCGGTGCGCATGCGCTGGTTGTCGTCGAAGGCGACCACGCCAGAGGAGAGCCGCCCGAGGACGGTCTCGAGATAGTTGCGCTGGGTCTCGACCGCCTGTTTGCTGCGCGCGGCCGCGTCCCGGGCCTGGGCGATGCGGCGCGACATGGCGTTGAAGGAGGCGACCAGGAAGGTGAGTTCGTCGTCGTGGCTCGGCAGCGGGATCTGCTGCTCGTACTCGCCCTCGGCGATGGAGCGCGTGGCCCGGGCGATGTCGGCGATGGGCGCGACCAGACGCCGGGCGGTGTGGAAGGCCGCGATCAGCGCCGCCATGAGTCCGAACAGCAGCACCAGGGAGAGCGTCAGCGAGAAGCTGAACTTGAGCGACTGGCGCAGATAGGCGAGCTCGGTGTAGCGGTTGTAGGCGTCCTCGAGCCGCTCCGACAGCTCGCTGATGCGGGCCGAGGTGGGGAAGATCGCCTGCATCTGCATGGGACGGCCGCGCGGATCCTGGACCAGGACCCGCACCACCAGATCCTCGCCAGCGCCTGTCTCCAGACCCACATAGTTGGTTCCGGCACGCACGCTCTGCTGGATCTCGCGCTCGGCGTGATTGGGGACCAGCTGGGTCGGATCCTCGTTCGAGGTTCCCAGTACCATGCCGCCCTGGCCGTAGACGGTCAGCTCGATCGCACCCGCCTGGCGGCGCAGATTGTTGAGGCTGAGCGCGATCGCGGTCGAGGAGCGGTCCTCGATGCTGTCCAGGAGCTGTTCGGTGTATTTGCTCAGGACCCTTTGATTCAGGTCCAGCGATGCCTGATTCAGCACCAGGGCGTCCTGCATCGCCCGGCCGATGGCGACGTCGAACCAGCTATCGATGCCGCGCAGCAGGAAACCGAGCGAGAAATAGTAGACGACGCCCACGGGAAGCAGCGAGATGAGCGCGAAGAGCACGACGATGCGCGCGGTCAGGCGCGAGCCGGCCGCCTGGTGGCGATAGCGGCGCACCAGCTTGACCACGTTGACGACCACGAGCACGGCCAGGACCGCCAGGCCGGCCAGGACCATCCCGAGCAGGGGCACGAAGGCGCGGCTGAGCGTCTCGGAGTTCTGCACCGAGTCCCGCATCAGGACCAGGACGACGAACAGACCGACGATCAGGAGGGCGACCGGGAGGGTTCCGAGTCCGCGTCGCCAGTTCAGTCTGTGATCGGCCACTTGGTCCACCCGCTGGAGAGCTTCCAGGATGGCATGAGATAGGCGAGGGGGCGCAAGGGGAGCGGCAGCTCCTCGATGTCCAGGAAGACCTTGACCTGGACCTCGTAATCCTCGTCCGGGTCCAGGTCCTTGCGGTCGACGAGCTCCAGGTCGGTCAGCTCGCCGAGGGCACGGATCGCCGCCTCGCGGGTGACGAAGCTGCGTCCGCTCGATCCCGGAAGCCGGTAGACCTCGTAGTTCTCCGAAAGCGGCTTGTAGCGGATGGCGTTGCGGATCTGCAGGTCGAGCAGGCTGTCCTCCCACATCCATGCCTTGGTGCGGCGGACCTGGATATGGGTCACGATGGTCAGTGGCACGCCGTTGTCGAGCGCTTCCAAGGCGTTCTGGCTGAGATGGAAGTCCACCGTGGCGTCCAGTTGGTAGATCCCATCGACCAGCCGGATCTGCGCCTGCCTGACCTCCAGCTCCTCCTTGGCGAGGATGGGCGCGGAAAGCATGGCCGCGACGCAGAGCGCGAGCAGAAGCCTGAAGGTGAGCTGATGCCTGGGGCTCATGCGGAGTCTTTCGCGATGAGGGCGTAATAGAAGCCGTCGCTGCCGCCGTCGGTCGGCAGGAGCTGGCGGCCGTGCGTCAGCGCGCGACCCAGGTCCGTCGGCAATGGAATCTCCCTGGCCTCGGGATGCCGCGCCAGGAAATCCGCGATCTGGGACTGATTCTCCTCGGGGAGCAGCGAGCAGGTCGCGTAGAGCAGGCGTCCGCCGGGCGCGAGCAGCGGCCAGATGGCCTCCAGGATGTGTCTCTGGGTCTCGCACAGCGCCTCGATGTCGCTCGCGCGCCTCAGCCATTTGATGTCCGGATGACGGCGGATGACACCTGTCGCGGAGCAGGGGACGTCGAGCAGGATGCGGTCGTAGCGTCGCTCGGCCCAGGATCCGGCGGGGCCGTCGGCATCGCCGACGGCGACCTCGGCGTTCAGTCCCAGTCGTGCCAGCAGATTGCGAACGGCGTCGAGGCGTGCCGGGTCGTGATCGATCGCGGTCAGCTCGATGGCGTTTCCCGCCCGTTCGAGGATGGCGGCCGTCTTGCCGCCCGGGGCCGCGCAGGCGTCCAGCACCCGCTGACCCGGGGCCGCGTCGAGCAACTGGGCGGCGAGCTGCGCGCCGGCGTCCTGGATCGAGACCCAGCCGCGATCGAAGTCGGGCAGCTCGCGGGCCGGAAGCGGGCGCTCCAGCATGAGCCCGCAGTCGCATCCGGCGATGGGCGTCGCCGCGATATCGGCCGCGGCGAGCCGCTGGGCATAGGCCTGCGGCGTGGTGCGCAGCCGGTTGACGCGCAGGCTCATGGGCGGGCGCCCGTTGCTGGCCGCGACCATGTCTTGCCAATCCCTCGGCCAGGCCGCGCGCAGGCGCTCGAGCAGCCAGTCGGGGAAGAGCCAGCGCAGGTCGGGATCGTCGCGGTCGATCGCCTCCTCCAGCGCCTCGCGCTCGCGCAGGAAGCGTCTCAGCAGGGCGTTGACCAGGGATGCCTTGTTGACCTTGCCGAGCAGTCTGGCCGCATCGACCGTGGCCGAGACGGCGGCATGCGCCGGTGTGTGCATGGCGCTCAATTGATAGAGACCGATCAGGATGAGCGCGTCGATGTCGCGGTCTTCGCGCTTGAGCGGACGGTTCAGGAGCCGGCTGGAAATGGCTTCGAGTCTCGGCAGGATTCGCAGCGTGCCGTAGCTCATCTCCTGGATGAGCGACTGGTCGGGGGCCGATACGCTCGACTGTGCGTCTTGCATGACCCGGGTCAGGGATTCGCCCCGGTCGCGCACGCGATGGACCGCCCGCGCCGCCGTGGCGCGCGAGCGCGCTCCGGCCGGCGCGGTCTTGCTCGGCTGACGTTCAGTCAAAACGTGCGCCGTCCAGGCTGCGCGCGTTCAGATAGTCTGCCGCGCTCATCGGCTTTTTGCCCGACGGCTGGAGACGGGTGATGCGCAGCAGGCCGTCTCCGGTCGCGATCCGGATGCCGCGCTTGCCGGTGTCCACCAGGGTCCCCGGGGCCACCGAGGCGGTTTCGGCCTCGGCCTCGGCATCCCAGATGCGCAGCGTCTCGCCGTCGAGAAGCGTGTAGGCGATCGGCCAGGGATCGAAGGCGCGCACCTGACGCTCGATGGCCGCGGCGCTCCAGGTCCAGTCGATCCTGGCCTCCTCCTTGGTCAGCTTGTGGGCGTAGGTGGCGGCCGAATCGTCCTGCGGTTCGGGACGGGCGGAACCGTCGGCGATTCCGGGCAGTGCCGCGATCAGCGCCTCGGCGCCCAGGACCGCCAGACGGTCGTGCAGGGAGCCGCCGGTCTCGCGTGGCGCGACGGGGATCTCGGCCCGGCGATAGACGGGGCCCGTGTCGAGCCCGGCCTCCATGCGCATGATGCAGACACCGGCCGTGGCATCGCCCGCCAGCACGGAGCGCTGGATGGGGGCGGCGCCGCGCCAGCGCGGCAGCAGCGAGGCATGGACATTGACGCAGCCCAGGCGCGGGGCCTCCAGCACCTCGACCGGCAGCAGCAGGCCGTAGGCCACCACCACCATGAGGTCGGCGCCGAGCGCGCGCAGCCGCTCCACCGCGTCCGGATCACGCTTCAGGCTCTGGGGCTGGAGCACCTGGATGCCGGCATCCAGGGCCAGCCTCTTGACCGGGCTCATCTGCAGCTTGCGGCCGCGTCCGGCGGGACGGTCGGGCTGGGTATAGACGGCGATCAGGTCGAGATCCGCCGCGATCAATGCGGAGAGACTCGGGACCGCGAATTCGGGCGTTCCCGCGAAAATGACCTTCAGGCGGTTCATGGACGATCCTGGTGTTGCAGTCGGACGCGGGGGCCTCGATCGCGACCGGATCGAGACGAAGGCATGGCGCTTTGATGGGCGATCAGGGCGTGAGGCACTAGATGACACCCCGGCGCGGCTCGGCCGCCTGGGACGGTTGCTGGCGCTGATCCTTCTCGAGCTTGCGACGGATGCGCTGACGTTTGAGCATGGAGATGTGGTCGACGAACAGCTTGCCGTCCAGGTGATCGATCTCATGTTGGATGCAGACCGCCAGCAGGCCGTCGGCCTCGAGCGTGAATGCATTGCCGTCGCGATCGAGCGCGCTGACCGTCACCCGCTCGGCGCGCGTGACCGGCTCGAAGAAACCGGGCACCGACAGACAGCCCTCGTCCATCTGGGTCTTGCCCTCCTTGGAGAGGATCTCTGGATTGATCAGACAAAGCGGGGTGTCGTGGTTCTCCGAGGTGTCGATCACGACGATGCGGCGCTGTATGTCCACCTGATTGGCGGCGAGACCGATGCCGGGGGCTGCATACATGGTCTCGAGCATGTCGTCGAGGATCTCGCGCACCGAGCCGTCGACCTGGGACACGGGCAGGGCCTTCAGGCGGAGCCTGGGATTTGGGAAGGTGAGGATATCGAGCTTGGCCATCTTGGGATTCGTCGTCGGAATGTCATGCGCAACCTTCGCGCATAACGGGTGGAAGCCGCTATGGCGTGTGCGCTACTATCGCTTAGATACTACACCCCTTAGTAGGGGCGGGTGAATCCCGTTTCGATCATCGCGGAGGATCCATGCGCGCCACTGCTCGCCAATTCGTTCGAATTTCGCTGCTCGTGGGCTCGATGGCGCTGCTGATGCCGGCCGCCTTCGCCGTGGAGCTGGCTCCGGATGCCCCGCGAACCTATGTCGTGCGGTCCGGCGACACGCTCTGGGGCATCGCCGGTCGGTTCCTGCGCGATCCCTGGCTTTGGCCCGAGGTTTGGCAGGCCAATCCGGGCGTCGGGGATCCCGATCTCATCTATCCGGGCGATGTGCTCGAGCTGAGCATGGTGAACGGCGAGCCGCGCATCCGCTCCAACCGGGGCGCGCGTGGCGGTCCGCGTGTGGTGCGGCTGACCCCGCACGTGCGCTCGAGCAGGCTCGACGATGCCGTGCCCACGATCCGTTTCTCGGCCATCGCGCCCTTCCTGACCCGGCCCTACGTGGCCGATTCGCAGGACATCAAGCGCGCGCCCTACGTGGTCGGCTTCCCGGACGAGCATCTGATCGCCGGCCTCAACGATTCCATCTACGTGCGCCGCATCGACAGCAATGCCCAGAACAGCTTCCAGATCCTGCGTCCCGGCGACGAGCTGCGCGATCCGGATACCAACGAGCTGCTCGGGTACGAGGCCGTCTTCGTCGCCAGCGCCCGTTTGGAGCGGGTCGGCGATCCGGCCAAGCTCAGGGTGGTGCGCATGGAGCGCCAGGTCTCGATCGGGGATCGCGTCATCCCCTCCGACGAGGAGCGGCGGCTGGAGAATTTCTTCCCCCACCCGGCCCCGGAGGGGATGCGCGGGCGCATCATCTCGGTGCTCAACGGCGTCTCCAATATCGGTACCTATGACGTCGTGGTGATCAACCGGGGCGAAAAGGACCGGATCGAGACCGGCCACGTCTTCGAGACCTTCGTCGGCGGTACCAAGGAGCGTGATTTCGTCAAGAGCGGCGATTACGATCCCAAATGGCGCGGCCCGGGGCCGCTCGAGTCCGAGTTCTGGCTCGGCAGCGACTACGAGAAGAAGGGCTGGCGGGCCGACGAGCCCGATTCCAACGCGCCATTCCCGCTGCACATGGACTTCCGCCGCAACAACCCGAAATATTTCAAGCCGTTCGAGAAATCGGGCATCCTCATGGTCTTTCGCAGCTTCGACCGGGTGAGCTTCGCCCTGGTGCTCGAGGCCACTCGTTCCCTCAACGTCGGCGACTGGATTGCCTCGCCTCCCTCCTGATCCGCATTCGAGCGGCTCCTGTTCCTCGGCGGCCGCTCGTCGATTCCATCGCGACTGGCTGGTCATCAGTCTGGCGCCAGGGATCGGGCCACGGACGGCGCTGCGTCTCCACGAGCATTTCGGCAGCCCCGCGGCGGTGCTGTCCGCCTCGCGTTCCGATCTCGGCGATCTCGGGCTCAAGCCTCCGGCCCTCGACTGGCTCAAGCACCCGGACCGAGCGGCCATCGATTCGGTGCTGAGCTGGGCCGAGCGGCCCGGGGCCCATCTGCTCGGCCTGGACGACCCCAGATATCCACCCCTGCTGCGCGAGATCGCCGATCCTCCCCCGTTGCTCTATGTGCGGGGAGATATCGGGCTGCTCTCCGAGCCTCAGATCGCCGTCGTTGGCAGCCGCAATCCCAGTCCGGGCGGACGCGAGATCACGGCCGAGCTGGTCCGCGAGCTGGCGCGCTGCGGTCTGGTCGTGACCAGCGGACTGGCCTTCGGGATCGACGGCGTGGCCCATGAGGCGGCGCTCGAGACCGGGCAGAGCATCGCTGTGCTCGGCACGGGACCCGACCTGGTCTATCCCTCGGCGCATGTGGATCTCGCCTGCCGGATCGTGGAACGGGGTGCCCTGGTCACCGAGCTTCCGCCCGGGCGGGGGCCGCAGGCGCGGAACTTCCCGCGGCGCAACCGTCTGATCAGCGGTCTGAGTCTCGGTGTCCTGGTGACCGAGGCCGCCCTCAAGAGCGGCTCTCTCATCACGGCCAGGTCCGCCCTGGAGCAGGGGCGGGAGGTCTTCGCCGTTCCGGGTCCGATCGGTAGCCCCTTGTCCCGGGGCTGTCACGCGCTGATCCGCGATGGGGCCAGACTGGTCGAGACCGCCGCCGATATTCTGTCGGAATTGGCGCCCCAGCTGCGTGGTGCGCTGGACTCGGATGCGTCTCCCGATGCCTCGGGGGAAGGCCTCGAGCCGGCGGGTCTGGAAGGGGACGAGCGTCTGCTGTGGGAAGCGTTGGGCTTCGATCAGCTGGCGCCGGACGAGCTGATCGCGCGCACCGGTCTGCCCGCGGAACAGGTATTGTCCATGTTGTTGCTCATGGAACTGAATGGTCATGTATCATCCCTTCCGGGCGGCCGCTATTGCCGTGCTTCCGGATAGCGAAGACCCATTTTGGCGCGGATCGGCGCACATTCACTTCGATCGCCCGGTCGAAGATGCCCATCGAGGTTGGCTGATGTACGAAAATATGGTCGATGTTCTGATCTACCTTTACGAGAACTACATGGATGGCGACGTTCAGCCTCCCGTCGAACAGCACGAGCTGGAGGATGAGCTGGTCCAGGCGGGCTTCAGTCAGGGCGAGATCGAAAAGGCGCTGCGCTGGCTCGACGAGCTCGCCGTGGGCGTCGAGGCCACGGAGGAGCAATCTCATCTGGGCCGTGCGGTGCGCGTCTACAGCGATCTCGAATGCGAGAAGCTGGACACCGAGGTGCGTGGGTTGCTGATGTCGCTCGAGCAGAGCGGAATCCTGGATTCGGTCAGCCGCGAACTGGTGATCGACCGTCTGCTGGCGATCGACCATCCGCAGGTCCTGGCCGAAGACGTCAAATGGGTTTCGCTGCTCGTTCTCATGAACCGTCCCGGCCGGGAGGATGCCTTCACACAGGTGGAGGACATGCTCTACAACGAAGATCCTGTCTATATGCACTGACGTCGTTTGCGATCGGCTGTCCCGTCCGGCTCTGCCTTCCGATATCGGGCGGTTGTTTTCGCTCCTGGTCCGGATCGCACCGGATCCAGTCCGTCGGTCGCTCCTCACCTTCTCCATGCCCCGGTGCGCAGGGACGGGGGGCGCAGCCGCGGTCTCTCGCGCCGCGCTCGTCTGTCGGCCGTTTTTCGAGTCGACCTTGACGTCGGCCTTCGACCCGGAGTTACCCTAGAGAGAGGCACGTCAACCCTAACCAGAATCCTGAATGAACCTCGTCATCGTCGAATCGCCGGCCAAGGCCAAGACCATCAAGAAGTACCTCGGAGCCGACTTCGAGGTGATCGCCTCCTATGGGCACGTCCGCGACCTGGTTCCGAAGGAGGGGGCGGTCGATCCGGATCATGGCTTCGCCATGAAGTACCAGATCATCGATCGCAACGAGAAGCACGTCCAGGCGATCGCCAAGAAGCTCAAGGAGTCCGAGGCGCTCTATCTCGCGACCGACCCGGACCGCGAGGGCGAGGCCATCTCCTGGCATCTCTACGAGCTGCTCAAGAGCCGCAGACAGCTCGGCAAGCGGCCCGTGCACCGTGTCGTGTTCAACGAGATCACCAAGCGGGCCGTCCAGGACGCCATCGCCAATCCGCGCGGCCTCTCCTACGATCTGGTCAACGCCCAGCAGGCCAGACGGGCGCTCGACTATCTGGTCGGCTTCAATCTGTCGCCATTGCTGTGGAAGAAGATCCGGCGCGGACTGTCGGCCGGTCGGGTGCAGAGTCCGGCGCTGCGTCTGATCTGCGAGCGCGAGGGCGAGATCGAGGCATTCGTCCGCCAGGAGTACTGGACCATCGAGGCGGACGCGAGCAAGGACGCGAAGCCCTTCGGCGCCAAGCTGACGACCTTCGGCGGCGAGAAGGTCGAGCAGTTCAGCATCACCGACGAGACGCGTGCCAACGAGGTCAAGACGGAACTCGAGCGCGCGGCCGACGGCAAGCTCGAGGTCGAAAAGGTCGAGCGCAAGCAGCGCAAGCGCTTTCCGGCGCCGCCCTTCATCACCTCGACCCTGCAGCAGGAGGCGGCGCGCAAGCTGGGGTTCACGGCCCAGCGCACCATGCGCGTGGCCCAGCAGCTCTACGAGGGCGTCGACGTCGGCGGCGGCGCCGTGGGTCTCATCACCTACATGCGAACCGACTCGGTCAATCTGGCCCAGGAGGCCCTGGGCGAGATCCGGTCCTTCATCGCCGAACGCTATGGCGAGGCGGATCTTCCCGAGCAGCCCCGTCACTACAAGACCAAGGCGAAGAACGCCCAGGAGGCCCACGAGGCCATCCGTCCGACCTCCATCCTGCGTGAGCCCGCGGCGATCAAGGCCCATCTGACGGTCGAGCAGGCCAAGCTCTACGAGCTCGTCTGGAAGCGCACCCTGGCCTGCCAGATGACGCATGCCCTCATCAACCAGGTGGCGGTCGACCTGAGCGCCGGGGCGGGCAATCTGCTGCGGGCGACCGGTTCCGTGGTCGCCGAGCCCGGGTTCATGCGCGTCTATCTCGAGGGCCGCGACGACGCCAAGAGCGCCGACGACGACGAGGACCGCATGCTGCCCGATCTCAAGGAGGGCGATCTGGTGGATCTGCTCCGGATCCGCGCCGAGCAGCACTTCACCGAGCCGCCGCCGCGCTATTCGGAGGCATCGCTGGTCAAGGCGCTGGAGGAGTTCGGGATCGGCCGGCCTTCCACCTATGCCTCCATCATCTCCACCCTGCAGGATCGCGAGTACGTGGTGCTCGACAAGAAGCGGTTCGTGCCGACCGACGTCGGGCGGGTGGTCAACAAGTTCCTGACCGAGTATTTCACCTCCTACGTCGACTACGACTTCACCGCCCGGCTCGAGGACGATCTGGACGCGGTCTCGCGCGGCGAGAGGGAGTGGATCCCGCTCCTGGAGCAGTTCTGGAGACCCTTCAAGGATCTGGTCGACCACACCCAGGAGAACGTCAAGCGCAGCGACGTGACCCAGGAGCGCATCGACGAGGCCTGCCCCAAGTGCGGCGGCCAGCTCTCGATCCGGCTCGGGCGCAACGGCCGCTTCATCGGCTGCACCAACTATCCGGACTGCGACTACACCCGCGATCTCAACGCCGACAAGGCGGAGCAGGAGGCGCCCGAGGTCGTGGAGGGACGCTCCTGTCCGCTCTGCGGTTCGGCCCTGGAGATCAAACGCGGACGCTACGGCAAGTTCATCGGCTGCAGCGCCTACCCCAACTGCAAGCACATCGAGCCGCTGGAGAAGCCTGAGGATACCGGGGTCGCCTGCCCCAAGTGCGGCAAGGCGACGCTGCAGAAGAAGAAGTCGCGGCGGGGCAAGATCTTCTATTCCTGCTCGACCTATCCGACCTGCGATTACGCGGTCTGGGACGAGCCGATCGCC
>NZ_AONC01000025.1 GCF_000585215.1 Imhoffiella purpurea | reverse complement strand
GGCGTCGTTTAGGTCGTGGTTTTGACTTTGCCATAGCGGAGCCCGTCTGTCTTCACGTCCCCAAGGGAGGAGGAGGGTCTGAACGCTTACGTAGTTTCTTGGTTCATAAAACGACCAGAAGCGAAACTTCACTTTGATTCTGTTAGAAGATTTTTGGTTGAAAATTATTCAGGCTCAAATCATGGTTTTATTAACAAGAAAGCTTACCCGGAGTACCGTTTTAATTCTGAAGGACGAGGTGAGATTTATGTTTCAATGCGCGCATCGCAAAACCATACTGTTGTAAGAATTAGAATGGACTCCACACTGGTTCGTGTTGATTTTTTAGATTATCGCAAGATCATTGCCAAACGAGGTGGTAAACGTAGAGACGTGATTGATTTTGTAGTGTCCAAAACGAGTGACCTAAAAATTTTGAGTGATTTTTTTATATATCACAAAATTCATAACTTCACCCCTCCATCACCTGATTCTTGGAGGAATTTCAATATAAATTCGACAGATAATTATAAAACAATTAGGTTGCAAAATGGGCAAGAAGTAGAAGTGACACATAGCCACTCACTATTGTCAAAAAATTTTATTAAATGGTTGCAAAAAAAAGGATACGACAATATTGAAGATGAATGCATTTTAGCCAACCTTGACAGAATAGACGTCCGATTCAGGCTAAAAGAAAAACATATTTTTTCTGAATTAAAAACCGTATCTGGCAGTTCAACAAAGCGAGCCATCAGAGAAGCACTGGGACAGATTCTAGACTATCAATATTATGATGATAGCGAAAAAGCGGATGAGCTATGGATAGTCATTAACGACGAATGCAGTGAGTCTGACGTGAGCTTCATCAATAAACTTATTAATATACACCACTTGCCATTACGGTTAGTATGGGAAAAGAATCAAGGGTTTGCTTGCTTTCCTGATTTACAAGATCTCAAATAAAAATAGGCTCAAAGCGAATCACGAAGACACACCGCACACCGCACGCCGCACCTCAATCTGCAACCGTCTAACGCGCGGCCGCTTTAGCCATTCCATCATGCACAAAAATTATAAGAGCACATTTTGAATTTTGACATTTTTAAATTCTCACTATCAGAAAAAGAAAGTTTTACGAGGGATTTCCTTCTTATTGCATCAAATGTAAGACTTGATGCGCTTAACAGAGAACTTGCTTTAAAACTGGTTAATGATGGATTGAAAAAACCAGCGGCAAATTCGATTGGCGTATATTTTTGGATTCTCAAGCTCGACACGCTTGAATATAAAATATACATAGGAAAAACCAAATCACTGCCTAAAAGGCTTATAGATTATTCAGTTGAATTTCAAATAAAATGAAACAGGCATTTCGTGAATATTACGAGCACGTATTCAATATAAAATTAAATGCATGATCAGGTAAGGGCTGGTATTTAGCTTCCCACACTACCTAACACGGGAAGTATTCGAAGAGCTTCTTGAGCCGGCAATCCATGAACAAGGCTCATCCCCGACCGGTTAGCTTGCCCAGCCGGTGGCAGAAATCTTGATAGGCGCGCTCGGACCAACGCCCCTTCTTGCCCCGCAAGGGAAATCCCAAAAACACGTACTCGTCAGTTTCGACCACACGGTTTTTCTGCACATTGACCACCAGCTTGAGCTGTCCGGTCAGCTAGCAGGACCCGCTCGCTGGAGCGGTGGCTGCGGACGAGGATCAGCAACTCGTCCGCGTAGCGGACGAACCAGCGTCCCCGTCGCTCCAGTCCCTTGTCCGGGTCATCCAAGGGAATATTGGCCAGCAACGTCGACAGCGGCTCGCATGAGCGGGCATTAGATCATTGAAGGAATGAATCATGGACACGTGGAAATTCTACGATATCACTCACCGAGAACACCTGGTATGCAACCCTACGAGCGAGGAGAAACTGGCACGTCTCGTGGAACTCCTGCGTCTCCCGACCGACGCACAGGTGGTCGACATTGCGTGTGGAAAGGGCGAATTCCTGATTCGCCTGGCCGAAACCTATGGTGCTCGTGGGCTTGGGATCGACATTTCTCCATTCTTCATCGCCGAGGCGGAGAGAAGAATCGATCTCCGGACACCGGGCGGGGGGATCGGGTTCACTCGGATGAATGGCGCGGATTTCAAGCCGGACGAGCCGGAACGGCTCGATCTCGCATCGTGCATCGGTGCCAGTTGGGTCTTCGGGGGACACGCCGAGACTCTCGAAGCCCTGTACCCGATGGTGAGACCCGGCGGCTGGATCGTCGTGGGAGAACCTTATTGGCGGCAGGAGCCACCCGAGGACTACCTGAAGGCATCCGGAATCGCGAAAGAGGCATTCGGGAGCCACTACTCCAATGCGCAGGCCGGTGAGCGGCTGGGATTGGATCTCGTCCACGCCATTGCGAGCGACAAGGACGACTGGGACAGGTACGAAGGTCTCCAATGGTATGCGACGAACGAATACGCATCGACCCATCCGGACGATCCGGATTTGGCAGCGGTGGTCGAGCGGGTGGAGAAGGATAAAGAAACGTACCTGCGCTGGGGCCGGGACACGCTTGGCTGGGCCATCTACCTGTTCAGGCGGCGCATTCGACGCGATCAATAGGGTCCGGACGAGCGGGGACAGCGGCTCTGTCCGAGCAGCATGCAGAGTGCGAGCGTGCCGGCCCCGACCGCGAGGAAGACCCAGCCCAATCCGGATGCGGCCAGCAGCTCGAACAGCGTGCCGAACAGGACCAGGGCCAGCGATAGGGCCAGTACCGGTCCGCCGCAGCATCGGCGCGAGAACAGCGTCGTCAATGGTTTCATTGTCGGACCCTCATGATCGAATGGCGACACCCTTCGGGAAAAGCCCCCAAGATGTCGATGGATTGCTGGGGGCACGTCTCGAACGAATGCCTCGAAAAGGTTCCCGGCCAGCTTCATGACATGCCCTTTCCAAACGATGTGCGGCGTCGGCCAGGCGCCTTCAACGCCAGAGGGAAAGGGGGATAGGGGCGGGTCCTTTAGTCAGGTCGCCGCAGTCGCCGGACGCCAAAAACGATCCGCATCCAGACGAACCGCCTTCAGGGTCGATCGTCCTCAGGAGGTTCGGCCTCCGCGTCCGGCGTCTGGGCTTGTTTTCCAGGCGACTCCGCGCAGACCCGGTTTCGTCCTTCCGCCTTGGCCCGATAGAGCGCCCGGTCGGCGCGCGCGACCAGGTCGTTGAGCGACTCCGGGGCCTGGTACTGGGCCACGCCGAAGCTTGAGGTCACCACCGGCTTGCCGATCCCGAAGTCGCTGTCGGCGACACGCTGACGCAGGAGCTCGGCCAAACGCCTGGCGGAGTCGAGACCGGTTTGCGGGCAGAGGATCAGGAATTCCTCACCTCCCCAGCGCACGACCAGATCGCTGTCCCTGCTTTTCTGGACGAACAGTTCGGCAAACTTGATCAGCACCTGATCGCCCGAGTCATGGCCGCGGCTGTCGTTGACCGCCTTGAAGTGATCGATATCGGTGATGATCAGCGACAGAGCGTTGTCGTAGCGATCCGCACGGGTGACTTCCTTGGCGAAGACCTCGGTGAACTTGCGCCGGTTGGCGACTCCCGTCAGCTGGTCCGTGGTCGAGAGGATCTGAAGCCGCCGGTTGGCCTCTTCCAGACGACGGCTGTAGCGCGAGATGACGCGATCCCGATAGAAGATCAGCAGACCGAGCAGTATCAGACCGCCCAGGATCTTGATCAGCAGCGCGCGATCCAGCTCCTTGACGGTCTCGACGGAGTCCCATCGGGACAAGGCCTGGTCGACGATCTGCTCCGGCAGCGACTCCAGCGCCTTGTCGTAGATCGAGAGCAACATAGGATCCGCGCCGACGATGCCGACGCCCAAGGAATAGCGCTCATCGAGCTTGCCGGTGATCTTGACCTCGATGAGCTGGTGCTTGCGGATCGCATAGCCGATGGTGGCGCTGGTATCGATGAAGCCGAAGGCATTTCCCTTTCGCACCGCCTCCAGCCCGGCCAGTGGATTGTCCACCTCGATGAGGCGGATCCCTGGATAGCGACGGTTGAAGATGTCCTGAAGGGCATGATTGCGAATGACGGCGAAGGTCTGGCCGGACACGTCGAGGATGCTGTCGATGAAGGGCTGTTCCACCCGGGCGGCGAGGACCAGGGGCATATCCAGGAATGGCCGGGTGAAGGCCAGATAGGGGCTGCGCTCCGGGGTCTCCACGGCCGCCGAAAGGAGGTCGCAGCGAGCGCTGCGGACGGCCCGAAGCGTTTCGGCCCAGGTCGCGGTCCGCACCACCTCGAGCTCGATGCCGAGCCGCTTGGCGAGCGCGTCATGGATCTCGGCAATGATCCCTTGATACCGGCCGTCGGCGTCGAGGTACTCGTAAGGCATCCACTGCGGATCGACGCACAGCCGCAAACGCCCCTTGTCGAGCAGATAGCGCCGCTCCTCGGCGGTCAGTGGCACCAGGGACCCCGACTCGAGCCCCGACGCCGCCCCGGGAAACCAGCGGCGCTGAATCAGCAGCCGCTCGTGCTCGGGAATGGCGGCCAGTCCCTTGTTGAGGATGCTCAGCGCCTCGGGCCAATCGTTGCGGACGGAGAACACCAGATCCAGACGGCTTCCGGAATCGCCCGCCATCTCCAGATACGGCATTCCGATCCGGTTGGCCATGTAGAGGATCGCACCGTTGTCGAAGGTCGCATCGGCCTTGCCGCCGATCACCGCACCGATGCAGTCCTCGATGCTGTCGACGAACATCAGATCGGCACCCTCGACACCCCGGGCCAGCTTCTCGTCGGCGAGATTGCCGCGGTAGACCACCAGCGTCTTACCGGCCAGATCCCGGATCGAATGGATGCCCGCCGGATTGCCCTTGGCCACCAGCAGCATCTTTCGCAGCGAGATGTAGACGTCCGAGAAATTCAGATGGTCACGGCGCTCCTCGTGGACGGCACTGGTACTGAGACCATCGATACGCCGCTCCCTGGCCGCCTTCAGCATCTCCCTCCAGGGACCCAGGACGAGCTGGAAATCGGCCCCGGTCAGGGCATTGACGCGATCGAGGATATCGGCATCGTAGCCGCGAATGCGACCGCCCGGCGTGGCGACGACATAGGGCTCCCAGCCCCCGTCGGTCCCCAGACGGATCGAGGGATGCCGGCGAATGAAGGCCGCTTCGGCGGCCGTCAGCGCGACCTTGGCAGAAGGGGCGTCCGACTGCGCCCGGAGCGGTTCGGCGGGACACAGCAGGATCAGGCAAAGGAGGGCAACCGTGCCGATCAAGCGCCGACGAGCCCTATCGGCCCCTGGATAGAGGTTGGCCTTGCTCAAGACCCGCCGCTCCGGCTCATGACATGTACTCGCGCCCGGACGAATTCATCTCCTGCCCCCCGCCTGCCGGAAAGACTGGCTCGCTTCAGGATAATGGATTGGATGTGCCCGTCAATCCGCGTCGCGCGTCCGAACCGCCGATCGAGACGCGCTCCCATCTCCCGAACTTCTTCACGATTTCCACGCAGCCGCTCCATTCGCGTCGGCAAGACTCCGGTCACACCCGACAACCACCATGGAGCTCGAGATGCTGACGCCTGCAACACCGACCATTCACACGCCTGCCCTTCTCTCGGTCCTCGGACTCATGGCCTCCTGCGCCATGGCCCAGACGACCGCATCCCCGGACATGAGGCCGCCACCCGCCGCGGTCGAGGCCTGCGCCGGGCTCGGCGAGGAAGCGGCCTGCGTCTTCACCGGTCCGCACGGCGAGCGAGAGGGGCTCTGTCTTGCCGGCCCGGATCCGAGCAAATCCCTCGCCTGCGTCCCGACGGCGGACATCCCGGACCTGACCTATCCGATTCTGGACAGCGGACAGAGCCAGTGCTACGACGCCGCCGGGACCGACATCCAGTGCCCAAACGCGGATGAGCCGTTCGCCGGACAGGACGCGCAGCATCGGGGCTGGAATCCAGTCTTCGAGGACCAGGGCGACGGCACGGTCCTCGAACGGGTCACCGGGCTCGTCTGGCAGACCAGCCCGGACACGGACGGCGACGGCCTCATCCATGCCTCGGACAAGCTGACCTACGCGGAGGCGCTCGACCATTGCGAGGGTCTGACCCTCGGCGGACGCGACGACTGGCGGCTGCCGGACATCAAGACGCTCTATTCCCTGATCGACTTCAGCGGCACCGATCCCAGCGGCACCGATGAATCGACCGGCACGGATCTGCGGCCCTTCATCGACACCGAGCATTTCGACTTCGCCTACGGCGACACCACGGCGGGAGAGCGGCTCATCGATGCCCAGTATGCCTCCAGCACCCTCTACGTCTCCGACATGGGGTTCGACGCCCGCACCTTGTTCGGCGTGAACTTCGCCGACGGCCGCATCAAGGGCTACGGGCTCGACCATCGGTCCGGCGAGAAGACCTTCTACGTCATCTGCGTCAGCGGCAACGCCGGCTATGGCGTCAACGCCTTCGCCGACAATGGCGACGGCACCGTCAGCGACGCCGCGACCGGGCTCATGTGGAGCCGCCAGGACAGCGGCATCGAGGCCCCCCAGGGACTCGACTGGCGGGAGGCGCTCGACTGGGTGCAGACCCGCAACGCCCAGGGCTATCTGGGCCATCGCGACTGGCGGCTGCCCAACGCCAAGGAGCTGCAGAGCCTGGTCGACTACGGCCGCGCCCCGGACGCGACCGGCGGCCCGGCCATCGATCCGCTGTTCGAGACCACGGCCATGGTCAACGAGGCCGGACAGACCGACTTCCCCTACATCTGGAGCAGCACCACCCACGCCAGCGCATCCTCGCGTCCGGGAGCCAACGCGGCCTATCTCAGCTTCGGTCGGGCACTGGGCTACATGGAAGACGGCTGGTACGACGTCCATGGCGCCGGCGCCCAGCGCAGCGATCCCAAGACCGGCGATCCGGGGGACTATCCTTACGGCCACGGCCCTCAGGGAGACGCCATCCGGATCTACAATGCGGTGCGGCTGGTCCGGGACCTGGAAGGCACGGACCCCGTCGCCGGCGCGGACTGACCGATCGGAGCAGCACCAGGAGGCAGCATGCGGCTCGAACGGATACGACTGTCGATCGCACACAAGCTCGTTCTGACCTTCGTCGGACTGGTGCTGCTGGTGCTGCTGATCACGCTGGGACTGGCCCACTGGAGCTTCGAGCGCGGCTTTCTCGACTATATGAACGCGCTCGAGCAGGAGCGTCTGGGGCGTCTCGCCGAGCGGATCGAGCAGCGCTATCGAACGGCCGGCGGCGACTGGTCGGGCATGGATCCGGACGCCTTCCGAAGCCTGCTGCAGGATGTGGCCCCGCGCGATCCGCCCCCACCCCCGCCGCATCCGGGGATGCCGCCATTCGGCGGCCCCATGCGGCCCGGCTTCCCACCTCCGCCAGCGGCCGGCGGCATACCGCCCCGGGATCGGATCGGCCCGGCGGGCGGCACCAGCCTCGGTCCGCCGACCGGGCTCTACGACGGTGACGGCCGCTGGATCGCCGGCACCGAGCTGCCCGAGGATCGAACCGAGATCATCCGCATGCCCGTCCGAATCGGCGGGCGCCCGATCGGCGAGCTGCGCAGCCTGCCGCAACGCCATTTCGAAACACCCCAGGCCACGGCCTTCCGGCGCCAGCAGCGCACCGCCAGCCTGGCGATCGGGCTGATCTCGCTGGCGCTGGCGCTGGGGGTCTCCGTCCTGCTCGCCCGCGCCCTGCTGGCGCCGCTGCGCCGGGCCATCGCCGGACTCGACCGGCTCGCCGACGGGGACTATGCCGCCCGGCTCGCCGAACCGCGCCGCGACGAGCTGGGCCGACTCATGGACGGACTGGACCATCTGGCCGAGGTGCTGGAGCAGAGCCAGACGACGCGGCGGCGCTGGCTGGCGGACATCTCGCACGAGCTGCGCACCCCGGTCACCATCCTCTCGGGCGAGATCGAGGCCGTGAAGGACGGCGTCCGTCCTCTGGATACGGCACAGCTCGACTCCTTCGATCAGGAAACGCTGCGCCTGCGCCATCTCATCGAGGATCTCTATGCCCTATCCTTGTCGGACATGGGCGGACTGCGCTACAGCTTCGCCCCGCTGGACCTGGACGAGCACCTGAGGACGGGAATCGAGCCATTGCGTCAGCGCGCCGCGGATCGCGGCATCCGGCTGGATCTGGACAGCATGCCCGGCATCCGGGTCAAGGCCGATCCGGCGCGGATCGAACAACTGCTGCGCAACCTGGCCGAGAACGCCATCGCCTATACGGACGCGCCCGGCAGGGTTGTGGTCCGCCTGAGCCGCGAGGGCGACCTGGCGCGGCTGCGGGTCGAGGACGGACCGCCGGGCGTCGCCGATTCGGAACTGGAGCGGCTCTTCGAGCCCCTCTACCGTCAGGACGGATCGCGCAGCCGCCGCGCCTCCGGAGCCGGGCTGGGACTGGCCATCTGCCGCAACATCGTCGAGGCGCACCACGGCCGCATCTGGGCCGAGCGGTCGGCGCTCGGCGGACTCTCGGTCCAGGTCTCGCTGCCGCTGTCGAAGGAGCATCCGCCATGAGCGACCCCGAGATCCTGATCGTCGAGGACGAGGAGAAGATCGCCCGTCTGCTCGAGGACTATCTGAGACGCGAGAGCTTCGGCGTCGACCGCCTCGCCGAGGGCGGGCAGGCCGTCGAGCGCATCCGCGAGCGCCGTCCGGCGCTCGTCGTCCTGGATCTGATGCTGCCGGGCAAGGACGGGATCGAGATCTGCCGCGAGGTGCGCCAGTTCTCCGACGTCCCCATCCTGATGCTGACCGCCAAGGTCGACGAGATCGACCGTCTGCTGGGTCTGCGCATCGGCGCCGACGACTATGTCTGCAAGCCCTTCAGCGCACGCGAGGTGGTGGCGCGCGTCCAGACCATCCTGCGCCGGGTGCGTCCGGCCCCGTCCCCGGAAGAGACCGAGGCGAGCTATGCCGGCATCCGTCTGGTGCTCGACCGCTTCCTGTGCCGCTTCCGCGAGGAGCGCATCGATCTGACCCCGGTCGAGTTCCGCCTGCTATGGACCCTGATCTCGCACCCCGGACGCGTCTTCTCGCGCGAGAGCCTGATGCGTCTGAGCTATCCGGACGACCGGATCGTCAGCGACCGGACCATCGACACCCATGTCAAGAATCTGCGTAGAAAGCTGGTCCGTGCCGGCGTCGCGCCCGACCTGATTCAGGCCGTCTATGGGGTTGGATACAAGATCGAAACGGCCGAGCCCCCATAGACGAAGCCCCATCGGTTCAAAGGATCATTGCGATCGATAGTCCAACCCCGGGAACCCGACCAGCCAAGGCTGAGCCGGTCCGGTCGGGTCCATTCCTCGAGTCAGGGGCAGGCGAAAAATATCCATGTCGAGGATGCCGCCGACACCGAAATAGAGCCATCCGCCGACGACATGGGGAAAGCGTGCCGAGGTGCGGGTGAGGGGTTCGGGGAGACCGCCGTCGAGGGCGATGCGATAGAGACGCGCGTCCTCGCTGAAGTCGCTGTAGTAGAGCCAGATGCCGTCGGTGTTGAGCGAGCGCGCATCCACGTCCAGAAAGGACGTCGGATCGCTCCCGATTCTATCCATCCGATAGAGTCGATGATCGCGCCTGTCGCGGAAAAAGAGCCGATCTCCCGCGATCAGGAACTCCTCGACCCCGGCCTCGCCGAGCCGCTCGCGGTCCGAGCCATCGAGCCGCATGCGGTATAGCCTGCGGTCCTGCGTCTCGTTGATGTAATAGATCCAGGAGCCGGCCAGGGCCATCGAAGCGGCACTGTCGTCGCCGATCCGCTCGCGGCCCGAACCGTCGAGCCGCATGCGATGGATCTTGCCGTCCCGCCCCTCGGGCCGATAGTAGACCCAATCGCCCTGCACCCAGACCTCGGCCAGCGGGTCGCCCAGAAGCAGCCGCGGCCGTCCGCCTTCGAGCGCGAGTTCGAACAGCAGGTCGCCCTGGCCGGGAACGAACCGCAGGAACAGCAGCCGATCGCCGACGACATTGATGCGACTCACCGGGTGGTCCAGCAAGACCGACGGAGCGGACCCGTCCGGATGCGCACGACATAGCTGACCGGCTCTGAACGGAGCGAAATAGACCCAGTCCGCGGCCGCGGCGAAGTTGCCGCCCTCCTTCAGATTGGCGAAGGAGAAGGCCGGAGCGCCTGGAGCCTCGTCGGATGCGAACCGCTCGGCGGACGATTCGTTCGGCCAAGGCGTTGGATCGACACCATAGGCGGCAATCCCTGATAGAGTCCCGATCAGAAACGTCGTCCACAAGGCACCCGCCCCCTCGAGACGACGCAGACGGACAGCGGCGATGCCGATCGACGCCAGACCAGGGACGAGATAGAGGGCGAGCAGCAGGATACGGACAGCCGGTGCGGCATCCGGCCGATGGATCTCGGCCGCATCGGTAACGATCGCCGACTCCGCTTGGCCGACCCCGAAGGGCAGAACCATCTCCACCCCGACGAGCGACAGATAGACGCCGACGCCCAGCAGGAATGCGGTCATGGCAACGCCAGACGGTCGGACACGTTTCGAACGGCTTGAGGCAGACTTCATCCAGGATGCGGCTCAACGGCGACAGACCGGATCCGCCCCCGGTCATCTTCATGGATCCACGAATCAGGATCGCTGTTCCGACCCTTGGCACGTCTTCATGGTATCACCCAGCCATTCGGGGGAGGCATCCCTGGGCTCCGAAGCGGGCTCCCGACAGCGGTAGAGATGATCCGAGCAGCGAGGTGGACTCAAGTGCTAAAGAGGATCCGGTGAGCGGACAGCATGAAGACCCATGACTTCAGACCCATCCGAGGTCCGCTCCTGCTGCTTCTGTGCCTGGCCCTCGCGATCTTCATGGGCCTCAACATCGTCACCACCATCTGGATACAACGTCACGAGGCGAACGAGGAGGCGGTTCGCGATCGCCGCAGTTTCGAATCCCTTTTCGAGGAGATGCTGACCCAGGAGGCCGGCGACCTCTCCGGACAGCTGGACTTCATCGAGGATGGGCGGAACCTGGCCGAGGCATTTCTGGCAAGGGACCGAGGCCGCTTGCTGACGCTGGCCGAACCCCTGTACGCACGGCTCAATCGCCGCTTCGACGTCACCCACTTCTATTTCCACGGTCCCGATCAGATCTGTTTCCTCCGCGTTCACAATCCGCCCCGTCACGGCGACCTCATCGGACGTTGGACCATGGGCAATGCCGCGGCCAAACGACAGGAGTCGTTCGGCATCGAGCTTGGACCGCTGGGCATCTTCACCCTGCGCGTGGTCCGCCCCTGGATCGTGGAGGGCCGGTTGATCGGCTATCTGGAGCTGGGCAAGGAGATCGGACATTTCACCTCGCTGATCAAGCAGATCCTGGGCATGGATTTCCTGGTGCTGATCGACAAGGGCAAGCTCGATCGCGACAAGTGGCGCGAAGGACTGCAGATGCTCGAACGTTCCCCACTCTCGCCCTGGGAATCCCTGGAGCAGAAGGTGGTGGTGGAGGCGACCCTCCCCGAGATACCGGTCGCGCTCATGGACTGGCTCGAATCCTGGCAGCGCGGCGAACAGCCGGGCGTGATGATCAGGATCGGCCAGAAGACCTACCACTGCACGCTCGTCCCGCTGTTCGACGTCGCACGCACCCGGGTCGGAGAGGTTCTGCTGCTCACCGACCAGACCGAAGTGCTGCGGGACCATTTCAGGTCGTCGGCCATGTTCGCGGCCGTTCTGCTCGCCGTGGGCGCACTCCTGGCCCTGGTCTTCGGACGCATTCTCGGGCGTCTCGAGCAGAGGCTCGGGGAATTCTACGGCGCGCTAGCCACCGAGGTGAGCGAGCGCCGCCAGATCCAGCAGGCATTGGCGCACGCCAAGGACGAGCTGGAGCATCGCGTCTGGGAGCGAACGCGCGAACTGGCCGAGGCGAACAGAGGGCTGCGCGAGGAGGTCGATCACCGCAAGGAGATGGAGCAGGCCCTGATCCAGGCAAAGCTCAAAGCGGAAGCCGCCACCGAGGCCAAGAGCCGCTTCCTCTCGTCCATGAGCCACGAGCTGCGCACCCCCATGAACGCCATCATCGGGATCGGCGAGGTGCTGGCGGACACCCAGGTCGGCCGCGAGCAAGCGCACTTCATCCGTATCCTGCAAACCGCGGGAGACGACCTGCTCAACATCATCAACGACATCCTGGATATCTCCAAGATCGAGGCCGGATACATGCATCTGAAATCGATCGAATTCGAGATGCAGCAGCTAGCCGAAGAAACCTGCGACATGCTGGCGATCCGCGCCCACACCAAGGGCGTGGAACTGGCGCTGCGGCTCGACCCGAGGCTCCCCCGCCGGCTGATCGGCGACCCCTATCGGCTGCGCCAGATCCTGGTGAACCTGATCGGCAATGCGATCAAATTCACCGAGCGGGGTTATGTCTCCGTGGAGATCTCGCCCAAGGGCGGGCATGCGGACATGGCACCAGGCGAGGAGACAGAGATCCTGTTCGCGGTCCGCGACACGGGAATCGGGATCCCTCCCGAACGACGCGAGGAGATCTTCGAGAGTTTCACCCAGGTGGACTCATCGAGCACCCGCAAATTCGGCGGAACCGGATTGGGTCTGAACATCTCGAGACGCTTGGCTAACCTCATAGGCGGCACCATCGAGATGGAGAGCGCACTGGGTTTCGGCAGCCTCTTCTCGGTGCGTCTGCCCTTCAGGATCGGCAGCATCGAGTCGCAAGCCGCCTCGCCCTCGGAACCGCCGAGACTCTCCGTTCGACGGACCCTGATCGTCGACGACATCCATGTCAACAGGCTCATCCTGGGAGAGATGCTGCATGAATGGGGGGCCGATTTCGCCGAGGCCGAGAATGCCCAGGAGGCATTGAACGCGATTCGATCGGCCCGGAAGGACGGGCACCCTTTCGACCTGCTGCTCGTCGACGACTGGATGCCCGAGATGGATGGCCTGGAACTGGCCGACCGGATCGGCCGGGATCCGGCATCCGCCGATATCGCCGTGGTCATTCTCAGCTCGGATTACCAGATCCGGGACGAGATTCGCCGACGCGGCACCCGGCTCGCCGGCTATCTGGTCAAACCGGTCAAGAAACGGGATCTCGAACGCCTGCTGACGGGGCTGACGCATCACCCTGATACGGGATGGGACACCAGGGATCCGGTACGACCGATGATCGCCGACGCACTCCAGCGGCTGCCCGCCGCCAGGGTCTTGGTCGTGGAAGACTCCCCCCAGAACCGAACGGTCGTTCAGGCCTATCTGGACCAGACGCGACTCCGGGCGGATTATGCCGAAAACGGTGCGGAGGGGATCGATAAATGGTCGTCCCGACCCTACGATCTGATTCTCATGGATATGCAGATGCCCATCATGGACGGCTACCAGGCGACGGCCGCGATCCGGGAGCAGGAGCGCGTTCAAGGCCGGACACCCATCCCGATCGTCGCGCTGACGGCCGTCGCCCTGAGCGAGGAAGTGGAGAAATGTCTTGCTGCGGGCTGCACCGCCCATCTGGCCAAGCCCGTCCGCAAGCAGACCTTCTTCCGCATGCTCCTGGACCAGCTCGGCACCTCCGACCGCATCCTGGATGACCGAGACGAGACGCCGTCGTCGAACTCCACCGGAGAAGATGAAGGGGAGCAGACCGCCTATGCCGAACCAGAGCTATTGCCCTTCGCCCAGGAATTCGTCGACGCCCAGCGGGAGACGCTGGAACGACTGCGTGAGCTGCTGGATCGGGGCCGATTCGAAGACATCCGCCATCTGGGACACACCTTGAAAGGCGAGGGCGGGGGCTACGGGCTCGAAGAGGTCTCGATCGTCGGGGCCGCCATCCAGCAGGCCGCCGATCAGGGCGACACCGAGGAGATCGCACGGCTGATCGATCGTCTCACCCGCTATCTGGACCGGGTGCGAATCCTACCCAAGTCATGAATACGGCGCAAAGACCCATGCGGATCCTGATCGTCGACGATTCGAGGCATGTCCACCGACAGCTGCAGGTCTTCCTCGCCGCCGGCGGCTATTCGGATCTGGCGTTCGTCTCCTCGGCCGCCGATGCCTTCGAGCTTCTCGGCCTGAGCGGCGGGGACGCCAGCGCCGGATCCGATGTGGATCTCATCCTGATGGACATCGAGATGGCGGATCTCCAAGGGATCGAGGCCACCCGCCGAATCAAGTCGGCCCCAGACTTCGCCGACGTCCCCGTGGTCATGGTGACGGCCGACACCAGTCCGGAAAGCCTGGGCGCGGCATTCGAGGCCGGAGCGGTGGACTACATCAACAAGCCCATCCACAAGGTGGAGCTGCTGGCCAGGGTGCGCTCGCTGCTGAATCTCCGTCGGGAGATCCTGATCCGCAAGGAGTGGGAGCGCAACCTGATCGAGCTCGCCGCCAAGCTGGACGTCGCCAACAGCGAACTCAAGAAGGCCAACGATACGCTCGCCCGCATGGCCTCCAGTGATGGACTGACGGGGGTGGCCAACCGTCGCTACTTCGACGAGAGCATGATTCGGGAATGGCGGCGCGCCACCCGCCGGTCCTCGAGCATCGCCCTGCTGATGATCGACATCGATCACTTCAAGCGCTACAACGACACCTACGGACACCTGCAGGGAGACGAGTGTCTGCGCCGGGTGGCCGAGACCCTGAGCGATCTCGCCCGCAGAGCCGGCGAGCTCCTGGCACGCTATGGGGGCGAGGAGTTCGCCATCATGCTGCCGGACACGAACCTGAGTTGTGCCGTGCAGGTCGCGGAACAGGCGGTCGCCGCGATCTCCGCGCTGGACCTGCCCCACTCGGGCGCCCCCGAGCTCGGACGTCTCTCCATCAGCGTCGGCGTCGCATTGCGGACCGCGAGCCTGAACGAGGGCCACGAGTCCCTGATCCGAGATGCCGACGACGCCCTCTATCTGGCCAAGAAGAAGGGCCGCAACCGCTTCGAAATCGCCGGGCGGACCTGAACGCCCGGCCACATCGCCATCGAGGAGCCGCCACTGTGCCAATGCAATCCATCGACCCGACCACCGGCCAGATCCTGGAAGGCTTCGAGCCCATCGGCAGCGCCGCGCTGGAAGACGCGATCGCCTCGGCAGCCGCGGCGGCGGGACCCTGGAGCGCGCGCCCCGTCGCCGAACGCGCCGGGCGGCTCAGAACCGTCGGCGCGCATCTGCGCGAGCACCGCTCGGACCTGGCCCGCGTCATCACCCGGGAGATGGGCAAGCTCATCGGCGAGGCCGAGTCCGAGGTCGAGAAATGCGCCCTGGTCTGCGACTACTATGCCGATCAGGGCGAGCGGCTGCTGACCGACATCCCCATCGACTCGGACGCCAGCCGGAGCGGCGTCGTCCACCAGCCGCTCGGCGTCCTGCTCGCCGTCATGCCCTGGAACTTCCCCTTCTGGCAGGTCTTCCGCTGCGCCGCCCCGGCGCTCGTTGCCGGCAACGCGCTGCTGCTCAAGCATGCCTCCAACGTCCCGCGCTGCGCGCTCGCCATCGAGCGGATATTCGGCGAATCCGGTCTGCCCGAGGGTCTCTTCAAAACGCTTCTGATCGAGTCCGGCCGGGTGGCGGACCTCATCGCCGACCCGCGCGTGCGCGGCGTCAGCCTGACCGGCAGCGAGGCGGCCGGACGCGCGGTGGCCGAGGCGGCCGGGCGCCACCTGAAGAAGAGCCTGCTGGAGCTGGGCGGATCCGACGCCTTCGTGGTGCTGGAGGACGCGGATCTCGATCACGCGGTGGAGACGGCCTTGCGCTCCCGCTTCATGAATGCCGGCCAGAGCTGCATCGCCGCCAAGCGTTTCATCCCGGTCCGGTCCGTCGCGGACGACTTCACCCAGCGCCTGCTCGCGGCGATCCGGGAACTGAGACCCGGCGACCCGCTCGATCCGGAGACGACCCTCGCCCCCATGGCGCGGGAGGATCTCCGCGAGGAGCTTCACCGGCAGGTTCAGGACAGCCTGGACGCCGGCGCGCGCCTGCTGACCGGCGGCCATCCGCTCGACCAGCCCGGCTGGTTCTATGCGCCGACACTGCTGGACGGGGTCGGCCCCGGCATGCCGGCCTATTCGGAGGAGCTGTTCGGGCCGGTCGCGGTCGTGATCCGCGCCGAGGACGAGCCGGACGCGCTACGCATCGCCAACGACACGCGCTTCGGACTCGGCGGCAGCGTCTGGACGCTGGACACGGAGCGCGGCGAGCGTTTCGCCCGTGCCATGGACTGCGGTGCCGCCTTCGTCAATGGCCTGGTGAAGAGCGATCCGCGTCTGCCGTTCGGCGGTGTCAAGGATTCCGGCTACGGTCGCGAGCTGGGTGCGCCCGGCATCCAGGAGTTCCTGAACGCCAAGACGCTCTGGATCGGCTGACGGGGATCAGATCACCGAGCTGAAGAGCTCGAGCTCGGGCGGCCCCAGATAGATGTCGCGCGGGGTCTTGCCGGCATTGGCATGGGCGGCGCGAAAGGCCTCGGAATGGGTCCAGTCCTCGAATGCCCGTTCCGACTCCCATTCGCTGAACGAGGAAAATAGGGTGTATTCCTCGGTCTCGGGTCCCTTGAGCAGATGAAAGCGCAGGAATCCGGGCACCTCGTCCAGATGGCTCTCGCGATTGCGCCAATGCTCGATGAAGGTCTCCTCGTGACCGCGCGCGATACGAAAGCGGTTCATGGCAAGAAACATGCTGCTACTCCAGGGACTGTCGATGAGATGCAACAGCAGATGGGGAGAGCGGGGAGCAGGATCAACCCGAGGGGCACGAAACGGATCGCGCCGAGTTGTTCGGCCCTCATCCCCCTGGGTATGATGGCGCCCTGAACCCCAAGCTCCAGAGCCAGCCGGAGACGCCTCATGTCAGAGCAGAAATTCCGTCTCGTCACCCGCAGCGATTTCGACGGCCTCGTCTGCGCCGTGCTGCTGAAGAGATTGGATCTGATCGACGAGATCAAGTTCGTCCACCCCAAGGACATGCAGGACGGCAAGGTCGAGATCGACGCCAGGGACATCACGACCAACCTGCCCTATGTGGACGGCGTCCATCTTGCCTTCGACCACCATGCCTCCGAAACCCTGAGGGTCGGCCAGCGCGACAACCACGTCATCGACCCGGACGCCCCCTCCGCGGCTCGGGTCGTCTGGCGCCACTATGGCGGGCACGACACCTTCCCCAGCGACTGGGACGAGATGATGGAGGCAGTGGACAAGGGCGACTCGGCCCAGTTCGATCGCGACGAGGTGCTGAACCCCAAGGGCTGGGTGCTGCTGAACTTCCTGATGGACGCCCGGACCGGACTCGGCCGCTTCCGCGAGTTCCGCATCTCCAACTACAACCTCATGATGGATCTCATCGACTACTGCAAGAACCACGGTATCGACGACATCCTGGCCCTCCCCGACGTCAAGGAGCGGGTCGACCTCTATTTCGAGCAGGAGGCCAAGTTCAAGGAACAGATCCAGCGCTGCGCCCAGGTGCACGGCAACCTGGTGGTGCTGGACCTGCGCGACGAGGAAACCATCTGGGCGGGCAACCGATTCATGATCTATGCCCTCTACCCCCAGTGCAATATTTCCATCCACGTGCTCTGGGGCCTGAAACAGCAGAACACCGTCTTCGCCACCGGCAAGTCGATCTTCGACCGCAGCTCCAAGACCGACATCGGCGAGCTCATGCTCCAGTACGGCGGCGGCGGCCATCATGCGGCGGGCACCTGCCAGGTCGAGAACGACCGGGCCGAGCAGGTGCTCGGCGAACTGATCGAGCGGATCAATGCGGACGGCTGAATCCCCCTATCTAGAGAATCGGTCCGCACAGCGGACCCTACAGCCCAGCCCTCGGTAGGGTCCGCTACGCGGACCAGACCTCGGGCATCTGAGTTCAGACCACCCCAGGCAGTTTCACTCGCACCCTGAGGCCGCCCTCCGGGGCGCTATCGAAGCAGAGCTCGCCACCGTAGGCGTCGACCACGTCGCGCACGATGGCGAGCCCGAGCCCGGATCCGTCCTTGCGCTCGTCCAGGCGCAGTCCGCGCCGACCCAGCAGAGAGATCTGATCCTCCGCCACCCCGGGGCCGTCGTCGCCGACCTCGATCTCCACCCAGGCGCCCCGCACCTCGACCCGCACCCGCACCCGCGCGGACGCCCATTTGGCGGCGTTCTCCAGCAGATTACCGAGCAGCTCCATCAGGTCGTCCGGCATGAGCGCGGCCATGACCGGGGCCGAGGACTCCTGCCGCCACTCCAGACGCTCGCCGTTCGGGGTCCGTTCGAGCGTCCGCACCAACCGGCCTATCGCCGCCACCACCTCGACCCGCGCCTGATGGCTCGAGGAGCCCGAGCGTACCCGGGCGCGGATCAGCTCGCGCTCGACCCGTCGGCGCATGGATTCGGCCAGCTGCTCCAGGTCCCCGGCCAGCTCGGGATTGCCCGACGCGCGCAAACGCTGGGCGTCGGCGACGAGTGCGCTCAGCGGGGTCTTGAGGCCATGGGCCAGATCCGCGGTCCAGGCCCGCGCGCGCTCGACCGCCTGGGCGCGGGCGGCGAGCAGCGCGTTGACCTCGGCGACCAGGGGCATGACCTCGCCCGGATAGGCGTCTGCCAGCTGGGACGACTCCCCAGAGCGGATGCTTCCCAAGCCGCGTCTCACCGACTCCAGGGGGGCCAGACCGGTCTGGACCTGAACGAAGGTGGCCAGCGTCAGGACCAGGGCGATGAGCCCCAGATAAGGCAGCATGTCGGCGGCGAAATCGTTGCGCGCCGACACCAGTTCGGCACGTTCGATCCCGACCGCCAGCCGCAGCTGCGTCTGGGTCCCGGTCGCCGAGAGCAGGATGCGCCGCTCGCGCACCAGCAATGGACGGCCGTCCGGACCCGGCAGCTGGTGGGCATGCACCCCGCCCGGCTCCAGATCGTCGTCCGGCAGCCGGATGACGGCGTCCCAGAGCGAGCGCGAGCGCAGCAGCCCCGGCTGGTCCGGCTCGTCGATCTGCCAGTAGAGCCCGCTCAAGGGCTGGTCGAAACGCGGATCGGAGGGTTCGCGGCTCAGGTCGACCTCTCCTTCCTCGGTCATGGACACGGCGGCGGCCAGCTGATTGAGCTGGACCCGGAGCTCCTCGCCGATACGCCGCTCGACATGGCGCTCGAAGAGCGTGATCAACCCCATCCCGGCGACCAGGAGCGCGACCCCGATCGAGAAGAGCGCGCCGGTCCAGAGACGGACCCGCAGCGAGCGCCGGCTCATTCGCCGTCCGGCTCCACCAGATAGCCGAAGCCGCGCCGGGTCTGGATCAGATCCGCGCCCAGCTTGCGGCGCACCCGCCCGACGAGCACCTCGACCGCGTTGGAGTCGCGCTCGAAGTCCTGGGCGTAGAGCTGTTCGGTGAGTTCGAGCTGCGACACCACCCGGCCGGCGTGCTGCATCAGATAGCTGACCAGGCGGTATTCCTGGGGCGAGAGATGAATGGGGACCCCGTCCAGGCTGAGCGACATGCGCCGCGTGTCGAGGATGGCGCAACCGATCTCGATCAGGGCGCTCGCCTGCCCGGCCGAGCGGCGGATCAGGGCGCGCAGCCTGGCCTGGAGCTCCTCCATGCGGAAGGGCTTGGGCAGATAGTCGTCCGCGCCGGCATCGATGCCCTCGACCCGCTCGCTCCAGTCGCCCCGCGCGGTGAGGATGAGCACCGGCATGCGCTGACCGGCCGCGCGCCATCGGCGCAGGACCGAGAGTCCGTCCATGCTGGGCAGCCCCAGATCCAGAACGACGGCCGCGTAATTCTCGGTATCGCCCTTGAACCAGGCGTCCTCGCCGTCGCGCGAACGCTCGACGACGAAGCCGCCCGCCTCCAGCGCGGCCGCAACCGCATCGCCGACCCGGTCGTCGTCCTCCACCAGAAGTACCCGCATCAGTTTTTCCCCATCGGATCAGTCTTCCTCGACCTTCAGCACCTCGGCGGTCGCGCCATCGACCAGCACCTCCAGCAGACGGCCGTCGGGGGCGATGATCTTGAGCTCGTAGAGCCAGCGCGGCGGGCCATGCCCATGGGTGCGCTCGAACTCGACCTCGACCAGCTCGCCGGGAACCTGGGCCGCGACCGAGTCGATGATCTCGGCGATCGGGCGTACCTCGCCCCGTCTCAGGGCATGACGCGCACGCTCGTGATCGTGTCCGTCCTCCTCGTCCCAATGGCGGCCATGACGACCCGCTTGGGCCGGCAGACAGAACGCCAGAACCAGAAAGCCGCAGATCAGACGGCGTCGAACGAGGGATGGGACCTTCATTGTGGCGAATGCGCTCATGCCGGTCATTGTGCCTCCAGGCCAGCTGACAGATCGCTGACAAGGGCGCACAGCATTCGGTCAGGGCCGGTCGGATAGTCTGCACATCGAGGTCGCGACACCGAGGCGACCGGATTCTTGCAGAGAACGACAGCCCAATCCAAGGGCACCGAGGAGAGTGTAGACATGCGCACAGACACCATGACCGTCGAGGGACCGAAGGCCGAGGCAATCCCTGGGAATCGGGTGCGGGTATGGGATCCGCTGGTTCGGATCTTCCATTGGTCCCTGGTCGCAGGCTTCGCCACCGCCTATCTGGTGGAGGACGAGATACTCGCCCTCCACGTCTGGGCCGGATACCTGGTCCTGGGACTGGTCGGGGTCCGGGTCCTCTGGGGATTCGTCGGAACCCGTCACGCCCGCTTCACCGACTTCGTCCGCAGCCCCCGCGCGATCCTGAACTATCTGAGAGACGCGCTGCGATGGCGTGCGCCCCGCTACCTGGGACACAACCCGGCCGGCGGAGCCATGGTGGTCGCGCTGCTGCTCTCGGTCGCGGCGACCGGCGTCAGCGGACTGGCCCTGTTCGGGGCCCAGGAATTCGCCGGCCCCATGGCCGAGCTCATGCGAGGCGTCTCGAACGCCACCGCGCACGACCTCGAAGAGGTGCACGAGTTCTTCGCCAATCTCACCCTCGTCCTGATCCTGGCGCATCTGGCCGGAGTCCTCTTCTCCAGCCTGGAGCACGAGGAAAACCTCGTCCTTTCCATGATCGACGGAATCAAGCGTTCAACCGATACAGACGGAGACAAGACCCAATGAGCAACCCGCCATCCACCAGAGGACTCCTGATCGCGCTCGTCGCCGCAGGGACCCTGTCCGCACCAGGGCTGCCAATGGCCGCCGACCCGGCCGCCGGCGCCGCGGCCTGGATCCAGGAGCACCCGGCCTCGGACGGCACTGACCAGCGCAGTTGCGCGACCTGCCACGGCACCGACCTGACCCAACCGGGGCGCCACGCCAAGACCGGAAAGGCCATCGATCCCATGGCGCCCTCGGTCAACCCGCAGCGTCTGACCGACGAGAAGAAGATCGCCAAATGGCTGCTGCGCAACTGCCGATGGACGCTCGGGCGCGAATGCACCGAGACCGAGAAGGCCGACTTCATCGCCTACATCGAGACCCAATGAGGCCAACCCCATGCAATCCAAAACGAACGAGAGAGACATGAAGCCACCCAAGATCGCACTGCTGATCGCGCTCGGTATGGTTACGCTCGGCGGTGCCGGCCTGGCCATCAGCGACGACGATGACCGGGACGGCCATCGTGGAGGCCACCACCACGAACGCCACGATGGATGGTTCGGGACGCGGACGGACATCGCGCCCATCACCAATCAGGTCTATGCTGAGGAATGCGGATCCTGTCACATGGCCTATCAGCCCGGACTGCTTCCCGCACAGTCATGGGCGCAGATCGTCAATCCGGCCGCACTGGCCAATCACTATGGCGACGATGCCTCCTTGTCCGACCAGATGGTGCTCGACATCGGCAGCTATCTGACCCGAAACGCCGCCGACACCAGCGGCCGGACCCGATCGCAGGCCTTCTCCATCGACTCGACCGACACCGCCGTCAATCAGTCGGACACCTTGCCGCGCATCACCCAAACCGCCTATTTCCTGCGCAAGCACGACGAGATACCGTCCAGAATGGTCGAGGCCAACCCGGATGTCGGGAGCTTCAGCCAATGCAACAGCTGTCATCGCGGTGCCGCAGAAGGCGACTATAACGAACACAGGGTCAGCATTCCCAACTTCGGACGTTGGGAGGATTGAGGAGACTGCCAGCGAGTGGTTCGGGGAGGTTTTCGCTTCCGAATCGCCTCGATCCCAAGTCTATAGTGGACGCGAGGCTCGATACTCGACCGGCCGACGCCTCGAAGCCGGCAGCTGAATACGCCGAACCATAAGATGTCAACGAACCTGGGGGCCGATACTGAGATGCTAGAGTCAGCTCGACCCCATGCAGGCCGCGGCCGATATGGCCGCGGTCAAACCAGACCGGAGAGACCGATCATGAAACGAACGACTCGCACACTCCTGCTGTCCACCGCCATCGCCGCGACCTGCTACGCACTGCCCGGCATGGCACAGCCCCAGAACATGCCGGGCGGCCCCATGAACTTCGGCGGCTTCGACCGCAACGGCGACGGCATGGTCACGTCTCAGGAGTTCGAAGCCGCGCGGGCCGAGCGCATGGCAGCGATGGCCGCGGCCGGCGCACCCATGCGCGGAGCGGCGAGCGCTCCGAGCTTCGCCGATTTCGATGCCAATGGCGACGGACGCATGACCCCGGACGAGTTCGCCGCAGGTCGTCAGGCACGCATGCAGAACCGCCCCGGCATGGGCATGGGCATGGGTCCTGGATACGGCCAAGGGCAAGGTGGCGGCATGGGTCCCGGCTATGGACGCGGACCCGGTGCCGGAATGGGCCCGGGCTACGGTCGAGGCATGGGGATGGGACGCAATATGCCCAGCTTCGGCACATTCGACCTGAACCACGACGGCAGCCTCACCGAAAAGGAGTTCTACGAAGCCCGAGCCAACCGCATCGCCCAGCGCTCCCAGCAGGGCTACCCGATGCGCAATCTGACCAACGCGCCCGAGTTCGGGGCGCTCGACCTGAACGGTGACGGCAAAGTCGACCCGCGCGAGTTCGCCGCCGCCCAGGCCGAGCATCGTCGTCAGATGATGCAGCGGCGGATGGTGCCTCAGAACCAATACTGACAGACCGCCATCGGCCGGTCGCGTCCATGGCGCGACCGGCCCGATTCCTCGGGTCCGCTCCACTGCTCTTCCATGGTGACTGCCTCCAAAAGTGTCGTCCGGGATCGCTATGTCGCTGGATCCTTCCAGTGTCCAACCTCATCGAACAGGTTTTGGCTTACGTCAAGAAATCGGCAAAGACTGCAACCGGGATGACGAAATTTCTTGTTGTACGCTCCTCTTCGCGCATAGAGTCTTAGTGAAACGCTGATTTATTGCGTTAGCCGTTACGGGCCGAGGATGGCCGGAAGATCCCCGGAGAGAGAGCACCATCTATGCGAACAACAGGGGTTATGAGCGACCGCGACAGCGAGTCCAGGCTCACAGGGCCGGCGCCCGCATTGGCCGCCGGATGGCTACTGATCCTCTCGGGGCTTGCCCCGAATCTGGCTTGCGCCGAATCCGAGACGGTCGACAACCAAGGCTGCCTACGCTGTCACCAGATGGCGACGCTCGCCTACCGGGATCCGGGAACGGGCGAGATCGTCGACCTATCCATCGCACCCATGGCGCTGTCGCATTCGGCGCATGGAAAACTGGCCTGCTCCGACTGTCACTCGGCGGACTTCGACCGCTACCCCCATCCGAAACGGCTGAAGGAGGAGACCCTGTCCTGCGTCGGCTGTCACGAGGACCAGGACGACGCGGACCAGCGCCTCTACCGCTTCGAGACCATCGACGAGGAGTTCGAGCGGAGCGTCCATGCCACCTCGGACCATCCCAAGGCCGCAGGCTTCAGCTGTCACAGCTGCCACGACCCGCACGCATTCCGCAATTCGAGGGTCGGCGAGGAGATCCGCCAGATCGTCCATGACGACAATGCCATCTGTCTCTCCTGCCACAAGAAGGTCCAGGACCCGCTGCGCGACCCGCACGCCTGGCTGCCGAAGCGCGAGAAGCACCGCGAGTCCGTGCGCTGTCTCGACTGTCACACCCCGCTCACGGAGGCAGGCCAGCCCGTCTCGCACCGGATCCTGGCCGCCGAGGACAGCAACCGCGACTGCGTCAACTGCCATTCCAAGGAACCGCAGCTCCTCAACCGGCTTTACCAGTACCGATCCGAGGAGGATCTGGCCAGCAAGGGCTGGGTGTCGAAGGCCGTCTTCAACGAGGCCTATGTCGTCGGCATGAGCCGCAGCCCGCTGATCGACCGTCTGGCCCTGGCCGTCATCGGCATCACGGTGCTGGTTCTGGGCGCCCACGGCTATGGACGCTATCGCGCCTACCGGCGTGAGCAGGAGGACCAAGCATGAGCCAGCTCTATCTCTATCCGCTCTGGGTGCGCGTCTGGCACTGGGTCAATGCGGCCATCTTCCTGGTGCTCATGTACACGGGCGCGAGCATGCACTTCAACGGCGCCGGCTGGCTCATGGAGTTCCAAACCGCCATCACGGTCCACAACACCGCCGGCATCCTGCTGACAGTCGGCTGGATCGGCTTCATCCTCGGCAACCTGACGACGAGCAACGGACGCCACTATCATGTCCAGCTGAAGGGGTTCATCGGGCGGCTGACCGCACAGAGCCTCTATTACGGCTACGGCATCTTCAGGAACGCCCCGCACCCCTTCCATCCGAGCGCCGAGGCCAAGCTCAACACGCTGCAGCAGATCACCTACATCGGGGTCATGTATCTGCTGATGCCGCTCCTGGTCCTCAGCGGCTGGGCCTTCCTCTTCTCGGTCTATCTGCCCGAGACGCTGTTCGGCATCGGCAGCGTCTGGGTGGTGGCCATCGCGCACCTCACGCTCGCCTATCTGCTGGTGCTCTTCCTGCTGGTCCACCTCTACGTCATCACCACGGGCGAGACGCCGATGACCAACATGAAGGCCATGCTCAGCGGCTGGCACCGGGATTCGCATCAGGACACGGAGGCATAGACGCCCGACTCCCGGGCCGACCGGGAGACGGGGTCTCGGCTGGAATCATCAAGAGTGACGACCATGAAACCGATCCAGAATCTGCTCTCCACACCCGCCGGACGTCGACTCCTGATCGCGGTGCTCGTGCTGATCGGGCTGACGCTGGCCTACAAGCTGCTCTACCCCCTGATGTTCGAGTCCTATGTCGGCAAGACCAACGCCCCGCTGACCTACGACAGCAGCAAGCGGCTCACCGATGCCGAGTTCGAGGCGCTGGCCGCGGATCTCTCCAGGGAGGCGCGCTATCGCAAGGCCGCCTCCATCGTCTCGACCGACCAGGAACCGTTCGCCCGCCAGGTCAAGATCGAGATGCTCATGGGCACGGACTCGGTGGTGCGCGACAGCGAGCCGTCGCACATCAAGTATTTCCGCGATGCCGGCATCCGCCGCTACGAGGGTCCGGACACCTGCCTCACCTGTCACGCGACCATCAAGATCGACCATCCGGACGGCACGGTCGCGACCGTCGGCACGCTCGAGGACATCGTCGACTCGGTGCACTTCAAGTTCCAGAGCGACTCGGGCGGCTTCTCCACCTACGGCTACGACGGACGCCAGGTCAACAGCGGCCCGCACAAGATCCCGGTCGGCAAGATCGACCGCGCCTGCGGCATCCCCGGCAGCTTCACCTGGACCGGCTGGGCCGCGCTGGTCGAGGCCCGCCCCGAGCACGCCCCCGAGGGCGAGGTCCAGCTGCGCAGCGAGGGCTGCGGCCAGTGCCACATCGGCGGCAACTACCAGCCCGCGACCGAGAAGATGATGCCGATCGGCGACGTGCCCAACGAGGCCAAGGAAGGGATCGACTGTCTCATCTGTCACTCGACCCGGTACGACATGAACCAGCGGGTCGTCATCCGCGACGCGAACGGTCTGCGCTGGGACCAGGACCGCAGCATGCGCGCCGCCCTGACCGTGGGTCCGATCCGCTCCGAGAACTGTCTGCGCTGCCACCAGCACAACATGGGCGGCGACGTCTATCTGCACAACGCCGCGGCCCAGGAGATCGGATACGCCCACCAGCGCATCCTCCACCGCGGGGCCAAGCGCGGCAATCCGTTCAGTCCGCACGACGACGCCCATGCCGCCGCCGGCCTGCAGTGCACCGACTGCCACCGCCCCTCCGGCCACAAGATCCCGCGCGGCCGCATGGGCGTGGATCTGGTCGCCAACGACCTGCCGGGTCAGGAGGTCTCCTGCGAGAGCTGTCATTCGCAGGCACCGCACAACAACTCGGAGCACAAGGCCCTGCTGAACGGACACATCGCCCGCCTGGCCTGCGAGACCTGCCACATCGAGGAGCTCCAGCCGACCAACGTGGTCCTGCGCGACTGGGTCCACCCGACCTGGAACGCCGAGGAAGGCATCTGGGAGCCGACCGACGTCTATCTCTCCGGCGAGCCCGGCAAGGGCTTCACCTTCCTCTGGTTCAACGGCAACGGGACCTTCCTGGCCAACGCCCTGGGCAACAACCCGAACAAATCGGACGCCTACGACCCCTTGATGCAGCAGATCGCCCGGATCGACGACCCCGAGATCGTCGCCGCCGTGCGCGCCAAGGCCATCGAGCTGAAGGAGCGGTATCCGGAGATCGACGTCGACCGCTACGTGGAGATGGCGACGAATCCGCTGTCGCAGTTGTCACCCGAGTTGCTGGAGAAACGCGAGCGGATGATCCAGTCCAACCTGCGCTCCGCCATGAACCAGGGCGAGAGCCGGATCTATCCCTTCAAGCGCTTCAACGCCATGATGTACGAGGACATGTCGAACCAGGGACCCTTCGGGGCCATGATTCTGCCCTTCGACTACAAGACCTATTACGAGACAGGCGACTCCAGGGCCGCGGTGGTCAAGGCGGTGCAGGACCCCATCGTCCGGCGCATGTATCAGGAGCCCTTCAAGCTCTACATGATGGACGAATTCATGGCCTATTTCGGCGTCACCGACGGCTGGCAGACACTCTATCCCGTCGTCGACGGCAAGCTGGTCAACGTCGAACCGCACTGGATGCGCCAGATGGGCACACTCATGGTGAACCACGGCATCCAGGGCTCGGGGCGCGACTGCACCGACTGCCACTCCCCCGACGGCATCATGGACTTCTCAAAGCTGGGCTACACGCCCGAGCGTGCGGCCGAGCTCGAGGACGTCGACATCGCCGAGCAGCTGACCTCGGACGAGATGAGTGCACAGGCCACACCCAGCGACTAGAAGGACGAGGCACTCAACCGGCGGCGCCCGCGGTCAGGGATCGGATCGCCTCAGTGGTCGCGCGAAGAACGGCGTCGCGACGGGCACCGTCCGCGCTCGGGCTTCCGCAGACCAGCCTGCAGACCCAGTCCGTCGGCGACTCGAAATCGCAATGATTCGCCCCGGCGATGCGCTGAACGCTCGCATCCGGCGCCGCCGCATAGACGGCGAGACCGTTTCCCCGCGCATTGCAGGCGGATGGTTCGCCGAACAGGCCGATCAGCGGTCGATCCATCCCCCTGGCCATGAGCCGACCGACGCCATCGGCATCGACCAGATCCAGGGCCACCACACCCAGCGCACGCGGATCGTTGCGGCCGGCGACCAATGCCGCCAGGGCACCCGCCGAGAATCCGGCATAGACCCGACGTCTCGCCCCCAAGGCATCCGCCAGGGCCATCATGTCGAAACCGTTCTGGACATGACCGCCATCCCAGGGGCGGGCATTGCAGAAATCGAGCGCCGCAACGGTCAATCCGGTCTCGGCCAGCGACTCGGCCAGCCCGGTCATCCGCTCGCGGTCGCGCATGAAGCCGTGCCCCAGGAGCACCAGATCGCCGGACCGGGCCGAAGCGGGACGATAGAGGCTGTAGTCCAAGCGGCAGCCGGTTCGGGACCGGACCGCACCCGTCTCGACCCGAATCCCTGCGGCTCCGGACCTCACGGACCATCCCTCTCGATCGGCCGGACTCGGCTCCGGATCCACCTGAACAGCGGGGCCGAAACAACCCGCCATCGCCAGACAAGCGATCGAGACCGCTGTAAACTTAGATTGACATGGAAGTGTCAGACGTATCTGACAGAATCTGAATCTCATCACAGTCTAATGCCCTCGGGGCTCGACGGCATGGAAAGCCAGACTCACCAACGCCATCTATGCCGGTTGATCGAGATACGGTCTTGGCCACCAGCGTGATGGGCGCCGAGCCCCTTGAAGACCCAGAAACCGAATCGCCAGGAACCAGCACGACCGATTCCAATTCAAACGTCTGACGCGTGGATGAGGCGCCCCGACCCTATCGGATCGGCGCGGCGCGATCCGCGAATGCCAGAACCGAGCTCACATGAGGTATTACGAAATGGACTCCGCAACCACTCCCGCCGCCGGCCCAGCCAAGCCTGGCGCCTCGTCTCTCCCCAACGCCATCGAGGCCGACAGCCATGACTTCGTCTGCCAGACGGCGGGCCGAATCCATTACTACGTCGACGACAAGGCGGCCGGCCGCCCGCTGGTCCTGATCCATAGCGTGAATGCCGCACCCAGCGCATTCGAGATGAGACCGCTGTTCGACCACTTCCGCTCGCAGCGCCCGGTCTATGCGCTCGATCTGCCTGGTTTCGGACGCGCCGACCGCAGCAAGCGCCGCTACTCGCCCGAGCTCTACGCCGCGGCCATCACGGAGTTCCTCGAAGGCGTCGTCAAGACGCCCTGCGACCTGGCGGCCTTCTCGCTCGGCTGCGAGTTCGCCGCCCGCGTGGCCGCGAACAAGCCGGATCTGGTCGCATCCCTGGCCCTGATCTCGCCCACCGGCTTCAACATCCGAGGTCTTCCCACCGGAGCGGCGGCCGAGCGCGCCTACAAGTTCCTCAGCATCCCGGGCCTCAACGACGGTCTCTACGGTCTTCTGACCACGCGCCCCAGCATTCGCTTCTTCTACAATCAGGCCTTCGTGGGCCCGATCCCGCCGGGACTCGTCGACTACGCCTATGCGACCACGCACCAGCCGGGCGCCAAGTACGCCCCGCTCTATTTCCTGTCGGGCCAGCTCTTCACACCCAAGGCCACGGAGACGCTCTACGACACGCTGACCCAGCCCGTCCTGGTGGTCTACGACAAGGATCCCAACATCGACTTCCACGAGCTGCCGGACTTCCTCGGCCGTCATCCGAAATGGCGCGCCGAGCGCGTCGGCCCGACCCGCGGGCTGCCGCAATGGGAGAAACCTGCCGAAACCGCCGACGCCATCGCACGTTTTTGGGCCTCGCTCCGCTAAACTCAAACGCCGACTTCCCATCAGGCCTCGCCATGGCCGTGCCGTCACCATTGCGAACGGCACGGCCGTGCCGGGCACCCATCATCCTGCCGTCACCGCCCACTCATGCTGCAACCCCTCAAAGTCCTCGAGCAACTCAAGGCTCGTCTACGCGAGGCCGTCGCCCAGCTCCCGCTCGATCGCGACGCGGGACATGCCTCGGTCATCCTCGAGCTCCCACATGGCCTGAGCCACGCCCCTGACATCCCGGGTCCGAGATTCCTCTTCGCCCACAGCCACCGCGGCGACCTGCGGGCCGGCTACGGAATCGCCGGTGAATGGCGCGCCGAGGGGCCCGAGCGGCTCGAGGTCCTGCGCGCCAAGGCACGCGCGGTGACCGCCGACTGGCAGCACCTCGACCCGGACGAGACGGGGTTCTCGGGATTCGGCATGCTCGGCCTCGCCGCCTCCCCGGCCCCATCGCAACCGGGCGACGACGACCTGCCCAACGCCATCTTCTGGCTACCGGAACTGGGGCTCGCCTCGCACGGCGGTCAGGCGGCCCTGGTCCTCACCACGGCCCTGCCCTCGACGCTCGATGCACTTCTGACCCGCTGGGAGCCGCTGCTCGACCGCGTGGTGCCCCTGCTCGAGGTCCCGGCCCAGGATCCGCTGACACCGGCCCACCTGGACCCGGGCGACAGCACGCCCGACCAGGATGCGTGGCGCGATCTGGTCCTGTCCGCGCTCGACGAGATCGAACAGGACAGGGTCGAAAAGCTCGTGCTCTGGCGCCGCCTGCGACTGCAGGGCCACAGACGCTTCGACCTGATCCGATTGAACGCCGCGCTCGCCTATCTCTTCCCCTCCTGCCAGGTGGTGAACGTCCGGCTCCACGGCGCCAGCTTCGTCGCCGCCACACCCGAGCGTCTCTTCACCCAGCGCCGCGACCGGGTCGAGGCCGACGCACTCGCAGGCACCGCCTGCCGCGCCGAGGACGCCGACCGGGACGCCGAGATCACCCGCGACCTGCAGCACTGCGAGAAGAATCTGCGCGAGCAGCGCGTGGTCGCCGACGCGGTCTCCGAGGCGCTCACCCATTGCTGCAGCCAGGTGGAACCGCCGGACGGCCCGCGCATCATGCAGCTCAACAATGCCCAGCATCTCTGGAGCGTCATCCGCGGTCAGCTGCATCCCGGCGTGGACGTCTTCCGTCTCGCCGATCTGCTGCACCCGACGCCGGCGACCAACGGCCAGCCGCGACAGAGGGCGCACGACTGGCTGCGCGCCCACGAGCCACTGGAGCGCGGCTGGTACACCGGCACGGCCGGCATCGTCGAACCGGACCTGACCGGCGAACTCTGGGTCTTGCTGCGCTGCGCCCGGATCGACGACCGCGTGGCCGATCTCTTCGCCGGCGCCGGGATCGTCGCCGGCTCCGACCCCATCGCCGAATGGCAGGAGACGGGCCACAAGCTCGCCGCCATGTCGACCGCGCTCCAGTTCGCCTGAGCCGGCATGAGCGACACAGCGGACCTCGGCTGCCGCAATCTGCGCTGGGCGCTGGCCCTGCTCGACGGACTGGCGGAGGGCGGCCTGCGCCGCCTGGTCGTCTCGCCCGGCTCGCGCTCGACCCCATTGGTGCTGGCCGGGCAGCATCACCCGGCGATCGAGATCCAGGTCGTCCTCGACGAACGCAGCGCAGCCTTCTTCGCCCTCGGCCTGGCCCGAGCGTCCGACCGCCCGGTCGGGCTGGTCTGCACCTCGGGGAGCGCGCTCGGTCATTGGATGCCGGCGGTCATGGAGGCCTCCCAGTCCGAGATCCCGCTGATCCTGCTCTCGGCCGACCGACCGCCCGAACTGCGCGGCTGGGGTGCCAACCAGACGCTCGACCAGTCCCGTCTGTTCGGCGGCTATGCGCGCGAGTTCCACGACCCAGGCCCGGCCGAGGAAGGATCCGCGGCGCTCAAGACGATCCGCGCGCTCGGCACCCGGGCCGTCGCCGTGAGCCAGGCCAGCTGGCCCGGCCCGGTGCACATCAACCTGCCCTTTCGCGAGCCGCTGGTCCCGCGCGCGGACTGCGAGCCCTTGAGGCTGGCGATCCCGGCCTGTTCCTCTCCATGCGCCGAGCCGGAATCGGACATTCCCATCCCCAAGTCCGTCCGGGAGATGGCATCGCACCTGACCGGGCGCGGCCTCATCTGCTGCGGTCCGGGCATCTGGTCGCGACAGGCGGCCGAGGCGCTCTGGCGCTGCGCCGAGCGGCTCGGCGTCCCGGTGCTCTGCGACCCGCTCTCGGGTCTGCGCTTCGGTCCAGGCCCAGAGCACCGCATCGCCCGTTACGACAGCCTGCTGCGCGACCCGGCGACCGCCGAGACCCTGAGGCCGGACTGGGTGCTGCGGTTCGGACGCGTCCCCGTCTCCAAGACGCTGCTGACCTGGCTGACCGATCTTCCGACCTATCTGGTCGACCCGGGGGCCGGATGGAGCGACCCCAATCACGACGTCAGACGGCGCGTGCAGGCCGATCCGGGCGCCGTCTGCCGCAGGATCGCCGACTCGGATCCTTCGCCCGCCGACAGCGGCTGGCTGGCGGCCTGGATCCGAGCGGAGACGGATCTCGACGCCTCGATCGACGCCTATCTGGCCAAATCGCCCTGGTGCGAGGCGCAGCTGATCCGCGATCTGCTGGCGGCCCTGCCGAGCGGAGAAGGCCTGCTGTGCGCCAACTCCATGCCGATCCGTCAGATCGACACCTGGTCGGGCACCCGCCCCGCCCCCCTGCATCTGTTCGGCAATCGCGGCACCAGCGGGATCGACGGCCAGACCTCGACCCTCGCCGGTCTCAACGCCGGAGGCGTTCCGACCACCGCCCTGCTGGGCGACCTCTCCTTCCTCCACGACCTGAGCGGACTCCCGCTGCTGCGAGGACTCGACCGTCCCTGCATCCTCATCAATAATGGCGGAGGGCGGATCTTCGACTACCTGCCCCAGCACGGACTCCCCGACTTCGAGCGTCTCTGGCGGACCCCGATCGATGTCGACCTGGCATCCCTGACCCGATCCTTCGGCATCGTCCATCGGCTGGTCGAGGATGCCGAGGGCTTCCGCCAGGCGCTGTCCCGGTCCATGGCCGGCGATGAGGACGAGGCCGGGATCATCGAGGTCCGGCTCGACGGCGACCTCAGCCGACGCATCCACCGCGACTTCTGGTCGCGCATCTCGGGTTGACGACGGAGGAGAGCGAATCATGACCATGGCACAGCCACTCGACCACCTGACGCCCCAGGACTACCTGGACTGGGAGCGCCAGCAGGAGACGCGGCACGAATACGTCAACGGCGAGATCCACGCCATGACGGGGGCGAGCCGTCGGCACAACCTGATCTGCGTGAACATCGCCGCCAGTCTCCACGCCCAGATGCGCGGCAGACCCTGCGAGGTCTACAGCAACGACATGCGCGTCAAGGTCTCCGAAACCGGCATGTACACCTACCCGGACATCGTGGTGGCCTGCGGCGAGCCCAGCTTCGAGGACGCCCATATCGACACACTGCTCGACCCGGTGCTGATCGTCGAGGTCCTGTCCGAATCGACCGAGGGCTACGATCGCGGCGCCAAGTTCATGCATTACCGCAATCTGGCATCGCTGCGCGACTATCTGCTGGTCGCCCAGGACAGCAATCGGATCGAGCACTATGGACGCCAGGATGGCAACCGCTGGCTGCTGACCGAATACAATTCGCTGGACGCACGCGTCGTCCCGACCGGAATCGATGGCGTCCTCCTCCTGAGCGACGTCTACGAGCGGGTCGAGTTCGGCGCCGATCACAAACAGGCGGGCGACTGAGATCGTCCGCATTCCGCTTCACCAATCGACGAGGTTTTTTCGGTGGAATCAGATCAGATGCAGCGAACCGGGGATCGGACCGGCTCGGACCAGGCGCCCATCCAGTGGGAGAGCCACCCGGATTGCAGCTATGAGGACATCCTCTACCATCGCGCCGAGGGGATCGCCAAGATCACCATCAACCGGCCCGAGGTGCGCAACGCCTTCCGCCCCCAGACGGTCCGCGAGCTGATCGACGCCTTCCACCGGGCGCACATGGACCCGCAGATCGGGGTCATCGTCCTCACCGGGGCCGGCGACCTGGCCTTCTGCTCGGGCGGCGACCAGCGGATCCGCGGCCATGAGGGCTACAGGGACGAGGCCGGGGTCGAACACCTCAACGTCCTGGAGCTGCAGCGCCAGATCCGCACCCTGCCCAAACCCGTGGTCGCCATGGTCGCCGGCTATGCGATCGGCGGCGGCCACGTGCTGCACCTCATCTGCGACCTGACCATCGCCGCCGACAACGCCCGCTTCGGCCAGACCGGCCCCAAGGTCGGCAGCTTCGACGGCGGATTCGGCGCCGGTCTCATGGCCCGCACCGTGGGACTCAAGAAGGCCAAGGAGATCTGGTTCCTCTGCCGCCAGTACGACGCCCAGGAGGCGCTCGACATGGGTCTGGTCAACACCGTCGTCCCGCTCGCCGAGCTGGAGGCGGTCACGGTCGACTGGTGCCGCCAGATGAACCGGCTCTCGCCGACCGCGCTGCGGGTGCTCAAGTCCGCCTTCAACGCCGACACCGACGGTCTCGCCGGCATCCAGGAGCTGGCCGGAAACGCCACCGCGCTCTTCTACACCACCACCGAGGGTCAGGAGGGCCGCAACGCCTTCCTCGAAAGACGCCAGCCCGATTTCGGCAAGTTCCCGAGACGTCCCTGACGAAAGACCGACCGAACCGCAAAGCGACACAGTTGCTTCGCGGTTCAAACCAACATTCCAGTCGACGCATCATGACCCATACCCAAGAGGCCAGCCTGTCTGGCCAAGCCCCACACATGCCGCCTCTGCCGGCCCGCTGGATCGCGGCAGCGCGCCCCAAGACGCTACCGCTGACGGTCACCCCGGTCGTGGCGGGCATCGCGCTCGCGGTCGCCGAGACCGGATCGCTGTCCCCATGGATCGCGCTCTGCACCCTCCTGGGGGCGGTGGCGATCCAGATCGGGACCAACCTCTACAACGACGCATCCGACTTCGAGCGCGGAACGGACACCGAGGACCGGGTCGGCCCGGCGCGCGCGACGGCCCAGGGCTGGTTCAGCGCCCGTCAGGTTAAGATGGCGGCGCACCTCATGTTCGCCCTCGCCTTCCTGCTCGGGCTCGTCCTGCTGATGCACGGCGGCTGGCCGATCCTCGCGGTCGGGCTCGCCTCGCTCGTCGCCGGCTACGCCTATACGGGCGGTCCGCGTCCGATCGCCTACGGACCCTACGGAGAAATCTTCGTGCTCATCTTCTTCGGCCTGGCGGCCGTCGGCGGCACCTACTATCTCCAGACCCTCGACTTCGGCAGAACGCCGCTGCTCGCCGGATTCGCCCTGGGCCTGCCGGCGGCGGCCGTCCTCCTGGTGAACAACTACCGCGATCTGGAAACCGACCGCGCAGGCGGACGCCGCACCCTCTGTCACTATCTCGAGCGTCCGCGCGCCCGGCTGCTCTACACGGCCTTCCTGCTGCTTCCGATCCCCATTCTCCTCACGGCCGGTCTGCCCGGGGCGGGCTGGCCGCTGCTGGCCGCGCTGCCCCTGGCCGCCATACTGAGCGCGAAGCTCTTCCGGGGGGCGAGCGGCGAGGCGCTCAACGTCCAGCTCGCCCAGACCGCGCTCTACCAAGGCGCGCTGGTCGTGCTCATGATCATCGGGTTCCTGATCGCTTGATACCTGAAACGATCGAACGCGTCCGGATCCAGGCCTACGACCTGCCGCTGAGGCGCCCCTGGTCGAGCGCCAGGGGCGGATTCGATCGCCGCTGCGGCTGGCTGGTCAGGCTCGAATCCGAGGGTGTCGCCGGCTTCGGCGACTGTGCCCCGCTGCCTGCCGCAGGCACGGAGACTGCGCGGACGGCCGCTCGAACGCTCGATCGGGTCCAAGCCTCGGCGCTCGCGCCCTCGACGGCCCGACCGCTGGACGACCTCGACGCCGAACTGAATCGCTCCCCCTCGGTCCGTTACGCGCTCGATTGCGCCCTCGCCGACCTGTCGAGCCGTCTCGCCGGGGTTCCGCTCGCGCGCCATCTGTCCCCGTCTCCCGCCGAGCGGATCGCGGTCAATGCCATGCTGGGACCTCTCGACGAGATCGCGCCCGAGGATCTCGCCAGGGCCGGCCGGCAAGGCTTCCAGGTCGTCAAGCTCAAGGTGGGACTGAGACCCTTGGACGAGGAGATCCAGCGTCTGACCCAATGCGCGCGTCACCTGCCTCCCGGCATCCGTCTGCGGCTCGACGCCAACGGCGCCTGGAACGCCGAGGAGGCGAAACGGCTGGTCGATGCGATCGTCGAGCTCCCGATCGAATCGGTCGAGGAACCGCTGCGCGATCCGGTCCCGGAGACCCTGGCCGCGCTCCAGGCACGCGTGCCCTTTCCGCTGGCGCGCGACGAGTCCATCCAGGGACTGGGTCCGGACCTGGATCCGGCCGCGCTCGGGGTCCGACGGCTCGTGGTCAAGCCGGCCGCGCTCGGCGGCCTGGATCGCACCCTGGCACTCGCGCATCGGGCCGACAGGGCCGGCATCGAGCTGGTCGTCACCAGTCTGGTCGAAAGCGCGGCCGGTCTCTGGCCGACCGTCCAGCTCGCCGCCGCGATCGGAGGCAACATTCCCCACGGGCTTGCGACCGCCGACTGGCTGGCCGAGGATCTGGGCCGGCCGCCCCGCCCGCGGGACGGCTGGATCCGGCGGCCCACGAGCCCCGGATCCGGATTCATCGCCGACCGCCCATGAGCCCGCCGCTCGACCCAGCCATCTGGCCCAGTCTGCGACTGGCGCTGCATATCGCCTTCTTCATGGCGATCTTCTTCCTGCTCAAACAGATCCTCGAGCTGCGCGAGATGGCTCAGCTGCGTCATCTCGCCCGTCCCAAGGGCGCCTTTCGCATCCCCCTGGTCATGATCGCCATCGCCTTCGGCGCCCTGCTGATCTACCAGGCGAGCTGGCAGCTGACCGGCATGCTGCGGCCCCAGTTCATCGCCTTCATGCAACTGCACGACCGGCGCGAGTTCAACCCGGCCCACTGGATCCGGCGCGGCCGCATCCTCGACCGCAACGGCGAGGTCCTGGCCTACAGCGAGGAGATCCAGGGCAAGGTCTATCGGCTCTATCCAGACGGCCCGGTCTTCTCGCCGGTGGTCGGATACAGCCAGCCCAGGTTCGGATCGACCGGGATGGAGGCGGTGGCGAACGTCCATCTGAACGGCGGCGCGCCGGCCGACCTGAGCGGCTGGGGCGAGCTGGGACGCCAGATCGTCGGGGGCGGACAGGGTCCGCGCGGCCAGGATCTGCGCCTGACCCTGGACGCCGATCTGCAGCGGATGGCCGTCGCGCGCATCGGCGAGCGGCGCGGGGCGATCCTGCTCATGGACCCGAACGACGGGGACATCCTGGTCCTGGCCAGCGTGCCTTCCTACGACCCCAACCGCATCTCATCCGATCTCTTCATGAGCCAGGACCCGAGCGCGCCACTGCTCAACCGCGTCACCCAGGGTCTCTATCCGCCCGGTTCCACCTTCAAGATCGCAGTCGCCGCCATGGCGCTGGAGCGCGGCTTCGACGAGCGCATCGACTGCCCGGCGGACGGTTACACCACCTCGTCGCGCTATCCCAAGATCCGCGATCACGAGTATTACAGCGCGCTCGAGCACGGATCGCGCTGGAAGGGGCACGGACGCATCGACATGAGACGCGCGCTTTCGCGTTCGTCCAACGTCTTCTTCGCCAAGCTCGGCGTGATCGAGGGACACGACGCCTTCCGCGCGCTCGGCGAGCGGATGCTGATGAACCGTCAGATCACACTGCATCGCACGCCCTATGGCACCTATGCCATGCGAACCGGCCGGATGCCGAGGCTCTCGGACAGGGATCTCTACGGACTGGCGCAGCTCGCGATCGGACAGGGCAAACTGCTGGTGACACCGGCCTACATGGGACTGCTGACGGCGGCCGTGGCCCGGCAGGGGATCGCCGTCAGACCCAGGCTCCTCGACAGGGATCCGCCCCAGGGCGTGGCGCGCTTCATGAGCGCCGACACGGCGAACCGGCTCGCGGACATGATGCGCACGGTCGTCGCCGAGGGCACGGCGCGCGGCATCGACACCCCGGATCTATCGATCGCCGGCAAGACCGGCACGGCCCAGAACCCACAGGGGGCATCGCACAGCTGGTTCGTCGGCTTCGCCCCGACCCAGCGGCCGACGCTCGCGATCGCCGTTCTGGTCGAGGAGGGTGGCTACGGCTCGGCGGTCGCCGCGCCCATCGCCCGCGACCTGCTGCTGGCGGCGCATGCCAAGGGCGATTGAATGACGATCGAACCGCAAAGACGCCAGGAACGCTGAGACGAGATGCAACCGAAGCCCCATTCGCGACCCAGAACGGATTCGCTGGCCGATGCCTGGCTCGCGCGCTGGCCCGAGCGCCAGATCCTGGTCTGGAGCGCGCTCACCGTCGGGCTCGGATTCCTGATGGTCATCGGCTCCGGATATGCCGACGGACGTCCCACGGATCCGCGCGCGCTGCTGCCGCTGGGCCTCTATGCCCTCTCACTCGCGATCATGCATCTGATCCTGGTGAGCGCACGCTTCCAGGGGGATCAGATCCTGGTCGGCACCCTGGCCTTCCTCGCCGGCTTCGGTCTGCTGGCCCAATACCGCATGGGCGGCATCCGGCTCGAGGATCTCTCCACGCCCGACCTCTATCTGCTTCCCGGAGGGGTACTGACCATGCTGGCGGTCGGTCTGGCGCTGATGCGGGGCCGCTTCGAGCGGCTCGCCGACTGGACCTGGGCGTGGGCGGGAATCTCGCTGGTTCTGGTCGCCCTGCTGCTGGTCTTCGGCCATCGCTACCGCGGCGCCGTCTATGGTGCGGGGCTCGTCACCCCGACCGAACTGCTCAAGGTGACCGTGGTGCTCTTCCTGGCCGGTTTCATCGATCGTCACGGCCGGCGGCTGGGCAACTGGGGCAAGGCCGCCGTTCCGATCCCCCCGCTGCGCGCACTGCTGCCCCTGGCCCTGTTCTGGATCCTGCTGGCCGGGCTGCTCCTACTGCAGCGCGACCTGGGACTCTTCGTCGTCCTCAGCGTGACGCTGCTGCTGATGCTCTTCGTCGGGACCGGCAGGCGTGGATACCTGATACTGGGCGCCCTGCTCGCCTCGGCTGCCGGCTATCTGATCCTGGAGATCTTCGCGCACGGCCAACGGCGCATCGCGGCCTGGCTGTCGCCCTTCGAGGACCCCACCGGAAACAGCTGGCAGATCCTGCAGGGGCTGTCGGGCATGTACTCGGGCGGGCTCTGGGGCGAGGGTTTCGGCGAGGGTCACCCGGAATACACCCCGATCGCCCAGTCCGACTTCATCTACGCCGTGATCGGCGAGGAGCTCGGCTTCGTCGGCTGCACCCTACTGCTGATCTTCTTCCTCATCCTGTTCGGCCGCATGCTCGAAATCGCCGACCGAACCCGGTCGAACTTCGGCAGGCTACTCTGTGTCGGTCTCACCAGCGTACTCGTCATCCAGACCTTTCTGAACCTCGGCGGCGTCACCAAGTTCATCCCCTTGACAGGGATCACCCTGCCCTTCATCAGCCATGGCGGAAGCAGCCTGGTCACGGGGTTCGTCAGCCTCGGGCTGATCCTGGCGATCTCCGAGAGGTCGCCCGCTCGACGGCAAGGCGCTCAATCGCCTCGCACACCGACCGGCAGACTCCGAGCCGCCCGCGAAACGCGACCGGACCAAGCCAAAAGGGCGAGGAAAAGGTGAATGGGCGGATAGACGCCGATGCACGATGCCCGAGCGGCGCAGAGTCCGCTCGAACATCGAGAGAACCTCAGTCCCGCAGATAGATCTCGACCCGACGGTTCAGGCTACGCCCCCGCGAGGTTGCGTTGTCCGCGATCGGACGTTCGGAACCCAGCCCGTCGGCGACGATGCGGTCCGCATCCACACCGCGCTCGACCAAGGCATCGCGCACCGCCTCGGCCCGTTTCAGGGACAGCTCGCGGTTCAACGCCGAGCCACCACTGCTGTCGGTATGCCCCTCCACGCGCACGCTCAGCTCCGAATGCCGTGCGAGCAGCTTGGCGATGCGATTGAGACTGGGCAAGTCGCCGGAAGGAAGCTGCGACTGGCCGGGCGGGAAGCGCAGCTCGCTTTCGGGCAGTCGGACCAGAACGCCTTGAGCGGTATAGGTCCCGCCCAGATCGGCGTAGCTGGCGGAGAGTTCGCGCAGCTTGGCGAGCTTGGCCTCGGCCTCTAGACGCACCTCGGCGCCCTGTCCCTTCATCTGCTGGCGCACCTCGGCCAGGGTCTCCTCGAGCGCGGCGATCCGGCCCTGGGCCTGGGCCAGTCGCTTGGCCGCGGTTTCGTCGACCTTGACGTCCGCGGACCTGGCCTGCTCCAGCTCGGTCTCGAGCCGTGCCAGCTTCTCGCGAGCCGCCTGCAAGGCATCCTGGTCTCCGCTCTGCAGGTCGGCGACCTTGGCCCTTTCCTGCTCCAGATCCGTTTCGAGCGACGCGACCTTGGCCTGCGCCTCATCCAGACGCTGGGCCATGACCTGATCGGCCTCGTCCAGACTCACCCGGGCCTGATCGAGCTCCTGGGTGGAAGCGGCGAGCTTGGCCTTGGCCTCCTCGAGAGAGGTCTGGAGCGCGGCGATCGCCGCCTCGTGCTGCCCCTGAAGCGCGGCCCGGACCTTACGCTCTGCCGCCAGCCGCTGATTCAGATCCTCGAGCTCGGCGGCCGGCGCCTCGTCCGCGGCACCGGACTGGGCCGGCTCCCGAGCCGATGCCAAATCGGCTTTGGCGCCTTCGAGCTCGTCCTGGGTCTGCTCCAGCCTCGCCTGGGCCTCGGCCAGCTGCTCGCGGGTTGCCTCGTGCTCGGCGGCGAGCGATTCCAGCTTGGCGTTGGCCTCATCCAGTTGCTGGGTCAGCCCCTGCAGATCGGCCCCATCCACATCGCCCTCCGGCTTCGGCAGAACGCCGACCTCCTGAGCCGCCCGCACCAGGGTCTCGTCCATCGGCGTGGTACGCGCCAGGTTGACCCGCTCGTTCAGGTGACGCTCCAGTTCGGCGATCTTGGCCTGATGCTCCTCGGCGGTCTTGGCGATGGCCTGATCGACCTTGTCGAGATCGTTCTTGAGCGAGATCGCGCGCTCATGCGCCGCCTCGTACAGCTTCTCCAATTCGGCATTGGCCGCCTCGAGCGACTGCTTCTCGCCCTCGACCTGCTCCAACTTCCGGCGAGCGGCATCCAGCTCGACCAGATGATCCGAATTGGAACCATCGATGGCCAGCTCGAGCTGCGCCTTCTCCTGCTTCAGCGCATCGATCCGTCCGGCCAGCCGGTCCAGCTCGGCTTGATGCTGCTCCTTCAGCGACTGGATCTGACTGCGAATGGACTTCTGCTCCGCCTCGGATTGCAGACGCCGCTCATCCGCATCATGGACGGCGGAGCGCGATTGGTCGATCAGCGCATCCCTTTCGACGATCTCGGCCTTGAGCCGATCGCCGTACCAGTCGTACAGCGAATAGACCCCGGCCAGGGCGAGAAACAGAAAAACGGCGATGAGTTTCCAGAACGAATCGCTGGAGTCGGACATCGTCACCTCCCTTGGGTGGTTTATTGTTGGATATGGCCCAGAGGCTCCTCGGGACGCCAATTATCCAGCATTTACAGGGTTGGCGCGCGGCCCAACACCAGCGTTCCGGTCAACTGACGGTGGCCAAGGCCTGCTGGGCGATCTCGAGTTCCTCGTTGGTTGGAATCACCAGCAGCTTGACCTCGCTGTCGGGTGTGCTGACGACGCGCTCTCCGGGAATCCGCTCGGCGTTGGCCGCCTCGTCCATCTCGATACCAAGCCGTTTCAGCCCCTCGCAGGCGCCGTGACGGATCTCGACCGAGTTCTCGCCGATCCCACCGGTGAAGACGATGGCATCGACCTCTCCCAGCTCGGCATAGTAGGCGCCGATGTACTTCTTCAGGCGATGCAGGGTCATGTCGATCGCCAGCTGGGCGCGCTTGTTGCCCTCTTCGGCCTGGTGGCTGATCTCGCGCATGTCGTTGACGCCGCAAATGCCGAGCAGACCGCTCTGGCGATTGAGCAGATGGCTGACCGCCGCGGCGTTGAGATCGAGATTCTTCCACAGATAGATGAGCACCGCCGGATCGATGTCGCCCGAACGGGTGCCCATCACCAGACCCTCCAGCGGGGTCAGACCCATCGATGTGTCGACGCACTGGCCGTTGCGGATGGCGGCGGCGCTGGCGCCGTTGCCCAGGTGCAGGGTGATGAGATTGCACTCGGCGAGTGGCTTGTCGAGCATGGCCGCGGCACGCTTGGAGACGTATTGATGCGAGGTGCCGTGGAAGCCGTAGCGGCGGATGCGATGCTCGGTATAGAGATATTCCGGGATCGCATAGCGATAGGACACGGGCGGCATGGTCTGGTGGAAGGCGGTGTCGAACACCACCACCGAGGGCACGCTCGGAAAATGCTTGCGCGCCACCTCGATGCCGGCCAGATGACCGGGGTTGTGCAGCGGCGCCAGCGGGATGACGCTGCGGATCTCGGCCTCGACCTCGTCGTCGACCACGACCGGATGCTTGAAGTGCGGCCCGCCGTGCACGACGCGGTGACCGATGGCGGAAAGCTCGGTGACGTCGGCCAGGACGCCCTGCTCCTGGAGCTTGTCGACGATGTGATCGATGCCCTCCTGATGCGCCGGAATCGGACGATTGTCCTTGGAGCACTGGGACTGGCCATCGGCGTCGATCCATTCCATCTTGAGATCGCCCTCGGCCTCGCCGATGCGGCCGATCTGACCGCTGGCGATGGCCACCCAGTCGTCGCTTCTGAAGAGCTGATACTTGATGGACGAGCTTCCGGAGTTGAGTACCAGCACTTTCATTCTGCGTTTCCCTCGATCTTGATCTCTTGCTCGGCCTGCGCCTGAATGGCGGTGATGGCCACGGTATTGACGATGTCGGTCACGGTACAGCCGCGGCTGAGGTCGTTGACGGGCTTGTTCAGCCCTTGCAGCACAGGACCGATAGCGACCGCGCCGGCGCTGCGCTGGACGGCCTTGTAGGTGTTGTTGCCGGTATTGAGGTCGGGGAAGATGAGCACGGTGGCATGCCCGGCCACCTCGCTGCCCGGCATCTTGGAGCGCCCGACATTGATGTCGACGGCGGCGTCGTATTGGATGGGACCCTCGACCTTGAGGTCCGGGCGACGCTCGCGAACCATGCCCACCGCTTCGCGCACGCGCTCGACGTCCTCGCCCTTGCCCGAGGATCCGCTCGAATAGGAGAGCATGGCGATCCGCGGCTCGATGCCGAAGGCGGCCGCGGTCGCCGCCGAGGTGATGGCGATGTCGGCCAGTTCCTCGGCATTGGGGTTGGGATTGACCGCGCAGTCGCCGTAGACCAGGACGCGATCGGCCAGACACATGAAGAAGACGCTGGAGACCAGCTTGACGCTCGGCTGAGTCTTGATGGTCTCGAAGGAGGGCCGGATGGTGTGCTGCGTGGTATGGGTCGCGCCCGAGACCATGCCGTCGGCGTCGCCGAGATAGACCATGAGGGTACCGAAGTAGCTCACGTCCTCCACGACATCGTGGGCCATCTGCTGCGAGATGCCCTTGTGCTTGCGCAGCTCGTAATAGGTCTGGGCATAGCGCTCGCGGTCCGGCGAGGTGGCCGGATCGATGATCTGGATGTCCTCGATCTTCAGACCCAGCTCGCCGACCCGGCGCTGGATGCGCTCGGGGTTGCCGAGCAGGACGAGATCGGCGACCTGACGCAGGGCGAGGATCTCGGCCGCGCGCAGGATGCGCTCGTCCGCGCCCTCGGGCAGGACGATCCGCTGGCGCTTCGATTTGGCGCGGCGGATGAGCTCGTACTCGAACATCAGCGGCGTCGTCCGCTCGGAGTGGTGCACCGCGACCCGGCGGCGCAGATCGTCGATGTCGACCTGGCCCTCGAACAGACCCAGCGCGGCGGCGATCTTGCGATCGTCGCCCGGCAGGACGGTCGCCTCGATGCTATTGACCTTCATCGCCGTGGTGAAGGTGTCTTCCGGCACCTGCAGAATGGAGACATTGGTCCGGCGCAGACCGTCGATCAGTTGCTGGACCCGGTCGGCCGGACGCTGTCCGCCGGTCAGCAGCAGCCCCGCGACCCTGGGGAATGCGCTGGAGGCATCCGCGACCAGGCTGGCCAGAATGATGTCGGCACGGTCGCCGGGGGTGATGATGAGGCAACCGTCCTCGATGTAGCCGAGGAAATCCGGGATCTCCATGGCCGCGATCTTGTAGTTGGTGACCACCTGCTGCATGGCGTCGCCAGCGCCGTACAGGCACTCGGCATGCAGCGCCTGACGGATCTCGCCGAGCGTCGGCATCCCCAGCGCGGACTGCTCGGGAAAGATGTAGACCCGCTCCTCGTCCGAGAACATGTCGTTCACTCGGCCGCGAACCGTCTCGCAATACTCGGGGTTCACGCCGTTGACGATCGTGGCCAGGACGTCGCCTCCCCGCTCGCGCACCACCTCCTGAGAGATATGGAGCGCGTCCACGGCCTCCTGCGGGGTGCGCTCGAAGCCGCGCACCACGGGCACCAGACAACAGCCGAAGTTGTTGGCCAGATCGACGTTGAATCCGAACTCGAGCGACTGGATGAGGCCGTTGTAGTCGGTACCGGCGCAGACCACCAGATCGCACCGCTCCTCGAGCATCTTGAACTTGTTCATGATGAGCTTGAGCAGCTCTTCGTAACGGCCGCTGCCGATCAGCTGACGGGCGGTCTCGACCGTGCAGCCATAGAGCATCTCGGGAGGAAAGGGCAAATCGTAGCGGCTCATGATGAGCGCGGTCAGATTGTCCGGCTGGATCCCCCTCGGAGCAAAGGCCCTGAAGAATCCGACCTTGCGATTGACGGTCGACAACATTTCCATGATCCCGAGCACGACCACGGATTTACCACTGCCAGCACCAGCACCGGCGATATAGACGCTTTGCATCGATCTGCCTCGTAACGGAAAAAAGCACGGGTCCAGTCCGGCCCCATGCTGCAATGCGCGAAAATAACAGAAACGCCCAGCCATCGGGCGACGGAAATATTATGGACATCTGCGGAATTCGCGCCGCAGTCAGTCTGACGTCGACCACCGGCACCCGCATATCAGACACTTGGCGGCCGATCAGAACCAAGCGATGACCGACGGATGGCGCAACCCGAAACGGGTTTCAGGCAGCCTGTTCTCACTCCCTGCGCGACGCTCTCCAGGCCCCGTAGCTTCGATCTCGATAGGCCTTGGCGGCAACGTATCTCATCACCTGACGCAGCCGATAGAAGCCCGCCACCGAGTCGAGAAGCAGGAATTCGCGTCCCGCCTCGTCGAAGAAGAGCAGCGCCGGGGCATAGAAGAGCCCCAGATCGGCGGCCCAGTCCCTGGCCGTGGTGCGCCTTCCGCCGGGCGTGATCAGGGGCGTCTCCGAGCGGATGTCGAGCTGCACGGCATCCAGATCGCCGAAATGACGCCTCACGGCCGGCTCGCGCAACGCCTGACCGTGCAGCACGTCGCAGGGATGGCAATCGCCCTGCTCGAAGAAGACGACCAGCGGCCGCTCGGCGCGAACGCGGCGGTCCAGATTATGCGGTGGCGGGGCGAAGAAGGACTCCTCGTTCAGATCCTCGGAGTCGAACACCATGCGGTTCTCGCCTCGGGCGAGATAATCGCGGAAGGACTCGCGCCGATAGTGGCCGTCGGCCACGTATTCGAGCGCGGCACGAAACTGATAGGGCGGATAATAGCCGCGCAGATGCAGCGCCTCCCGACCCTCGGCGTCGTAGAAGAGGATCGAGGGGGTGAAGTCGGTTTCCTCGCGCAGCGCCCATTCCTGCTCGGACACCAGATCGCCGTCCAAGGTCGCGACCTCCTCGATCCCGTGGATATCGATGGGGACGACATCGAAATGACGCCGGGTATATTCGACGATGTCCGACAAGCCGAAATTCACGCGCATCAGGCGCTGACAATAGGGACAGCGCTGCTGACCGAAATAGACCATCAAGCCCCGTTTGCCGGCGGCGAGCGCCTCTTCCAGATCGGTGCGGATATCCAAGAAGCTGCGCTTGAACCAGTCCGGATAGACCAGCGGCTCCTCACGGGGGAAATCGTCGAAGCTGTAGGCATCGCCGGTGTCGAGATCCGCCGCCATGGGCGAGGAAAGGGTCAAGGAACAGAGCAGAACGCCCTTCAGGAACGGCCATGACCGATCGCGTCGCGGCAACATCGCGAACCTCCATCCAGGGAAACGAAAATGGCACGCCTTGAATCGCTCATTCTCCTCGACCCATCACCCGCATCGCCAGGAAGAGCGCGGCGATCGAGCGGGCCTCGTCGAAATCCTCGCGCGCCAGCAGCGCATCGACCTCGGACAGCCGCCAGGGCACCACCTCGATCGGCTCGGGCTCGTCGCCCTGGAGTCGACTGGGGTAGAGATCCTGGGCCAGGACGATCAGACTATGGTGCTCGATGTATCCCGGCACCAGCGAGAGCCGATCGATGATCCGCAGTCGATGCGCGCCGTATCCGATCTCTTCCTGGATCTCGCGATTGGCCGCGGACAGCGGATCCTCGCCGCGTTCGACGACCCCCTTTGGCAGCCCCAATTCGTAACGCTCGCTACCGGCACCATACTCGCGAATCAGAAGCAGGGTCTCGGCATCCAGCATGGGCACGATCAACACCGAATCGGCGCCGCCCGGCACGCGCTCGTAGGTACGTCGGCTGCCGTTGGCGAACTCGAGATCGATCTCCTCGATCCGGAACAGCCTGCTCTGGGCCACCAGGCGGCGGGCATGTATCTTGGGTTTCGGCCGCATCGAAGGGCTCCTGCTATTGTGACGACCTGAGCATTTGGACAGCCTGATCCGAGGAAGAACCCGACGACCATGAACGCACCAGACATCGGCATCGACTGGGATGGAATCGACAGCGTCTTCCTCGATATGGACGGCACGCTGCTCGATCTGCATTTCGACAACCATTTCTGGCTCGAGCACGTCCCGCGCCGCTACGCCGAGACCAAAGGCATCTCGGCCGAGGAGGGCAAGGCCCTACTGCATTCACGCTACCGGGACATCCAGGGCACCTTGAACTGGTATTGCGTGGACCATTGGAGCCGCGAGCTCGGACTCGACATCCTGCTGCTCAAGCAGGAGGTCGAGCACCTGATCGCGGTGCACCCGCATGTCATGGACTTCCTGGAGTGGATCTCCAGACTGGGCAAGCGCCGCGTTCTGGTGACCAACGCACATCAAAAAACCCTGGCCATGAAACTCGAGCGTACCCGTCTCGCCGGTCATTTCGAGCGCATCATTTCGTCTCATGAACTCGGCGAAGCCAAGGAATCGGCCGATTTCTGGCCACTGCTGCAGGCCATGGAGCCATTCGACCCGGAACGCACCCTCTTCGTCGATGACAATCTCGATGTACTGAGGGCCGCGCGGGACTATGGACTGAGCTGGACCATCGCCGTCCTGGAGCCGGATTCCACCCGGGCGCCCCAGGATTCGCCATCGGGGATCGCCGCCATCCGCAACTTCTCCGAGCTCCTTCCGCCCGGGCTGCGCTGATCGGCGACCCGTCTCACTCGACCGATTCGGATGTCGGTGCCGTATCCTCCGTGCCCGCACCCGTCGATTCGCTCGAGGATTTGCGCCGACGCCGACGGCGCTTGCGCTTCGGCTCTTCCGAAGACGTCTCATCCTCGGCTCCCGATCCCGCTGGCTCGACCATCGCCCCCACCTGAGCCAGGACGGAGGGCGGCGGCGGGCTGGTCAGGGCCGCCTGCTCGATGGGCAGCGCGGGCAGCAATGGGCTCGGCTCGACCTTCGGCGGGCGCTCGGGCTTCTTGGACCAATCAGCCTCGGAAGGCGACTCGACGGGAGCAGCATCCGCGACGCCAGTGGCCGGCTCGTCCCTGGGCGTCCTCCTGCGCTCGGGCTTCCTGGGCCGATCAGCCTCGGAAGGCGGCTCGACGGAAGCGGCATCCGCGACGCCAGCGTCCGGCTCGTCCCTGGACGTTCTCCTGGGCTCGCCCTTGCGCGGCCGACGCTCGCGTCCCTCGCGCTCGCCGTCCCGGGGCGAATCGCGCCGAGACTTGCGCCCGCCGTCACGACGAGCCTCGCGATCCGCCCGATCGGGACGCAGCTTGCTACGCGGATCGACCTCGGCCAGAAGCGCGGCGTCGACGGGCAATACCGGGATCTTGGAGCCGATGTACGCCTCGATATCGGGCAGACAGAAGGCATAGGTCTCGCAGACGAAGCCGATGGCGTCGCCCGTGGCGCCCGCCCGCGCGGTGCGTCCGATGCGATGCACATAGTCCTCGGGATCCTCGGGCAGATCGTAGTTGACCACGTGGCTGACGTCAGGGATGTGCAGGCCGCGCGCGGCCACGTCCGTCCCGACCAGGACGGGAAGGGAGCCCTCGGTGAAGTCGCGCAGCAGCTTGAGCCGCTTCTTCTGCGGCACGTCGCCCGAGAGCACGGCGGTATTGATGCCGTTGCCCTGGAGATAGCCCCAGACGCGGTCGGCCTCGCGCTTGGTGTTGACGAACACCATGATGCGCGCATCCTCCCAGCTCCGGACCAGACCGATCAGCAGCGGGATCTTCTCCTCGTTCGAGGTCATGTAGCAGCACTGGCGCACCCGGTCGGCGGTGATGGTCTCCGCTTCCACCTTGACCAACTGGGGGTGGTTCATGTGCTCGTAGGCGAGCTCCGTCACCCGATAGGACAGGGTCGCGGAGAAGAGCATTCCCAATCTGGACTCGGGCGGTGGCATGCGCCGGAACAGATAGCGGATATCCTTGATGAAGCCGAGATCGAACATGCGGTCGGCCTCGTCCAGAACCACGACCTCGATCCCCTTGAGATCGAAGACATGCTGCTTGAAGTAGTCGATCAGCCGACCGGGCGTGCCGATCAGGATATCGACGCCGGCAGCCAGGTCGTCGCGCTGCTTCTGATAGCCGGTACCGCCGTAGACCACCTGGGTCCGCAGCCCGGTATGCCGCGCCAGCAGCAAGGTGTCCTTGTGGATCTGCACCGCCAGCTCGCGGGTCGGCGCCAGGATGAGCGCGCGCGGCCGCGAGATGGAGGCGGGCTCGGGTGCCGGCCGACTCAACAGACGCTGCATCAGGACCAAGAGGAAGGCGGCGGTCTTGCCCGTTCCCGTCTGGGCCTGTCCCGCGACGTCGCGGCCTTCCAGGGCGATTGGGAGGGTTTGGGCCTGGATCGGCGTGCAGAGCGAGAAGCCCGCATCGGCCAAGCCGGCGTGGATCCGCTGATCGAGCGCGAAGGAGTCGAAGCGAATCGTGGTGAGATGTGTGTCAGTCATGAAGCTGGGCGTCTGGAGCTGGGCTCGTGTGAACTGTGACGAACCTCGCAGAGGGCAAGGCTTGCAAATTATCTTGCGTTTGGATCAAATAGCATCTTACTCAAGGGCTCATACCAACGCCAATTCGCCCGCCCGCTCCTCGCCCGATCCGCGCGACGTCCCAAACCGACGGCAAGCCCTCACACCCGCGATACGCGATACTCTTTTTAACGAATTATTACAAGCAATATGGGAGACGACTTCAGTGAGCGATAGCATCGTCCATGTGACCGATGACTCTTTCGAAGAAGAGGTTCTCAAATCCCCCGAACCCGTGCTGGTGGATTACTGGGCCGACTGGTGCGGACCCTGCAAGATGATCGCCCCAGTGCTCGACGAGATCGCCGGGGAGTATGCCGGTCGCATCAAGGTCGCCAAGCTCAATATCGACGAGAATCCGAACACGCCTCCCAAATACGGCATCCGCGGCATCCCGACTCTGATGCTGTTCCGTGGCGGCGAGGTCGAGGCGACCAAGGTCGGGGCCGTCTCCAAATCGCAGCTGACGGCCTTCATCGACAGCAATCTGTGACGTTCGAACCAGACGAGACCAGCAACTAGGTCGAGTCCCCAGGAGACCGCCTGATCCGAATCAAATACGGGGCGCCCGATCGGGCGCCCTCTCTCCGGTAAACTGCCGCCCCTCACCCGCATTTCCTCGCGACTTCGATTCCTACGCGGGGCGCCGTCTGCCAGCCATGACCTCTGTCTTACGATAACCGTGATGAATCTAACCGAATTGAAGAAGACGCCGGTGCCCAATCTGGTCGCCCTGGCGCAATCCATGGAGATCGAGGGCGTCGGACGCTCCCGCAAGCAGGACCTGATCTTCGCCATCCTCAAGGCACAGGCCAAGCGTGGAGAGGACATCTACGGCGACGGCGTCCTGGAGATCCTCTCGGATGGCTTCGGTTTCCTGCGCTCGGCGGACGCCTCCTATCTCGCCGGTCCGGACGACATCTATGTCTCGCCGAGCCAGATCCGCCGCTTCGCCCTGCGCACCGGCGACACCATCTCGGGCAAGATCCGCCCGCCCAAGGACGGCGAACGCTATTTCGCCCTCCTCAAGGTCAACGACATCAACTTCGACCGGCCCGAGAACGCCAAGTCGAAGATCCTGTTCGAGAACTTCACCCCGCTGTTCGCCCAGGAACGCCTGACGCTGGAGATCGGCAACGGCAGCACCGAGGACATCACGGCCCGCACCATCGATCTGGTCGCCCCCATCGGCAAGGGCCAGCGCGGACTCATCGTCTCGCCGCCCAAGGCGGGCAAGACCATGATGCTGCAGAACATCGCCCAGTCGATCGGACACAATCATCCGGACTGCCACCTGATCGTGCTGTTGATCGACGAGCGTCCAGAGGAGGTCACGGAGATGACCCGCTCGGTGCGCGGCGAGGTCATCTCCTCCACCTTCGACGAGCCCGCGACCCGCCACGTCCAGGTGGCCGAGATGGTCATCGAGAAGGCCAAGCGGCTGGTCGAGCACAAGAAGGACGTGGTCATCCTGCTCGACTCCATCACCCGACTCGCCCGCGCCTACAACACGGTCGTGCCCTCCTCGGGCAAGGTGCTCACCGGCGGCGTCGACGCCAATGCCCTGCAGCGCCCCAAGCGCTTCTTCGGCGCGGCGCGCAACGTCGAGGAAGGCGGCAGCCTGACCATCATCGCCACCGCCCTGATCGACACCGGATCGCGCATGGACGACGTCATCTACGAGGAGTTCAAGGGCACGGGCAACATGGAGATCCACATGGACCGACGCATCGCCGAGCGACGGATCTTCCCCGCCATCAACATCAACCGCTCGGGCACCCGCCGCGAGGAACTGCTGATGGGACCGGCCGAGCTGCAGAAGATGTGGATCCTGCGCAAGATTCTGCATCCCATGGACGAGCTGGCCGCGATGGAGTTCCTGCACGACAAGCTCAAGGCGACCAAGACGAACGACGAGTTCTTCTCCTCGATGAAGGGCTGAGACGCACCCGAAGCCCGCGGGGGGTCGAGCAGGCGCTCGCCCCGAAGGTCCCGTCGGCGGGCCACTCAGCCGGGCGGGCCGAGGACGCAGTCCCTGCCCCGCTCCTTGGCCGCGTAGAGCCATTGGTCGGCCAGATCCACGAACTCGTCGAGCCCTTCGCCTCCATACTGGCCGATCCCGCCGCTGATGGTCACCTGCAGATCCTTCTGCGGCCAGACGACCCCCTTGAGCAGATGGCGAATCCGCTCGGCCACCTCGAACGCCTGAGCCGCCGTCGAATGAGGCAGGATGACGAGAAATTCCTCTCCGCCGTAGCGCCCGGCGACGTCCACGTCGCGGATACAGGTTCGGAGCGCTCCGGCGACCTGCACCAGCACGTCGTCCCCGACCCTGTGACCGAAGGTATCGTTGATCCGCTTGAAATGGTCCAGGTCGAACAGGATGATCGACAAGGGATGTCCATAGCGCCTCACCAGATCGATCTCCTTGGCGAGACGCAGATAGAGAAAGCGCCGATTGTAGAGGCTGGTCAGGGCGTCGGTGAAGGAGGCCGAGCGCAGCTCGTCCTGAGTGGCCTTCAGCTCGGAGACGTCCACCAGGGTGATCAGCTTGCCGGGCTCGCGCGCGAGCTCGATCGACTTCGCCGACACCAGCGCCCAGCGCACCTCGCCATCACCCTTTTGGATCCGCGTCTCGCGCCGCTCGCCCATCGCGTCCGGCAGACCGGCCGCATAGAGCGCCAGCCAGGCATCGCTGGAGAGCAGACCCGTCGCGTCCTCCTCGAGCCCCAGGTAGCGCTTCGCCGCCTCGTTGGCCTTGCGCAGACCGAGCTGCCCCTCGACATGGAGCACCATGGGGGATGGCGCGGCCTCGAAGATGGTGGCGAGATTGGTCTCGCTGTCCTGCAGACGACGGAGCAGACGATTCGTCTCGAACCAGGCCAGCAGGATCAGGAACAATACGATCCCCACCACCCACAGCAGCTTGGCGCGAAGATCCGCGATCAGATGATCGAGGAACTGGGTGCTGGAATAGCAGGTCACCACCCCGATCAGGAGCCTATCCTGAGGATGGTAGAGCGGCACCCTGGACACGAAGCAGTTCTCGCAGCCACCCGGCCCCAGGGTCAGATCGAGGCTTCCCCGGGGGGCATCGAACAGATCGTAATCCAGCTTCAGCGTGATCCGGTAGACGAAGGGCGCGCCGGTCGCCTGATCCTTGAGCAGCAGGATGCCGTCCATGGCCGTCTGGAGCTCGTTGCGCAGACGCGCGGGCGTCATATCGCTGTCCAGCAGCTTCTCGATCGTCTGAACCTGGGCATGAGCCAGCGCGCTGGATCGGCCTTCGGCCTCCATGCGGAGCGTGGGCTCCAGCACCAGGTACCAATGCAAGGCGATCAGTACCGTGAGCGTCAGACCCAGCAGACCGAAGATCAGTGCCAGATTCCGCTCGAACCGGAGCGAAGGGCGCCAATGGGCGATGAAGACGTTGTCACTCATCTTCATAGGACCGCGCGACCTCAAGGAAGAATGACCTGAACCGAACCTTGGCGCGTCGCGCTTGCGCTCGATTGACGTAGGGAAGGATTCGGTCGGCCACATAGAGACCGGCGACGGCCCCATCCTCGACGGCGCCGGAAAAGGGCGAGAAGACCAAGGCGCGATGGCGCACGGACCAGCCCTTCAACCGAGCCGGCGGAATGCCGACGCTCGCGACGAAGATGCCACCGGGCGCATCGCCCCGGTAGTCATCCAGGGTCATGGCCGACTGGAGCCGTACGTCGAGCGGAATACCGCGAATCTCACCGATCGCATCCAGGTTGGATGCCGCCTGACGCGCCGCGGAATCGGATCCTTCGTAGACCACCAGTATCAGCAGCCTGCCGTCCGGGGTGCTGTACTCGGCGAGCGACTCCAGAGCGCCCAGACAGGCGGGAAACAGTTTGAGCCCGACCCGAAAACGCTGCGCGTCCTCGCGCCACAGCGTCTCCCCCCCGGAGGCCGAGTTCGAAACGCCGAGACAGAGGCAGAGCCCCAGTATCAGGATACGAATCAATCCAGAAGCAAGGCCGGTCATTGGGATATAGACCGATAATGGTCGACGGGTCAGAAATTGTAGCCGACCGACAGCCACCAGGTGCGGCCGGGACGTGGATAATCGTCCGGCATCACGTGACTGCCCCCGACGAACGACTGATCGGGATAGGCATAATCGGCATCGGTGAGATTCTTCACCCCGAGGGTCCCGAAGGGCCCCCTGGCGGCGGGGCGGTACTGCAGACTGAGATCGGCCAGGGTATAGCCCGGCAAGGGATCGCGGGCATCGTAGAGGGCGCGGACTCGCTCGCCGACGTAGCGCAACTGAACCGCCGCCGTCCAGTCCTGCAGGGGCCGCCATAGCAGGGCGAGGTTGGCCAGCAGATCCGTTCCGCCCTCCAGCGACTCATCGTCGTCCAGGCGACGCGCATCCACATAGGAAGCGGATAGATCCAACTTGAGATCGGGTCCGACCCGATACTCGTACTCCAGCTCGACGCCGCGCAGACGCGCGTCGGCAGTGTTGACGAACCCGCTGCCCCCCATGGCGATGGTCACGGGACGCTCCAGATCGGACTGGAAGAGGATGAGGCGCGCCTCCCAGCGCGCCTGCTTGCGAATGTAACCGATCTCGTAGGTGCTGACCGCGCTCGTCTTGACCGGATCCTCGGCCGGATATTCGAGATCGTGAAAGGTCGGCGGCCGGAAGGCGCGGGCATACTGCAGTTTGAAGATGTTGTGGTCGTCGAAACGCCAAACCCCCGCCAGCCTGGGACTGACGAAGCTCCCGACATCGCTGTAATCGTCGAGCCTGACCGTCGCGGTCAGATCGATGCGCTCGGTCGCCCGAAACTGGTCCTGCACCAGCGCGCTGAGAATCCGCCGATGACGCTCGGTATACCAATGCTCGCTCGGAGGATCCAGCAGCTCGGCGCGACCGCCCTCCAGGCCGAGCAGCAGCTGATGCCGTGCGTTCGGCTGCCAATGCAGATCCGCGCCCAGCTGATAGCGGGCCTCGTCGTAATCCTGCTCGACATAGAGCGCGGACTCCATCCCCATGAAACCGGCAGGAAGCAGATAGAGATCGCTCGAGCGATCGTGACGCCAGGTCTCGGCGCGCAGATCCGCCCGCAAGGTATCCGAGAGGATCAGCTCGTGGCTGATGCGTCCGGTGACGAAACGCTGCTCGGTGGCCAGCCGATCGTCATCGGGCGGAAGATAATGATGGGCACCGTAATAGTCGCCGTATTCGTCGTTCAGAACCTGCAAGGAGACCAGGGTCCCGCCCCAGCTCATATCGACGAGCAGACTGCGGAAACGCGACGACTCGTTGGAGCGGCCGGGGGCGTAGGAGTAGGACTCGAGGCCCCTATTGTAGAGCGCATCCCTGTCGACCCAGGCACCACCCTCGCCCTCCACGCCGACGAAATTGATCGACAGATCCAGGTCGCGCTCGGGATCCTCCCAATACCAGACGCCGCCGACCCCCCTGGAGCCACCCTCTCCCAGCTGGACATGGATCCGGCGCTCGCGCTTGCGGCTGATCACGTTGATCACGCCGGCATAGGCGTATTCGCCATGCACGGAGGCGCCGGGACCCCGGATCACCTCGATGCGCTCGACCTGCTCGATCGGCAGGTTGAGCAAGGCGTTGGCGGTCGCCATGACCGCGGAGTTGAGGGGCACGCCATCCAGCATCAGCTTGATGTTGCCCGAGGTGTACCCCGAATAGCCGACACCTCGGCTCAGGACCTGACGCTCTCCGGTCATCTCCAGCCCCTGGGCGACGCCCGGCACCAGAGACAAGGCTTCCCAAACCGTGCGCGCTCCACGCAGCAGCAGTTCCTCGCCATCCAGGATGGAGGCCATGCCCGGGATGAAATCGGCATTCATGCCACTGCGGGTAGCCAGCTCGGTCTCCTCGTCCAGCAGAGCCAGCAGATCGCGAAGCGGTCCGTCCTCTGCACCCTCGGCGGCCGCCGTCACAGCCGTCGGCGACAGCAGTACGATCCCGAAAAGCAAGCACCTCAGATACCCCGCGCGGGCCCCTGGGTCAAACAAGACGGCTTGGCGAAACCATGGGCGATGTCTATATGCGTTGGGAGCAGAACTCATGGCCGAGCGCACCCGATCCGGACGCGAAAAGACCCAGAGGGGCTTGGGTCAGGCCAACCCGAGCTGATAGCAAACATGTTCTTCGATCCTTGGATGACACCAACCGCACCAGGAACAAATTCGCGCGAGCGGCCATGCCGCGGCGGGCGGCACTGGATCATATAGATCCAAGCCGCTCTTCGAGCCTGCGGCGAATCGTCCGGACTCGAGGCCCGCGACCGCACGGGACTGCATTGCCGAGCCCGCCCGAGTACGCACTTCCGCCTCGAGTCCGCCACTCTCTGCGCCCATTCACGGAACGGAACACGGAACGCAACGAGCAGCAGCAACGAGAATAAACGATCTCAGATCTCTTTTCGTCAGATTGAAGGCTCCGCCCGTCCCGACACACACGAATCGCGGACAGAGAAGGATCTGCTCGCAGCCGGGCGAGCGCCCATGGAAAACCCGGTCGAGGCACGATCCCCATATCCCTGGTGAAAGCCTGGGAACATCGAACAGATATAACGCCTGAAAGGTCGGTCGGCAGGGCTGATTCTCAGCCGGCCTCCGACAACCCATCGAGCGACATTCGAATGCCGGATCCAACAGACAGGCCATACAGCCAGAAGACGAATGCCGATGACCGCCCGCCAAAAACACTTTTCGTAGACTATATTCAGATCGGGCGCCATGGAAACCGTGACGGTTCCATGACCTGCCTTCCGTTATCCTGCTGTGAGGCGGCCCCATGAGCGGACAGCAGCTTCCGATCAATCTGTCTGGAGTCATCGTCGCGGCTCTGCTGATTCTGGCCGCGGTCCTGGATCCGAATCCACTCGAATCGCACCGCCCCCCCAGGGCCAGCGTCGGTCCCGAGCCCACGGATCCCTTCGAGTCGGTCCCGGCCAGAATCTGGGAGGATCCCTTCGAGGCCATAGAGCGGTTGCGGCCACAAGAAACAGAGCGCAACGACAAGGCCGAAGCGGAACCGACAGCCACAGCTCAGCCGAGGACACTGCAAGTCCATTGGTTTGGTGTGGCGGGCAGGCATCCAATCAGGTTCATGCAGCCAGGACCGAGCGCCTTTCACTACGCACCTCAGGCGGGCAAATGGTCCCTGTACGGTCAAACCATGCTGCCGACCCCGACCTCATCGACAGCTCGGAACGCACAGAGAGATCCTTCTCCGCCCCAGCAATACTTGAGCTATCTCGCGACCATAGACCAAACCACACGACTCATGGTGATGCCGATCATGGTCAGGGCCAGCCCCTATCCCGTCGATCGTGAATGGCGACTGCGCATACGCCTGGCGACGCATGCGGCCCTGGCGCACGCTGGCTTTCACCCACTCCAGCCGGAACGTATCGGCGTCTGGACATGGAAGCCGTCTCTTGCCATCGAAAACGCCAGGGAACGCGAAATCGAGATCGAGATACCCTTCGAGGCGTTTCGGTGGAAATCACGCAGGGAGTCCCGAATCATCCTGGTACTCTGGCTCAACGACGAAGCGATCCATGGGGTCCTGGGAGAATTCTCTGGACGCTGGAGCGATGGAGACAGCCCGAATGCAGGGAAAAAGCCTTACTCGGGTCCCTTGACGACGGTCGACAAGCTCGTCGAAGAGATCGGCTATCCCCAGAACAAGCAGGATAACACCTCCCCAAGACCCTTCTACTGCACCAAACCCGATCCATCACGCAAATCCACAAACCCTGCGTTCACATCCTGCAGCATTCGCGTCATCGGACCCGCCTCCTCCGATAGCCTGAAGCGCATCTACGTCGAACTGCTCGGCTGGCGTGGCTCCCAATGTGACGGGGCATACTCGCATATCGACAATCGAGCCGATCCCACCGCCGAAGACCTGATATCGTCACCATGGGCCGACAAGCCGATCAACTTCAAGCTCGTGTCGCCTTTCGCCACCGCTCCGATCACGCTGCTAAGCCCCGCCTTTCACGGCGATCGACTCGACAGGCTGGCAGCGGAGTCGATCAGGATCAGGGACCCTAAAGTCTACAGCGACCGAGATGCGCCATGCGCAAACGTCGTCGTACACCGCACGATCCACTCGGACGACAAGGCGATCCATCTCCTCGTGGAAGAGCTCAAGACTCGTGGAGTCGACCCTACCCAGCGGCAAGGCGGTTACGCATCCTTGATTCACGCCTTCCTCGCCGCTCACAATCCAGGCCCAGGACGAGAATCCCCAACCCCATTGGAGTCGCGCGACCATATCGCACTGATCTCGGAGCAAGACACGAGATTCGGACGCGCACTCCCCCGAATGTTCCAATCACGGATCGCAGATCTCTGGTGCCAAAACAACAGAGCCAGCGACCCCTGCCCCGAAAACGTGCCACCGCCTCCCTGGGTGCACACCTTTTTCTACATGCGCGGCCTCGATGGAACCTGCTCGGCGGTCACGACACCGCCTTCGAACAACGCATCACTCATCAAAGACGGCAAGCTGGATCTGATGGCTATCGCCGCCGGTCAGGATGCCGGCTTCAAGGAACCCGCGATCGGAACCAACCAATACGACTATCTGCGACGCCTCACCCAACAGATCGCCGACCTGGACGTCGCGCTGAAAAGCACCGATCGAGGCGCGATCAGGGCCTTCGGCATCCTGGGATCGAACTACTATGACAAACTACTGATCCTTCAAGCACTCAAGGAGCGCTTCCCCTCCCACCTCTATTTCACCAACGACCTGGATGCCGGCCTGCTCGACGCCAAGGCATTTTCACACACACGCAACCTCATCATTACCGCCCCTTTCGGACTGAGCCCGCGTCAAAATCTGGATAGGCCAAGAGATGCGTACACTCAGGGGGAATTCCCGCCATTTCGCCATTCACTGCAAACCTCGGTCTACCTTGCGACGCTCGCGATTTTACAGGGCGACGAGGCCAAACTCGCCGAACAGGTCCGCAGCAGCGGCCATCTGCTCTTCGAGGTAGGGCGGCACCGGTTCTTCCAGGTCGAACCACCCGAGATCCCAGCGATCCAAGCGGATAAGCACTGGTATTCGTCGCTGCCCGTTCGCCCCAGAGGGCAAGCCTCGGTCGCCACATCGGGAAAGGGGCCTGCCGACAAGACGATAGATTTCGACGACATTGCGACAGCCCGAACGCAGCATTGGAATTCCGGCATCCTCAGCTTCCTGAGAACCCATCTGATCACCTTGGCGCTCATCGCCCTGATGGGGCTGTTCGCCATCAGGTCCTTGTCCAGCAACGGCTCGTCGCTGATCCGCCGATTCGACTCTCCGAACCCGCATTTCGAGTTCGCGACCTCGCATCCATCTCTATGGCGCTGGCACCTGAATCATCCATCGATGCTCATCGTTTCGATCTACATCGCCCTGACCATCATCGCAGTACTCGAATTTCCTTCGTGCCAGGAACCCTTCGCCTTCGTCAGCGGCATCAGCACCTGGCCGTCGGAGATCATGAGACTGATCGCCGGACTCGCGGCCTCACTGCTCCTCGTCCATGGTTGGCGCCAGCTGAAGGATGGGGACGAGAGGATCACCCAGCGCTTCGGTCTCCAGGAATCTGGCCCCCATGAGCAGGCCCCAGACGATTACCCTGCCTGGTCCGAAGGACGCGGCAGCGATCGCACGACCCCGATTGCCGAGAAGGCGTGCAAATTCTTCGGCTATCAGACGACCTGGCCCTCTCTTTGGGCACGATTGAGCATGCTTATCGGTTTCCGGATCGGCCGAAGAGAAGATGACGTGCGTGTGCGGTCCGAAAACGATCGCGGTGCCCGTCCCTCGATCCAGACGGAATGGCAGCGCTATCGCCGACACGCGACCCTACTGGCAAGGGCCGCTCGCGTCGTCCCCGCCACACTGGCATTCTGGCTCCTGTCATTTTTCATGGTCTACGGACTGAGCACGCCCCTGCCACCCTATCGCGGTGACCACTCCTACTGGCTGGGAATGGCGAATGGCTGGCTCTTCGCCGGATTGCCTTTCATGCTGCTTCTGCTCGCCGCGGTCGACGAGGCGTTACTATGCAGCCGTTTCCTACGAAAATTCGAGACGACCGACGGCTTCAGCTGGCCCATCGGAGCCTATCAGAGCGAGGCCCAGTGCCAGTTCGATCAGGCAGGCAATCTCGCGTCGGCGCGAGACTATTGGCTCTCCACCGAGCTCATCGCGGAACGCACCGCACCCGCGGCCCAGTTCGTCCACCTGCCGATCGTGGTCATCCTCTTTCTGATGCTCTCCCTGAGTTCCAGGTTCGACAATTGGGGTACGCCGGCATCGGTTCTGCTGCTCATCGGCGTCAGCATCGGCATCGCACTGGTGGCCGGCATCCTCTTGCGCGGAACGGCTCGACGCATCCGCAATCAGCTGTTGAGGGATCTGAAAGACGAGATCGCCGGCATCGATTACCGTGCAGCGAGAACGCCATCCGACAGATTGCTCGCCGTGGTTCGGCGCATCGAGTCCATCCACGACGGGGCCTTCACCGAATGGTACAACGAACCCGTATTCAGGGCCTTGGCGTGGGCCTTGGCCATCGCGATACTCATCGTGACCGAATATTCTGCGGTCTTGAGCTGATGCGCTTCGCGCCTGCCCGCATTCCACTGGAAAACCGAAGCCCGCATCCCCAGAGCGTCGCCGGTGTCGCCCGGTCTCACTCGAGGAACACCCTCGCCCGAGCCGAATGGCCTTGGCCATCCACGACCGACACATCGAGAAAACCGACCCCTCCAGGCGTCCAGAGGATCTCCCGCGCGAATGGCTGACGCTGGATCGGACTCCCGTCGGCGAACCAGGTGAAGGGCGGGCGGCCACCCCGGACTTTGAGCGCAAGCGGTCTGCCGGAGCCCCCGGACAGCCCGAGATCGATGCGCGCCCCGGAGGGCGGATAGGCGATTTCAGGGGCCTGATCGGCACGCGCCGCCCCCTTCTCCCCACCACCCGCAGGCGCATGACGCAGGGGCGGCGGCAGCTTGGCCGAACTCGAGGCCATCAGCGTTCCTGCGGGCGCGGCTCGCAACGGGACCCGCGCACCCAGCCGCGCGAAGACATCGATCAGCACAGGCGCGGCGGACTCGATTCCGATCAGACCCGGCACCGGCGCACCATCCGGGCGTCCGGTCCAGACGCCCGCGACCCAGCGCCCGTCGAAACCGATCGCCCAGGCATCGCGATAGCCGTATGAGGTCCCCGTCTTGAAGGCGATCCCATCGGCCCGGGTGCGGCTCGGTGTCGGTACGCCCCGCAGGATGGATGCAACCGTCCAGGCAGCCCGCTCGTCGAGCACCGGCGGATTTCCGTTCACCGAGCGCCGCCCGCCACCTCGTTCCCCGAGGGCCGGCGTCAGGTTCTCGCGGAGATCCACCGCGCGGCCGCCACGCGCCAATGCCGCGTAGATTCCGACCAGATCGCGCAAGGTCAGCCCCACGCCTCCCAGCCCGATCGCCAGTCCGGCGGGCGACGCATCAGGCAGTCGAGGATCGGCCCCCGCCCGGCGCATGCGTGCCACCAGTCGCACGGGGCCCACGGCATCCAGCAGACGCACGGCTGGGACGTTGAGCGAGAGCTGCAGCGCACGCCGCACCGTGACCGTCCCCAGGAACTCGCGATCGAAGTTGGTCGGCACATAGCCGGAGAAACCGGCCGGGCGATCCTCGATCAGGCTCTCGGGATGGGCGACGCCGTCCTCGAAGGCCAGGCCATAGATCAGGGGTTTGAGCGTGGATCCGGGAGAACGCAGGGCCCGGGTCATATCGATGTATCCGCGCCGTCCGTCGTCGAAGGGATCGGCCGATCCGACCGCGGCGACGACATCGCCATTGCGGTGATCGACGACCAGGATCGCCATCGAGACCTTGGGACCCAAACGACGCGCAGCTTCCTCCGCCAGGCGCTCGAGACCCGACTGGAGATCCAGGTCGATGGCGAGCCGCTGTGTCGCCAGATCGGGATGCGCGCGATGCTCGTGCCAGGTGAGGTGGGCCGCATGGACGGGAAAGGGACGGCGCCGGGTCGGGACCGGCTCGCGCAGTGCGGCGGACAGGGCGATCCGGTCGATCAGTCCCAAATCGTGGACGCGCGCCAGGATCCGGTCTCGGGCACGCCGCGCGGCATCCGGATCCCGATCCGGCCGTCTGGCCTCGGGCGCCTGGGGCAAGGCGACCAGCAGGGCCGACTCGGCCGCGCTCAGCCGTCTCGGCTCCTTGCCGAACCAGGCCAGGGAGGCGGCCCGCACGCCCTCGATGTTGCCGCCATAGGGGGCCAGGGTCAGATAGGCGCGCAGGATGGCGTTCTTGTCGAACCGGCGCTCCAGCGCCAGGGCGGTCAGGATCTGAGACAGCTTGCCGGACAGGCTCCGCGTCCCGCGCCCCTCGAGCAGACGTGCGAGCTGCATGCTGAGCGTCGAGCCGCCCGAGACGATGTGCCCCTGGCTCAGCCACTGCCAGGCCGCACGCACCAGCGCCAGCGGATCCACGCCCGCATGCTCGCGGAAGCGCCGATCCTCGACCGCCGTCAGCATCGCCAGATAGCCCGGATCCACCGCGTCCAGCGCGACCGGCAGACGCCAGCGTCCGTCGTCGACGGTGAATGGCCTCAACAGCCGGTCCTGGCGATCGAGCATGAGCGCGGACGTGGGCGGATGGAGATCGGGGACCGCGAGCCGCTCCAGGAACCACCCGAGCCCCTGTCCGAGCCCGGGCGGCAAGATTGCCGCCACCAGGAGCACGGCCAGCAGACCGCCGGGCCAGGATCCGGCCTGCGAACCGACGCGCGAGCCCTGAAATCGCGCCGCTCCTCGCCGAGCGTACAGCCAGTAGCGCCGAACCGCACCCACAGACGTCAGGTCGCCGCCGGTTCCGACACCTCCACGACCTGGGTCCCCGTCCAGGCACGCAGGCTGGGCCGGTACATATCCTCGACCGTCGCCGCCGGATGGGCGAAGACGCCGGGCGAGACGGCCCGCAACCGATAGGCGAACTGGAACCGCAGCGCCGCACCCTCGGCACGATCGATCGCGCCCACGAAGCGGTCGGCCCGGAATTCGGCGTGCCGCGCCTGCTCCTCGAACCCCAACCAGGGGATGTCCGCGACGGCACCGGCCTTGATGAGATTCGGATTGTCGATCTCGAATCCGGCGGGCAGCGGATCGTCGAGGATCAGCCGGGCCCGGCGGGCGCGATCGGCGGTGACCGTGACTACGGCGATCAGGCGCTCGCCCTGGTCGACGCCGCTGGGCTGGATGCGCCGTCCGTCGAGATCGTAATAGGCCCGCTCGATCCGATAGCCGTCGCCTCCGGCCGGCTCGGGCACCTCGGGCACCCCGGTGACGGTCACCAGCACCTCCAGGGGCTCCATGCCCGGATTCTCGATCCGCAGGGGCGCCCGGCCCAGGTCCGCATCGCTGAGACGGCGATAGAGTCCGCCCGAGCGGCGCTCGCCGTTCACCATCAGATCCGGTCCATCGGCGGCCGCGATCATGGCGTGGGCGGCCAGCAGCAGCCAGGACTGCTCCTGGGTGCTGCTGCGGCCGTCCCGGTCCCAGGCGTCCTGGATCCGCCGGGCCAGTCCCTGGCGATCGACCGCCGTGCTGCCGGTCTCGGCCACCAGGGTCAGGAGCGCGGCGCCGTCGCGCAGATGCGAGCCGTAATCGGCGCGCCAGCCACCCTCGTCCCGGCCCTGGTTCCACATCGCCAGGGCGTTGCGGAAGAGGGCGTCGGCGCGCAGCCGGTCGCCGTAGAGCGCCAGGGCCGCCCCCAGCTGGGCCTTGGCCATGGGCGTGGCGAAGGCGTCGAGCTTGGTGTCGGCGTAGTAGCGCAGATCGCCGATCGCCGCCCGGCCGTTGCGGGCCAGGACATAGAGCGCATAGGCGATCTCCTCGCCACCCTTGCTGAAATCCGGGGCGTAGGACAGGGCATTGCGCAGATTGTCCAGCGCGGTGCCGAAGGCCACCTCGGGCACCGCGTAGCCCTGCTCGCGCGCCCGGGTCAGGAAGTCCGTGACATAGGCGTCGAGCCAGGTATCGGCGCCGCTCGCGCTGCCCCAGAGCCCGAAGCCGCCGTTGCTACCCTGATTGGCGAGGATGTCGCCGATCGCCGTCCGCACCCGCTCGCCGAGCTCGGCATCGCCGCCGAGACCGACCGAGCGCGCCACATCCTCCAGATAGAGCAGCGGCAGGGTCCGGCTGGTCAGCTGTTCGGTGCAGCCATAGGGATAGCGGTCGAGCGCCATCAGCAGACCGGCCACGTCCAGACGGCCGGCCCCGCCGATCGAGACCAGCAGCGAGCCGGTGCCTGGGAGCCGGTCGGCCAGCCAGCTCGCATCCAGACGCAGCTCGGCGCCCGGGGCGAGTTCGCGGACCTGGCGGCGGCTGGTCACGGGTGCGTTGGAGCGCACCGGCACCCGGAGCCGCTTGGTCAGATCCAGACCGTCGGGCGTGCGCAGATCGATCCTGAGCCGATCGTCACCGACCGTCAGCGCCTCGATCGGCACCCGGAGCTGGAGACGGCCGCCCTCGGCCAGGGTCGCCGACTGCTCGGCCGACTCGGGCGCGATGCGGGTATGGCCGCCCTCGGTCGACACCCGCACGGAGACGTCGCCGGCCGGTCCCTCGACATGGGTCAGATTGAGCAGAAGGCGCGAGCGGTCGCCGGGCGCCAGGAAGCGCGGCAGTGCCGCCGCGACCACGACGGGATCGCGGACCAGCAGATCGGCGACCGCATGTCCCACCCCGCTCGCCGACCAGGCCATGGCCATGACCCGGATGGTGCCGTTGAAGTCGGGGATGTCGAAGGAGACGCTGGCGTGTCCCCGCTCGTCCAGCTCGACCACGCCCGAATGGAAGGCCACCAGCTCCTCGGTGGGCGGCGGCCCCTCCATCTTGAGCAGCGCCCCGTCGCCGCCCGAGCGCACCACGCCGGGCACACCCTGCATGCGATCGATCAGCTGACCGTAGAGATCCCGGATCTCCATGCCCAACCGGCGCTGGGCGAAATACCAGCCGTCGGGCGCGGGCGCCTGATAGCGGGTGAGATTGAGGATGCCGACATCGACCGCCGCGACCGTCACATAGACCCGCTCGCCGGCGGGCGCATGCGCGACCGAGACCGGGATCTCGATGGTCTGACGCGGCTTGACGGAGCCCTGGAGCTCGGGCGGCAGGTCCAGCGCGAGATCCAGCCGGCGCGGACCAGGATCCACCGTGGCCCAGGTCAGGCCGATGGCCCGCGCCGGCATGCGCCTGGCCTCGAGATCCATGGGCCGATAGAGCACGGCGGTCACGTAGGCCCCGGGCCCCCAGTCCGCCGTCACCGGCAGCTCGACCTCGGCGCCGTCCTCGGGCACCGCGACCGCGCGCATGGAGACGAGACGGTCGTCGACCACCATCACCAGCGCCAGCCCGGCGAAGCGCGGCTCCAGACGCGCCCTGACCGTCTCGCCGACGCGATAGCGCGACCGGTCGAGCGAGACCTTGAGCAGATCGGGCGTGTCCTGGGCGGCCGGCGCGACGTACCAGCCGGCCTCGAAGTCCAGGTCCACGGGCAGCGAGGATCCATTCGGGTCCTCCAGGGCCAGCCGATACGCGCCCCACTCGACCGGCGACTCGATGCGGCCCGGACTCTCAGCGTCCAGATCCAACGTCCCGCTCGCCACCCGCTGCGTGCTGGTGACGGGCTCGTAGTCCCAGGTGCCGTCGGACGCGTACCACTGGAAGCTGGTGTTCACGCGAGACAGTGTCCAGCGCACCCCGGCCAGCGCGGTCCGCTCGCCCTGCGCGTCGAGCGCAAGGATCTCGAAGCGGGCGTTGCCGCCCTCCTCCACCGAGCCGTCGAACAGCGGCTTGACGCCGATCCGTCCCCGGGTATCGGCGAGCGGCAGGGTCAGGGAGCGCTCGACCGGGCGGCCGTTGTCGTCCACCACGCGCACTTGAACGCTGGCCTGGAGCGGCTTGCTGGTCGGCGGCAGATCGGGAAAGGTCAGGGCGACCTCGGCCTTGCCGGAGTCGTCGGTCTCGGCGGCGGGTAGCGCGCCGCCGACCGGCGCGAAGGATTCGCTCTCGAGACCGAAGCGATAGCCCGCGTATCCGGCCAGGCTGTCCGTCGGCGTCACCCGGACCTCGCCCTCGACCGCCAGACCGGCCGCGGGCGCGCCATAGAGGAAGCGCGCGTCCACCGCGATGGGCGCCGGGTCGTCCGGGTCGATCGCCGCGTCCCCGCCCTCCAGGTCGAAGGTCAGTCGCTCGGGCTCGAAGTCCTCGACCAGGAAGGAGAGATCGGCCAGCGAGGACGCCTTGGGATCGCTGTAGACCGAGGCCTGCCAGGTCCCGCGCATGGCGGTACGGGTGATGGACAGATCGAGCTGATGCCCCCCCTGTCCCGCGTCCTGGGTCAGCCGGCGCAGATACTCGACCCCGTCCGGACGTCTGACCACGAAGGTGATGGGCAGATCGGGCACGGCCTTGGCCCGGGCGTCGCGGATCAGGGCGGTGAGATGCACCAGTTCGCCCGGCCGATAGGCGCCGCGCTCGCTGACCAGATAGACGTCGAGCGGCTTGGGCGGCAGGCGGCCGTCGACGCCGCGATCGGACAGATCGAAGGGCGTCTGCGTCAGATCGAGAAAGGCATAGTCGCCGCCCTCGCCCTCGGCGACCAGCAGCGCGGGGGCATTGCCGCCCGTGCCCCGCAGCAGACCCGGAGCGAATCGGGCATAACCCTGGGCGTCGGTCGTGCCTCGCCCCAGGACCTGGTTGTTGACCGCGATCAGACGGACCGCGACACCCGCGACCGGCTCGGCGCTCGACAGCGAGCGCACCAGGGCATGCAGTCCGTCGTTGCCCGAGAAGGTCGCCAGTCCCAGGTCCGTGACCACGAACCACTGGGTGGCGCGGGTATCCGAGTCGTCGGTCGCATTGTGCGCCCGGGCCGTCATGGCATAGGCGCCGGGCTCGAGATCGGCGACGACCTCGCCCACTGGAACCGCCGTCGTCACCTCGCGATTGAGCTGGGACCGCACCTCGACCCAGCCCTTCCAGACCGACTCGCCGAGCGCCTCCCGGATGCGTCCGGCACTCCATGTGTCGAGCTGTTTCCGCCAGACGCCGTCGTCCATCGCCTGGGTCAGGGCGCGGTCGCCGATGCGATAGACCTCGGCATCGATCCGATCGGTATTGACGGACACGACCGGAATGGCCGCCTCGCCGCCCTTGGGCAGGACGTAGGCGCGACCGAGGAAGCGCGCCATCGGCGAGCGGTCGCGCACATAGATGTCCAGATCGCTGCCCTTGGTCAGCACCTCGCCGTCGGCAGCGGGCAGACCCGAACGCACCTGGATCGCGTAGCGCTCGCCGTGACGCACGCCGTCGACGCACATCTGGCGATCCTCGACCTCGACCGGCAGGTCGGTGCGGTCGCGGATCCGCACGAAATCGGTCAGGTTGGCCCGGTCGCGCGCCAGGGGATCGCTGAACTGGATGCAGATGCGCGGATCGGCGGCATCCGAATCCACCTCGTGCCCCGTCACCCTGAAACCGTGCTCGGCGATCAGCTTGTCGTAATCGGCGCGCAGGGACTCGGACTCGACCAATGCCAACGAGGCGCGGGTCGCACGGATCGCTGGTCTCCAGCGTTGACGATCGGCCAGCGAGATCCCCATCCGCTGAAGCGCGTCGGCGCGCTCCTGAACGCTGTCCGAGCGCAGATAGGCATTGATGGCCGCCGCCGTCGCCTCCTTCTCGTACCGCTGACGCTCCTGCCAGCCCGACGGCGATGCCGCACCGGCTGCCTCCGAGAAGGCCATCCACAGGTCTCGGCTGGTGGCCCCGAGTCCCAGCGCGTCGGCATAGAGATCGGCCGCCCGCATCGGATTCTTGGCCGCCATGGCCGAGCGCGCCTGATCCACCAGTGTCGCGCGCGACGCCGCCTTGGGTGCGGACTGGGCGAGCGTCTCGACGAGGGCGCGCGCAGCGCTCAGCTCGCGGGGGGGGAGAAAGCCCAGCTCGGAGGCCCGGGTCGACGCCCGATCGACACTCGACATCCCGGACTCCCGAATGCGCCCCGACACGGCACCCTCGAATGGACGCGGATCCGCGAAGCTCTCCTTGAGGAAGCACCAGCCGGCCTTGGTATTGAAGGTGAATGCCTTGCAGCGCTGGTCGTCCAGACAGGCCGCCTTGCAGGCATCCAGGGTCACGCCCTTGAGCGTGGCGAAATCGCGACCGAAATAGTCCGTGCCCAGGGTCATGGTCAGCTCGCGTTCGCCAGCGAAGGCAGGATGCGGATGTCCGAGAGCCAACGACAGGACGAGAAGCAAAAAGCCGGACAGGAACGACAGACGCGCGACGGGCCAGAAACCGAGCATGGCGCTACCCCTTTGATAAAACGAACCCTTGGAGTCGAAAATACGGAAAGCCGATGATCCCACGGACCAACTCTAGTTGGTCGCCAGACGGCGGTAAAGGCGCCGAAAAATCGCGTGAATCGCTGAACTTGGGGTGGATTGGGGGCTTCAGGAGGGTGGAATGACCCGAAAGAGGCGCGTTTTTTCCCTTAACACGCAGTTTCGGTAAGGGTTAATATCGAAGCGCTTGACCTCATCGATGGTCTCGCGCGCAGTTAACCAAGGCCATCGGCCATTTACCACACTGACCCATTCAGGAGGGTTCGTCGTGTCCAACGCAGGTAAAAAACAAAGTTCGTTGATGCTCGCGCTGTTGCCATTCATCGTCCTCTACGTCTGCACAGTCGTTCTCGTCTGGCTCAGCCGAGAGGATATGGCAGGCACCGTCAAGTATTGGGAAATGTTCGTCCCCCTCGCCGCCGTCGTCGCACTCATCTCCGGCTGGGGATCGGCCTACGCGAACGGTCAGTGGCGTCTCATCTATCTCATCAAGCAGGTCATCATCTGGGGCGGCTTCATCTGGCTGCTGTCGCTGCTTCAGACCCTCGGGGCCGACACCTCGCTCGGAGCCCAGAAGACCACATTCGCACTCATGTTCCTCGTCGCCCTGTTGGCAATCGCCACGGGCCTGAACATGGATTGGAAAATGCTGCTCTTCGGCGCCTTCCTCGGCCTCTGCGGCTATCTTCTGGTCGATCCGAGCAATACCGCCATCCTTCAGCCCGTCGGCGACAGACTGGGGATCGCTGACGCCCAAACCAAGCCCTTGAGCATGATCATCGGCATCGCGGCCGCCGCGTTCGTCCTCACCGCCTTCATGCTGATCACCACCCGCGCCTCCATCGCCGCCAAGCGCCGCTCGTAAGCACCTAACGGAGGCATCGACCTTAGTTCCCGGGTCAGGACTCGTACATTCGCCTCTCCGAGGCGTCAGAGAGAGCCAAGCCCTCCGCGGCAATCGACGAAGACACGGCCCCTCTCCCAATCAGGGAGAGGGGCGAGCCCGCCGGATCCTGAACGGCGGACCATACGCCCATCCCGGGCCGACCGCGTCTCAGCCGAGAGGCATCTTCCGGCCCGACTCGTCGAGACGCACGAATGTGATACAGGTGGAGAAGATGGATTCCTCCTCGCCCGTTTCCAAGTCATCCGCGAATACCGTGACCGAATAGGTCAGCGACGTCCGTCCGCGACAGCTTTCGACCGCATCGAACCGCAGCACCGTTCCAGAGTGCACCCCGCGGTGGAATTCGACCCGATCCATGCCGACCGTCACGAACCGGCAACCCGGATTGTCCCGGCTCGCGGCGATCCAGGCGATCTCATCGACCCATTTCAACAAACAGCCACCGAACAGATGGCCATAGTGGTTCAGATGTTCAGGTCTGACGACCGTATACGTCTCCAAGTCTGAGCTCCCGATATTACAAGCGTGCCAATTGAGGACAAAATCCTCACAAAAGCGTCATTTTCATGCGCTGGATCTATATAAATGCCCTCAGTGATCAGGGTATTTTTCGCCCCCGCGATCGCAAAGACCTAAAAATCAACGAAAATAGGGGGAAACATGGCCGGAAATCCTTCGGTGGGCTGGATCGACATCCTCGTCATTCTTGCCTACCTGCTCGCCACCGGCTACCTGGGCTGGCTCGGCTATCGGGGAACACGCTCGGCGGCCGATTTTCTCGTCGGCGGACGTTCCGCACACCCGATCATCATGGCGGTTTCCTACGGGGCGACCTTCATCTCGACCGCGGCCATCGTCGGTTTCGGCGGGGTGGCCGGACTCTTCGGCATGAGCCTGCTCTGGCTCACATTCCTGAACATCGCGGTCGGCATCCTCATCGCCTTCACGCTGTTCGGAGAACCGACCCGCCGACTCGGCCACCATCTGGGCGCCCATACCTTCCCCGAGTTCCTCGGGCTGCGCTACCAGAGCCGGGCCATCCAGATCTTCGCCGGGGCGCTCATCTTTCTCTTCATGCCGCTCTATTCGGCCGCGGTCATGACCGGCGGCAGCATCTTCGCCGCCACCCAGTTCGGGATCGATTTCGAGGTCGCACTGCTGATCTTCGCGGTCATCACCGCCGCCTACGTCATCCCCGGCGGACTCAAGGCGGTCATGTACACCGACACCTTCCAGGGGTTCGTCATGGCACTCGCCATGATCTTCCTGCTCGTCTTCACCTATTCGAGCCTGGGGGGCATCACCGAGGGGCACCGCTATCTGACCGACATGGCGGACATGGTTCCCGGACCGCTCAAGGCCATGGGGCACGAGGGCTGGACCGCCATGCCGGCCTTCGGCTGGGGCGACAAATCCTACGACCTCTGGTGGATCGTCATCACCTCCATCATCCTCGGCGTCGGCATCGGCGTGCTCGCCCAGCCCCAGCTGGTGGTGCGCTTCATGACGGTGCGCAGCCGGCGCGAGCTGGACCGGGCCGTGCCGATCGGCGCCGTCTTCATCATGCTGATGACCGGCACGCCCTTCCTGGTCGGCAGTCTCTCCAACGCCTGGTTCGCCCAGAACGGTCCCATCCTGCACGGCAAGGTGGTCCAGGTCATCGACGCCGAGAAGGATCGCGCCCTGGTCGAGCTGATGAAGCAGAACGACGCGGGCGACTGGGAGCCGGTCATCAGTGCCAAGACCCAGTCTCCAGCCAAGGCTGCGCTCATCGTAACCGAGCACAGCCAGGCCCGGGACGCCTCGGGCCAGGACTTCGAGCTGGTCGGCGGCCGTTCGACCGCGGTGACCTACGTCCAAGGCGACGCCGACCGGATCATCCCCGCCTTCATCTCGGCGGCGCTGCCGCACTGGTTCGGCGTCATCTTCTTCCTCGCCCTGCTGGCGGCGGCCATGAGCACCATCTCCAGCCAGTTCCACACCATCGGAACGGCGGCCGGACGCGATCTCTACGAGCGCATCGGCGACAAGGGACAGAGCCGCGAACCCAGCCTGCTGGTCATGCGCACGGCCATCGTGCTCGGCCTGCTGATCGCGGTCACCATCAGCTACACGGTGCGCCAGGAATACGTCGTCGCCCGCTTCACCGCCATCTTCTTCGGCCTCTGCGCCGCCAGCTTCCTGCCCGCCTATATCGGCGGACTCTTCTCGCGAAGGGTGACGCGCGTCGGCGCGCTGGCCTCGATGGTCGTCGGCATGGGCGTCTCGCTGTTCTGGCTGCTGCTTGTGAAGTCCAAGGAGGCGGCCGCGATCGGATTGGTCCAGCTGGTCACGGGAGGCAAGACCAGCATCCTGGCCGACCATCCCAACTGGCCCTCGGTCGATCCGATCATCGTGGCCCTGCCGGCGGCGGCCCTGACCCTCATGCTGGTCAGTGCCTTCACCACCCCACCGGACGCGGAGCACCTGCGCCGCTGCTTCCCCGAAAAAAAACGCTGAGGAGGCCGTGAAACATGATTGGTATCGATGACCCCTTCGTGCTGATCGCCTATTTCGGCATCGTCGCGGCGACCCTGGCGAGCCTGTTCTACGGGCTGGCACGCCGCAACGCCGCGCGCGATGAGATTACCAACGAGGACCGCCAATGGGCGCTAGAAGAAAAGAAGGTAGACGATGAGCTCTAAGACAACGACATTCCTGATCGGGGGACTGACCGCAGCCCTCTGCTGCACCACGGCCGTCGCCGAAGAAACGACATCGCCATTCACCTGGGGCGGAGACGTGCGCCTGCGGCAGATCTTCGTCGACAATATCGGTCTCGACGCCGACAGCAAGACCGCCGACCGCACCTTCGAGCGGCTGCGCGCCCGTCTATGGGGCGACTATGCCTTCGACCAGAACATCTCGGTCAAGGCCCGGCTGGCCTGGGAGGGGCGGCACTACCAGTCGCCGAACCGCTCCGATTATCCGGCGCTCGAGAACTGGTACAGCGGAGGCATCTTCTTCGATCTCCTGCATCTCGACGCCAAGAACATCGCCGGACTGCCGCTCTCGGCCCGAATCGGCCGCCAGGAGATCATGATCGGCAACGGCTGGCTGATCATGGATGGAACGCCGCTCGACGGCTCCCGAACTTTCTATTTCGATGCCGCGCGCGCCACCTACACCGCCGAGGCCATCGGCACCACCTTCGATCTCATCTACATCGACCAGAACCCCGACACCGGACGCTTCCCACAGTCGCTCAACGGGGAGCTCGAGGACCAGACCGAACAGCAGGAGACCGGCGTCGTCCTCTACGCCAATAACAAGTCTCTGCTGGACGGCGACCTGGACGGCTATTTCATCTACAAGCACGACGCGCCGAACGACACGCCCGGCAACCTGCGCGTCAACAACGGCTATCCGTTCGCCTCGCCGAGCAACTCGGCCGACATCTATGCCCTCGGAGCGCGCGCCGACACCAAGCTGACCGAGAATCTCGGGCTGCGCGCCGAGTTCGTCTATGAATGGGGCACCCGCAACGACCGCGACCTCAGCGCCTTCGGACTCAACAGCCGCCTGACCTACAGCCTCAACGACCCGCTGAACAACGCGCTGCATCTGGGCTACGAGTATCTGTCGGGCGACGATCCGGACAGCGAGGACGACGAGGGGTTCGATCCGCTCTGGTCGCGCTGGCCCCAGTGGAGCGAGCTGATGATCTACCAGTGGCCGCTCGACAGCCGGGTGGGCGGCGCGACCAACCTCCATCATCTCAACGCCGGCTGGAGCGCCCAGGTGCATTCGACGACCAAGGTCTCGCTCGACTACCACGCACTCTGGGCCGCCGAGGAATATCCGAGCTACGCCTATCAGACGGCTCTGATCTCGGGCGACGGCGACTTCCGCGGCCATCTCTTCACCGGGTGGGTCCGCACCAAGTTCAACAAGAACCTTTCGGGACACCTAGTCGCCGAGTATCTGATGCCGGGCGACTATTACGCCGACAGCCGTCAGAACGACTCCTTCTTCGTTCGCATGCAGCTGAACTACAGCTGGTAGAGAAAAGCCGATCGAATGCCTGCGGGGCATTCGATCGGCTCGGGCGCGACAGTCGCCATCGAGAAAACCGAGGTTAGAATCAGAACTCGTCCCATTCGTCTTCGGCGCCGGCAGCCTGGGCCGTCTTTGGTCGTACCGGAGCAGGAACCTGTTTGACGGGCCGAGAAACCGGCTTGGGCGCGGGCCGAGCCACCGGCTTCGAGGTTGACGCGACGAGAGCCTGCGTGTCCGACCCGGCCCCCAACTGGAACAGGTTCATCGAGCGCACCAGACCATTGGTCTGCTCCTCGAGGCTCTCGGCCGCGGCCGCCGCCTGTTCCACCAGCGCGGCGTTCTGCTGCGTCATCTCGTCCATCTGACCGATCGCCTGCGCGACCTGCTCGATGCCCGTGCTCTGCTCGCGGCTCGCCGAAGAGATCTCGGTCACCAGGGTCGCCACCTGAGTCGAGCTGGTCACCACCTCCTCGATCGCCGTGCCCGCCTCGTTCACCAGGGTCGCACCCTCGTCGATCCGATTGACCGATTCGGCGATCAGATCCTTGATCTCCTTGGCCGCCGTGGCGCTGCGCTGAGCCAGACTGCGAACCTCGCCGGCGACGACCGCGAACCCTCGGCCCTGCTCGCCCGCGCGCGCGGCCTCGACCGCGGCGTTCAGCGCCAGGATATTGGTCTGGAAGGCGATACCGTCGATCACGGTGATGATGTCGGCGATCCGACGCGAGCTGTCCTGGATCTCGGTCATGGTCGAAACGACCCGGCGCACCAGATCGCCTCCGCGCGCGACACTCGCGTTCGACGACTGAGCGAGATCGTTCGCAAGGCGGGCGTTCTCGGCATTCTGCTTGACCGTCGAACTCAATTCCTCCATCGCGCTGGCCGTCTCTTCCAGACTGCTGGCCTGGGACTCGGTCCGGCTCGACAGGTCCTGATTGCCCGCCGCGATCTCCTTGGCTGCGCGATCGATCTCCTCGGTGGAGTCCATGATCTGACCCACGACCTCGCGCAGACGCGCCACCGTTCCGTTGGAATCCTTCTGCAAGCGGCCGAAGGTCCCCTGGTAATCGCCCTCGATACGCTGGGTCAGGTCGCCCTTCGCCAGGGCTTCCAGGATGCGAGAGACCTCGCCGAGCCCGACGTCGCTGATGTCCATGAGACGGTTCAGACCTTCGACCATCTCCCTGAATTCGTGCTGGAAGCGCTCGGCGTCGCCTCGGGCCTTGAAATCGCCCGCCACGGCAGCCTCCACCAATTCCTTGATCTGACCGTTGACGGCCTCGAGACTCGCCTTGACGCCATCGATCGCCTTCGTGATCTCGGCCTTGCGGCCGGGAAGCCGATCCATATCGACCGACAGATCGCCCACCGCGTAACGGCTCACGACCTCGACCACCCGCATCTTGACCGCGATGTGGGCCTTCACCAGTTCGTTGATGGAGTGCGCCATCTGGGCGTAAACGCCATGGAAACGCTCGACCGGGATCTGGTGGTCGATCATCCCCAGGTCGTGCTGCCTCGCGTTCTCCTGCTGGGCCGAAACGAACTCCTTGAGCGTCGACAGGATACGGTGCATCGCCGCCAACACGCTCTCCTTGTCGCCCGGCCGAATCTGGAAATCCACCAGTTCGCCGGCGGCCATCTTGTTGGCGATCTCCGCAGCATAGGCGGGCTCCCCGCCCAGTTGTCCCATGAGATGCCTGATCATCCAGGCCCCGATCAGGATAGCCGCGAGAAGGGTCAGTCCGGCTACCGCCGTCATGACGAAGAGTTGCCGATCCCTGATGTCCCTGGCATCGGCGGCACCCTTCTGGCCAAGCCCGATGTTGTATTCGATGAAATCGTGAATTTCCGTTTCCAACGCCTTGCCGGCCTCGTCGAAAGACAGAAAACGCTCGCGCGCCAGTCCCTTTTCATTGGAGCGCGAGGCATCCAGCACCGGAGCCTGCGCCACCTCGAACCGCCTGAAATGGGAGAGGACCTCCTCGAAGCGCCGCCGATCCTCCGCATCGACGATGGTCGGCTCGTAGGCATCGAACGCGGCTTGAATGTCCTGCTCGGCGCCAGCGATGGAACGGTCAATATCGGCGATTTCCGCCGCGCTTTCTGCGACGAAGACATGTCGCATGGTTCTGATACGCTCGCGTTCTATCCCAACGATCAGTTCGTTCAATGCCGTCAAGGCCGGTACCGTATTGTCGTTCGCGAAGTTGGCGGCCGCATAGACGCGTGCGATCTGGTAGACACCGATACCGGCGACCACAAGCAAACCGAATGCCATGGCTGCCACCAGCATCGTCAGACGTTGCTTCACAGACATCGATTTCAACGACATGGGCGATTTCATCCAGTGTTATTGGTTGATTCCGTAAGACAGGGGAAGCAGTGGCGACAGATGGCAACCCTTCACGCCCTACACCCTCTCGTGCCGAGGACGATCCGGCATCCACGGCGCGAACGCTTTGCCCGCCCCCTGGATCGAGGCGACGTCAAATGTCCCGACAGAGATCGGATCCCTGCTCGGGCGCTATCCCCGGCGGGCCCCTTGACGCTGGCTCCTCACAATCGGACACGGATTCGATCGATAATCGTACGACCGTCGGCATGATCGCTCACACACGGATCGTCGCTTTACATGAGGTCCTGGACTGAGAACGCAAGAGGCTCTACTTACAAGTAACCCCCTGACGAGACCGGGCACGAACATCGGACCGCACCAGCCAGTTCCAAACGAGATGTCTGCAACGAGGTTGAGAGATGAACGAGGATCGAGAGGACGACCGGTACAGCAGCCAGACCGACGCGCTGCGCGAGCAGCTCATTCAATCGGGCAAGATGGCGGCACTCGGCTCGCTCGCCGCCGGGGTGGCCCATGAGCTCAACAACCCCATCGGATTCGTCAAGAACAATTTGATCATGCTGGAGGAATATCTCCAGATACTGCGCCCCCTGCTGCAGCTCGTCTCGGAGTCGACACGGGACATGGAGGCCGGCCAGACCCGCCTGGGCAGGCGGCTCGCAGAGACCCTCGGCGACGAGGACCTGGACATGGTCCTCGACGACATCCAGCCGCTTTTTTCCGACACGCGAGAGGGGGTCCAGCGATTGGAGGACATCGTCGGCGGATTGAGGGGCTTCGCGCGCGCCGACTCGCCGGACGGAGAACCTTTCGACCTCAACCAGTGCGTGCGCGACGCACTCAAGGTGGCCTCGCACGAACTCAAGTACAAGGCGCAGGTCCATCAGTCACTGGACGACCTCCCCATCCTCAGCGGCAAGCCGGGCGAGATCAATCAGGTGATCCTCAATCTTCTGGTCAACGCCTCCCAGGCGATCAGGAACTTCGGCGAGATCCATATCGAGACCGCCCTGATCGGCAAGGAGGTCCGCCTGACCGTCACCGATGACGGCCCCGGAATAGGCCCCGAAAACCTGGACCGGGTCTTCACCCCCTTCTTCACCACCAAGCCCTCAGGACAGGGAACCGGCCTGGGACTCTCGATCAGCCGCGACATCGTCCACGCGCACGGCGGACGCATCGAGCTCTCGAGCGAGCCCGGAGATGGGGCCAGATTCAGCGTATTCCTGCCCCTGCCAACCGAACCGCCAGATGAGGATCCGCACCGACCGTCGCCCGATGGACGCTCTTGAAGACACCACCCGCGAGAACGCAGCGCGAGGCTAGGAGGAAAGACATGAAGATCCTGTTCGTCGACGACGAGCCGGCCATTCTGCGCACCATCCGGCGCACCTTGAGAAACCTTCCGGACACCGACCGACTCGACCTGGAAGGCGACCCATTGGCGGCCCTCCGACGTCTGCGGGAAACCGACTACGATCTGGTGGTCACGGATATGCGCATGCCCGGATGCAACGGCGTCCAGGTACTGCAGGAGGCCGCTCGATGCAATCCGGGCGGGTTGAGGGCCGTGCTCTCTGGATACAGCGGCGAGGCCGAGATGGCAGAGGTCGTTCCCTACGCCCATCTCATCATCGGCAAGCCATTCGATCCCAAGGCGATCACCGACCTCATCGAGCGCGCCTCGGCGCTGGCCGAGATGCCCTTGCCCGACGGCCTGCGACGACGCTTGGGCGGGCTCAGAGCACTGCCGCCCCTGCCGCATCTCTTCACCCATCTGACCAAGGCTCTGGAGGAGGACCAGAGCAGCTCCCTGACGGACATCTGCGCCCTGCTCAACCAGGACATGGCGCTCGTGGCCAAGATCATGCAGCTGGCCAACAGCGCCTTCTTCGCCGGCCGAACCCAGGTGGTGCGAATCGAGCAGGCCGTGCAGATGCTCGGCATCCGGCTGCTATCCAGTCTGGTTCTGCAGCATGAGATGTTCGTCAACTCACCGCAGAATCCGAACCTTCTGAGCTGGCGCGAACGTCTCAATCGCGAAGGTCTCAAAACCGCCGCAGCCGCCATGCGGATCGCCCGTCACCGCCAGATGAGCACGGCCGAACGCGAAGAGTCGACGATGGGCAGCCTGCTGCACGATATCGGCCGGCTGGTGCTGGCGGCCGAGTTCCAGGATCACCCCGATCGGGGGACGCTGCTCGAAGGCGGCTCGGGAATTCAGCTATGCAACGAGGAAATAAGGATCGCAGGCGCACACCATGGCTGGGTCGGCGCCTATCTCATGCGGCTCTGGGGGCTTCCGCAGCCGCTCGTCCAGGCTGTCGCCTGGCACCATCATCCGTCTCGGTCGGGAATCGAGGGATTCACGACGCTCACGGTCGTGCACGTCGCGGATATCATCGCCCACGGGGCACCGGGGGCCGAGGCGCATCTGGATCTGGACTATCTGAGCGAGGTCGGCTGTCTGGACGACATCCCTGTCTGGATGGAACTGATCGGGTCCAGCACGTCAGACAGCGCGGTGGGACATTGAATGCCCACAGACCGCGTCGCGCGGACGCCACGCGACCCAGCCCCGGGAGGTAGGTTCAGGCGGGATCGACCGGTTCGACGCACCTGGACGACCGAGGAGGCAGACAGGAACGCTCGCGCAGCAATTCGGCCGTCTCATGGGCCGACTTGGGCGGACTGAACAGATAGCCCTGGCAGGCCAGACAGCCCTCGCGCTGGAGGAACTCCAGCTGAGTGGATTCCTCGACCCCTTCGGCCACGGTCTTGAGTCCGAGCGTGCGGCCGAGCGAGATGACCGCGGCGCAGATTGCGGCGTCCTCCTCCTTGAGGTGGCACTCGCTCACGAAGGAACGATCGAGCTTGATCACGTCGATCGGAAAGCGCTTGAGATAGCTGAGCGAGGAATAGCCGGTCCCGAAGTCGTCGAGGGCGATCTCCAGCCCCAGAGCGCGCAGGCTGCGCAGGGTATCGATGCAATGCCGGGTGTCCCGCGCCAGAACGGTCTCGGTGATCTCCAGCTGGAACGCCGTCGGCGCCGCGTCCTGATCGCGCAGAATGCGCGACACGGATTCGCTGAACCCCGTCTGCAGAAACTGACGGCCGGAAACGTTGACGGCGATCCGGGGCGGCCGCAATCCCGCCTTGCACCAGGAAACATACTGGGAGCAGGCCGCACGCAGCACCCACTCGCCCACGCCGTCGATCAGCCCGGTCTCTTCCAGGACCGGAATGAAGACCGCCGGCATCACCACGCCCCTGCCCGGCCGCCGCCACCTCAGCAAGGCCTCCAAACCGATCAGCTCGCCCGTATCGATCAGGAGCTGCGGCTGATAGAAGAGCTCGAATTCGCCCAGCTCCAGCGCCTCGCGCAGATCGGACTCCAGCTCGAGACGCTCGCTCAATAGATGGGCCATGTCGGTACTGAAGACCCGGAACAGATTCCGTCCGGCCTTCTTCGCCTGATAGAGCGACAGATCGGCGTTGCGGATCAGCAGTTCCGGGCTGTCCCCGCCATCCGGATAGGTGGCGACACCGATACTGGCCGGCGCCCGAACCGTGCGGCCATCGATCCGATGCGGACGTTCGAGCTCGCGCAGGATCTGGTCGGCCTTGTGCTCGACCGCCGCCTGACCCTCCACGCCGAGCAGCGCGACGATGAACTCGTCCCCGCCCCAACGCGCCAGCAGATCGTCGGTGCGGACGCAGTGACGCAGACGCTCCGCCACCGCGCGCAACAGCTGATCGCCCGCGGCGTGGCCCAGGGTGTCGTTGACGTTCTTGAAGCGGTCCAGGTCGAGAAAGAGCACGGCCACCTGACGCGACGTATCGGCCGTGAGATAGAAGGACAGGCTGTTGCGGAAGAAATGGCGGTTCGACAGCCCGGTAAGCGAATCGAAATGGGCCAGCTGATGCAACCGGCGCTGGATCTCGCGCTGTTTGGTCACGTCCCGAACGTGCAGGTTGTACTCGGGATGGCGCCCGCCGATCACCTGGGTGATGCCGATCTCGGCCGGGAAGGTCTCGCCATCCGCGCGCTTGAGGACCGTATGGGTCCGCTGATCGAGCAGAAAGCGCCCCTCGACCACGAAGCCGCTGCGCAGTGCCTGGTGGAAGGCCTCGTGCCACTCGCTCGGGATCATGAGATCGGCGAGATCGCGTCCGATGGCGCTGCGCTGCGAGCAGCCCAGCGTCCGCGCCGCGGCGGGATTGAACTCGAGCACGCGTCCATCCCGGTCGATGGTGACGATGCAGTCCAGAACCGCGTCGAGAATCGCGCTCTTGCGGCCCTCGCTGGCGCTCAGGGCATTGAGGACGTCCTCGCGCCGCTGAATCTCCTGGTTGACCCGCTGCAGCACATGGTTGTATTGGCTAGCGATCTGCCCGACCTCGGTATGGGGCTCGACGGTCACCGGGCGCGAGAAATCGCCGCGGCGGCGCTGGCCGTCCATCTCCATGAGCAGGTCCAGGATCTCGGTGGTGGCCCCGTGCTCGGCGACATTGAGCCCGAGCCGCTCGGACTCGGCATCCACGCGCAGCCGATAGAAGCGTCCGATGAGCCAGAGCAGGGCGAAGCTGACGGCGAAGGCATAGAACCCGATCGCCAGGGATCCCAGACACTGGACCCAGAGCTGCTGGAGACGGCCGCCCGTCTGGACGAAGGCGGAATCCGGCGCGAAAAGCGCGACCGCCAGCGTTCCCCAGATGCCGGCGAAGAGATGTGCCGGGATGGCACCGACGGCATCGTCGATCCGCAGCCGTTCGAGCCACAGGCTTCCATAAACCACGACGATTCCGCCGACCGCGCCGATGAGCGCGCCCATCATGGGGGACTGGAGATGGCAGGAGGCGGTGATGGCGACCAGACCGCCGATGACGCCGTTCAGCAGATCCAGAACCGCCGGATAGCCGTGACGGGCATAGCTCGCGAGCATCGCCGCCACGCATCCGCTGGCCGCGGCGATGAAGGTATTGAGCAGGATCATCGGCACCTTGGCGTCGAGCGTGTGAGAGCTGCCGCCGTTGAATCCGAACCAGCCGAACCAGAGCAGGATGACGCCGAGCGTCGCCAGGGGCAGATTGCCGCCCTGCAGACGGAAGCCTGCGCCCTCGAACCGGCCCTGGCGCGCACCCAGTCGCAGCACGGCCGCCAGCGACACCCATCCGCCCACGGCATGGACGACGGTGGAGCCGGCGAAGTCGATGAAGCCCATCCGCGCCAGCCATCCGGCCGGCTCGCCGAGCGGAACCCCGCCCCAGGCCCAATGGCCGGTCACCGGATAGATGAGCGCGACCATCATCAGGGTCGAGAAAACGTAGGCGAGGAAGCGCATGCGCTCGGCCACGGCCCCGCAGACGATGGTCGCCGAGGTACTGCAGAACATGGCCTGGAAGAAGAAGACCGCGAGCGCGCGCGCGGACGCCTCCTCGCCGAACAGGAAGCCGTCGGTCCCGATCCAGCCGGCGTGCGAATCGCCGAACATCAGACCGTAGCCGAACAGCCAGAAGACCAACCCGGACAGACAGAGGTCGGTGATGTTCTTGATGGCGACGTTGATGCTGTTCTTGGTCCGCACCAGACCGGTTTCCAGACAGAGGAAACCGGCCTGCATCATGAACACCAGAAAGGCGCAGAGCAGGATCCAGGCGATATCGAGGCCGTCGGACATGATCGGATGGACTGGGACACATCAGGTCGATGATCCCAATGGTACACCCCAAAACCGTCGTAACCGTCGACTTATCGACAGGTCATTCAGAGAAGGCGACCGGTCGCGACCCGGTCCTGCAGCACCTCGATTCTCCCCGCCTTTGACATGAGGCAGGAACCCAAGGCCGTGGGCAGTTGCTGCCCCAGAGCGGTGCAGCGGATAATGCGCCCGTAATATCCTGCACAGAGCGAGAGCAATCCAAGACATGAGTGGCGAACGGCTTTTAATGAGTGGAGACGATGCGGTCGCGCTGGCAGCGCTGCATGCGGGCGTGAGGCTGGGAACGGGATATCCGGGGACGCCCTCCACCGAGATCCTGGAAACATTCGACCGCCTCGGCGGACGGGCGCAATGGTCGCCCAACGAAAAGGTGGCGCTCGAGGTCGGGATGGGCACGGCCTTCGCCGGGGCCCGGACCCTCGTCACCATGAAGCACGTGGGTCTCAACGTGGCCGCCGACCCCCTGTTCACCGCCGCCTATACGGACATCGAGGGCGGACTCGTACTGGTCTCGGCGGACGACCCGGGCATGGCCTCGAGCCAGAACGAGCAGGACAACCGTCATTATGCGCGTGCCGCCGCCCTGCCCATGCTGGAACCCATCGACTCCCAGCAGGCCTATGATTTCACCTGGCTCGGACTCGAGATCTCAGAGCGCTGGAAGATCCCGGTCATTCTGCGTTTGACGACGAGGGTCTGTCACTCCAAGACGGCGGTGGTGCCACGCGATTCGGCCGACGAGATGGCGGAGCCCCGATTCGAGCGCGACATCCCGGCCCGGGTCATGATCCCGGCCTACGCCAAGCCGGCCCATCACCGGCTGCGCCAGAAGCTGGCCGAGATCGCCGACTGGAACGAGCAGGACGGCCCCAACCGGCTCGACGAGGGCAAGGCCGAGCTCGGCATCGTCGCCACCGGCATCGCCGCCGTGCATGCCCGCGAGGCGGCCCCCGAGGCGCGCCAGCTCACCATCGGTCTCACCTACCCGCTGCCGCTCGATCGCATCCGCGCCTTCGCCGAGGGCGTCGAGCGTCTGGTCGTGGTGGAGGAAGGCGATCCCGTATTGGTCGACGCACTGCGCGCGGCCGGCATCCCGGCCGAGGGCAAGCCCGAGATGTACCGCTTCGGCGAACTCAACGTGGAGCGGGTCCGGCGCATCCTCGCCGGCGACACCAGTCCCGAGCCGATCCCGCCCAAGGGCAAGCCGCCCGAGCTGTGCCAGGGCTGCTCGCACCGCACCGTGTTCCAGGCGCTCCGCGATCTCGACTGCATCGTCGCCGGCGACATCGGCTGCTATACGCTCGGGGTGCTGCCCCCCTTCTCGGCCATGGACACCTGCGTCTGCATGGGCGCCAGCATCGGCGTCGGGCTCGGCATGCGTCACGTCTTGCCCGAGGATCAGGCGCGGCGGGTGGTGAGCGTAATCGGCGACTCGACCTTCGTGCACTCGGGCATCACCGGGATCGCCGAGATGGTCTACAACCCGCCGGCAACCGGCCATCTGGTGCTCATCCTCGACAACGGCACCACTGCCATGACCGGACAGCAGGAGCATCCCGGAACCGGACGCCTGCTCGACCACTCGCCGACCGGCAAGATCAGCTTCGAGGCGCTGGCCGAATCCATGGGCGTGCAGAACGTCCATGTGGTCGAATCGAGTGCCGGAGAGGAGGGCTTGAAGACCTTGATCGCCGAGTTGCTGGCCAAGCCGGAAACATCCCTGGTGGTCACCCGCCAGCCCTGCGTGCTGGCCGCGCCCAAGATCCGCTTCTACGAAAAGGCGGCCGCCGAACAGCTGGCCGCCGAGAAGGGATGCGCGGCCGAGCCGGCCGGCTGAGTTCGCGCGCGGCATCCCCCACAACCGATGGACAGGTCTCGCCCATCCCCGAACCTGTCCGAGCGCAAGACAGACAATTCTCAAAGTGATCGCATGACGAAAGTTACCAACGTAGTCATCGCCGGACTCGGCGGTCAGGGCGTCCTCAAGGCGTCGGACATCCTGGCCGACGCGGCCTTCCGCGCCGGATTCGACGTCAAGAAGAGCGAGCTGCACGGCATGAGCCAGCGCGGCGGATCGGTCAGTAGCGACGTGCGCTTCGGCACCCGGGTGCTGAGCCCCATGGTTCCGCCGGGCGAGGCCGACGTGCTGCTGGTCCTGGAGGCAACCCAGATCGAGATCAACCGCCCCACCCTGCGCGACGGCGGCATCCTCATCGGTCCGGACGTGCTCGCCGAGGGTGCGCTCAAGAACAAGAAGAGTCTCAACGTGGCCTTGCTGGGTGCCGCATCCACCGTCCTGGACATCCCCGAGGACGAGTGGTTCGCAGCCATGTACGCCAACCTCGCCGAGAAACTCCACAAGATCAACGAACAGGCCTTCGCCCTCGGACGCGCCGCCGCGCTCGAGCGCTCTCAGGCCGACTGAGCACCACGAGGACATCATGCTGAGAGAGCTCTGGAACGACGCGGAAGGCGGCTTTCATCCCGCCAGCGCACCGGACTTCCTTCCCGAAACGGCGCTCAGGGAGGTGCAGCTGCGGCGACTGCGTGCCGTCGTCGCACGCGCCTACGAACACGTCGAGCTGTTCCGCAGCCGGCTGGATGAACGCGGCCTGACGCCCGACTCGATCCAGCAGCTGGAAGACATCCAGCGCCTGCCCTTCACCGTCAAGACCGATCTGCGCGACACCTATCCGTTCGGGCTCTTCGCCAGCCCCATGAGCGACGTGGTCCGCCTGCACGCCTCGTCCGGCACCACCGGCAAACCCATCGTGGTCGCCTATACCCGCGAGGACGTCGAGGTCTGGTCCGAGGTCATGGCGCGCACCTTCGCCGCCTGCGGCATGCACCGCGGGGACATCCTGCAGAACGCCTTCGGCTACGGACTCTTCACCGGCGGGCTCGGCGCCCACTACGGCGGCGAGACGCTGGGCGCGACCGTGATCCCCATCTCGGGCGGCAACACCGACCGTCAGATCATGCTCATCCGCGACTTCCAGGTCTCGGCGCTCTGCTGTACCCCGAGCTATTTCACCCACATGGTCGAGCGCGCCCGCGAACTGGGCGTGGACCTGCGCGAACTGCCGCTGAAGATCGGCATCTTCGGCGCCGAGCCCTGGACCGACGGGATGCGCAAGCACATCGAGGCCGAGGCCGGCATCAAGGCCTACGACATCTACGGCCTCTCGGAGATCACGGGACCGGGCGTCGCCAGCGAATGCAGCACCCAGGAAGGTCTGCACATCTTCGAGGACCATTTCTACCCCGAGATCATCGATCCCGAGACCGGCGAGGCGCTGCCGGACGGCGAGGAGGGCGAGCTGGTGCTCACCACATTGAGCAAGAAGGCGATGCCGATGATCCGCTACCGCACGCGTGATATCACCTCCATCATCACCGAACCCTGCGCCTGCGGACGCACCATCCGGCGCATGCGCCGCATCGGGCGCCGCTCGGACGACATGTTCATCATCCGCGGCGTCAACGTCTTCCCCTCGCAGATCGAGGCCGCCCTGCTGCGGGTCGAGGGCACCCTGCCCCATTACCAGATCATCCTCACCCGCGCCCATGGGCTGGACCAGATCGCGGTCGAGGTCGAGGTCACCCCGGAGGTCTTCAGCGACAAGATCCGCGGTCTCGAGGAGGTGCGCAAGCGGCTCGCCCAGGCGATCGAGCACATCATCGGCATCCGGGTCGAGCTGCGTCTGGTCGAGCCCCGCACCATCGCGCGCAGCGAGGGCAAGGCCAAGCGCGTCATCGACCGCCGCAACGAGGGCTGAGCCGAGTCCGGACGGACCCGCCCCGAGCGCTGCCCTCGAGCCATGCAGACGCACGGATCCTCCGCGCCTGCGTGACTCGATTCCCTTCCATGAGAGCCCCTTTCAAGAGAGCCCACTGCCATGAAACTGCAACAACTCTCGCTCTTCCTCGAAAACCGCCCCGGGCGTCTCGAGGCCCCGCTGGCCGCGATCGCCGCCGAGGACATCAACATCCTCACCCTGTCCCTGGCGGACACGGCCCAGTTCGGCATCCTGCGTCTCATCGTCAGGGATTGGGAGAAGGCCAAGCGCATCCTCGAGCAGGACGGCTGGGTCGTGAACGTCACCGAGGTGGTGGCGGTCGACGTGCTGGACCGCCCGGGTGGCCTGGCCGCCGCGCTCAAGATCCTCGAGGACGCGGATCTCAATATCGAGTACATGTACGCCTACTCGCTGCGCCGCGGCGACAAGGCCATCCTCATCTTCCGCTTCGAGGACCCCGACCGGGCCGTCCAGGTTCTGCTCGACAAGGGTCTGCACGTCGTCGGTGGCGAGGAACTCATCAGCTCGACATCCTGATCCGGATTCGACTCAAACCCAGCGCAAGACGCCGCGAGCGCCCATCCCGGACGCCGGACCGCTCGAAGTGACGCCGGAACCTCTCCGTCGCCCGGGCCGGCCCGGCTTGCGCCCGCTCCCGGCGGACCGACAGGGCCGCGGGGACTCGCCGTCGCGAGCCCCCGCGGCTCACCACAGAAGGTACCTCGGACGATGTCCCTAGCCGATAGACAGCCCCATTCACCCGCCGACTCCATCTGGAACCCGACGGCCGAAACCATGCCCCGCGCCGAGCTCGAGGCCCTCCAGCTGGAGCGGTTGCGCTCGCTCGTCGAGCGGGTCGCGCACGTACCCTTCCACCGCGATCATTTCGCCCATCACGAGATCGGAACCCACAGCATCCGCTCGCTGGCGGACATTCGCCGTCTGCCCTTCACCACCAAGAACGACATGCGCCGCCACCATCCGCTGGGACTGCTCGCCGTCCCGCGCAAGGATCTGGCCCGCATCCACGGCTCCTCCGGCACCACGGGCAAGCCGACCTTCGTCGCCTACACCGCACGGGACCTGGATATCTGGTCCGAGCTCTGCGCCCGCTTCCTGGTCGCCGGCGGACTGAAACCCGAGCACACCGTCCAGGTCGCCTTCGGCTACGGCCTCTTCACCGGCGGATTCGGTCTCCATTACGGCATCGAGAAGGTCGGCGCCGCCGTCATCCCGGCCGCCGCCGGCAACACCCGGCGCCAGATCGAGATCATGCGCGCTCTCGACCCGGAGGGCCTCATTTGCACCCCGAGCTACGCGCTGACCATCGCCGATGCGGCGCGCGACCTCGGCATCGATCCGCGCTCCTTGCCGATCCGCCTAGGCCATTTCGGCGGCGAGCCCTGGAGCGAGGACATGCGCCGCGAGATCGAGGAGGAACTGGATATCTCGGCATTCAACAACTACGGCCTGTCCGAGATCATCGGCCCGGGCGTCAGCGGCGAATGCTCGGCGCGCGACGGCATGCACATCCAGGAGGACCACTTCCTGGTCGAGTGTCTCGATCCGGAAACCCTGGAGCCCGTTCCCGAGGGAGAGCCGGGCGAGCTGGTCATCACGAGTCTGACCCGCGAGGCCATGCCCATGATCCGCTACCGCACACGCGACATCGCCCGACTCTACCGCGAGCCCTGTTCCTGCGGCCGGACCACGATGCGCATGAGCCGGGTCACCGGACGTACCGACGACATGCTCATCATCCGCGGAGTCAATGTCTTCCCATCGCAGATCGAAGAGGCACTGCTGCGGGTCGAGGGCACCACGCCGCACTATTTGATCGAGGTCAGCCGCCCGGGTACGCTCGACGAGGTCCATGTGAAGGTGGAGATCCATCCCGAGATCTTCTCCGACCGCATGGACCGCATGCAGTCGCTCTGCGAGCGCATCAGCCGAGAGATCCACACCGTCGCGGGCATCCGCGCCCATGTGGATCTGGTCGAGCCCCGCAGCATCGAGCGCTTCGTCGGCAAGGCGAAACGGGTGCTGGACAAGCGCAACATCCAGAACTGAGAGAGAGACCGGTCCCGTTCCCAGGCGAACGGATCAAGATGAAGACATCCTCACAACAGGGAAATCGAACCATGACGAAACACCTCGCTCGGCCCATCCTGACCGCTGCACGGCTGGGGCTCCTCGTGCTCGCCACCGCCCTCCTCGGCCTTCCGGCCGTCTTCGCCGGAGACGAGGGTCTCTATATCGAGACCGTCAACCGCACCTCCGGATTGATGGGCGAGAGCCCGACCGAAGAAGTCAGCAAGACCTATGTCGCCTACGGCAAGATGAAGGTCGTGAGCTCGCAGCCGGACGGTGCCAACATGATCCTGGACCCCGCCAGCGGCACCATGACCTTCGTGAACGACACCGCGAAGCAGTATTACCAGATCGACCTCAAGAGCATGATGGAAGGCATGTCGCAGCCAGGCATGGAGCAGATGCGCGCCATGATGGAGCAGACCAGGATCAAGGTCGAAAAGACCGGCGAGACCCGCAAGATCGGCGACTGGGACTGCACCAAATACGAGGTCACCAAGACCGGCATGATGGAGATCCAGCAGGAGATCTGGGCGACGACGGACGTGGATATCGACCTGGACCGTTACACCGAGATGATGAGCATGTCCGGTCCCGACGGACTGCTGGGCGACTCCGAGGCCGCCAAGAGCATGCGTGCCGAAATGGAAAAGATCGAGGGCTATCCCATCCTGACCAAGACCAAGATGCAGATGATGGGGTCCAACATGGAGAGCGAAAGCGAGGTGACGGTGATCCGCAAAGAATCCGTGCCCGAATCCATGTTCGAGATCCCCTCGGATTACACCAAGAAGGACATGATGGCCCCGCCGAGCGGACAGCCGCATCCCTGATCGGCCGAAATCCTGGCTGATTCCACAGGAGACTGGAGGATCAGCCAGGATCCGCTGATCTGACCAGATCAGCGATGCCCCTCCGATCGAGCTTGCCAGAATCGAGCAGCGGAAAGGGTGATAGGCGCTTGAAGGCACGCGGCCGCTCCGGGCCGGTCAGATGCGCGCCGCACCAGGTCTCGACCTGCAAGGCCGATACCGCGCCGCTGTAGACGGCCACCAGACGATGACCCCAGACCGGATCGGGCAGATCGACGATCAGGACATCGCCGATGCCCGGCATGCGCGACAGCTCCGCTTCGATCCGCGCACGCGAAACATTGGCGCCGCCCACCACCAGGACGTCGTCGGCGCGGCCCAGGATCCTGAGCTGACCCTCGTCCGTAAAGCAGGCCAGGTCGGCGGCCTCGAACCAGCCGTCCTCGATCCCATCGCCCGGCCGACGCTCTGGATTGGCATACCCCGCCATCACCACGGATCCGCGGATACGCAACCGTCTCGGCCTCTCGCCACAGCCCCCCAAATCCATTTCGAGTTCCCGCATGGGCCGACCCACCAGTGAGGTCTCCCGGATCCTGCCGGAAAGACGCGGTGTCGTCGCGATCTGGGAGCCGGTTTCGGTCATGCCGTAGCTGATGTGCAGCGGCCAGCCGGCATCCAGCGCCCGCTGGGCGAGCGACAGGCTCAGAGCCTGACCGCCGATCATGGCCACCCTCAGGGATGAGGGTGGCCGGCAGCCCAGATCCAACAGTCGCGCCAACATGGGCGGAACCAGCGAGAGATGCGTCACCGGCATGCCGTTCAGGCCGCTCGCCACGGCCTCGGCGACGAATCCCTCCTGCAGCAGAAGCGTAGCGCCCGCCAGCGCGCAACGGTAGGCGATGGAGACCCCGCCGATGTGGCTTGGCCTCAGACAGGCCAGCCAGATGTCGCCTGGCGCCAAGCCAAGCGCGGCATTGGTCTCGAGCGCCGATGCCAGGACATTGGACGGGGTGAGCATGGCGATCTTGGGCCGGCCGCTGCTCCCGCTGGTCTTGATGAGCAAGGCCAGGGATGTCGGGCGGTTTTCGCACGCGGCCTTCCGACAGCCCGTCGCCCGCAGACTCTCGACCGAGGGATCCCAGGTCCATTCGACTCCGGCTCCTGCGATCAGATCATCCATGATCCCGGGCTCGGTCCCGGCACGCACCGGAAACAAGGCGGCCCCCATCCGGGCCAGAGCATGCTGCATCAAGATGAGATCGCATGCCGGCGCATCGGGCGCCATGACGACTTGACCGGCACGAACGCCCGAGCAGCGCAGAACAGACTCGCGCTCCCCGATCAGGTCACTCAGTGCGTCGTAGGTCCAGGCCCGCGCGCCCAGAACGAGCGCGGAACCCTGCCCCGCGAACCAAGGGGCATCGGCGAACGAGGGGAAAGGAGCCATCGGAGGGAATGCCCGACCGTGCAGGCTTGGGCGCTCATTCATCGCGCCCGGCGCCTAGAACGGAGGTCGCACGGCTACCAGCGGATCTCGAACACGCAGTCCGCAGCACCATTGGCACGACAGGCGATTTCGGTCACCTTGGCGTCCTTGTGGACCAGACGGGTGAAGAGCCGCTCGAAGGTGCCCGCATAGAAGTCGCACAAGGGCTCGGAGGCCGTGGCGCCGCGGCAGAGCAGCGAATCGCTCACGGTCAATCTGGGCGGATATGCTGGATCGGCCGAAAAGACGCCGGTTCCGACGAAGGTCCAGGCGTTGCCGCCGATGGCCTTGAGGAGCGTTCGCGTGGCCAGGCGGGGCGGCAGAACGGACAGGATGGCCTGCGCCGGACGGGGAATACGTACCGCCAGCAGATAGTCGCCCGTCCGCATCCCGGCATCGCGCGCGATGGCGCGGGCAACGGGTATCCCCAAATAATCCCGCAATGCGGACTGAAGGCGTGTCACCTCGCCTTCCTCGACCATCGCGGTCGGCATCGCATCCAGATAGCGCTCGAGCCCGGCGCGCTGAAAAAGTTCGGATACGGCGTCGGACCCTTGCCGGGCCTCGAGCGCCTCGGCGACGCGAATGATTGCGTTAGGACCAACGCGCCCATGATTCTCTGTCTTCAACTCGGCACCCTGAAGCGCCACTGGCTGCTTCCCCAATCGACCAAATCATCCTGCTGCCCGCAAAGCCCGCGCAACAGATAACGACCCTTGGAGGTTACGCGAATCCCTTCCTCCGAGACCTCCACCAGTCCGTGCTCGGCATTGCGGCACAGACGCTTGTACTCCTGCTCCAGATCCGCGGCCGAACTCGCCGGGAGCTGAAGATTGCACATCAGATAGAGCATGGCATCGCGCCGACGCCGATCGATCTCGCTCAGCTGACGCCCCCAGGCGACCGGCAGATGACCGCTGTTGACGCGTTTCTGCCAGGCCCGCAGATCGGGCTCGTTCTGAACCAGGGCATCCCCGACCTCGCCGATGCCGCTCGGACCGAACGCCAGCACCTGGGTCGAGGGCATGGTGGTATAGCCGATCGCATTGCGGTAGAGACGTCCCTCGCGCTGGGCATCGAAGAGTTCGTCGGTCTCGCGCACGAAGAGATCGAGACCGACCCACCGGTAGCCGGCATCGGAGAATGCCTTGACCGCGTTTTCGAACAAGGCCAGCTTCTCGTCGGCGGATGGCAGATGGTTGACGTTGATGGCGTGCTGATGGGGGCGACTGGATGGATCGTGGGCGTAGCTGAAGCAGGCGGCGCGGTCCGGGGCGAGCTCGAGGATCTGACCGAGCGTCTCGAGGAAGCTCCTCTGGTTCTGGAATGGCAGACCATAGACCAGATCCAGGTTGATGTTCTCGAAGCCGGTCTCGCGTGCGGTGTAATAGACGTCGCGAACCATGTTGAGCGACTGCACGCGACCGATGGCACGCTGAACGTCCGCGTTGAGGTCCTGGACTCCGAAACTGACGCGACGGAATCCGAGACCGTAGAGCAACTCCAGCTGACCGACCGAGGAGCGGCGCGGATTGCACTCGATCGAGGTGACCGTATCGGCCGAGAGCTCGAAATGGCACTCCAGGATTTCCATCAGACGCGCCAACTGCGGCTCGTTGAGATGATTCGGGGTCCCGCCCCCGACATGCAGCTGATCGAGCTTGCGCCCGCGTCCGACGAGCCGGGTCACCATGTCCATCTCGCGCTCGAGCGCATCCAGATATTGATCCACCTTCTCGACGCTATGGGTCACCGTCGTGTCGCAGGCGCAGTAGAGACAGCGAACGTGACAGAAGGGGACGTGAACGTAGACGGCGAGTCGCTCGTCGGCACGTCGACGGAAAGAGGACAGGACTTCTTGATAATGCAGATCGGTGAAGGGCTTGTCATCGACGGGCCTCAATGACGGCATTGTGCATCCATGGGGCGGAACACCGTATCGCTCGAGCAGTTCAAGCGGAAAAACGGAGGAGGAAGGAAGCGCCATGGTCTTAACCCATCTAGTCAGATTGAACCGCTGTCACCTTGGGTCTCGCCGATACGGCGCATACCGTACCGGGCTTCATTCATGCCGATACACCTGACTCCGCGAGGATTTACGGGCCAATCCCTGCCTACGTCCCAAAATGCGTCACGCGACTCCTGATCGCGATGAATGCTGGATCAGGGAACATCCGTCGACCGACACCGAATCAGCGCACACGGATCAGAAATGCGCTCTCCTGCGACAATCCTCGCGGACGCACGTCGACATGGATCGAAGAGAACTCGGGGCATGCGCATTCATCGGACCCAGTAGACTTCATGACTGGATCCGATCGATACGGCAGCGCCGACTGACTCCTCCAGCCCGTGCGGACACGGAAGCCAGGATGCACTGTCACGCAGTGTCGACTTCATGTGTGATCATCGGCGCTTGAGGATTATACTGCGCCCCAACCAGAAGCTCTACCTCGTCAGCACACTCCCCGGAAAGTTCCACCGATATCCACTCGGATTCGAGCTTTCGAGTTGATGCCGATCATGCCTGATAGGCGCGCCGCCATGGCCGAGAGGAGGATGGACTGCTGGATTCGGCTCGCGGAGGCGAGGAATCCGACTGCCGTGCCGACAAACGACGCTTGGCCAGCACCTCGGCCCGGGCCGAATCGGACGAGGATTGACCGGAGCCGTCCGATCCGGGCGTTTCGCGCCGTGGCAACGCCCAAGCCCAAAGCGCCTCGTCCGGAAGCGGCAGAACCAGCAACCAGTGCTCGAGGATGGCCAGCGCCAGAAGCGTCGCGACCAGGATCAACCCCTGAGCCGCGGCGCCGGCGAGCTCCGGCTCCTGGGCCCGAAGCACAATCAGCACTACCATCACGGTCGAGAGGGTGACGGAAACGGGAAACAGCAGGTTCATGAACCGTTTCGACATGTAGGTCTTGAGATAACGCAGATGCTCGGGCAACCAGTCTTCGTTGAGATTGGGTACGCCCAGAAAGAGATTGAGCTTCGCGCTCCAGCGCATCAGCCACAGGACGACGAAGGTCCAGGTACCGACCTGATTCGGCTCCTCCCAGGAGACCAGCACCAGGAACAGGACCGTCCCCATGATCACCAGCTCATGGTAGAGACTGGTCAGGATCGCCAACCCGAACCGTTTCAGATCGGAGCATCCCAGAGGACAGGCGGTCTTACGGGGTCCAGTTAGAAAGCCGGTGAAATAGCTCATCTCGAGCACCCCCCAGATGACGACGCCACTGGTGAAGGAGATGTACCGAGAGACGACCGAGGTCGAGGCGCTGCTGACGACGAATCCGAAAATGGCGACGGCCAGGACGAACGAGCCGCCGAGCAATGTCCAACGGAAGGTTCGACCTGGCAGGTTGTCGAGATAGAGCACCAGGCCGGTGCTGAACCACCAGAGGCCGAGCGCATAGATGACGGGAAAACCGAAGTCGGACATGCTTGAGACCCAAGTCTTGGTGCCGTTTCGAGAGGGACGATCGACGCTCAGTCGAAGACTGGATCACGTTCGACCGCCCTGTAGATGGCAGGATACGGTCGCGGGTCGACCGGTTCCCTGCGCTCCGCCCGGATGGGCGCGGGAACCGTCATCGAGAGGGTGCAAGCGCCGTCATGAGCGCGGCGAAGGACTCCTGGTTCGTTTCACCATAGGCCCGCAGATCGAGAAGGATTCCAGTGACCGGATCCTCCAGAGTCAGATTGCCATTCTCGCGCAGCGCCAAGCGGAACGGAGTCTCCCCGATCGCGACATCGTAGCCCCTACGCTGACGTGAGATCGCCCGCAGAATACCGCGGATGAAGCCCTCTCCCCCCGGAGCCAGATTCTGGATCACCTCACCGCTCGCCTTATCCACCACGTTGGTGGAACCATCGGACTGGTCGACGAAAAGAATCTCGCGCTCCTGGACGATCGGCCCAAGCGGAGCCTGATCCATCTTTGCCCCAGTCAATCGCGCAACGCCGACCATGATGATGACGAAGCTCAGTAAGGAGGCAACGGCAATCAATACGCCCTTGGGAAAAGGGCGTTCACCAAACGCATCACTCAAAATGGAACCTCATCGGAATGAGAAATGCCGTCAGGAGGCCAGCGAAGGCTCGCCACCCTGGGCCGATGCATCGACCGAGTCGTCGTTGTCCTGCCGAGCCTCCTCAGCGTAATCCTTCAGGGCACCCGCCAGAATCTTGGCGACCTCGGCGACATCCGGTATCGCACGCATCATCGGCTGAGCGGGCGAGAAATGCCAGGGCTTCACATGCGGCCAGAAGATCATGTAGGACGGCCGAGCGGACTTGGCGAGCAGCAATGGAATATCGCCCGTTCCGTCCGGATATGCCTTGAGATCCACCGACCTCACCTGCTTGAACGGCAAGTTCATGATCATCGGCAACGCGACACCGATACGCATCACGACACGTCGGTTCGTGATCGTGTAGAGGGTCGTGCGCGCCATCGCCCAGGCCAGCAGGGAGAGCGCACCGATGGAGACGGCCGCCAGCAGGACCATCCAGGTCAGGCTGGAGAGGACACTCGCCACGGACAGACCATCGGACCAGTCCACGGCGAGCGCCAAGACCTCGAGCACGGCGAAATAAACGACGATCTTTCGGACGTGGAAGGCACGCCGCGCGAGAGATGTCCAGCGCGGCGCACCTTGCCAGAGCATCTCCTCCCCAGGAGGGAGACGCTCGGGAAGCCCGCGAACGGGCTCGAAGTCATATTCCCTCACAGCAAGGGTCCGTAGCGTTCCGAAGTAGCGTACAGCTTACCGCCAGCGTAGTAGGCGCCGACCTTGTCCTCTTCATAGAGGGTGACCTGATCGGGCTTGGACAATACGGGCACGTTGGCGAAATGGGCGGCCTTGATCGAGGCGACCTTGACCTTACGTTCCTTCTTGTTGAAGACACAGAAGCCGATCGGAACCAGCGCCTGCTTGCCGTTGGCGGCAACCTTGAGTTCGAGGTAACGGATCTGAGGCTCGGAACGGTCGACCCAGACGTCGGTGATAGTGCCAGCGGTCTCGCCGTCCAGACCCACGACGGTCATGCCACGCGGATCCGGATCCTTATCGGCGATGGAGAATTCGGTTGCGACGCGCATCGGCACGATCTTCGGCTGACCCTCGAGGGTCAGGTCGGGGTGCTTCTCACGATCCGGAGAGGCACCAGGACCGACAGCCGCCAGCATGGGATCGCCGACCGGATCCAGGGGCGCGCCCGGGAAGGCCGCAGAAGGCGTCGCGTTGAGCTTGGCCATGGGGGCCTCGACACGAGGAGCGACGACGGTACCGGCGTTGTGCGGCAGGATGAAGGTCTTGGGCTCCGGCAGAGCGGGGAAACCGACGACCTTGACACGACCGCCGGAACGCTCGGTGCGATCCGAGTCAAGCGGATAACCTTCCCGCTTGTCCTCTTGGCGGAGATAGTAGACGAGTCCAGCAAAGAAGAACCAGAACGCCCAAATCGTCAATTGGGCAACGTCGATGTAGTCAGTGATGGCAGCAGACATGATGTAACCTCCGTAGGACAAATGGCCAGCCGGAACAGCCGACTAGCCCGAAGCGCGATGACCGCCAGGACCCGAGTCCTCGCACCGTTCGCACGAATGGGGCGACAGCGAGCGGCGTGGCGAAAAAACGATAGCATCTCGAAGCGATGAACGACTCCATAAGCCGGTAGAAAAACCGGTCATTGCCGGGCCGATGAATCACTGGACGATGTCTTATGGCCAATGCCGCCGACTGCGCCCCCAGAGCAATCTCCACAGCACCAGGCTGTGTCTTCCACGGCGCACGATGCGCCCTCACCACAGCGCCCCGAACGGATCCGGAACACTGTATGGCCGAGTCTCATCCGGGAATCAGTTCCAGGCCCTGAGACGTATAAAAGCCAACGGCAATGCGCCGCGTCCGATTCGGCTGCCAGCCGGCAAGTCCCGCATCAGCGGTGATCAGTCCCTTCAGGGTCTTCTCGCTCACCGGTTCGATCGCGGGCGACCGATCGCTGCGCGGAAAGAATTGTCCGACGGCGTGCATGATGGCGAGCGGTACCGTCTTGGGCGCGAAGGTGAAGATGATCGAGCCGCTGGTCCGCTCGGCCAGACCAGCCAACACATTAACCACGTCCGCCGGCCGATAGTGGATCAGGGAATCCATGGCCACCACATGGTCGAATCGGCCATGGGCCGGATCCAGCATGTCGCCCGCCTCGAAATGGATCGAGCCGCCGCCCAGATCCTTGGGCGCACGCTCGCGCGCGATCTCGATCAGGGTCGGGGCCACGTCGATGGCCACGACCTCCGCGCCGCGCCGCGCCGCCTCGACGGCCAGGGCACCCGTTCCGCAGCCGGCATCGAGCAGACGCTTGCCGCTGAGATCAGCCGGAAGCCAACTCAGCAGCGTATTGCGCATGTCGTCGCGACCGGCACGCACCGTCTCGCGAATCCGGCTGACCTTGGCATCCGAGGTCAGCTTGGACCAGGCATCGGCCGCCGTACGATCGAAATAGGTCTCGATCTTTCCGCGCCGTTCTTGATAGGAAGCATTCGGCATCAATCGAACCCCAGAAAATCGAAGATGTCGCGGTCGCGCATGGGATGCGCCTCCAGTGGCTCGACGCCGTCCCAGAGACGCTGGGCCAGGTCCAGATACTGCTGCTGCGCCGCCTCCAGTCCCGACTCGGGCTCCGGTTCCATCTCGAAGACGGTCGACTTCTTGAGCCGGCTCCGACGAATGATGTCCAGATCGGGCAGATGCGCCAGGCGCTTCAGCCCCACCGCGTCGACGAAACGGTCGATCTCGTCGGTATTGCGGCTGCGGTTGGCGATGACGCCGCCGAGCCGCACGCCATAGTGCTTGGACTTGGCCAGGATCGCCGAGGCGATCCGGTTCATGGCGAAGATCGAGTCGAAGTCGTTCGCGGTCACGATCAGAGCGCGTTCGGCGTGCTGCAGGGGGGCCGCGAAGCCGCCGCAGACCACGTCGCCCAGCACATCGAAGACGACGACGTCCGTGTCCTCCAGCAAATGATGCTGCTTGAGGAGCTTGACCGTCTGGCCGACCACGTAGCCACCGCAGCCGGTGCCGGCCGGTGGACCGCCGGCCTCGACGCACATGACGCCGTTGTAGCCCTCGTAGACATAGTCGCTCGGGCGCAGCTCCTCGGCATGGAAGTCGACCGATTCGAGGATGTCGATGACGGTCGGCACCAGACACTTGGTCAGGGTAAAGGTCGAGTCGTGCTTCGGATCGCAGCCGATCTGAAGGACACGCTTACCCAATTTCGAAAAGGCGACCGACAGATTCGACGAGGTCGTGCTCTTGCCGATACCGCCCTTGCCGTAGATGGCGAACACCTTGGCGGTGTCGATGCGGATATCCGGGTCGAGCTGGACCTGGACGCTGCCCTCACCGTCTGGGTGCTTGGGCAGCGAACCGAACATGTCGGCGGGCAAATCCTGAATCGTCACGCAGCCGCCTCCTCGATCACACCTTCGAGCCGATCTTCCAACTCTTCTCCTGCCTTTCTCAGCGCTTCGAGCGTCGCCTCGTCGGGCGACCAGTAATTGCGTTCATGGGCCTCGATCAGACGATTCGCGACCTTGGCCGAGGCGGTCGGATTGAGCGACGCCAAGCGGTTGCGCATCTCCTCGTCGAGGACGAAGGTCTCGGTCAGCTGCTGGTAGACCCAGGGCGCGACCTGACCGGTCGTGGCCGACCAGCCCATGGTGTTGGTGACGTGGACCTCGATCTGACGCACGCCCTCGTAGCCGTGCTTGAGCATGCCCTCGTACCACTTCGGATTGAGCATGCGCGTGCGGGTCTCGAGCGCGACCTGCTCGGCCAGGGTGCGCACCACGCCGTCGCCGCGTGTCTGGTCGCCGATGTAGACCGGGACCTCGTCGCCCTTGTACTGACCGACCGCCTTGGCGATACCGCCGAGGGTGTCGAAGTAGTGGTCGACCGTGGTGACGCCCAGCTCGACCGAGTCGAGATTCTGATAGGCCAGCTGGACCTGTCCCAGACAGCTCTTGAGCAGCTCGGCCTGCTGCACCGGCTTTCCGGAGCGCCCGTAGGCGAAGCTCTTGCGGCGGGTATAGGTCTCGGCCAGCTCCTCGCCCTCGTCCCAGCTGCTGCTGTCGATGAGGTGGTTGACGTTCGCGCCGTAGGCACCGTCGGCGTTGCTGAAGACGCGCAGCGAGGCGGTCTCCAGATCGCAGCCGTGGGCCTGCTGGTACTCCAGGGCGTGCTTGCGGATGAAGTTCTGCTCCACCGGCTCCTCGGCGGAGGCGGCCATGAAGGATGCCTCGGCCAGCAGCTTGGTCTGCAGCGGCAGCAGGTCGCGGAAGATGCCGGACAGGGTCATGACCACGTCGATGCGCGGACGGCCCAGCTCCTCGAGCGGGATCAGCACGGCACCGGCCAGACGGCCGTAGTTGTCGAAGCGCGGACGGGCGCCGATGAGTGCCAGGGCCTGGCCGATGGGGCCACCCTCGGTCTTGAGGTTGTCCGTCCCCCAAAGCACCAGGGCGATGGTCTCCGGATAGCTGTCGTTGCCCTCGGAACGATGACGCTCGATCAGACGCGCGGCCTGGGCGGCGCCATCCTTGACCGCGAAGGCGCTCGGCAGACGGAAGGGATCGAAACCGTGCAGGTTGCGTCCGGTCGGCAGGATCGCCGGGGTGCGCAGCAGGTCGCCTCCGGGCGCCGGCGGGATGAAATGACCGTCGAGGGCGCGCAGGATCGCCGGGATCTCGGTGTCCTGGATCAGCAGCCGGTCGATCTCGGCCAGCTCGCGGAACAGGGTGACGTTCTCCTCGGAGGTCTTCATCTTGCCGGCCTTGAGCGCCTTCTCCGCGGACTTGCCGGCGACCAGCGCCTCGAGCGCGGCCTTCTCGGGTCGGATGTCCTTGGTCGACTCGGCCACGGCCATCAGCAGATCGACGCGCTCCTCCTCGGTCGGGGCCTCGCCGACGACGTGCAGACCGTGCGGGATCAGGGTGTACTCGAGCTCCAGGACCTCCTCGTTGAGCTTGGTCACGCGGGCATCGACCTCGTTCTCGGGCCACTGCGGCTCGGGATCGGCCAACTCCAGCTCGGCGGCCTGGGCCTGGATGATCTCGACCAGCGACTTGCGCTCGTCGACCTCGCTCGGCGGCAGGGAGCGCCAGCGTTCCATCGAGCCCTTGAGATCGATCAGCCCCTTGTAGAGTCCGGCATGGGCGATCGGCGGCGTCATGTAGCTGATCAGGGTCGCGGCCGAGCGACGCTTGGCGATGGTCCCCTCGGAGGGGTTGTTCGAGGCATAGAGATAGACGTTGGGCAGATCGCCGATCAGACGGTCCGGCCAGCAGGCCTCGCCCAGGCCCGCCTGCTTGCCCGGCATGAACTCGAGCGCGCCGTGGGTCCCGAAGTGCAGCACGGCGTGGGCGGCGAAATCCTCGCGGATATAGCGGTAGAAGGCCGAGAAGGCATGGGTCGGAGAGAAGCCCTTCTCGAACAGCAGGCGCATGGGGTCGCCTTCGTAACCGAAGGAGGGCTGGATGCCGACGAAGACGTTGCCGAACTGCTCGCCCAGCACGAAGATGGAGGCACCGTCGCTCTGCTGCTTGCCCGGGGCCGCGCCCCACTGCTTCTCGATCTCGGCCAGATAGCGCTCGCGGCGGACGTGATCGTCGGCCGGGATACGGACATGCACGTTGGCATGCGCGCCATAGCGGGAGGCGTTGCCGTTGACCACGCGCTCGCGCAGATCGTCGACGCTCTCGGGCAGATCGACCTTGTAGCCGGCCGCATCCATGGACACCAGGGTCTGATAGAGCGAGGCGAAGACCGACAGATAGGCCGCGGTCCCCGTGTTGCCCGCATTGGGGGGGAAGTTGAAGAGCACGATGGCGACCTTGCGCTCGGCACGCTCGGCGCGGCGCAGACGCACCAGCTGGGCGGCGCGGGAGGCGAGCATCTCGGCACGCTCGGCGTGCGCATGCATGTCGCGCGCGCCGTCCTCGGGACCGCCGCCGTTACGGCCGCCGTAGACCATGGAGCCGGTCGCGCCGTCCAGTTCGGGGATGGCCACCATCATGGTCGCCTCGACCGGCAGCAGACCCTGGCTGGACTCCTCCCACTGATCCAGGGTCTGGAACTCGACCGCCAGGGTCGAGAGATAGGGGACGTCGAGACGCGTGAGCATCTCCTCGGCGGCATGGGCGTCGTTGTAGGCGGGACCGCCGACCAGCGAGAAGCCGGTCAGGGAAACCACCGCATCGACGGTGGCGATACCGTCCTGCATGAAGAACTTCTCGATCGCCGGACGCGCGTCGAGACCGCTGGCGAAGGCCGGAACCACCTCCAGACCGCGTGCCTCGAGCGCCTTGATCACGCCGTCGTAGTGACCCGAGTTGCCGGCCAAGACGTAGGAACGCATCAGCAGCAGACCGACCCGGCCCTTGCTGTCCTTGCGGCCGACGCTCGGCAGCATGGGCAGTTTCTCGCCGATCCGGCCCTTCATCTTGGGATGATAGAGACCGACCTCCGGATACTCGAGCGGCGAGCCGACCTTCAGGGTGCCGCGCAGATGACGGCGGTCGCCGTCGGCATAGCGGTCGACCAGGAAGCGCAGCATGTTGGCCAGGTTCTCGTCCGAGCCGGCGAGCCAGTACTGGAGCGTCAGGAAGTAGGCGCGCACGTCCTGGGCGGTACCCGGGATGAAGCGCAGCAGCTTGGGGATGCGGCGCAGCATCGACATCTGCTGGGCGCCAGCGCTCTGGCTGCGTTCGCGATTGCCGCGCAGCTTCTTGAGCAGGGCCATGGGGCCGCCGCTCGAGGAGCCGTCCATGGTGAAGCCGCCCATGCGGGTCATCTTCATCAATTCGCTGGCGGACATGCAGACGATCATGGCATCGCAGGCGTCGCGCCGCGCGGCCAGCGCGGGCAGGATCGGCTTGAAGTGGTCCTCCATGACGAGCATGGTGACCATGATGATGTCGCCCTCGGCGATGTCCTTCAGACAGCGCTCCAGCGAGGCCGGATCGTCGGCCCACTCGGTGGCCGCATGCAGGTTGAGCTGCAAGCCCGGCAGATCGCGCTGAACGGCAGGAAGCGCGCGCTGAGTGGTCCCGGCCAAATGCCCATCGAGATTGACGATGACGACGCGAACGGGCGTCGCATCGGGGGATTTGGCACGCTTCTCAGCGGCCGAAGTGCGCTTTGGCATCGTAGAGCGTCTCCACAGTAATGGTCTGGATCCCGCGTTCCTCGGCAAACCTCTCGGTATTGCGACGGGCCTTTCCGCGTACGAAGAAGGGGATCTTTTTCAGTTCCTGCTCGGCTTCCGGTGCCCAAATCGTACCCGCGTCGTCAGTCGGCTCGCCCGTCTCTCCCTTCGCTGCGGACTCGGCCTGCTCGGGGGCGGACTTGCGTGTCCCTGGCCCCAGATGCGAAGGCGTGGCGGCATCGTGAAACTCGAAGTCCTCCCGGAACATGGTGATGAGATGCTCCTCGAGCCCCATCATCAAGGGGTGAACCCAGGTATCGAAGATGACGTTCGCACCCTCGTAGCCCATCTGCGGCGCATACCGGGACGGGAAGTCCTGGATGTGCACCGGCGCCGAAATGACCGCACAGGGAATGCCGAGACGCTTGGCGATATGGCGCTCCATCTGAGTGCCCAGCACCAGCTCGGGCTGCAGTTCGGCGACCCGTGCCTCGACCTCGAGATAGTCATCCGTGATCAGCGGCTCGACACCATAGCGCTTGGCCGCATCGCGCAGATCGCGGGCGAACTCGCGCGCATAGGTCCCCAAACCGACGACCGTGAAACCGAGCTCCTCGGCGGCGATCCGCGCCGCGGCGACCGCGTGCGTGGCATCCGCGAAGATGAATACCCGCTTGCCCGTCAGATAGGTCGAGTCGACGGACCGCGAGTACCAGGGCATTCTAGACCAGATCGGCTGTTCCGTGGCGTCGATCTCGATCCCGGTGATCCGCGCCACCTCGGAGAGGAAGTCGCGGGTGGCGCCGATCCCGATGGGCACCGTCTTGACCGTCGGCTGACCGAACATGCGCTCGAGCCAGTTGCAGGCCTGATCGGCGATCTCGGGGTAGAGACAAACGTTGAAGTCGGCCTCGGGGATGCGCAGCAGATCCTCGGGAGAGGCGCCCAGCGGAGCCACCACATTGACGTCGACGCCGACCCCATCGAGCAGACGGGTGACCTCGACCACATCGTCGCGGCAGCGGAAGCCGAGCGACGAGGGACCGAGCAGGTTGGCCTTGGGGCGGGCACCGGCGGCACGCAGCTCGCGCTCCGAACCGGGTGCCGGGACACGACTGCGCAACAGTCCGCGGACCAACTGGTAGAAGGTCTCGTTGGCGCCCCAGTTCTCCTTGCGAGTGTAGGCGGGAAGCTCGAGCGGCAGGACCGGAACCGGCAGCCCCATGCCCTGGGCGAGCGCGCCCGGCTGATCCTGGATCAGCTCGGCCGTGCAGGACTCGCCGACCATGACTACGCTGGGCTTGAAGCGGTCGTAGGCCTGCTGGATGGTCGTCTTCACCAGTTCGGCGGTATCGCTGCCGAGTTCGCGCGCCTGGAAGGTGGTATAGCTGACCGGAGGCCGCTGGGGACGGCGCTCGATCATGGTGAAGAGCAGATCGGCGTAGGTGTCGCCCTGCGGGGCGTGCAGAACGAGATGCAGGCCCTTCATCGAGGCGGCCAGACGCATCGCGCCGATATGGGGTGGACCTTCGTAGGACCAGAGGGTCAACTGCATGGGATCAAACCTGCAAGAGTGCGCCGCGCACCAGGGGGCGCGCAAAGAGTTCCGCCAGATCGGCCGCCTGATCGAATCCGTGGATCGGACTGAAGACGAGCTCGATCGACCACTTGGTCCGCAACCCCTCGGCCTCCAGCGGATTCGCCAGGCCCAGGCCGCAGACGGTGATGTCGGGGCGATCCTCGCGCACCCGGTCGAGCTGACGCTCTACGTCCTGACCCTCGGTCAATCTCAGATCGGAAGGCAGCAGGCCCAGCTCGGCCTCCATCAGCTGCCGATCCAGGAAAGGGGTCGCCACCTCGACCAGCTCCATGCCGCACTCGCGCTGCAGAAAACGGGCGATCGGCACCTCGAGCTGGGAATCGGGCAGGAAACTGATCCGCTTGCCGGCGAGCAGCTCGCGCTGACGCGCCAGGCCGCGCTCGGCGCGCGCGACCGCCGCGGCGGTCACCTCCTTCACCCGCTCCTCGGGGATGCCCCAGGCATCGGCGGCAGCCTGCAGCCAGCCGAGGGTTCCCTCGATACCCAAGGGGAAGGGGGCGCTCAAGAGGGTGGCACCGCGCTTCTGCAGCATCCGCGCGGTCTCGCTCAGGAAGGGCTGAGCCAGCAGGACCGAGGTTCCATTGCCGACCGGAGGCAGCTCGCTCGCCTGACGCGGCGGCAGATAATGCACCGGACCGATCCCGAGCTCCTGGAAGAACCGCGAGAACTGATCCTCGACCACGTCCGGCAGGGTACCCACGACCAGCAGACTGCGGGAGCCATCGGCGATCACCGGCATCTGCGGCACCAGCGCGTTCAGACAGGTGTCCTCGCCCTGGGTGAAGGTGGTTTCCAGACCGCTGGCCGAGTAGTCGACCACGCGTACGCGACCGCCGTAGACGCCGGACAGACGCTCGGCCGCCTTGCTCAGATCCAGCTTGATGACCTCGGACGGACAGGAGCCGACCAGGAACAGGGTCTTGATGTCGGGCCGACGCTCGAGCACCTCGGCGACCACCCGGTCGAGCTCCTTATGGCAGTCCGCGAGACCGGCGAGATCGCGCTCCTGGAGGATGGCGGTCGCGAATCTAGGCTCGGCAAAGATCATCACGCCTGCGGCGGACTGAAGCAGATGGGCGCAGGTCCGCGAACCCACGACCAGGAAGAAGGCATCCTGAATCTTGCGGTGCAGCCAGACGATACCCGCCAGACCGCAGAAGACCTGGCGCTGCCCGCGCTCGCGATTGACGTTCGGCACGCCACAAGCCTCGGCGCCCGCGCGCCGCTGCGCGTCGACACCGCTCATTCCGCGACCTCGGCGAGCGTGCTTCCGGTAGCGGTCTTGCTGCGAGCGCCTTCGAGCCGCGCGGCGCGCAACTTGATGAGGAACTGGGCCGCGTTGATGACATAGGTCGAATAGGCGGCCAGGGCGATGAACATCTGGGCCTGGGAATCCAGGGTGAAGATCGCTACCAGATAGGCGGTATGCAGCGCCAGCACCAACATGCTGAAAACGTCTTCCCAGAAGAAGGACTCGGCGAACAGATACTTGCCGAAGACCACCTTCTCCCAGATGGAGCCCGTGATCATGATGGTGTAGAGCACCAGCGTCTTGACGATGACCGAGACGGTCGCCGCAAGATAGCCCTCGCCGGTGGCGAGATAGCGCAGCACCAGATAGAGACTGATCAGAAAGACCAGAAACTGCAGGGGCGCAAGGATGCCCTGGACCAGCGTCCACGGCGACTCGTCCCGCCGACGCCGCTCTTCGGGAGTGTAAAGAGGACGACGCGAGTTCTCTTGGGTATGGTGATGGGTCATCTGCTACTAGGTCGGAATCCGCTCAAGATCCTTTAGATCATCACTTAAGTCGCATGCAGAAATCTAGTCTGCTTTCCTGAATGCGTCAACCAAACTTTACGTAAACCTGACTTGACAACCCCGAACAAGCCACCACAATAGGGAGTCAAACCCTAAAGGATGGGCGGGCGTGTCTCACCATCTCTAACCGGGTATTTCCTTAAAGGGAATTCACCTGGGGCGCATGAAGAATCGCGCTGGGCTCGGCGCAAAGGCGCGACCGTCGCCGACTCGAGCTGCATCGAACAGCCCTCGATCAGGGCCCCTATGTGACAGCGTCCTGTCAAGATGATCGTTCTGCGGTTGTCGCCCTGTCGGCGTTTTCCGAAACGACCGTGTTCGAGAGGACGACCTCAGCCGTACACCGACGACAAGGGACTCGATTCGATCGATGGCTCGACAGCCAGTTTTCTTAAATCGATACGCAGTGTGCCACAAGGCACGCGCAACCGTTTGAATCAATTCGGCGAGTCTGCCGCTGCAGGTCCAGGAATAAGGACCTACGGGGCGCGCCCAAAGGCAGTGGAGGGTCTGGTCGCCGTGAGTTCGTTCAGAGCCCCGAGGGAATCCCTCGGCGTCCTTGATGCCGAGACGGCGGCGGCCTTGGTCGAAGGCATGGCCGACATCGCCGTCGTGCTCGACGATCAGGGCGTGGTGAGCGACATCGCATTCGGCAGCGAGGATCTGCTCGCGGACTTCGACAGCGACTGGATCGGTCGCCCCTGGGCATCCACCGTTTCCCCGGATAGCCGCCCCAATCTCGAGGCGCTTCTCAGCGAGGCGCGTCAGCGGAGCATGACCCGCTGGCGCCAGGTCAGCCATCCCTCGACCCGCGGAACCGACATCCCCATTCAATACCGGGCGTTGCGTCTGCGCGACGACGGACCGGTCGTCGCGATCGGCCGCAATCTTCAGGGAATGGCCGCGCTCCAGCAGCAGCTGGTCGACGCCCAGCAGGCGCTCGAGCGCGACTACTGGCGATTCCGCCAGGTCGAGACCCGCTATCGCCTGCTGTTCCGCATGGTGTCCGAGGCGATCCTCATCATCGACGCACCGACCCAGCGCGTCGTCGAGGCCAACCCGGCCGCCGGCCAGCTGCTCGGAGAAAGCCCGAGCCGCGTCATCGGCCGGCCATTTCCAGAGGGCTTCGATACCGAGGGCATGCATGCGATCAACGGCCTGCTCGCCGGGGTCCGAGCAGCCGGCCGGGCGGACGACGTGCGCGCGCACCAGCTCGACAGCATGCAGGAATTCCTGGTGTCGGCCTCGCTGCTGCGCCAGGAGAACGCCTCCTTCATCCTGGTGAGGCTCGCCCCGCTACTCTCGGCTCCCTCCTCCAACACGGCGCTGCCCGAGACCAAGGCGCGCTATCTGCGCGTGCTCGAAAACGCCCCGGACTGCGTGGTCGTCACGGATACGGACGGCCGAATCCTGACCGCGAACTCCACCTTCCTGAGTCTCGCCGAGGTCCCGACCGAGCAGCAGGCGCGCGGAGAATCGCTCGACCGCTGGCTCGGCCGACCCGGGGTCGACCTGAACGTTCTCATGGCCAATCTGCGTCAGCACACGACGGTCCGGCTCTTCGCCACCACGCTGCGCGGCGAATACGGTTCGACCACGGACGTCGAGATCTCGGCCGCCTCGGTGCGTAACGGCGATCGGCCCTATTTCGGATTCTTCATCCGCGACGTCGGACGCCGCCTGAGCGCCGAGCAGCCGACGACCCCGGAACAGACCCGCTGGCTGGACCAGCTGACCGAACGGGTCGGGCGCGTTCCGCTCAAGGAACTGGTGCGCGAATCCACCGATACCATCGAGCGTCTGTGCATCGAGGCAGCGCTCAAGCTGACCGGAGACAACCGCGCCTCGGCGGCCGAGCTGCTGGGCTTGAGTCGACAAAGCCTGTACGTCAAAATCGATCGTTATGGCATCGTCGCGGATCAATCCTCGGAGCCTTCAGGGCCAGACAAGAAGGATCGATCTTGAACCGGCCATCGCCGCCGCTCCCGCTCGCTGCACCCCTCTCGAGCATCCCGATACCGCCGGCTCGGATCGTTCCGGCATCGGAGATGCCGCGCGGACGCTTGCGCGAACGACGTCCATCCATCCCCATTCCCAACCCCTCACGATGAGTCGAAGCTCTCGGAGCAGATGAAGGTCTCCCGCATGAATCGAACGCTGCCGCTCGCGAACGCGCGCTATCCCCAGCCCTCCGCGATGCTGGAGGTACTCCACCCCATCACCTGGTTCCCGCCCATGTGGGCCTTCAGCTGCGGCGTGGTGTCCTCGGGCGCCCCCATTCTGGAGCAGCTGCTCGTGGTCATCGCCGGCATCGTCCTGGCCGGCCCGCTCATGTGCGGAACCAGCCAGGTGGTCAACGACTGGTACGACCGTCACGTGGACGCCATCAACGAGCCCGACCGCCCCATTCCCTCCGGGCGCATCCCAGGCCGCTGGGGCCTCTATCTCTCGCTGATCTGGTCCGGCGTCTCGCTGGCGCTGGCCTATGTGCTCGGTCCCTGGGTCTTCGGCATCGCCCTGATCGGCATGGCGATCGCGTGGGGCTACAGCGCGCCGCCCTTCCGCTTCAAGGGCAACGGCTGGTGGGGCAACCTGGCGGCCGGCATCTCCTACGAGGGACTGGCCTGGGTCACAGGCGCGGCGGTCATGATCGGCGGTGCCCTTCCGGACTGGAAGATCCTCGTCCTCGCCCTGCTCTACAGCCTCGGCGCCCACGGCATCATGACCCTGAACGACTTCAAGGCAATCGAGGGCGACACCCAGATGAACGTCCGCTCGCTGCCGGTCCAGCTCGGCGTCGAGGGTGCCGCGCGACTCCTCTGTCTGGTGATGGCGCTGCCGCAGGCCGTCGTCATCGCCCTGCTCTTCGCCTGGGACAAGCCGGCTCACGCCATCGCCGTCGGCGTGGTATTGCTGATCCAGGTCGCGCTGATGATCCGCTTCCTGGGCGACCCGCGCGAACGTGCGACCTGGTTCAGCGGACTGGGCGTCAGCGTCTATGTCACCGGCATGATGATCAGCGCATTCGCCGTACGCGGGCTGATCCAGTAAGAAGAGCTACCAGCTGACAGCTGGTAGCTGGAAGCTGACTGCTCAGTTTTAGATGAACCCTGCGCGGACTTGCGCGCGCACCATTGCTATCGACGAGATTCCCCATGTCAAACCCTGAAACCTTCGACGTCGTCGTCATCGGCGGCGGACCCGCCGGGGCCACCGCCGCCAACGACCTGGCCAAGATGGGCCGTTCCGTGTGTCTGCTCGACCGCGCCGGCCGCATCAAGCCATGCGGCGGCGCCATCCCGCCGCAGGCGATGCGCGACTTCGACATCCCCGAGTCCGCCCTGGCCGCCAAGGTCAACTCGGCGCGCATGATCTCCCCCTCGGACCGCAAGGTCGACATGCCGATCGAGGGTGGATATGTCGGCATGGTCGACCGCGAGCATTTCGACGAGTGGCTGCGCGAGCGCGCGGCCGGGAACGGCGCGACCCGCAAGACCGCCACCTTCGACCGCATCGAGCGCGACAGCGACGGCACCGCCGTCGTGCATTTCCGCCCGGGTCAGGAGCGAGTCAACGGCGAAACCGAGAGCGTGCGCGCCAAGGCCGTCATCGGCGCGGACGGGGCCAACTCCTTCGTCGGCAAGAATTATGTTCCGGGCTACGAGACCGTCAAGTACGTCTCCGCCTATCACGAGATCGTGACCACGCCCAAGGGCGCCGACTTCGACGGTACCCGCTGCGACGTCTACTATCAGGGCGACATCTCGCCCGACTTCTACGGCTGGGTCTTCCCCCACGGCGACACCATCAGCGTCGGCGTCGGCACCGCCATCCCCGGGTTCTCGCTGCGCTCGGCCTGTACCGAGCTGCGCCGCCGCGCCGGCCTGGAGGATGCCGAGACCCTGCGCCGCGAAGGCGCCCCCATCCCGCTCGAACCCCTGAAGGTCTGGGACAACGGCCGCGACATCCTGCTCGCCGGCGACGCGGCCGGCTGTGTGGCGCCGGCCTCCGGCGAAGGCATCTACTACGCCCTGGCCTGCGGTCGCCTGGCCGCCGAGGCGGTCGACGAGTTCTGCGCCACCGGCAATCCCAAGGCGCTCAAGAAGGCACGTCAGCGCTTCATGAAGGCCCACGGCAAGGTATTCTGGGTCCTGGGAATTCTGCAGAAGTTCTGGTATTCCAGCGACAAGCGTCGCGAGCGGTTCGTCAGCCTCTGCGCGGATCCGGACATCCAGTACCTGACCTGGGAGGCCTACATGAACAAGCGTCTGGTCAAGGCGCGACCGGGCGCCCATCTGCGCATCTTCTTCAAGGACCTTGCCCATCTGCTCGGCATCGCCTCTCTACGGAAGGGCTGAGACAGGGCATCATCCACCGACCAGCCTCGAAACGCCTCTTGCCGCCAGCGAACGCACCGGCGAGAGGCGGCTCCGGTCAGCGAAGACTGGAACCGCAAAGACACGGAGGCGACTGCCGCATATTCCGGGCCTTTGCGGTTCCAGTAAATCCAGGTTCAAGTCGATGCAGAATCACTGCTTGCTCGAGCCTCCGAGCTTCGAGGTCTCGCCCGCGTAGCGCACCAGATGCTCCAAAAGCTCGGCCGTTCGCGCGACCGAGTCGTTCACGCCATCCACCACCGCGGGAATGCGATCCTGATCCATGCCGCCGACCACCTCGGACTCGGCCAGCCGGGCGTTTCCCACGATCGAGCACAGAAGATCCCGATACGGCCCCTCGGCCCCCGAGCCGATCGCCGATTCGATACTCGAGCGCCGCTGCTCCAGCCCTTCCTGAAATCGCCGGCGCGCCTCTTCCACGACGCTGCGCCCCGGGAAATCGCTGAAGATCAGGACATACCCCAGCACCCGCCCGGGGGACGAAAAAACGGGGTCCGCGCGAACCATGAAACGGCTCAGGGCGCTGTCCCGCGTCTTGAGACAGAGTTCCCCCCGCCAGGGTCTTTGGCGCTCGACCAGATCCCTGAGCCGATCGCCAGCCTCGCTCGGCTCGACGACGAGCGGCATCAGATCATCGATCCGACGCATAGGGTCGGCGGCCTCGCCCATGAGGTGCCGCATGAAACGGCTGACGAGCAGAATGGTGCCGTCGCTACCGGCGACCAGGAGCGGCTGCTCGGCGATCTCCATCTGAGAACGAACCTGAGCGAGCTGCGCCTGAGCGATCAGCAGACGCACCGCGCGAAACTGCTGGATGACGTCCGAGACGGACTCGGCGATCGCGGTCCCCGTCGCCCGATCCGTCGAGGTCCAAGGCATGGCCCGCTCCGATGAAGAGCCACCGATCCCGGACCTGAGCCAGATGAGATATTCACCCAGACCGCGCGAGACGGGCACCGCCATGAGTCCGCAAACGGATGGAGCGAAGGCCGAGAAATCGAGCCGCTCGCCGCCCAGACAGTGGCTTTCGATCAGCGGAGCATCCGGTAGAGAATCCAGCCAGGCGACGATATCCCGCAACCCCTGGACATCCGGCACCTGTCCGGCCGTGATCGTCCTGCCGTCATGAAAGAGCGCGACCCCCTGAGCCGACACAGGCCCCAAGAGGGCGTCCGGATCGCCGAAGAGCGCGGGGGTCCAGTCGCCTCTCGCAGCGATGGAATCGATCATGCGCTGCTCCAGGCTGCGCACGCAGAAGGCGACCTGGGCACGCTCGATGCTTTCGAGCGCCGCGATCCGGGTCGCCGCCGCCTCGGCAACCAATTCGCAGACCGCACGCATCGCGTAGGCGGGATAACGGGAAGAGGAATCGAGACAGAGGATGAGCCCCCAGTGACGCCCGGCCACGATCAGGGGCATCACGAGGGCCGACCTCGCCTCCAGACGCGCGAGGAGGTCGCGACAGCTGGGCGTCGGCGCAGCCAGAATGCAATCGGACAGATCCAAGGCGGGATCGCCGATCGTCGATTCGGCGCAAACCAAGCGCACCGCCTCGGCATCACGGTCCCCAACGAAGCGAACTCGATTCGCACCACTCAGTCCCCCTGAGACCAGGGCCGCAGCGACCCCGGGCTCACGCCGTCCCACAGCGGGCTCCAGATGCGAATCGCCATCGGCGGCCAGGATTTCTCCACTGCCGTCGACCCCCAGACGATAGATCAAGACGCGGTCGTAACCGCTGATCTCGCGCAGCGTGCGCGCGACCTCGTCGCACAAGGCGCCGCACGACGAGGAGGCGATAATGCCCCGCAGCATCTCCTGAACCTGGACGGAGGTATCCGGCGAGGGCGCGACCGACTCGAGCTCGATCACCAGTTCGTTCCGGCGGAAGCGGTGCAAGGATACGTCGAAGGCGCGCCCGGCGAAGCCGGCCGGACACCGGATGGCCTGGGGAACCCGATGCAGCGGCCGATCGAGATGGGCATGGATGCGCTCGGCGAGATCGCCGTGGACATCCGCCAGAGAGCGGCCGAGCACCTCTTCGCCAAGACCCAGAAGATCCCCGGCGTTGCGGCTCATGCACAGGATCCGGAGATCAGGTTCCCGCAACACCAACAGGGCGCCATGGGCTTGAATGGCATCGACCGACCGAACACCTGACGCCTCGCACTCATCCGGCCTGATCCACCCACTGTCGAGGGAAGGTACGAAACCGTGAGTCAAGTCGGTGGGCCTCCAGTTATTCGACGATCCCGTCCTGATGTTTCGCCGTCTCGTGATCCAAACCGTAGCGGTTCAATTTGACATAAAGACTCTGCCGGCTCAAACCAAGCAGCTCGGCCGTCGCGGTCCGATTGCCTCCGGTCAGCTCGAGCGCCTCCTCGATATAGTGGCGCTCGACAATTGCAACCGTCTCCTCGACCAGCGCGCGCAAGGCGTGCTTGCCGATCTTGCCGGTCAGAACGCCCAGGCGATCCCCCAGACGACAGGGTTCCGCCGGGGTTGGAAGACGACGACCGACGTCGCGTATCAGAACACCGATGTACTCGGGATCGGCGTCCAGATTGCCCGTCGCCGAGATCTCGACATCCGTCTCCGTTCCCAGTTCGCCGTGGATGACCGTCGAAAAGAGACGCACCGTCCCCAGCCGCTGCACGTTCGCCAGCAGCACGGTCAGGTCGGCGCCAGGACGCCCCAGCCAGCGACCGAGCGTCTGATGGATCACCGACCGCTCGGTCGGCATCTGGATCAAATCCAGGCAACCGCGATTGGCCCGCTGGATCGAGCCGGCCCGGTCGGTCACCACGAATCCATCGGGCATACGCTCGATGAGTAGCGCCGCCGAGGGGGCATCGCCGGAAATTGCGGGAGAGGGAACCGCCTGCGCAGGGGTCAACTGCAGCAGATAGACCGCTCCGGACTCCGAAGACAGGAGAGAGGCACGCACGGCCCAGGCGATCGCGCCGGCCCCCAGATGCACGATGATGGAAGGCGCCGTCCCCTGCTCGGCCACCTGCGCGAGCATGGATTGAAAGAGATTGCGTTCGTCCTCCGGCAGGAGCGGCAGCAGCTCCCTCCCACTCAGCGTACTGGGACGTATCGACGGCAGGGCCAGCGCGGCCGCGGCCACGGGATTCAGATCGGCGATGCTCAAGGTATTGGCGCGCAGCAGCAGTACGGCGTCCGTCGATGACCTGAACAGAAGACGATAGCGTGTCTCGACCTCGCGCAGCTTCCAATAATCGCGCTCCATGGCCTGCTGCGCCTCGACCAGACGCGACTGCAGTTCGGTCACGGCCTGGAGGCTGCGGCCAACGGCCACCAGCCCGGCCTGAGCACCGAGCAGCACGGTGGTGTATTCGATGGGAATGGAGCGGCCGCTCGGGAAACGCTGAGCGACCTGATGCAGCGCCGAGACGCCCGTATCCCGGGCATCCGCCACCATCCGCGTCAGAATCCGACTGGCCGAGGAATCCACCGTCTCCGACCAGAGCCGGCCCACCCATTCGTCCAGGCCCTCGCCCGGCATGCCGACGGAGAGGGCGGCGCGTCGAATCACGCCCTCCCGATCGAGGTACAGCGTCACGTCCGGCCGGGGATGGTTATCGCCAATCATAGGCTTCCGAATCCAGTGTCATTGGAATGAACGGCGCCATGCATCCATCTGCCGTTCAGTAGGGGGCGAGCCGACTCAGCGAACGATCCTGAGCGCGACCACTCCGGCCGAAAGGGTCGATGTCCTCGCTGGATCCTGGACCGACGCTCGAGATCACAGGAATACGAGGAGACTAGATTCGGACAAGCCGGATATCCGCCACACACCGGCCGTCGGCCTATATTAGGATCTCATCGATCAGGATCGGATTCCATGATCAAACGGGAATGACTCGTACCGGCGAGCTGCGTTAAACTTACTGGTCGGAATACTATCTCCGCATCGCCCTCGTAGCTCAGTTGGATAGAGCAATCGCCTCCTAAGCGATAGGTCACAGGTTCGAATCCTGTCGAGGGCACCATGTTTTCGATTTCTTGCGCTTATCCCTTCATCCATCCGACTCATGTACCCATTGCGGGAATATAGCCGGATCGGCATCGGGCGTCGATGCGCCCCAGGTCAATGACGGATCCTGTGACCGCCCGAGCTTGGCCCTCGACCGAGAGAGGCCGCCTTGCCATCCTGATCCTGCATTCGTCGCGCGTGTGGAGCGCAGCCAGGAAGCGCGCGAACCCACCCTCCAAATGCGCGACCTCCGGCATTTACGCCCCCTGTCGAGCCGGTCGGGCCAGCCAGATCAGGGCGATCAGCCCGAGAAAGAGCGCGGCGGCCAGCGCGAACATATCGAGGATCGAGAGGAAATAGGACTGTGTGTCGATCGTCCGAGCGATCCGGGCATAGGCCTGCTGCTGCGTCATCCCCATGGACTGGTAGGTGTCTAGCACCCGTGCGGTCTCGGCCGAGGCTGCCGTGACGGACTCGGTGAGGTAGGCATGATGCCGCGCGGCCGTGTTTTCCCACTGCGTGGTCCAGATGGAGGCCGCGAAGGCGCCGGCCATCAGCCGCAGGAAGTTGAACAGACCGGATGCCGCTGGAATGCGGTGAGGTTCCAGCCCGGAGAGGATGATCGCGGTCAGAGGCAGGAAGAAGGTGGCCATGGCGATCCCTTGAACCAGATGCGTGGCGGCGATGGTGCCGGCGTCGACCTCGGGCGAGAAGGTCGCTCGCCAGGCGTTGCACAGGAAGAACACGCCGAAGGAAAGGGTGACGAAGAGCCGGGGATCGACCCTGCCCATCAGGCGCCCGATGATCGGCGACAGAACGAGTGCCAGAATTCCAATCGGCGCGGTCACCAGGCCGGCCCAGGTCGCCGTATAGCCCATGAAACGCTGCAGCCACATGGGGATGAGGACCAGGGTGCCGAAGAAGGTCGCGTATGACAGGCAGAGCGCCAGCGTGCCGGCGGCGAAGTTGCGTTCCTTGAACAGGGAGAGATCGACGACGGGATGCCGTTCGGTGAACTCCCAGATGAGAAAGAAGGTGAGACCCATGACCGCCACCACGGCCAGCAGGACGATCTCGAGCGAATTGAACCACTCCAGCTCCTTGCCCCGATCGAGCATGATCTGGGTCGCCGCGACCCACACCACCAGCAGGATCAGGCCGACATAGTCGATCGAACGCTTGGTCGTTGGGGTCTCCCTGCCGCGCAGGGCGAAGGCGGTCAGCCAGACGGACGCCAGACCGACTGGAATATTGATGTAGAAGATCCATGGCCAGGACCAGTTGTCGGTCAGCCAGCCGCCCAGGATCGGTCCCATGACCGGGGCGACGGTCGCCGTCATGGCCCAGAAGGCCAGGGCCATGCCCGCCTTCTCCCGGGGAAAAGACTGTAGCAACAGGGTCTGGCACAAGGGGACCATGGGACCCGATACCAGTCCCTGCAGAACGCGGAAGATCAGCAGCATGCCCAGGCTCTGCGACAGGCCGCACAGCAGGGAGGCCAGGGTGAACAGGGATGTCGAGATCAGGAACAGCCGCCGCGCCCCCAGCCGCTGGGCCAGCCAGCCGGTCAAAGGAATGGTGATGGCGTTGGACACGGCGAAGGATGTGATGACCCAGGTACCTTGGCTGGGGCTCACGCCCAGATCGCCTGCGATGGGCGTCAATGAGACGTTGGCGATGGTCGTGTCCAGCACGTTCATGAAGGTGGCCAGGGACAGGCCGATGGTGGCCAGCACCAGGGGGGCACCCGTCAGCGGGGGGAGAGGCGGCGCGAGAGGGGCTTGGCTCATCCCTCGACTCCCATCCTTCAACGCGCCGCCGTCGGGGCGTCGATCGGACTGGAGGCCGTCTCCGCGGTTCCGCCTGCAGCGGCCTGGGAGATATCCGAGTCCCCGAGATTGGCGGCGACGACCTCGTCGATCAGAGCCTGCGCGTCCCGATCCAAGGCCTCGTAGACCGAGGTTTCGGCAACAGGCGCATTCCGCCTCACGGCTGAGAGTTGCGAGCCCTCCCGGTCGTGAACGTCCAGCGTGACACGCATCGAAAGGCCGATTCGCAGCGGATGCGCCGCCAGTTCCTGGGGATCGAGGGCGATCCGAACGGGAACGCGCTGAACCACCTTGATCCAGTTGCCCGTGGCGTTCTGGGCCGGCAGAAGCGCGAATGCCGACCCGGTCCCCGCCGACAACCCCACGACGCGGCCGTGGTAGTGAATGTCGCCGCCGTAGAGGTCCGCCGTCATCTCCGCCGGCTGGCCGATCCGTGCATCGGACAGCTGGGCCTCCTTGAAGTTGGCGTCCACCCACAGATCCTCGAGCGGCACGATCGACATCAGCGGAGCCCCAGGCTCCGTGCGCTGGCCGACCTGCGCCGAGCGTTGGGCCACCTGTCCCGAGGCCGGCGCCGGAACCCGCGTGCGTCGCCAGTCGAGATAGGCCGCGCGCAACTGGGCGGCGGCCAGATGCACGCGCGGATGTTCGCTCGCCGAGGTCTTGTCGATCAGGACCTGGGCCGCCGCCAGATCCTCGCGGGCCGCCGCCAGACTCTCCCGGGCCTGTGCCACGTCATTTTCGGCGTGCCGGCGCGTCTCCTGCGAGGTGGCGCCGGTCCTGGCGAGGTGGTTCCGGCTGACCAGATCGTCCTCGGCGCGCTTCAGCTCGGCCTCACGGACCTTGACCCTGGCTTCCTGCACGCGGGACTGCACGAAGAGCTCCCGGACCTCTCGCACCCGTTCAGCCAAGGCGGCCTTGGCCTGGTCGAGCGCCACGCGCGCATCGGTATCGTCGAGCACGACCAGGGTGTCCCCGGCCTGGACGCGATCCGTATCCTCGGCATGCACGGCGATGATCGTGCCCGCGACCTGAGCGGTGACCTGGATCCGGTTGCCGGCCACATAGGCATCCTCGGTCCCGACGAGGAAACGGCCCTCCATCCACCAGTAAAGGCCATAGGCCCCGCCTAGTCCCATGAAGATCAATCCGGCCAGAAGCATGCCGAAGATACGGCGGTGTCTGGGTCGATTCGGAGGGAAAGAAGCGGCGCAAGCCGTCGGGGCGGACTCAGCGCGCGGATGGGCGGACGACTCTGACAGATCCGAAGCCATGGGAGATCTCGATTGAATCTTGGAAAATGGCAGGGACTCCATACCCTGCACAGCCATCTAACTGCTAAAGCTGCGACTGCCTAGGCAGCTATTTAGACAAAACCCTTCCTACCCATCCCCTTGAACTCCGCACCTGGACGGTATCTTGTGGTTTCAGTTCGTGAGCGGCGGGGCCGAAGCGATGCGTTTCAACAGATCCCTGAGGAGAACGACCTCTTCTTGCGTGAAACCCCCGAGGAAATGATCGAGAACCCGGATACCGATCTGCTGCAGGCGCGGACAGATCGCCTCTCCTTCCTCGGTCAGACTGAGTCGGACGACCCGACGATCCTCGGTGCTGCGCTCCCGTCGGATCAGTCCCAGATTTTCCAGACGATCCAGCATCCGCGTCATGGAGCCCGTGTCGTAGCGCAAGTTCTGGCAGAGATCGGCCGCCGTCGTGTCGATATCCAAGGCAATCCGTATCAACACGCGCCACTGCGCGGCGCTGACGCCGACGCCCCTGGCTTGCCGATCAAGCGCCTCCATCAGTCTCACGGATGCCTCGTTCAGATACCGTCCCACACTCTCGCTCGAGAAGGGGCCCTGACCTGCATCGACAGATGGCTGAAGGCGCGTCTCACGCATCATGGCACAATCGATCTCTTTATTGCTGCCCAAACAATAACTGCCTAAGCTGCTATCGTCAAGATCCTGCGATCCGGCATAACCAGAGGGCTGCGGGACGGCCAGGAGCACTCAACTCGCGTGATCGAGTTGCGAATGCGTCGGTGCCGGCTGGGATTTGGGGTGGATCCAACGAAGATCGACTGGAAATATCGCGACAGGGTCGGGGCACGGCATCGATCGATCGGGCCCTTGGTTCCGGCCTTGACGTCGCCGCCCGGCGGGATCGCCGCCGATGCCGTAGTTCAGGACAACTCCCGGACGACTCGCGCCAACCCCCGCAACACCAGATCGGGCACCATTTCGCAAGGCGCCTGAATCGCCGACGCTATTCGGTCGGCATCTCCGCCCGAGAGCAGCATGCTGGGCTCGGCTCCGGCCTCATGCGCGAGATGCTCGAACAGCCGGTCCGCCAGCGCCGCAACGGCCTGAACGCTGCCGGCCGCTATCGCGCTCCCGGTATCCGTCGCCCAGGAACGGCCGCTCGGCTCGGATTCGATCCGAGGAATCTGAGTGCCGGCCAACAGACTGCTTCGCATCATCTCGATACCGGGCAGGATCGAACCGCCAAGATGACGCCCGTCGCCGAGGATGAGATCGTAGGTGACGGCGGTTCCTGCATCGACGATGAGCACGGCCCCATCCACAGAGGCATGCGCCTCGATCAGGGCCAGCCAACGATCGACCCCGAGCCGACTGGGATCGGCATAGGCGATCCGGAGATCGCGCCATGCAGCCCGAACCGACACGAACTCGGGCTCGAGTCCCCAATAGGCGTGAGCGACCCGCCGCACCGACTCGCCGACCGCCGCACCGCCCACGTTGCCGACGATCAGCCGCGAAGGCGGATCCAAGACCTCCCAGCGAGCCAGGACATCGAGCGGCACGGCGCCGGAATGACGCGCCACCTCGACCTCGAACGCGTCCTCGGAGCGAGCGAGCGCCCAGCGCAGGTTGGTATTTCCGATATCCAGCAGCAGCATCATCAAGACCCCATCGCCCTCAGGCTCACTTCGCCGGCCTGGAACCGCATCCTGCCCCCGCCCGTCTCCAGGATCAAGGAGCCGTCGTCCGCGATCCCGGCGTGCGTGCCGCAGACGACGCGCTCGCCAAGCATCAGCCGAACCGGCTCGCCATGGAGTCCATCGAACCGACGCCAGAGCTCCGCGAAGGGCTCGAGCCCTTCGCGGCCATAGAGATCCAGGGCCCCGGCCAAGACGTCCAACACCTTGCCGGCCAGCCGGTTGCGCGGACACGGCCGACCCTGCAGCGCCTCTTCGAGCGAGGCCCAGGGCTGCTCGATCTCGTCCCCCTGGCCGGTCTGCATCCGCAGATTGATGCCGAGCCCCACCACCAGATGGCTCGGCCCCTGCGATTCTCCGGACACCTCGAGCAACAGGCCAGCGAGCTTGCGCCGGCGCCACAGCAGATCGTTCGGCCATTTCAACGTCAGGTCCGCAACCCCCTCGGCATGCAGCAGGTCGGCGAGCACCGCCCCGACGGCGAGACTGATTCCGCCCAAGGCGGCTGGGGCCAATGGGAAACGCCACAGCAGCGACAGATAGAGATTGACGCCGAAGGGAGACACCCAGACACGTCCGCGACGGCCACGCCCCGCGGTCTGTCGCTCGGCCAGACAGGCCACGCCGGACGGCATCCCGAGCGCGGCCTCGCGCATCAGATAGGCATTGGTGGAATCGATCCGATCGTGGATCTCGACACGCGACACGGCATTGCGCCCGGCATCGGACATCGCGCCCAGAATGGCCTCGCGGTCGAGCAGCTCCAAAGGGACCGGAAGCCGGTAGCCACGTCCCCGAACCGATTCGACCTCCAGACCGAACCGATCGGCCGCGCGACGCAGCGCCTTCCACACCGCCGCGCGGGTCACGCCCAGATGCTCGGCGATCGCCTCGCCCGAGTGGAAGCGGCCATCGGCCAGCATCCGCACGAGCGCCAGATGGGGTTCCACCGCCGCGCTCATGCCAGACTGGCCAGCCAGGCCTGCCGCGCACGTTCGACCGACTCGGACGGCCGATCCAGCCACAGGAGCTCGCAGGTATCCGGCTCGGCCGGCCGAGGTACGGCCTGCAGGACGACTAGCTCGTCGCCCCTGAAGACATGGATCTCGACGACCCCATCGGCCGCCGCGCGCCTCAGCAGCCGATCCAGATTCTCGGCGTTGGCGCGCAGACCGGCGACCGCGATCAGGGTATCGCCCGGAGCCAGACCCGCCTCTTCGCCGGCCCCTCCGGCCAGGACGTTCTGCACGACGGCCTCCGGAGCCCCGGGACGGAGACGGATCGAAAGCGTCTCGGATGGCTCGACAGCATCGAAGGCATCGACCGGGCCACCCAGATCCTTGGCACCACGAGCGGGACGCAAGCGCATCTCGATCCCGACCGTCGCGAGCAGAGGCGCCAGGTCCAGCTCCCGGGTGGAATCCAGGGCCGAGGCGAAGAAATCGCTCAGATCCAGGCCGGAGATCCTCTCGGCGATCGCCTCCACCCCATGCTCGGCCACGCCGATCCCCGCCTCGCCATGCTCGCGCCAGAGGGCGCGCATGACATCGTCCAGCGAGACGGCCCCCAGAGTGCGATGACGCAGGGTCAGATCCAGCGCCAATGCGACGAGCGCGCCCTTGGCGTAATAGCTGACGATGGCATTGGGCGCGTTCTCGTCCTGTTTGTAGAATTTGGTCCAGGCATCGAAGCTCGACTCGGCCAGGGTCTGCACCCGTCGACCGGGGGTGCGCATGACACGCGTGATGGTCTGGGCCAGCATACCGAGATAGGTCCGACGATCGATGCAGCCGCTGCGCACCAGGGCCAGCTCGTCATAGTAGGAGGTGATGCCTTCGAATGCCCAGAGCAGACGCGTGTGCACCTCGCGATCGAGCCCGCCCTCCACCAGTGCGGCGGGACGAATGCGCTTGACGTTCCAGAGGTGGAAATATTCGTGGCTGCAGAGCCCCAGGAAGCGTCCATAGCCCTCGGTCACCCCCGCGTCCAGTGAGCCGCTCAGATCGTCCCGCGCGCACATCAGACTCGTCGAATAGCGGTGCTCGAGCCCGCCATAGCCATCACCGACCGCGGTCACCAGGAACAGATAGCGATCGACCGGCAGTCCGCCGAACAGCGCCGCGTGCTGCGCACAGATCCGGCTCAGGTCCTCGACCAGACGCGACTCGCTCGCCCAGTGACGGCCACTGATCGCCAGACGATGAGGAACGGAGTCCACTTCGAAGGCGCAGGATACGAACGCCCCCATCTCGACCGGATGATCGATCAGGTCCTCATAGTCCTGCGCCTCGTACAACCCGAAGCCGGCCGGATCGACTTGCAGGGCCCGCATGCTGGTCGCAAGACTCCAGCCCTCCCCGGCCGCAGCCTCTGGAGGAAAGAGTTCCATCCGACACGGCCGGTCGTCCAGGCCATGAACCCTCAAGAGGAGCGCAGAACCGTTGAAATAGGCATGCCGGGCATCCAGATGGGCACCGCGAACCGACAGATCCCAGGCGAACACCTGATAGGACAGCCTGATCGGCCGACCTCTCGGCTCACAGATCCAGGTTTGTTTGTCGCTTTTGGCGATGGAGAGCGGCGCCCCCGCATCATCGCAGGCATCCACCCTGGACAGATTGCGGGCGAAATCGCGAACCATGTAGCTGCCTGGAATCCAGGCGGGCATGGAGAGCCTCAGAACGCCCGACGGCGGATCCTGGACCAGGATCTCGACGCGAAACAGATGGGCATGTGGGGATTCGGGCCGAACGCGATAGAGGAGCGCGCAGGAACCTGGGTCGGTAGCGATTGGAGTATCGGGCATGGACGGATATCGGAAGCAGTCAACCAGCCGATAGCCTACCAGGCTCGGGCGAGCGAGGGCGATTCGAGGATCGCCAACCCATCGCTCCCGGGATCGGACATCCCGGGGCGAGGACGAATCTTACCAGCGCGGGCCGCGAGAAGGACGCGGACTGCGCGGCTTGGCCTCATTGACCTTGAGGTTGCGGCCCTTGAGAGGGGTTTCGTTCAACCCCTTGATCGCGGCATCCGCCTCGGCGTTGTTCGGCATCTCGACGAAGCCGAAACCCTTCGAGTTACCGGTGAATTTGTCGGTGATCAAATTCACGCTCGCGATCTCGCCATATGCCGAGAAGGCGTCGCGCAGCTCTTCTTGGGTCACGCCGTAGGCCAGGTTGCCGACATAGATGTTCATCATTCGAATTCCAGGGAACGCGCATTGAAGAGAGTGATTAGAACGGTCGAAAAATCAATGCACAACTGATTCGCCGGTCTTCGTCTCCAACCACAGGAGACCTAACGTGCTTCATAGCCCGGATACCCATCCACATACTGCGACGAATGGGAAGCCCTGCAGCTAAGAAATTCCGAGCAGCCGCAAACCAGCGACCACCGACAGTTCATGAACCGAATGCCTGTCTGAGAAGGCTGCATGCCTTTCGAGGGGGGACATACCGCTCATCGGCGGATACCGTCATCGAGACGCGTGATTGGCAGTGTACGCGCAGAACAATGCAAAAGCTAGCGAGGGAAAATACCCTCCGAGCGGAGGAACCGTCCGGCATGCGGCAACAGATATCCGATGCCTGACAAACGAAACTCCGCTCCAAATCCATGTCGCTCCCACACCCGCCCGCAGATGAGGATTGGGATGCGAAGGCCAGAGCAGCCTTATCCTTCCTCTCGCAGACAATTCGCCTTGAATGATTCGCGATCATCCTTAGAAGCGGGATCGTATCCCTCGGCGGCCATCTTTTGCTTCATCCAGCCAGGCAGAACGCCGCGAACATAGACGTTGTCCGGGTTATCCGGATCCACATAACGCTTGTACTGACGATCCCCGACCAGTTTACGCCCACCGGCTCCACGACGACGCTTGGGCGAGACATGAGGAATGATTTCGTCGTAATCGTATCCGTTTTGCTCGATCAAATCCCTGATCTGCTGGACGATATCATCCTTGCCTTCTTCACGACGCACTTCCAGAAGGCGCTTCAGTTCCACCTTCTTGTTTTCAGCCTCTTGGAGTTGGCGCTGAATTTCCTCGACGCTAAGAGAAGCGTACTCCACGTGCAATACCTCCAGAAAACAATGATCGAATCGAATGAAAGCACACGAATCAGGGTGCATGGCAATAATGTATGCAATAGACATTAAATGTCAAGAAGACATGCCTCCATGCGACGACGAACGGGCTTGAATCATTCAAGAAAATATCAATGGGGCCACAACAAAAAGACCCAGATCGTCTACACGAGCACAAGAATGGAACGCGCCGGAAACTCACTCGAGCATCGCCAAATCATTCGGGCGGATTCCAATCCAGGTATTGCGGAAAAACCCCAAGGCGACGAAGAAGGGCAGGCCAAGTCCATTGGACACTACCCAAGAAAAGATCGATGGATTGCACTTATTCTTGCGGCACTCGCATACCAAGCCAGCAGCCAAGAACGCAAGACATTGATATTTCAGGAATTCGAGAATCGCACTTCAGGATCGCGAACCCGGCGAATGCTGGAACGGAATTCGATCCGCCTACCCCCGAGTTTTTTAGGTGCCCGTCAAGAACATCGCATCCCCATAGCTGAAGAAACGATAGCGCCGGGATATGGCATGTCGATAGGCGTTCATGATGGGGTCATAACCCGAGAAGGCCGCGACGAGCATCAACAAAGTGGACTCGGGCAAATGGAAGTTGGTGATCATGGCATCGACGACGCGAAATGCATAACCCGGCCGAATGAAGAGCCGGCTCTCGCCTCGAAAAGGCCGCAGGGATCCGTCCGCGGCGGCGGTTTCCAGACTGCGCACACAGGTTGTCCCGACCGCGACGACACGCCCGCCCCGAGATCGGGTCCGCGCGATCTGGCCACACACCTCTTCGGAAACCTCCAGCCATTCAGAATGCATCTCATGCCGGTCCAAGTCCTCGGTTCTCACCGGCTGAAAGGTTCCGGCACCGACGTGAAGGGTGACCTCTGCGCGCTCGATTCCCATATCGGCGAGCCGATTCAGCATCGCCTCGTCGAAATGCAATCCGGCCGTGGGGGCCGCGATGGCACCCTCGCGCCGCGCGAATAGCGTCTGATAGCGCGATTCATCGGCCTCGTCGTCCGATCGCTGGATATAGGGCGGCAGCGGCAGATGGCCATAAGCCGACATCAGCGCATCGAAGTCTTTCTCACATGCCCGCAAACGATACAATGCGCCCTCGCGTCCCATCACCTCCAGAGGCGACCCCTCGGCGAGACGGATGCAGGTACCGGACCGTGGCGACTTGCTGGAACGGATATGGGCGAGGGCCTCCCGCGGACCGAGCAGACGCTCGAGCAGCACCTCGACGCGACCCCCGCTTTCTTTATGTCCGTAGAGACGCGCCCGCATGACCCGCGTATTGTTGAAAACAAGCAGATCATCGGGGCGAAGCAATAGCGGCAGATCTCTGAACATGAGATCGCGCGGCGCACCATTCGGCCCGTCCAAGGTCATGAGACGTGCCCCTGCACGCTCGGCCGCAGGTCGCTGTGCGATCAGTTCGGGCGGAAGGTCGTAATGGAAATCGGATCGCCGCATCATTTCGTCATGAATAGAATCGTGAAGCACCTGCCGAGCCTGGTACATTGGGCAGGGGCCGAATCCGGAGGAGCGATTCCCGCCGTCGCCCCGGTACGGCCTTCGCCACCCATTCATTCGCACGCAAGGCACCGAAACAGGTCCCGGAAAAGATGATGAAACTCGGCATCGATCGCCTGCTGGAAAACCCCGAACTCCGAAAGCCGCTCTGGGGCCGCCGTATCGCACTGCTCGGTCACCCGGCGTCCGTGACGTCGAGAGGCCAGCACAGCCTTGACGCGCTCATGGATCTGAGCGAGCTGAGCATCGTCGCCGCATTCGGCCCGCAACACGGCATGAAGGGCGACAAACAGGACAACATGGTCGAGACCTCCGACGCGGTCGATCCCGACTACGGCATTCCCGTCTACAGCCTCTACGGCGAGGTCCGCTACCCCAGCCAGGAGATGCTCGACAGCTTCGACGTGCTCCTGGTCGACCTCCAGGACATAGGAACGCGTATCTATACCTATGTCACAACGCTGGGCTATCTGATCGACGCCTGCAGTACATCCGACAAGGGGCTCTGGGTGCTGGACCGTCCCAACCCCGCCGGGCGACCGATCGAGGGCAGCCTGCTGGAACCCGGCTGGGAGAGCTTCGTCGGCGCGGGCCCGATCCTCATGCGCCACGGGCTGACGTTCGGAGAACTCGCCAAATGGTTCGTGTCCGACCGGGGCAGCCAGCTGGATCTGCATCTGGTCGCCATGGAGGGCTATCGCCCCTCGCAGCCCCCAGGATACGGCTGGCCGCTCGGCGAACTCGCCTGGATCAACCCCAGCCCCAACGCATCCAGCCTCAACATGGCCCGCTGCTTTCCCGGCACGGTGCTGCTCGAGGGCACCACCCTCTCCGAGGGGCGCGGCACCACCACGGCACTCGAACTGGCGGGCGCACCGGATGTCGACTTCGAGCGCGTGCTCCGTCGCATGCTTCAGTCGTGCCCGAGCTGGACCCAGGGCGCCCTCATCCGCCCCTGCTGGTTCGAGCCGACCTTCCACAAGCACGCCGGACGACTCTGCTCCGGGCTGCAGATCCATACGGACGGATCGAGCTACGGCCACGAACGCTTCAAGCCCTATCGCCTGATCTCCCTACTCCTGAAATGCCTGCGCCTCGAGTATCCGGACTACCCGATCTGGCGACACTTCCATTACGAATACGAAAAGGACCGCCTCGCCATCGACCTGCTGTCCGGCGGAACCTTCCTGCGCGAATGGGTCGACGATCCCGAGGGGCAACCCGGAGACCTCGAAAGACGCCTGGAGACCGACGAGGAACATTGGGCGGAAACGACCGCGCCATTGAAAATCTACGCCCAATAGTGTAAATGCAGGAATTCAGCAACCGATCGAATTCGAATAAGAATTCGATCGAGCCGGGTAAAATACTCCATCTAGCCTCATAGCGCACGCGCTAATTCATCATCCATCGCAGCCCCTTGGATCATGTATCGCGCACCATCCAAGACTCGAATCCCAGAACGACACGCAACCCAGGTCCGTTGTCCCCCAGTTCGATGGTCGCGCGATGCAATTGGACGATCGCCAGCACCAGACTCAGCCCCAACCCGCTACCAGGCGTGGAGCGGCTGTCGTCGACGCGAAAGAAACGACGAAAGACCCGTTCGCGCAGCTCGCTCGGGATGCCCGGACCATCGTCCGTTACGACGAGCCTCACCCGATCGTCAGCGACGTTGAGCTGAACGCCCAGACGGCCGCCGACCGGCGTATATTTGATGGCATTGTCGACGAGATTGGCGAGTGCCTGAAACATGAGATCGCGATCGCCCAGTATCCAGGCCGGCCCGCCCCGCTCAAGCGTCAGCCGCTGATCGCGCTCGGCCGCGACCGGCTCGTAGAGCTCGACCACGTCCTCCGCCAGAGGGACCAGATCGAGCGCGCCGAAGGCCGAGCGGCGACTGCCCGATTCGATGCGCGCGATCCTCAGGAGCGCATTGAAGGTCGCCAGCATCTCCTCGGCGTCCGAGATGGTCTCCTCGGCCAGTGAGCGCGCCGACCCCGAATCCGGCAGCTCGGCACGGAGCAGCTCGAGTTTGTTGCGCAGACGCGTCAGCGGGGTACGCAGGTCATGGGCGATGTTGTCCGAGACCTGGCGGACCCCGGCCATGAGCGCCTCGATCCGCTCCAGCATGCGATTGAGCGAGGCCGCCAGCTGATCGAAGTCGTCGCCGCTCCCGCTCAATGGAATGCGCCGGGACAGATCCCCTTCCATGATCTCGCGGCTGGTCTGGTTGATGGATTCGAGCCGCCGGACCAGACTCGCGCTCATCAGCCAGCCCCCCACCAGAGCGAGCCCGGCGGTGATGGCCAGACCCCAGCCGAGGGCCTCGAGGATCACCGCCCGGATCGCCTCCAGATCGCGCACGTCGCGACCGACCAGCAGCCGCAGACCGCTGCGGAGCCGAAAGACCTGGGCGCGAGCCTCGTGTTCCTCCGAGCGGTCCGGTCCGCGCTCGCGCAGATGAAAGCTGATCCAGCCGTCGGCGTCCGGGAGTTCGACCGGCCACCGATCCAGGTTGCCGACGATGAGATGCAACTCGCCGTCGACCAGCAGATAGACGCTGGACCCGACCGGGTCGCGCGCCACCCGCTCGCTGATCACGGCGGTCAACCCGGTCAGTCCGCGTTGACGGTATTGCTCGGCGAGACCGCGGATCTCGGCCTGGATGGTGGCCTCGATCTGACGGTCCATATAGCCGGCGGTCGACCAGTAGATGAACTCCAGCAGAATGGCGACGGAGACGCCGAGGAGCAGAACGTAGAGCAGCGCCAGCCGGAAGGTGGAGCTGCGCAGGATGCGGACCGCGCGTTCGCGCAGCTCGGTCCATGCGCCGACGAGGGCGAGCGCGGGGGGCGTCATTCGGCGCGGATCATATAGCCGGCCCCGCGGACCGTATGCAGCAGGGGCGGCTCGAAGCCCTTGTCGATCTTGCCGCGCAGCCGGCTGATATGCACGTCGATGACGTTGGTCTGGGGATCGAAATGATAGTCCCAGACCTGTTCGAGCAGCATGGTTCGGGTCACGACGCGCCCGGCCTGCTGCATCAGACATTCGAGCAGTCGGAACTCGCGCGGCTGTAGCTGGATCGGCCGGCCCGCGCGCTGCACCTCCCGCTTGAGCAGATCCATCTCCAGGTCGGCGACGCAGAGCCGCGTCTCCGGGGCCTCGGAGACGCCGCGGCGCAGCAGGGCCTCGACACGGGCCTGCAGCTCGGAGAAGGCGAAGGGCTTGGTCAGATAGTCGTCGCCACCGGCGCGCAGCCCCTCGACTCGGTCGTCGACCTCGCCGAGGGCGCTGAGGAAGAGCACCGGCGTGCGATTGCCCGAGGCGCGCAGGGTGCGCACGATGCCGAGCCCGTCGAGGCCCGGCAGCATGCGGTCGAGGATGAGGACGTCATAGTCCCCGCTGGCCGCCATCAGCAGTCCCTCGCGGCCGTCACCGGCCTGATCGACCGTGGCGCCCGATTCCACCAGCGCCTTGCGCAGATAGTCCGCCATCTGACGATCGTCTTCGACCAGCAGGATACGCATCGACCCTCGACCTCCCAACCTCGAATCAGGCCGAGAGCGGGACGGCCACGAACAGGGCCTGTCCATCGCGTTCGACCCGCATGATCACCGCCCGCTGTTTCTCAGCGCTCGCCCGACGCACCGCGGACTGAATCTGCTCGGGCGAGCTGACCGGATCCGCCCCCACCATCGAAATGAGGCTGCCGGGCTCGATTCCGGCCTCGGCCGCCGGACTGCCGGGCTCGACCTGGGCGACGAAGACGCCCTCGCTGCCCGCGTCCAGCCCGCGACGCATCCTCAGTTCGGGCGTCAGAGGCGCCAGGTAGAGCCCCAGATGCGGATTCCCTTCCGACTGGCCGTCGGACCTGGAAGCCGAAGCGATCCGATCCTCGTCCGGCATGGCGCCGACCTCGACCTCCAGATGCCGAGGCTTGCCGTCGCGGATCACCTCCAGCCGCATGCGGCTGCCCGACTTGAGATCGGCCACCAGCCTGGGGAGGTCCTTGTAGTTCTCGATCCTCTCGCCGTTGGCGCTCAGAATAACGTCTCCGGCACGCAGATCGGTCGCGCTCGCCGGCCCGCCCGGCACCACGTCCGCGACCAGGACGCCTCGGGCCGCGCCCAGACCCAAACCGGCGGCCAGATCCTCGGTCACCGGCTGAATCCGGATGCCCAGCCAGCCGCGCTCGACATGACCGTCCGCGCGCAGATCGGCGACCACGCGGCTGACCGTCTCGGCCGGGATGGCGAATCCGATCCCCACATTGCCACCGGTCGGCGAATAGATGGCGGTATTGACGCCGATCACCCGGCCGCTGGTATCGAACAGAGGACCGCCCGAATTGCCGCGATTGATGGCTGCGTCGATCTGCAGATAGTCGTCATAGGGTCCGGAATGGATGTCGCGTCCGCGCGCGGAGATGATGCCAGCATTCACCGAACCGCCCAAGCCGAATGGATTGCCGACCGCCAGCACCCAGTCGCCGACGCGGGCCTTGGTCGAATCGCCCAGCTCGACATAGGCGAGCGGGCGATCGGTCTCGATCTTCAGCAGGGCCAGATCCGTCTTGTCGTCGTGCCCGACGATCTTGGCCGAATGCGACGAACCGTCATTGAGAACGACCGTCACCTCGGTGGCCCCATCGATGACGTGATTGTTGGTCACGATATAGCCATCGGGGTCCACCAGAAAGCCCGAGCCCTGCCCTTGAACGCGATGCGGCGTCCCCTGGGGAAGCTCGCCGAAATAGCGTTTGAAGAACTCGGGAACCGGCATATTGTCGGGCATGCCACGGAAACCGCGCACCATTGGAGAACCGCCGATCTCGGAGGTGACCTTCACATTGACCACCGCCGGAGACACCCGTTCGGCGACGTCCGCGAAACTGGGCAGCGCCATCGGCTGACCCGCGGCCGGTAGCGCCGACACCGGCGGATTCTCCGCCCGAGCCATCACGCCCCCCCCGGCGACCAGAGCCAGGGCCACGGCGCTCGCCACCACCGTCTTCGTCAATCGGTGACGCGGTACGGGCTTGCGGTGTTCCAAGGATTCGATCGATGTTTGCGACGTCATGTTCCTGCTCCTCATGAGATCATCGGAAAAAGGACCGGCTTGTCCATCGGCCGACGAGGCCACAGACCGAACAGGCCGTCATGAGTGACCAGTATCCGGGCAGTCGCATGTCACGCGGCTTAACGAATCCTTAATTTTCCGTCAGGTAGAGACCGATGGCGTATCCTGCCCGGCCATCGAGCCAGATCTCGATCCGACAGCGTGCCTCAGGGGAGACGCCGTCGCGATCCACGAAGATGCTCGAATACTTCCGAGACCAATGACTCGGATGGAAACCCGCTACAGCCAAGACGCAGAGAGCCGGCTGCAGTTCCTGCACCAGAGACCCAACGTTCGCCGCACTGAGAGAGGATTCGACCATGACCACCCCGCGAGCCACGGATCCATGCGTCTTCGCCATGACGCTCATCGTCTTGGCGTCCACGATCGGTCTGCCCGGATGCCAATCGGACGCGACGAGCAAGGAGGGGAAAGGCTGCAGCCCCGAACCCGGCATGACCACCGAGCAGCTCGCCCTCTGCGGCTGCTTTCCGATGAAATCGGGCGGCGATTATTCGATCGGGCTCAATGCCCAGGATACGAATCAGTCGGTCCAGCAGGTGCGCACGCTCAACTATTTCTGTCCGTCCAGAACGGCGGGATTCATCAAGGTGATCACCCTCAACGGCATCGCCCAGGAAGTGTTCCGTTAGGAGGCTGTCCGACTTGGGTCGCGGCGCCGTCGCAGCGGCGAGACGAAGGATGACGCCGGGATGAGAACGAAGGGGCCATCGATCATCTCAACTGGATTCTCGCATTCCAGTACAATGCGCTGAATTTGGAGCCCCTGACCCGCATAGACGCGGACATCGAGCTCATGCCCCATTATGAAACGAGTCACGCCGATCGCCCCCCTTGGGATCTAGCGGGAGGATTGGGACGCCTTCGCAGCCTCTCTCTCCGTGCGCTTCTATGAGGTCAACGCATATGCTGGGCGAAGAGCGCCCCCATATCATTGGGTTTTTCAGTCTGCGCTGGAAGGCGGTCATCGTACTCAGCCTCATCCTGGTCGTGGTCAACGCATCCCTCGCCTTTCTGGCCAATGCCCAATCGATCCGCCAGTTCGAGCTGCAACAGGCCCAGATCAGAGAACAGCAGATTCGCCACCTGCGCGCCATGCTCCACGAGCGCACCCAGGAGATGTCGAAGCTGGCCAGCCTGGTCCCCCTGTTGGGTCCGGCCGATGCCGCCGATCTCACGGACAAGCTCGTCAAGGCGCTCGAGGCGCACGGCGCCTTGCTCGACCTGGAATGGGACATCCGCTCGGTACACTGGATCGAACCCCACAACGCGCACAGGATATCCTGGCCCGAGGGTACGCCGGAGCTGCCCCCCGAGCTCCTGACACGCCTGGCGGAGTCGCCCGAAAGCACCTTCTCGTTGCTCTCCTGCGAATTCGGATGCGGCCAGTATCTGGTGGTTCCCCAGCTGTGGAAAGGCGCATTCGCCGGATCCCTGATTCTCGAACGCTCGCTCGCCGATGCCCTGCTGTCCTTCAATGCCTTGACCGGGGCCGAGATCGCCATCGACGTCGACAGGATCGGCCACCGGGATTCCGCCCCGGATGACGCTCGAGACCATCTCGGGTTTCCCGTCATCACCTTTCCTGAGCGCTCGCTGCCCATACTCCGCGCCGCGCAGGCATCCTTGAGCGACGCAGGTCCGGAACGGGACCCGATCATGATCGAGATGGACCAGGGCTGGTTCGAGATCTATCGCATCCGCGGGCTGGCCGCAGGCGTCAACGCCTATGTGATCAACGACGTGACCGCCCAACAGGAGAGCATCCGCGATGCCTGGCACGACAGCCTCCTGATCGCGGTCTTCGGACTGCTGCTGTCCGAATCCCTGCTCCTGGTGATCATGCAGCCGCCACTCTACCGGCTGCGGGATCTCGCCGCCGCCCTGCCGCTGCTCGCCGAACGGCGCTACGCCGATCTGCGCGCCGCGCTCGTGCCCTTCAGCCACCTGCAGCTGCCCCGCGACGAGATCGACCTCATGGTGGAAACGGTCGGACGGCTGACCGATCGCATGGAGCTGCTGCAGCAGGACCGGGAACAGGCGGAGGAACAACTGGCCTGGCTCGCCGACCACGACCCGCTGACGCGCCTGATGAACCGGCGTCGCTTCAACGAGGACTTCGAGCGCATCGTGGATCAGGCCGCGCGCTACGGTCACCAGGGCGCGCTGCTCTTCCTCGATCTCGACGAGTTCAAGGACGTGAACGACCTGAGCGGACATCAGGTGGGCGACGCACTGCTCAAGCGCGTCGCCGAACAGCTGCGCGGCATCGCCCAATCGAGCGACCTTCTGGCCCGTCTCGGTGGGGACGAATTCGCCCTGGTGCTTCCCGAGTCCAGCCCAGAAGACGCCATCGCCAGCGCCGAGGCGGCCCAGAAGGCCATCCGCGGCATCACCCTGCGCGAACAGGGCCGACAGCACCGAATCTCGGCCAGCATCGGCATCGTCGCCTTCCCGGATCATGGGCTCGACATTCCGCAGCTCATGGCGAATGCCGATCTGGCCATGTACCAGGCCAAGGACCGGGGCCGTGGCCGCTGGCACCTCTTTTCGTCCCAGGACACATCCCGCGAGCAGCTCAACGACCGGATCCTTTGGAAGGAAGAGATCGCCCAGGCGCTGCGGGAGGAGCGTTTCGAGCTCTATTTCCAGCCGATCATCCATCTCGCCACGGGCGCCCCCTGTCACTTCGAGGCCCTGCTGCGCATGCGCGGCAAGGAGGGAGGCATGGTATTCCCGGATCGTTTCATCCCCATCGCCGAAAAGACCGGTCTGATCCAGAACATCGATCATTGGGTCCTCGACCAGGCCATCGAGACATTGGCCCGGAATCCGGGAATGCGGATCGCGATCAACCTGTCCGCGAACGCCATGGACGACCCAACCATCCTGTCCCTACTGAAGCAGCGCATCCAGAGGCATCGGATCGCACCCGAACGGCTCTCTTTCGAGATCACCGAATCGGTCGCGATCGACAGCCTGTCCAGCGCCACCCGATTGATGCGCAGCATCCAGGATCTCGGCTGCCGTTTCGCCCTCGACGACTTCGGCAGCGGCTACGCCTCCTACGCCTATCTGCGCCAGCTCCCGGTCGACGACATCAAGATCGACGGCGCCTTCATTCGCGACCTGCCCAACAACCGCGAGGACCGTATCTTCGTCAAGGCCATCACCGACATGGCTCACGGCATGGACAAGCGGGTCATCGCCGAATTCGTGGAGAACACGGACATCCTCACCATCCTCGAAGAGATCGGCGTGGACTGCGCTCAAGGCTATTTCTTCTCCCGGCCCGCGCGCCTGGAGGACCTGAGATGATCACTCGCCACAGGCTCGTTCCGGCCGAATCCGCTCCGGATCCAGCAGCTCCAGCCAATGCACCACGGGGACTCGAGCCCCGGAGGCAAGATGCAGCTGACAGCCGATGTTGGCGGTCGCGATCCGCGCGGGCGATTCCGAGGTCAGCGCAGCGATCTTGTCGTCGCGCAGCCTTCTGGACAGCTCCGGCTGGGTCATGGAATAGGTCCCGGACGAACCGCAGCAGAGATGGGCGTCCGGCACCTGGGTCAGGACATACCCGAACCGTGACAGGATCGACTCGACCACCAGTCTGATCCCCTGACCATGCTGGAGACTGCAGGGGGCATGGAAGGCGATACGCGGTCCAGATCCAGGAGGCCCGAGCGCGGACAGATCCTCAATGCCGGCCAGGATTTCGGCCGGATCCCGCGCCAGTTCCGCGACCCGGGCCGCCTTGGCCGCATACTCCGGGTCGCCTGCCAGAACCTCCCCATATTCCTTGACCATGGCGCCGCAACCGCTGGCGTTGACCAGGATCGCCTCGCATCCCGAGTCGATCTCGGGCCACCAGGCGTCGATGTTGCGCCTCATGGCGCCGAGCCCCTCCTCACGGGCATCCAGATGATAGGCCAGGGCGCCGCAGCAGCCGGCCTCGGGCACCTCGACCAGATCGATTCCGAAGCGGTCGAGGATACGAGCAGCCGCGGCATTGGTCGCCGGGGTCGCAGCCGATTGAACGCAGCCGCCGAGCACCAGCATGCGTCTGCGGCCGAGCGGCGGCGGAATGGAGCCGACCGTCTGGGCGCGCGGAATCTTCGCCCGCAACCCAGACGGGAGCAGAGGCGCCGCGAACCGAGCCAGACCGAGCAGCCATCGAGCACGCCGAGGATGGGGTAGCGTCAGCACGAGCGCGCGTCTCAGCAGACGCTCGGCCAGCGGACGCCGAACCCTGGCCTCCACCAGATGACGCCCGATATCCAGCAGCCGAGCATAGCGCACGCCGGACGGACAGGTGGTCTCGCAGGAGCGGCAGGTCAGACAGCGGTCGAGATGCCGCTGGGTCACACGGGTCGGTGTCTGACCCTCCAGAACGGACTTGATCTGATAGATGCGCCCGCGCGGTCCGTCCAGCTCGTCGCCCAACAGCTGATAGGTCGGACAGGTCGCGGTACAGAATCCGCAGTGGACGCAGGATCGGAGGATCTCGTCCGCCTCGCGACCCTCGGCGGTCGCGAGCAGTTCGGGAAGGATCTCGGTTTGCATGCGCGACCCTAGAACTCGGCGTAGAGCCGGCCCGGATTGAGGATCCCGTGGGGATCGAAGGACTGCTTGAGACGCAGATGCAGCCGCATCAGGGGCTCGGACAGCGGATGGAAGACATGGCCCGCCCGGTCGCCCCCGCGAAAGAGCGTGGCATGACCGCCGACGGCGGAGACGGCGCCGCGGATCCGCTCGGCATCCGCGTCACCGCGCAGCCAGCGCTGAGAGCCGCTCCACTCGATCAGCTGATCGCCCGCGAGCGCCAGGTGCGGGACGTTTGCGGGCAGCGACAGACGCCACAGCGGCCCCTCGCCGCTGAAGAACCGATGACCCTGCTCGCGGATCAGGTCGCGCCAGAATGTCTCGGCCTCATGCGGATCCATGACCTCCCCGCCGATCCGCTGCGCCGCCTCGCTCACACCCTGACGCCCGCCGGAGAGCCTCACCCAGAGCCGCCCCGCGTACCAGGCGGTCGCCGTGACGGGCCAGGGCTTGGCGGCCCAGTCGATCATGAGGTCCAGCGCCTGCTCGATCCCCGCACTCAGTATCCGAGTCTCGCTGATCGCGGGGCGCGGCATCACCTTGAGACTGATGTCGAGCAGGATCCCGAGCGTCCCCATGGCGCCAGCCATGAGACGCGAGACGTCGTATCCGGCGACGTTCTTCATGACCTCACCGCCGAATCTCAGCACCTCGGCTCGCCCGGTCAGAATCCGCACACCCAAGACCAGATCGCGTGCCGCCCCGGCATAGGGTCGAGCCGGTCCGGCGAGTCCGCAGGCCAGGGTTCCACCCAGAGTGGCATCGGGCGCATCTCCCGAAGGACGGAAATGCGGCGGCTCGAAGGCGAGCGACTGCCCCTGCCGGGCGAGCGCATCCTCGATCTCGTCGAGGGTCGTCCCGGCACGCGCGGTCAGCACCAGTTCCTTGGGCTGGTAGTTGAGAATCCCCGCATGCTCGGAGACGCGCAACGGCTGGCCTTGGGCGATTCGCCCGTAGAAGGACTTGGTTCCATTGCCGAGGATCGCCACTGGCGATGCCTCGGCGATCGCGGTCTTCACACGCTCTTGGAACAGGGTCGTCGAATCCTTGCTCACAATTCCCCCAGAAACGGAGATCGGCGCTCTCGGATGTGCATGCCAAGGGCCGAGCAGCGCACGCGCCTCGCGACCGATGTATCCACCGTGGTCCAAGAATGGGGATGTCGGTCCGTCCGGACAAGACGCCAGTCCGGATCCACAGCCTGAACGCGAGCCGACGGATCGCTCGGATCCGCCGATCGAACGCCCCGATCAGGATGCGCTCACGGATCGCAATGCGGCCCGAATGATCTCCTCGGAGGTCTTGGCGCCGTCGTCGACGGCCTTGGCCATCCGGCTGGCGTCGGGCGGACGATAGCCGAGCGCGACCAGTGCGCTCACGGCATCGGCGAACGCCCGATCCTCGGCACCGACCTGGGACGCGGCCGGCCCCGGGACGAGACCGGCGACACCGCCGACGGCATCCAGCCGATCGCGCATCTCGATGATCAGACGCTGCGCCGTCTTCTTGCCGATCCCTGGAATCCGGGTCAGCGCGGTGCTGTCCTCCTGCTCGACGCACGCTCTGAATCGCGCCGCGTCCATGCCCGAGAGGATGGCCAGCGCCATGCGTGCGCCGACACCGCTCACCTTGAGCAGCGAACGGAAGAGCGCGCGCTCCTGCTCGCGAATGAAACCGTAGAGGATCTGGGCGTCCTCACGGACGGCCAGATGGGTGATGAGGATCACCGTTTCGCCGACGGCCGGAAGCTCGTAGAAGGTGGACATGGGGGCCTCGATCTCGTAACCGACCCCACCGACGTCGAGCAGCAGCCAGGGCGGCTGCTTGAAGACGATCTCACCACGCAGACGACCGATCATGGCTTCAGGGTCTCCAATCGCGCCAAGAGGCCGCCGCGCGCTTGCGCGCGGGAATCCCCATGGAATGGGCATGACAGAGGGCGATGGCGAGCGCGTCCGCCTCGTCCTCGGCCGGGAGTTCGGTCAATGCCAGCAGCACGCGAACCATCTGCTGAACCTGGGACTTCTCCGCCCCCCCGGTCCCGACCACCGCCAGCTTGACCGACTTGGGACTGTATTCGTGGACGCTCACCCCGCCCTTGAGCCCGGCGCAGAGCACGGCGCCGCGCGCCTGGCCGATCTTGAGCGCCGCTGTGGGGTCGCGGGCGAAGATGAGCTGCTCGACGGCCATCTCGTGCGGACGGTGCTCGGCGACGATCTCGGCCACCCGGTCGAAGATGAGGCCGAGCCGGTCGGGCCAGGGCTGATCGCCCACCCGGATGCAGCCGCTCGCGATCCGCAGGCTGCGATGACCGTCGGTATCGATGACGCCGAACCCGGTCGTCCGCGATCCCGGGTCGATTCCCAGGATGCGGTGGCGCAGCTCGCCGCTCCCTGCAGGACGGTTCAGCATGCGTGCGGCCGGTGGCCCGGATGCGCTCCCCGTTCCGAATCAGACATCCAGCGCAGCCATGATCTCGTCCGAGATGTCGGCATTGTGGTAGACGTCCTGCACGTCGTCCAGGTCCTCCAGCATCTCGACCAGCTTCAGCAGCTTCTCGGCCGTCTCCTGATCGAGCTCGGCCTGGGTCGAAGCGTTGTAGGTGATCTCGGCCACCTCGGTGTCGAATCCGGCCTGGGTCAGGGCATCCTTGACCGCGGCGAAGTCCTCGGGCGAGGTGACAACGTCGAGCGAGCCGTCGTCGTTGACGACCACGTCCTCGGCACCGCCCTCGAGCGCGGCCTCCATCACGGCGTCCTCGTCGGTGCCGGGCTGGAAGCTGATGACGCCCTGTTTGGTGAAGAGATAGCTGACCGAGCCGTCCGTGCCCAGGTTGCCGCCGCGCTTGGTGAAGGCGTGCCGGACCTCGGAGGCGGTACGGTTGCGGTTGTCGCTCATGCAGTCGACCATGATGGCGACGCCGCCCGGACCATAGCCCTCGTAGCGGATCTCCTCGTAGTTCTCGCCCTCCATGCCGCCGGCGCCGCGCTTGATGGCGCGATCGACCGTGTCGCGCGGCATGTTGGCCCCGAAGGCCTTGTCCATGGCGAGTCGGAGCCTGGGGTTGGCGCCCGGATCTCCGCCGCCCTCGCGCGCGGCGACCGTGACCTCGCGGATCAGCTTGGTCCAGACCTTGCCGCGCTGCTTGTCCTGCGCGGCCTTGCGATGCTTGATGTTGGCCCATTTACTGTGACCGGCCATGGGTGCGTTCTCCTCAAGATATGACTCTGTCCGGCGAGACGCGCCGAACGCCGCGGGCACGCATCCAGGAGGCCCCGACGAATGCCCGATAAACGAGCCACGGAGACCATGAGCCTGCGCTGCCAAGTGATTAGCCGGTCATTTTAGCATCGCCGGGAACCACGAGGCGAAACCGGTTCGCGCCGCAAGCGAGGGTTCTGCCGCGACGCCTGGAACCCGAATCCGAGAGACCGCCCTTGTGGTACCCTCGGGATCCCGTATTCAGAGTCGATCGCCCGCCGACAGCATCCCGAGCCCCCATCATGTATGCCACCCCTGAAACCGGAGACGGCTGGATCACCCGCATCGAAGGCCGCGAGGACGGCGGTTTCGTCGTCATCGCGCGTTTCGCGCTCTCACCGGATTTCCGGCGCGCCATCGGCGGACGCGAGCCGGATCTCGTCTTCGCCGCCCGCAGTCGACTCGCCCGGCTCGGCATCAACATCCTGCCCCTGGGCGAACCGGATCTCGACGGTCGGTATTGCGACATCCGGCTGAAGGTCGTCCCCGCCATCGTCTCCTACGGCATCGGCGCACACCTCGAACGCATCATCGTTCCCGGACTGCGCGTCGGCCGGCTGGTCTTCTGCCCGACCGACAACCGGCTCGACTCGGCGGACATCCATCGGCTCATCCGCGACAACCGGCTGCAGGTCCCCGAGGGCTTCTCGCTCGACGGCAACGGCTATCTGATCCTGAGACCGCAGCGCCAGATCTTCCGCTTCCAGAAGCCCCTGACCACGGAAGAGATCACCGCCATCGCCACCCATGCCGACGGCAAGGATCTGCTCAACCGGCTGCAGGTCCGCGAGGAGGTCGACCACATCGAGCTGCAGCCGAGGGACGGACTGGTCACCGCCTGCTCCATGTTCCTGCACAGCCACTACGTGGTACTGCGCAATCTCGACGAATCGCTGGGCTTCCATCTCCAGGCCACCGTCCTGGACCCGATCACGACCCGGGGAACCAACGTCTATCTGGAATTCATCAACCGTACCGAGCAGCTCATCATCAACCCCAGCATCGCCGCCTCGGTGCACGAGGCGATCCGCCTGGATCCGCCACCCCGCTACTGGCACGGCCACGACCTCGCCGAGCCGGCACCGCGCGAAGGCAGCGGCCCCGATGCCTGCCAGGCATTGATCCGGGTCTTCGACCGGCTGGAGGCATCCCCCGTCGGCGGCCGTTACTCGCACCGCATGATGGCGGCGACGCTGGATCCGCTCCCCTTGCTGACCGGCGCCCCGCCCGAGCAGCTCTGGACCCACCCGCAGACGCCGCGCGACCCCAGGATCGGAACGGACCTCGCCGCCGGGCTGGTCGCCGAGGGGCTGCATCTCGACATCCCGGTCGAGTGCGGTACCAAGATCCTCGGCGAACTCGCGGACGGGGCGCGCGCGACGCTGCTGCTGGGATATTTCCCCAACCTGATCGAGCACACCGAGATCTGCGCCGCAGCACTGCGTCAGCGGGTCGCCCGTATCGTCTTCCGCCGCGCCTCCTTCGAGCACGGCCCCTTCCTCTCGTCGCGCGACCACGGCCGGCTCGCCGACTACGAGGGGTTGGGGCTGGAGGTCTTCTGGTGCAACGAGATGCGCGGACACGTGGTCCGCCACGTCTTCCGCGGACTGCGGGGCTATTTCACCACCTCGGACAAGGTCGACCGCTTCAGCTCGAGCCTCATCTTCGCCATCTACGGCTCCACCCGACCGCTCAACGATCGCGCCGTCCGCCAGACCGAACGGCTGCTGGAGAATCTGCGCGGTCTCTTCGGCAGCGACATCGGCATCCTGACCGGCGGCGGACCCGGCGCCATGCAGCAGGTAACGGACATCGCCCAGCACATGGGGCTCATGGCCGGCTCCAGCTTCATCGAAACCATCGACCAGGAGCCCAACCAGAGCGCCGAGTTCTACCAGACCTTCCAGGCACGCAGCCGCCAGTCCCGGCAGCGCTGGTTCGAGATCGCCAGCTTCCATCTCTTCCTGATCGGCGGCGTCGGCACGCTGGAGGAGATCGGTCTCACCCTGACCGACATGAAGCTGGGCGTCATCGAACGCAGCCCGCTCGTCTTCTTCGACGGATCGGGGAACGGTTTCTATTGGCAGGGGCTGCGCGAGCAGCTCGCCGAAATGGCCAGACAGGGTCGCGTGCCGCCCTGGCTGATCGATCAGGTCCTCATGACCAGCGACCCGGATGCCGTACCCGATTTCTACAAGCAGAGGCTGCGTCTTGGATGAGCGCCCTAGCCCGGCCTCGCGCGAAGCCGGTCGCCATCTTCGCCGACAGGATCATCGGGGATAGGTGACATTCCCCATCGAAACCAGGACAATTCACCCGAAGTCTAGTGTGCACATTCCAGATACCCTACCCTAGACACTTGATCGCCGTGCGGGATGCGTCCCAGGATGCACGTCTCGACAGTTTCGAGAAACAGCCGTGTCCACATTGACCACATACGAACATCCACTCAACGAGCGCATCCGAACCTTTCTCAGGCTCGAGCACCAATTCGGACAGCTCGATCATTTCATGGTCGAGGATGACCGGCGCACGACGCGTGCCGCGATCGCCGCATTGCTGGACATCATCGCCATCACGGCGCGCGCGGACGTCAAGAACGACATCATCAAGGAGCTCGACCGCCATCAGGTCACGCTCGGCCGCATGACCAATCAGCGCGGCGTCGATCCCGAGGCGCTCGAACAGCTGCTGGGCGACATGCGCCGCGCGCTCGAAGGCATCCAAAACATCCCCGGCCCCATCGGACACACGGCGCGCGAGGACGAATTCCTCAAGGGAATCGCCCAGCGCAGCAGCATCCCGGGCGCCACCTGCAGCTTCGACCTGCCGCATTTCCACCATTGGCTCACCCAGTCGAGCGAGGTCCACCAGGATCGGCTCGACCACTGGCTCCATGATCTTCAGCCGGCGATGGAGGGCATCCGGCTGATCCTGATGCTCGTCCGCTCAAGCGGATCGCGGCGGAAGGTGCTGGCCGAAGGCGGATTCTTCCAGGAGGCGCTCGATCCCCAGCTACCGGCCCAGCTGCTACGGGTGGCTCTCGACGCGGAGGCGGATATCTTCCCCGAGATCAGCGGCCACAAGAACCGCTTCAGCATCCGTTTCATGAATGCCGAGCCGCGCGGACGCGCCTCTCAACACAACCAGGACGTGGACTTCAGGCTCACCTGCTGCGCCTTCTGAGCGACCCCGAGACCATGGCGAAAGAGGTTTCCTGCCCCAACTGCGGCAAACCGGTGGAATGGAGCGAGCAGTCCCAGTGGCGCCCATTCTGCAGCGAGCGCTGCCGGCTGATCGACTTGGGCGAATGGCTCAACGAGAGCCACCGCATCGCGGATCCCACGGATGCCCCGAGCGAGGATCCGCCGCCCTCGGACGATCTATCGACCCCGCATTGACCAGAGGCCGCGGATGGCCGCGATGCCCTGAGCCCCTCGCGCGATGGCCTGATCGAGATGTTCCGGCCCGAGACCGCCCAGGGCATAGACCGGCAAGGGGGCCGGATCCACGAGTTCGGCGAATCGCTCCCAGCCCAAGGGTTCGGCCCCAGGGTGCGTCAAGGTGGGAAGCACAGGCGACAGCAGCGCATAGTCGAGATTGAGATCGGCAGCCCGTGCCAGCTGAGCGGCATCGTGACAGGAGGCGCCGACCCACTCGCCTGGCCCCCCAGGTCGCGCATGAGATTCCATCAGGCGTCGCGCGGACAGATGCAGGCCGTGACGGGGCAGCCCCTCGACCTCGTCCGGATCGCGATTGAGCAGCAGCAGGGCGCCGCGCGACTCGCAAAGCGCATAGGCACGGAGCACCAGATCGGCATAGGAATCGCCATCCAGGCTCGGGGCCCTCAGCTGAACCAGGCGGATGCCGCGCGCGACGGCCCGATCCAGACACGCCAGAAAGGCATCGGCATCCGCAGGATCCTCGCCCGTGATCAGAAACAGCGACGGCAGACGCAGCGCATGGATGATGGGACGATCCGCCGCCGGGAAATCGGCCGGATCCATGGCCTCCGGAGCGAGCCAGCGCAGCGGCTGACCCTCGCGACCGTGCGGCTCGCCCGCGTAGTCCTCGACCCGATGCACGTCGAGCAGGATGCGCCGATCGCCATAGTCGTGACGCACCCGGATCAGCGGACGGCTGCCCCGGATCCGGATACCCAGCTCCTCCTCCAGTTCGCGCGCCAGCCCCTGTTCGGGCGACTCGCCGGGCTCCAGCTTGCCGCCCGGAAACTCCCAGAGGCCGCCCTGATGGACGTGATCCGGGCGTTTCGTCAGCAGGATCCGGCCATCGGCGTCGGCGATGGCCCCGGCCATCACATGGATGAACCTGACCTCAGCTGCGGTACTCGGCGTTGATGCGGACATAGTCGTAGGAGAAGTCGCAGGTGAGGATCTGCGCATCCACGGACCCGCGACCGAGCGAGACGCGGATGTCGATCTCGGACCCGGCCATGACGGCGGCACCGGCCTCCTCGGTATAGGAGGCGGCGCGCCCGCCCTCCTCGACGATCAGAACATCGCCGAGATGGATGCGGATCCGATCGATGTCCAGATCCGCGACCCCGGCGCGCCCTACCGCGGCCAGGATGCGGCCCCAGTTGGGATCCGAGGCGAAGAGCGCGGTCTTGACCAGGGGCGAATGGGCGATGGTATAGGCCACCTGGCGCGCCTCGTCACGGTCGAGGGCCTCCTCGACCCGGATCCGCACCAGCTTGGTCGCGCCCTCGCCGTCGCGGACGATCTCGGTCGCCAGATCGACGCAGACCGCCTCGACCGCCGCCAGCAGGGCGGCATAGTCGGCCCCATGGGGATCCTCGATCGGCGCATTGCCGAGCGCGCCGGTCGCGGCCAGGACGCAGGCGTCGTTGGTCGAGGTGTCGCCGTCGACGCTGACGGCGTTGAAGGAACGGTCGGCGGCGGAGCGCAGACAGGTCTGAAGCACCTCGGGGTCGACGACGGCATCGGTCGCCAGGAAGGCGAGCATGGTCGCCATGTTCGGGCAGATCATGCCGGAACCCTTGGCGATGCCGGTGACCGTCGCCGTGCGCCCGTTCAGGTCGAAACGGACCGAGCGGAGCTTGGGACGGGTGTCGGTCGTCATGATGGCCCGAGCCGCACGGGGCCAGGCATCCGCGTCGAGCGACTGGAGCACGGCGGGCAGGGCCGAGGCGATCCGGTCCACCGGCAGATGCTCGCCGATGACACCAGTCGAGAAGGGCAGCACGGACTCGGCCCCACAGCCGGCCAGATCGGCCAGCGCCTGACAGGAGGCGTGCGCATCCTCCAGACCGCGCTTGCCGGTTCCGGCATTGGCGTTGCCCGAGTTGATCAGCAGGTAACTCGGCTGTACAGCCTGCAGATGCCGCCGCGCCAGGGTCACGGGCGCGGCGCAGAAGGCGTTGCGGGTGAAGACCGCGGCGCAGGTCGTGCCCGGATCCAGGGCCAGGACGACCAGGTCGTCGCGTCCCTGATAGCGGATACCAGCCGCGCCGGCGGCGAGACGCACGCCGGCGACAGGCTCGAAGGGCAGATCGGAATCGCTCATGGACGCCCGCTCAGCTCAGCTTGCCGTGACATTGCTTGTACTTCTTGCCCGAGCCGCAGGGGCATGGCTCGTTGCGCCCGATCTTGCGGCCGTCGCGCACGAACGGCTGATGCTGCGGATCGAAACCCTCCTCGGAGGATTCGGGGGCCTCGCCGGACTCGGGCTCCTGGGCCCCGAGACCTTTGAAGGTCTCGTGCTTGAACTCGAACCGATTCCGCTCCGCAGCGGACTCGTAGGCATCGAGCTCGGGCGCGCCCTGCACCTGGACCTCGAGCTTGGCCAATGTGGTGACCACGTCCTGCTTGATGCCGTCGAGCATGGCCGAGAACATCTCGAAGGCCTCGCGCTTGTACTCCTGCTTGGGATTCTTCTGGGCGTATCCGCGCAGATGGATGCCCTGGCGCAGATAGTCCATGGCGGCCAGATGGTCCTTCCAATGGGTATCCAGGGTATGGAGCATCACGGTCTTTTCGAGCTGGCGCAGGTTCGGGGTGCCGATCATCTCTTCCTTGGCGCGGTAACGCTCCATCAGCACGTCCCGGATCTTGGCCCGCAGGGTCTCCTCGTGCAGGTCGTGATCCTCGTCCAGCCAGCGCTGAATCGGCCAGTCGCCGCCGAAATGATGCGTCAGGGCCTCGCCGAGGCCCGGCAGGTCCCATTGTTCCTCCAGGCTCTCGGGCGGGATGTAGCCGTCGATCAGACCCTTGAGGGTATCGGCGCGCATCGCCTCCACGGTCTCGGAGACGTCCAGCGCGTCCATGAGGTCGCGACGCTGACGATAGATGACCTTGCGCTGGTCGTTGGCGACATCGTCGTATTCGAGCAACTGCTTGCGGATGTCGAAGTTGCGCCCCTCGACCTTGCGCTGGGCGTTCTCGATCGCCTTGGTCACCCAGGGATGCTCGATCGCCTCGCCCTTCTGCATGCCGAGACGCTGCATCATGCGCCCGACCCGGTCGGAGGCGAAGATGCGCATCAGGTTGTCCTCGAGCGAGAGATAGAAGCGCGAGGAGCCCGGATCGCCCTGACGGCCCGAACGGCCGCGCAGCTGGTTGTCGATACGCCGCGACTCGTGACGCTCGGTGCCCACCACGTGCAGACCGCCCGCCGTCAGGACCGCCTGGTGACGCTCCTTCCAGGCCGCGCGGATGGCGTCGCGATCGGCATCCGGACCGGCCTCGTCCAGCTCGGAGTCCAGGTTGCCGCCGAGCACGATATCGGTTCCGCGGCCCGCCATGTTGGTGGCGATGGTGACCGCCCCCGGCTTGCCGGCCTGGGCGATGATCCCGGCCTCGCGCTCGTGCTGCTTGGCGTTCAGCACCTCGTGAGGGATGCCTTCCTTGTTCAGCAGACCCGAAACCAGCTCGGAGGCGTCGATCGAGGCGGTACCCACCAGAACAGGCTGGCCGCGCTTCACGCAATCCTGGATGTCGTCGATGATGGCCTGGTACTTCTCGTCCTGGGTGAGATAGACCAGATCGCCGCGATCGTCGCGAACCATCGGCTGGTTGGTCGGGATCACGACCACCTCCAGCCCGTAGATCTGCTGGAACTCGTAGGCCTCTGTGTCCGCCGTGCCCGTCATGCCCGAGAGCTTGGGATAGAGCCGGAAGAGGTTCTGGAAGGTGATCGAGGCCATCGTCTGGTTCTCGGCCTGGATGGAGACCCCCTCCTTGGCCTCGATCGCCTGATGCAGACCCTCCGACCAGCGCCGCCCGGGCATGGTGCGGCCGGTGAATTCGTCGACGATGACGACCTGGCCGTCGCGCACGATGTACTCCACGTTCCTCTGGTAGAGGGCGTGGGCGCGCAGCGCGGCATAGACATGATGCATCAGCACGATGTTGCCCGGATCGTAGAGGCTCGCACCCTCCTCGAGCAGACCGATCTCGACCAGCATCCGCTCGACCTTCTCGTGCCCCTCCTCGCTGAGGAAGGCCTGACGGATCTTCTCGTCGATCGAGTAGTCGCCCGGACCGAAGTCGGGCTGGCCCTCTTCGTTGGTGATGGGATCCTGGCGGGTGAGCCTGGGGATCAGGCCGTCGATCTGTTTGTAGAGATCCGTGTTGCCCTCGGAAGGCCCCGAGATGATGAGCGGGGTCCGGGCCTCGTCGATCAGGATGGAGTCGACCTCGTCCACGATCGCATAGAAGGGGTCGCGCTGGACCCGCTGCTGCGGCGTGAAGGCCATGTTGTCGCGCAGATAGTCGAAGCCGTACTCGTTGTTGGTGCCGTAGGTGATGTCGGCGGCATAGGTCTCGCGGCGGGTCGCCGGGCGCAGATGCCGATACCCCTGATCACCGTCCGGCTCGAAATCCGGGTCGAAGACGTAGGAAGCCATGTCCGGCCCCATGCCGCCGGAGGAGTTGATGACCCCGACGGACAGACCGAGCGCATGATAGAGCCGCCCCATCCAGGCCGCGTCGCGGCGCGCCAGATAGTCGTTGACGGTGATGACGTGCACGCCCTTGGCCGGCAGCGCGTTGAGATAGGCGGCGAGCGTCGCGACCAGGGTCTTGCCCTCGCCGGTGCGCATCTCGGCGATGCGGCCGCTGTTGAGCACCATGCCGCCGACCATCTGGACGTCGAAGTGACGCATCCCCAAGACACGCTTGCCCGCCTCGCGGACCACGCCGAAGGCCTCGGGCAGGAGCGTATCCAATTCGGCGCCGGCCGCCAGCCGTTCGCGGAACTCGTTCGTCTTCGCCGCGAGCGCCTGATCCGACAGCGATGCCAGCGTCGGCTCGAGCGCATTGATCTGAGCCACCGTTTTCATCAGCGACTTGACCAGCCGGTCGTTACGGCTGCCGAAGATCTTTCTAAATAGATGAGTAACCATCAGATGAGCTTGGGCCTGTCGAAGAAATCGGCGGATGATACCGGATTTCGAGCGTCGGCGTCGGTAGGCATTGACACCGGCGGCTCACACGGAAGGGGATCGATCCGGCAGATCGCGCGGTCAGCCGGACAGATCGGCGGAGTTGCCTGCGACGAGCCGGCGCGGCCCGGACTCCAGGTAGGGCATGGGATCCAGGGTCTTGCCGTCCTTGAGCACCTCGAAATGCACATGGGGCCCGGTCGCGGCCCCGGAAGAACCGACGGTCGCGATCTTCTCGCCCTGGCGCACCAGCTGCCCCACCTTCACGAGGTTGCGGGAATTATGGGCATAACGGGTCACCATACCGTCCAAATGGCGGATCTCGACGATACGCCCGTATCCGTTCTTGCGTCCGCTGAAGGTCACGATGCCGTCGGCCACGGCCACGATCGGCTCGCCGCGCGGACTGGCGAGATCGATTCCTTCGTGGAAGATCCGGGTCTTGCGGATGGGATGGATACGGTAGCCGTAGCGCGAGCTGATATAGCCGGAATGCACAGGCCATCCGGACGGCAGCGCCTTGGCGGAGAGATGCTTGTCGAGGATCAGGTTTTCGAGCACCTCGAGCTTGCGACGGCGATCCTGGATCATGTCGACCATACCGCTGAGCTCGCTGGCCAGCTCCTTGATGGTGTAGTCCCGCACGGGTCCGACCTCGGCCCCGCCTCGAGGCGGAGGATTCTCGAAATCGAACTCGGCCGGATCCAGATCGGACATCCGAACCAGTCGCTCGCCCAGGGCATTGAGTCTCATCAGCTCGGCCTGCATTTCACCGAGACGGGCCGCCATCAGGTCGACCTCGCCGGCATCCCGGGCGGAATGGGGAGCGGGAGCGGGTAATGGCTGGAGATCGGAGAAAGGATTGGAAAGCAACGCGGCTTCGGAGACCGATCCGAAGGGGGGGAATGACCCACTGGCGAAGGAGACCTGACCAGAGTATTTTCCGAGCCAGAAGCCGAGCCCGGCCCCGGCCAGGCTGAAGGACACCACGGCCAGGAAGATGACGAGGGCCTGTCCACGAGCAGCTTGTCTTCGATCGAGGTGGAACATGGTTATTTCTCTGCGATTTCATGTGATCCAGCAGACCCATCGACTGAGATCGAGAAGCAGCATGCAGGCGGCAGGGACCGCCGAGAATCAGTACCGGACACGGCCGAGACCGGCCCGGAACGACGCCCCCGAAGGGATATGATGAAGATGCCTGCCACACGGCTTGCGCACGTTCAGGATCTGCTGAACAAACACGCGACCTTCCGCACATTGGTCGCACAACGTCGACGCGAGATCGAATTGTTGGAAGAGGTGCGAGCCCGACTGCCGCCACCTCTAAGAGAACATTGCCTGGATGCGAGCCTCGTCGAGGACTGCCTGACGCTCTTCCTCGACTCCGCGGTCTGGGCAACGCGCGTGCGCTTCCTGGCCGCAGACATCGTCGAATCGCTGAATTCCCCGCGGATCGCGAGGATTCGAACCCGCATCCGGGTCGGCCGGGGCAGCACGCCCGAAGGCCGGGGAGACTCCGATCGGACACGCGGACTGACATCCGGAGCCGCACGGCATCTGCTCGAAGCCGCCGAGCATATGAGCGACCCGAGCCTGCGAGAGACCTTCAGACGCTTCGCGCTTCGGCATGTCGAGCATACCGCAACGGACGAAGTCTAAACGACAGGCACCGGCTGCGCATAGCAGATCGGAGCGGCGGACGAATCCTCGAACACGACCTCTTCCCAGGCCATGGGGTCTGCCGCGAGTTCGCGCAGCAGCAGATTATTCAAGGCATGCCCGGACTTATGGGCCGTGAAGGCGCCGATCAGGGTATGGCCGAGCAGATAGAGATCGCCGATCGCATCCAGGATCTTGTGCTTGACGAATTCGTCTTCATAGCGAAGGCCTTCCTCGTTCAGCACCCGATACTCGTCGACCACGACCGCGTTGTCCAGACTCCCGCCCAGCGCCAGATTATGCTGCCGCAGCGTCTCGATCTCCTTGAGGAAACCGAACGTCCGAGCCCGGCTGACCTCGCGGACGAAGGACGAGGTCGAGAAATCCACCGTCGCACGGTTGGCTCTGGCATTGAAGGCCGGATGATCGAAATCGATCGAGAACTCGACCTTGAAGCCATGATAGGGCGTGAAACGCGCGTATTTGTCGCCGTCACGCACCTCGATGAGGCGCTTGATGCGAATGAAGCGCTTGGCGCGACCCTGCTCCTCGACGCCCGCGGACTGCACCAGAAAGACGAAGGGCGCAGCGCTGCCATCCATGATGGGCACCTCCGGCGCACCCACATCCACGTAGGCGTTGTCGATACCGAGACCCGCGAACGCAGCGAGCAGATGCTCGACCGTCGAGATCTTCACCCCATCCTGGATCAGGGTCGTTGACAAACGGGTGTCGCCGACGTTAAAAGGCGTCGCCTTGATCTCGATCGGTTCCGCCATGTCGATCCGCCGAAACACGATGCCCGTATCGGGCGCAGCCGGACGCAGGGTCAATTCGACTTTTTCACCCGTGTGCAAACCGACCCCGGTGGCCCGGATCGTCGTCTTCAAGGTGCGTTGTTTGAGCATCGGTCGGGATCTCCCATCGCTGTCCACGGCGGCTGCCGGCTGAACGACTACCGCACGCGATCCGGCATGCCTTTACCGGAACCATGGTCGTTTTCCTTGCGCCAAGTCGTTGCGCGCCCAGCATCCGCTGAGGGCGCAACGCTAGCTTAGGGTTTTCCCGAAATATTTTCAAGCACAACCTTGAATCGAGCGAAAAGTCTTTGTTTTAGAAAGATTTTTCGATAGAGGGAAATTCCGGATCAATCCGCCTGCCGACGCAGAAAGGCCGGAATGTCCAGATAATCGAGGTCGTTGTCTTCGCTGTTCTCCGAGCTGGGCGCGACCGCACCACCCTTGCGATAGACCGCAGGACGGCGATCCATCTCACGATAGTCCGGCGCACTGTCGCTGCCCTCCGAAACGAGCCGCATCGCCGGCTCGGCCGCGATTGGACGCTTGACGGAGACGCGACGCTCGCCCAAGCCGGTGGCCACGACGGTGACGCGCAACTCTTCTTCCAGCTCTGGATCCACGACGGTTCCGACCACGACCGTCGCATCGTCGTCGGCAAAATCGCGCACCGTGTTGCCGACCTCGTCGAACTCGCCGATCGTCAGGCTCATGCCGGCGGTGATATTGACCAGGATGCCCTTGGCGCCCGCGAGATCGATATCCTCGAGCAGCGGACTCTTGATCGCCGCCTCGGCCGCCTCGCGCGCGCGGTTCTCGCCGATCGCCGAACCGGTTCCCATCATGGCCACGCCCATGTTGGACATGACGGTCTTGACGTCGGCGAAGTCGACGTTGATCAGACCGCGGCAGGTGATGAGTTCGGCGATGCCCTGAGTCGCGTTGAGCAGCACGTCGTTGGCCGCCTTGAAGGCGTCGAGCAGGCTCATGTCCTTGCCCAGAACCGCAAGCAGTTTCTCATTCGGGATGGTGATGAGAGAGTCGACATGCTGGGCGAGTTCGGAAATACCCTCCTCCGCGACCCGGCGACGCTTGGCGCCCTCGAACGGGAAGGGCTTGGTGACGACCGCGACGGTCAGAACGCCCAACTCCTTGGCGACCTGAGCGACCACGGGTGCCGCGCCGGTACCGGTTCCACCGCCCATACCGGCGGTGATGAACACCATATCGGAACCCTCGAGGGCCTCCTGGATCCGGTCCCGATCCTCCATCGCGGCATGGCGACCCACATCGGGATCGGCCCCGGCGCCGAGCCCCTTGGTGATGCTGGCGCCCAACTGCAGGATGGTCTTGACGTTGGAACTCTTGAGCGCCTGGGCATCGGTGTTGGCGCAGATGAAATCCACGCCCTCGATGGTCGACGCCACCATGTGATTGACTGCGTTGCTGCCGCCCCCACCGACGCCGATGACCTTGATGACGGCATTCTGGCTATGGGTATCCATCAGTTCGAACATTGATTTCTCTCCTCTGGCGTACGACGTACGCCAACTGAAACCTCGATCAGCCGCATGCTAGAGCACGCGACCGCCCCCGACACGGCCAGGACGCCCGACACGTCCCGACCTTGAGACCGCCTGACACCGCGCGGCCGATCCATCACGACGAGACCCGACGAGAGGCCCCGCGATGTTGCCCGTCGCCCGACAGCGTCATCGCACTGCCGAGCAGGGAACCGAACTGGATGCGAATGGGCACCGAGCCGCATCGTCCGATTCCTCAGAAATTGCCTTGAAACCAATTGCGCATCCGCGCCCAGGTCGCCTTGAGACCGAGATTCTCGGCCAGCTCCGGACGGCGCGCGAAACGATGCTGGCGCGCATACATCAAAAGCCCCACACCCGTCGAGTGTATTGGATTGTCGACGACCTCCTCCATGCCGATCACGTACTGAGGAACCCCCAGCCGCACCGGCATGTGGAAGACCTCCTCCGCCAGATCGATCAGGCCCTGCATCTTGGCGCTGCCGCCGGTGAGGACCACGCCCCCGGCGATCAGGTCCTCGAAACCGCTGCGCCGCAGCTCGTTGTGCAGGAGCGTGAGCAGCTCCTCGTAGCGCGGCTCGACCACCTCGGCCAGGGTCTGGCGCGAGAGATGCCGGGGCGGGCGATCGCCGATGCTCGGCACCTCGATGGACTCGCCGTTGGCCGCCAGCTGGGTGAGCGCACAGGCATGCTGGACCTTGATCTGCTCGGCATGCTGGGTCGGCGTGCGCAGGGCCACGGCGATGTCGTTGGTCACCTGATCGCCGGCGATCGGGATGACGGCGGTATGACGGATGGCACCGTCGGTAAAGACGGCCAGATCCGTGGTCCCGCCGCCGATGTCCACCACGCAGACCCCTAGCTCCTTCTCGTCCTCGCCGAGCACCGAATAGCTGGAGCTCAGCTGGGCGAGGACCAGATCGTCGACCTCCAGGCCGCAGCGGCGGATGCACTTGATGATGTTCTGGGCCGCGCTGACCGCGCCGGTCACCATGTGTACCCTTGCCTCGAGCCGTACACCGCACATGCCGATGGGCTCGCGGATGCCCTCCTGGTCGTCGATGATGAATTCCTGCGGCAGGATGTGCAGGATCTTCTGATCGGCCGGGATGGCGACCGCGCGCGCCGCGTCGATGACCCGATCCACGTCGGCCTGGGTGACCTCGACCTCCTTGATGGCCGTGATGCCGTGCGAATTGAGGCTGCGGACATGGCTGCCAGCGATGCCGGCATGGACCGAATGGATCTCGCAGCCGGCCATCAGCTCGGCCTCCTCCACCGCGCGCTGAATCGACTGGACCGTGGACTCGATGTCCACGACGACGCCCTTCTTCAGGCCGCGCGAAGGGTGAGTCCCGATGCCGATGATCTCGATCTGGTCGTCGTCCTTGAGCTCGCCGACCAGGGCGGCGATCTTCGAGGTGCCGATATCCAGACCAACCAGCAGATTCTTGTCGTTGCGTCGCGACATCCAGATTTATCCTCGATTGCCGGACCGCTTGGAGCGATCCGAATTCGCGCGAGCCTGAGGGCTCGCGTCAGGTGCCCATTTCACGGCGAACCCGTTGCTGTAGCGCAGGTCCACCACCAGTGGCCGGCCGGCGGCCTCGAGCTGCTGGGCGCTGGAGATGAAGCGCGCGAGCCGCTCGTCGACCGAACCCGTGCCGAGCCGCAATTCGGTACCCATCACCAGTCCGACACGCCAGTCGCCACGGGGATCGACCGACAGGCTCTGGATCAGGTGTCCCACCAGCATCAGATCGTCCCGCCATCGCTGATACCGCTTGGCGACCTCGGGCGCCCGCTTGTCGTCGCCCTCGAGCAGCGGCAGACCGGCCGGGATGGTACGCGATAGCGGATGGAAGACGATCCCATCGGCCGTCACCAGGCCGTCGCCGTTCCAGCGCGCGAGCGGGCGGTGTTCCTCGACCCGCACCTGCAGCCGATCCGGCCAGACCCGCCGCAGGCTGGCATGCCCCACCCAGGGAAGCGCCTCCGCGGCGGACTTGAGATCGGCCAGGTCGGCGGTCAGGATGCCGCCGTGCAGTCGCTCGCTGATGGTCTGCTGCAGCAGCTCCGACGAGTGGTGATGCAGCTCGCCCTGGACCTCGATCACCAGGATCGGCAGCAGTCGCGGCTCCCAGTAACCGAACAGCCAGACCGCGGAGGCCGTGGCGCCGAACAGCGTCAACCCCAGCAGGGCGAGCAGACGCGCACGCCATGCAGAAGGCTCGGATGCCGACCGGGACTCGACTGGCCGCGTCGTCTTCACGTTCAGAGACTCGTCTCCAGGATCCGCCACGCCAGGGTATCGAAATCGATCCCGGCGACCCGTGCCGCCATCGGCACCAAGCTGTGATCCGTCATGCCAGGAACCGTGTTGATCTCGAGCAGGAAGGGGCGTCCGTCACCGTCGACCATGAAATCGACGCGACCCCAGCCGCTCGCCCCAGCCGCCTCGAATGCCTCCAGCGCCAACCCCTGCAGCCGCGACTCCTCGTCCTCGGACAGATCGCAGGGACAGTGGTAGCGGGTGCTGTCGGCCCGGTATTTGGCCTCGAAATCGTAGAAGGCGTTCGGGGTCTCCAGCCGGATCAGCGGCAGGGCCTCACGCCCCAGAATGGCGCAGGTGTATTCGGCGCCCTGGATCCAGCGCTCGGCCAGCACCAGCGAATCGAAATCCGCCGCACTGCGCCAGGCCCGTTCGAGCTCGTCACGGCCCTCGACCCGGGCCATGCCGATGCTCGACCCCTCGTGGACCGGCTTGATCATGAGCGGAAAGCCCAGATCGGCGGCCGCCGAAAGATCCTCCGCGCCGCGCAGGAGCACGAAATCGGCCGTCGGCAGACCGCATCCGGCCCAGAGCAGCTTGCAGCGATATTTGTCCATTCCCAAGGCGGAACCGAGCACGCCGGATCCCGTGTATGGCAGACCGACGGTCTCCAGCGCGCCCTGGATCTGACCGTCCTCTCCGCCGCGTCCGTGCAGGACGATGAAGGCGCGATCGAAGGCATCGGCACTCAGACGATTCAGGATCTCGGCGTCCGGATCCAGCGGATGGGCATCGACGCCAGAGCGCAGCAGCGCATCCAGCACCGCCTTGCCGCTCTTGAGCGAGATCTCGCGCTCCGCCGCCGTGCCGCCCAGGAGGACGGCCACCTTTCCGAACCGGGCTGCTCCGGTCGCGTCGATGCTCATGCAGGGTCTCCAGCGATGCGCCGAACCTCGGGAACCAGACGGATTCCGGTCCGCGATTCGACCATATCTTGTACGTGGGCGATGAGGCCGGCGATGTCCGAAGACGTCGCCCCCCCGGTGTTGATGATGAAATTGGCATGTTTGGGCGACACCTGGGCGCCGCCGATGCTGTACCCCTTGAGGCCCTGCGACTCGATGAGCCGGGCGGCGTGATCGCCGGGCGGATTGCGGAATACGGATCCGCAGCTCGGCAGACCGGTCGGCTGGGTGGCCGAACGGCGCTCCAGCAGCTCGCGGATACGCGCCATGGCCGCCTCGCCGTCGCCCGGGGCCAGCTGCAGATCCACGTCGAGGAACCATTCGCCCTCGGGTCCCCTCACCTCGCGATAGCCGATGCGGAAGTCCTCCGGACCACGCTCGCGGATGCGGCCGTGCCGATCGATGGTGCGCACGCTCAGCACCGAGCTCCAGGTCTCCCCACCCCAGGCACCGGCGTTCATGGCGAGCGCGCCGCCCATGGTGCCGGGAATCCCGGCCAGGAACTCGACGCCGACCAGATCCAGGCGTGCCGCGAACCGCGCCAGCTTGGCGCATGAGGTTCCGGCCTCGGCATGGATCCCCGTGTCGCCGCGCCGCTCCAATCGGCTCAGACAGCCCTGGGTATGGATCACCGTGCCCTCGAAACCGCGATCCGCGATCAGGACGTTGCTGCCGAGCCCCAGCCACAGCAGCGGCTCGCCTTCGTCCAGACGGGACAGGAAGCGGACCAGATCCTCGACATCGGCCGGACGATAGAAACGGCGCGCGGGACCGCCGACCCTCCAGGTCGTATGGCCGGCCAGCGGCTCGTCGAGTCGCAGCTCGCCGCGCAGCCCGTTCATGTCCAGCCCCTTCATCGCCACCACTCCCGACCGCGACAGACGCCGGTCGACTCCTGATCGGATGCGGTGCGCGTCCGAGGCCGCTCGACGAGCGGGCGATCGAAGGAACGCGCCGCCCCCCCCGAGTTGATGGCCCGCAGAGGCTCTCCGCACCCCATGAGCAGACGGCGAATCAGGGATCTTCGCATCATGCCCCCCTCCCGCGACGACACATGAGACGGATCATTCGAGCCCCTCCGCGAGCATGGTGGGCAGACGCGCGGCCACGCCGCCGATGTCGCCCGCCCCCGCCACCAGCAGCATGTCGCCATCCTGGATCAGATTCGCCAGCAGACCGGGCACGGCATCGATCGTCTGGGCGAAGATCGGCTCCAGCTCGCCGCGCATGCGGATGGCCCGGCTCAGCGAGCGTCCGTCGGCTCCGGCAATGGGCGTCTCGCCCGCCGGATAGACGTCGCAGAGGATCAGGGCATCCGGGGTCGAGAGCACCTCGACGAAGTCCTCGAACTGCTCCTGGGTACGCGAATAGCGATGGGGCTGGAAGACCAGCACCAGACGCCGGCCGGGCCAGCCGGCGCGGGCCGCCGCCAGGGTCGCCGCCAGTTCGCGCGGATGATGGCCGTAGTCGTCCACCACCAGCAGACGGCGTCCCTGCGGATCGGTCACCTCGCTGGTGACGAAACGCCGTCCCACACCCTGGAATCCGCACAGCGCCCGGCGGATCGGCTCCTCCTCCACGCCCAGCTCCAGGGCGACGCAGATGGCCGCCAGGGCATTCAGCACGTTGTGGCGCCCCGGGAGATTCATGTCGACGGTCAGAGGCCGTCCGAATTCGGGGCAATGGACGCGGAAGATGGTGCGCATGCCCTCCTGATGGATGTCGGTCGCCCGGACGTCGGCCTCCTCGCGGGTGCCGTATGTTCGCACCGGACGCGCGACCGTGGGCAGCAGGGCGCGAACCTCGTCGTCGTCGATACAGAGTACCGCCAAGCCGTAGAAGGGCAGGTGATGCAGGAATTCCATGAAGGTCTGGCGCAGCCGGGCGAAGTCGTTGCCGTAGGTCACCATATGATCGGCATCGATATTGGTGACGATGGCGATCATGGGCTGCAGATAGAGGAAGGAGGCGTCGCTCTCGTCGGCCTCGGCGACCAGATACTTGGTCGTTCCCAGCTTGGCGTTGGTGCCGGCGCTGGTCAGACGGCCGCCGATGACGAAGGTCGGATCCAATCCGGCCTCGACCAGGATGCTCGCGACCAGACTGGTGGTGGTCGTCTTGCCATGGGTACCGGCAACCGCGACGCCGTAATAGAAGCGCATCAGCTCGGCCAGCATCTCGGCACGGCGCACGATGGGAATGCGCGACTCGCGGGCCTGCCGGATCTCCGGGTTGAGCTCGTCGATAGCGGTCGAGACCACCACCGCATCGGCGTCCACCACCTGCTCGGCACGATGACCGATATGCACTTCGATCCCCAGCTCCTGGAGTCGGCGCGTCACGTCGCTGGCGCGCAGGTCCGAACCGGCCACCTCGTATCCCAGGTTGGCCATGAGCTCGGCGATGCCGCTCATGCCGGACCCGCCGATCCCGATGAAGTGCAGACGCCGCACCCGCCCCATGCGCGCCGCCGTATGCTGGAGATGCGCATTCATCGGCCGGCCTCCATATGCGAAAGGCCACCCTGAGCCCCACCCTTGGACAGATGCATGCACGCCGCGGCGATCCGCTCGGCCGCCTCCGGCTGGGCCAATCCCCGTGCCGTCTCGGCCATCTGGAACAGACGGGCGCGATCGCCGAGCAGCTCGGCGAGCAGCGCGGTCAACCCGGCCGGGGTCAGGTCGCGCTGAACGACCAGACGCGCCGCGCCCGCGTCGGCGAGATAGCGGGCGTTGCCGACCTGGTGGTCGTCCACCGCGAAGGGATAGGGAACCAGGACCGAGGGCACGCCGGCCGCGGCCAGCTCGGACACGGTCAGCGCGCCGGCACGACACACCACCAGGTCGGCCCAGGCATAGGCCTCGGCCATGTCGCGGATGAAGGGCGTCACATCCGCCGCGACGCCCGCGGAGCGATAGGCCTCGCGCGCGGTCTCCAGCGTCCGCTCGCCGGCCTGATGGCGAATCTCGGGACGCTTGCCCTCCGGAAGGGCGGCCACGGCGGACGGAACCGTCTCGTTCAAGGCCTTGGCCCCGAGCGAACCGCCGAGCACCAGCAGGCGCGGCGCACCGCCGCGCGCGGCGAGGCGCGCCCGGGGCTCCGGCAGGTCCAGGATGGACTGGCGCACCGGATTGCCCGTCGCGATGGCGCGGCGCGAGGCCGGGAAGCTTCCAGGGAATGCCTCGAACACGGCGCTGGCGACACGCGCCAGCCATTGGTTGGTCATGCCGGGCACGAAGTTCTGCTCGTGGATCACCAGGGGCAGTCCCGAGGCCCGCGCGGCCAGACCGCCGGGACCCGAGACGAAGCCGCCCATGCCGAGCACCAGATCGGCCTCGCGGCGCGCGAGGATGCGGCGGGCCTGCAGCATGGCGCTCGTCAGGCGGAAAGGCGCCTTCAACATCTGGCCGAGCGACTTGCCCCGCACGCCCTCGATGCCGACCCACTCCATCTCGAAGCCGTGATCCGGCACCAAACGCGACTCCATGCCGCGATGCGTGCCGATCCAGAACACACGGGCACCCTGGGCACGCAGCGTCTCGGCCACCGCCAGCGCCGGGAAGACATGCCCGCCGGTCCCTCCGGCCATGACGCCTATGCTCGGACCCATTTCACCCCCCGTTTCAATCTGGCGTCCGATTCCTGCTGACGGACGTTGACATCGATACGCAGCAGGAGCGCGATCGCCATGCAGCCGACGATGAGACTGTTGCTGCCATAGCTCAGGAACGGCAGCGTCAGGCCCTTGGTGGGAAGCAGCCCGACGTTCACGCCGATGTTGACGAAGGCCTGCAGACCCAGCCAGAGCCCGATCCCCTGCGCCACATAGGAGGCGAAGCGCGTCTCCAGGATCTCGGCCCGCACCCCGATGGCGAAGGCGCGCGAGACGATGAAGGCGAAGGCCGCGATCAGAACCAGCATGCCGACCAGCCCGAATTCCTCGCCGATCACGGAGGCGAGGAAGTCCGTATGGGCCTCGGGCAGGAAGAACTGCTTCTGGATACCGTTGCCGAGCCCCACGCCGAACCATTCGCCGCGGCCGAAGGCGATCAGCGCCTGACTCAGCTGATAGCCCGAATTGAAGGGATCCTCCCAGGGATTGAGGAAGGAGGTCACCCGCGCCCAGCGATAGGGCGACAGGATCACCAGCGCGACCAGCCCGACCCCGACCACGCCGATGAGGAAGACGAAGGGCAGGATGCTCACCCCGCCGAGGAAGAGCAGACCCATCACGGTCGCCAGCATGACCGCCGTGGTGCCGAAATCGGGCTGCATCAGAATCAGAGCCGCCGCGACGCCGACCAGGATCATCGGCCGGATGAATCCCGAGAGATCGTTCGCGACGGACTCGGCATGCCGGACCAGATAGCCCGAGACATAGATGACCGCGAACAGCTTGAGGAACTCGGATGGCTGAAGATTCAAGGGACCGAGCGGAATCCAGCGGGTCGCGCCATTGACCGTGCGGCCGATTCCCGGAACCAGGACCAGCACCAGCACGGCGATTCCGAGCAGGATGAGCAGGGTCCCGAGCCGTTCCCAGGCATCCAGCGGAACGAAATAGGTCAGAAGACCCGCGGTCAAGGCGAGCCCGAGGGCCAGACCGTGACGCATGATGTAATAGAAAGGATCGTGACAGCAGTTCTCGGCGATCGACATGGAGGCCGAGGCGACCATGACGAAGCCGAACGCCAGCAGCCCCAGGGCACAGACCAGCAATGGATAGTCCATCGGCAGGGCCCGCTCGCGCCGGCGAGGCCCGGAACGCCGGGTGCGCACGGCCGCGGTCATGACAGGAGCCTCCGCACCGTGTCGGCGAACACCCTTCCGCGATGCTCGTAGTTGTCGAACATGTCGAGGCTGGCGCAGGCGGGAGACAGGAGCACGGAGTCTCCGGACCGGGCCAACTCGGCGGCCCGACGCACCGCGTCCGCCATGTCGACCGCATGGACCAAGGGCACCGCACCCGCGAGGACGCGCTCGATCGCCGGCGCATCGCGCCCGATCAGGACCACCGCGCGCGCGGCGCGGCGGACCGGATCCAGCAGCGGCTGGAAATCCGCGCCCTTGCCCGCTCCGCCGGCGATCAGCACCACCTTGCCGTCGCCCTCCTCGGGAATCAGACCGGCCAGCGCCGCGACGGTCGCGCCCGGATTGGTGCCCTTGGAATCGTCGTACCAGCGCACGCCGTCGCGCTCGGCGACCAGCTCGCTGCGGTGCGGCAGGCCCGGGAAGGTGCGGAGCGCCTCGCAGGCCGGCCCGGCAGGAATCCCGCAGGCCGACGCCAGGGCGAGCGCCGCCAGTGCGTTGGCCAGATTGTGCCGCCCCGGAATGGCGACCTCGGAGGCCGGCATCAGCGGATCCTGGCCATGGAAGATCCAGGGGGTCTCGGAATCTCCGGCGGACGCCGCGTGAGGCATCAGTCCCAGATCGTCCGGCCCCGGCTCGCCCAGGGTGAAGCCGATCTCGCGCTCGGACTCGCGGCGCATGGCGAGGACCCGAGGATCGTCCCGATTGACGACCGCGACCCGCGCCCCCCGATAGATGGCGGCCTTGGTCTCGGCATAGGCATCCAGATCCGGATAGCGGTCGAGGTGATCCGCCGAGACGTTCAGCACCACGGCCACGTCGGCCCGCAGTCCGGGCGTGGTCTCCAGCTGAAAGCTCGACAGCTCGATCGCGTAGAGATCCGCGGCCGGATCGAGCAGGTCCAGGACCGGCTCGCCGAGATTACCCCCGACCGCCACGCGGCGACCGGCCAGGCGCGCCATCAGACCGAGCAGCGTCGTCACCGTGCTCTTGCCGTTGGAGCCGGTGATGGCGCAGATGGGCGCGCGCGCCGCGCGCGCGAACAGCTCGACGTCGCCGATGACCGGGACGCCGCGGGCGATCGCCTGCTGGATCAGGGGCTCGGAGACCGGCACGCCTGGGCTGACCACCAGCTGGGTCGCCGCGGCGAAGACCTCCGGATCGAAGCCCCCGACGAAGACGGCGAGCTCGGGCATCCGCTCGCGCAGATCGTCCAGCCCGGGCGGCCGTGGACGCGAATCGGTCACGGCCGCGAGGACGCCCTGCGAACGCAGATAGCGGGCGCATGAGAGACCGGTCTTGCCGAGCCCCACCACCAGGGTCTTGCCCTGCCGCCCGGACGCCATGTCGGATGCCGTTTCCAGTTCGACCTGCATATGGCTCACCGAATCTTGAGACTCGCCAGACCGATCAGGACCAGGACCACGGTCACGATCCAGAAACGGACGATGACGCGCGGCTCGGGCCAGCCCTTGAGCTCGAAATGGTGATGCAGCGGCGCCATCCGGAAGATGCGCTTGCCGGTCAGCTTGAACGACATCACCTGGAGCATGACGGACAGGGTCTCGGCGACGAAGACGCCGCCCATGATGAAGAGCACCAGCTCCTGACGCACCGCCACCGCCACCACCCCAAGCGCGGCCCCCAGCGCCAGTGCGCCGACGTCGCCCATGAAGACCTGGGCGGGATAGGCGTTGAACCAGAGGAATCCGAGCCCGGCGCCGACCAGGGCGCCGCAGAAGATGACGAGCTCGCCGACCTCCGGGATATGCGGGATCAGCAGATAGTTGGCGATCTGCACGTGCCCGGCCGCATAGACGAAGATGGCCAGGGCCCCGGCGACCAGCACCGTGGGCATGGTGGCCAGACCGTCGAGCCCGTCGGTCAGATTGACCGCGTTGCTCGCGCCCACGATGACGAAATAGGTCAGAAGGATGAACCAGGGACCCAGCTGGATCGACAGACTCTTGGCGTAGGGGATCAGCAGCGCCGTCTCGGCCGGAGAGGAGGCCGTGACATAGAGTGCGACGGCCGCGACGAAGCCGGCGACCGTCTGCCAGAAATATTTCCAGCGCGCGATCAGGCCGCGCGGGTCGCGCTTGACCAGCTTCTTGTAGTCGTCGACCAGACCGATGGCGCCGAAGGCCAATGTGGTCAGCAGCACGATCCAGACATAGTGGTTGCTCAGATCCGACCACAGCAGTGTGGCGACCCCGACCGCCACCAGGATGAGCGCCCCGCCCATGGTCGGGGTACCGGACTTGGACAGATGGCTCTGAGGACCGTCGTCGCGCACGGTCTGTCCGATCTTGTAGGCGCGCAGCCGGCGGATCATGGGCCGGCCGACGATCAGGGCGATCGAGAGTGCCGTGAGGACGCCGAGAATCGCCCGCAGGGTCAGATAGCGGAAGACATCGAAGCCGCTATGGATCTCGGCCAGCCACTCAGTCAGATACAGCAACATCCTAACGACCTACCTCGGCGCACAGCGCCTCTACGACCAATTCCATTCGCGCCGTGCGCGAACCCTTGACCAGGATCCGATCTTCGGGACCCAGTTCGGAACGCAGATACTGAATCAGCGCCCCCTGCTCGGAAAAATGCCGCGCCCCCGGGCCGAAGGCCTCGCTGGCCCCGGCGGTCAGGGTGCCGACGGTGGCCAGACGATCGACGCCCGCGTCCAGGGCCATGGCCCCGATCTCCCGGTGCAGCTGGGCGGAATCCGCGCCCAGTTCGCCGAGATCGCCAAGGACCAGCCAGCGCCTGCCATCCAGATCCATCAGGACCTGAACGGCCGCGGCGATCGAGTCCGGGTTGGCGTTGTAGGTATCGTCGATCAGCGACAGCCCGGAGCAGGAACGCGGACAGAGGCGCCCCTTGACCGGCAGCAGTCCGACCAGCCCCTCCTGGATCCTCTCGACCTCGACCCCCAAAGCCAGCGCCGCGGATGCGGCGGCCAGGGCGTTGCGGACGTTGTGCCGGCCGGCCAGACGCAGCTGGACCGGAATCTTCGCCCCGCCCCGAAGCGCCGTGAACCGGGTGCGAAACCCCTCCTCGTCCCAGGCGACGCTCACGGAACCGGGGTCGGCACTCAGATCCGACGCGCCCGGCTCCATTCCGAAACTGAACAGGGAGCGTTCGCCGGCCAGCTCGCGCCAGAGCCCGATGAAGGGTGAATCGCCGGCCACCACGAAGGTCCCGCCGGGAGACAGACCGCGGGCGATCTCGCCCTTGGCGCGCGCCACACCCTCCAGACTGCCGAAACCCTCCAGATGGGCGCGGCCGGCATTGGTGATGAGGGCCACGTCCGGACGGGCGATGTCGGTCATGTAACCGATCTCGCCATGGTGGTTGGCGCCCATCTCCAGAACCAGATAGTCCTCGTCGCGCGCCTGAAGCAGGGTCAAGGGCATGCCGATGTCGTTGTTCAGGTTCCCACGAGTGGCGCGCACCCGGCCGGCTCGTCCGAGGATGGCCGCGAGCATCTCCTTGACCGTGGTCTTGCCGTTGCTTCCGGTGACGGCGACGATGCGCCCCCGGAAGCGGTCCCGCCAGGCCGCCGCCAAACGACCGAGACCCAGGCGGGTATCCGGCACCACCCACTGCGGCAGATCCAGATCGAGCGGATGATCCACCATCGCGGCCACGGCGCCGGCACGCTTTGCCGCCTCGACATAGAGGTGACCATCGAAGCGCTCCCCGCGCAGGGCGATGAACAATTGACCCGAGCAATCGGCCCGCGAATCGGTTCCGACACCCGTGAAGGCGAGATCCGCACCCTGAAGCGCGCCCCCGGCTCGTGCGACCGCCTCGGCTAGCGTCCACATCAGTGATGTCCCTCCCGCCATTCGCGCAGGGCCTCGACGACCTGGGCGCGATCGCTGAAATGCACCCTGAGATCGCCCATGTCCTGCTGAGTTTCCTGCCCCTTTCCGGCGACCAGCACGGCATCGGTCGTGCCCGCCAGGGCGATGGCCCTGCGGATGGCGAGCCCGCGCTGGCGCTCCACCCGCACCGACTGCGGGTCCGACAGACCGGCGCGGATGTCGTCGATGATGCCTTCCCCCGACTCGTGGCGCGGATTGTCGTCCGTCAGAATGAGCTGCTCGCTCAGCCGCTCGGCGATGGCACCCATCAGCGGGCGCTTGTCCCGCTCGCGCCCGCCTCCGCAGCCGAAGACGGTGATGACACGGCGATAGCCGTGCAGACGCAGATTGACCAGTGCCTTCTCCAGCGCGTCCGGGGTATGGGCGCCATCGACCACGACCTGGGGCGTGCCCTGGGTGCCGAAACATTCCATCCGGCCCGGCACCCCGCGCACCTGGGACAACTCGCGCGCCGCGCGCTCGATCGGCAGCCCGCGGGAGCAGAGGACGGCGAGCACCGCCAGCAGGTTGGCGACATTGAAGAGACCGACCAGACCCACCTCGAGCTCGACCTCGCCACGGCCGAAACCGCCGCAATAATGAATGCGGATACGCAGACCCAGCGGCCGGGTCTCGATGGCGTCCGCGCGCAGCCAGAGGTCGCAATGGGCGGGCTGGGACGCGTCCGAACGCAGGCTGTAGGCCGCGACCGACACCTTGGGCGTAAGCGCGGCGAGGATGTCCTCGGAGAATGGATCGTCCAGGTTCAACACCGCCCAACCCAATCCGCTGGACGCGAACAGGGCGCGCTTGGCCGCGCCATAGGCGAACATATCTTCCTGGGCCTCATCCCGGTCCCGCGTGAGATTGGTGAAGAGTGCGTGCGACATCCGCACCGCCGAGAGTGAAGACCGGGCGAGCGTCCTGGCCGACACCTCGAGCGCGACGCCCTGGGCACCACGGGATCCTAGATCCTCGAGCGCCCGCTGTACGGCGAGCGGATCCAGGACCGGACCGGGCGGCTGATGCAGATCGCCGGGGAAACCCTGGCCGAGCGAACCGATGAGGCCGCAGCGCTGTTCGACCGACAATGCCTGGGCCAGCAGATGGGCCACCGTGGTCTTGCCGTTGGTGCCCGTGATCCCGAATACCTCGATCCGGGCGCTGGGCGATCCATGGAAACGATCGGCGATCTCGCTCAAGCGCGAGGACAGACGCGCGACCGGAATCACCGGCAGACCGAGACGATCCTGCAGATCCCGCATCGCATCGGCGGACCAACCCGCGCCGGACTCGGCGAGAATCGCGACCGCGCCGCGCCGCTTCGCCTCCTCGGCGAAGTCGAGCGCATGCCGGCGACGCCCCTGGCAGGCGAGGAACAGCGCACCCGGAATCAGGGTGCGGCTATCCAGGGAGAGATCCGGGACCTGCAGCTCGGCGGCCGGCTCGGAGCCGGCGGGCAGCTCGAGCAGTCCAGCCATCAGATCGCCCAGACGCCAGGCATGGCCGGTACGGGCCAGCGCCATCATGACGCACCTCCGCGATGGACGAGCAGCATGGAAGGCGGCGGATCGTCCGGCGGCACATTGAGTAGGCGGAGCGCTCCCTCCATCACGCGCTGGAAGACCGGCGCCGCGACGAGACCGCCGTAATAGGAGGAGCCGCCGGGCTCGTCGACCATTACCACCATGACGAGACGCGGATTTCCGGCGGGCACGAAGCCGGCGAAGACCGACTGATAGCGGCGTCCGCCATAGCCTCTGGAACCGGATGCCTTCTTGGCCGTGCCGGTCTTGCCGCCGACTCGGTAGCCGGGGATCTCGGCACGCCTGGCGGTCCCCTTGTCGGAGACCACGGTCTCCATCATTGCACGAACCTTGCGCGCGGTATCGACGCTGAGGACACGGGTGGCCACCGGCAGCATCGATGGATCGTTGCTGTCGCGCTTCAGCAGGGTGACGGGGCGCTTGATGCCGTCGGCGGCGAGCACGCCGTAGGCCTGGGCCAGCTGCAGCGCCGTCACCGAGAGGCCGTAGCCGAAGGCCATGGTGGCATGCTCGAAGGGACGCCACTGCGAATAATGACGCAGGCTGCCGCGGGTCTCGCCCGGAAATCCGATTCCGGTCGGCTGACCGAATCCGACCTTGCGGTAGATGTCCCAGAGCCCGGCATAGTCCATCATCTGGGCGATCTTGACCGAGCCCACGTTGCTCGATTTGGTGATGACGCCCGTGACGTCGAGCGTCCCGTAGTTGTGCACGTCCTTGACGAGATTGCTGCCGACCCGCAGGACTCCGGGTCCGGTCGCGATCCGGGTGCCGGGACTGACCAGCCCCTTCTCGAGCGCGGCGGCGATCACCAGCGGTTTGACCGTCGAGCCCGGCTCCATGACGTCGGTCACGGCGCGGTTGCGTCGACGCTCGCTGCCACCGTCGCGGTCGCCGTTGGGGTTGTATCCGGGCTGATTGACCATGGCCAGCACCTCACCGGTGGCCACGTCCAGGACAACCGCGGTGCCGCCCTTGGCCTTGTGCTCCTTGACGGCCGCCATCAGCTCGCGGTAGGCGAGGAACTGCAGCCGGCGGTCGAGACTCAGGACCAGGTCCTTGCCCGGACGCGGAGGACGAATCTGCTCCACCTCCTGGACGATACGCTGACGCCCGTCGCGGATGACCCGGTGCAGCCCGGGGACCGCCTCGAGCTGGGCGTCGTACTCCAGTTCGAGTCCCTCCTGACCGCGATCCTCGATATTGGTGAAGCCGATGACGTGCCCGAAGACCTCGGCCCCCGGATAGAAGCGCCGGTACTCGGTCTCGAAATCGACGCCCTGGAGACCGTGCTCGGCGATCGCCTCGCGGACGGCGCGCGCCTCGTCGAAGCTGACCCGCCGCTTGATGTACATGAAACCGCGTTCGGCATTGTCCTGGATCTTCTGGCGCAGCCCGGCCGCATCCAGATCGAGCGCGGCCGCCAGTGGCGCGATAGCGTCCAGATGGGCGACCAGCTTGCGCGGCTCGGCCCAGACCGTCTCGACCGGCGTGCTCACCGCCAGCGGCTCGCCGTTGCGGTCGGTGATGACACCCCGGCGCGCGGCGATCTCGCCGTCGCGCAGATAGCGCCGCTGACCCTCGTTCTGGAGGAAATCCGTCTCGATCACCTGGCGGAAGAAGACCGCACCCGCCAGCACGGCGAAGGCCAGCGACAATCCGCCCACGATCAGCTGGCGGCGCAGCCGCAGGTTCGGCTTGGCGCGCGGGGTCTCGGCGACGCGCCGGCCGCGGCGTCTAGCGTTGGCCATGACCGCCCTCCTCGATCAGGAGCACGTCGCTCAAGCGCGGCGCGAACATGCCCAGCTCGTTCCTCGCCTTGCGCTCGACACGGGCATGGGTCGAGAGCGCCGCCTCCTCGAGCCGCAGCCGGTTCCACTCCACGTCGATCGCGTCGCGCTGGGCCCGCAGATCCTGCAGCTGGGCGAAATGGATTCGCGTCAGATACTTGACGTGCACGACCTCGACCGCGGACAGGATCACGGCCAGCCCGAGACAGGAAAGCATGAGGATGCCGCTTCGCGTCATGGCAGTCGCTCGGCCACGCGCATCACGGCACTGCGCGCCCGGGGGTTCACGGCCAGTTCCGCCTCCGAGGGGCGAACCTGCTTGCCGATCGCCCGCAGGCGCCCCCGAACCTCCGATGCCTGCACCGGCAGTCCCTTCGGCAGCTGGGGTCCGCGCGACTCGTCACGGATGAAGCGCTTGACGATACGGTCCTCGAGCGAGTGGAAACTGATGACCACCAGACGGCCGGCATCCGCGAGCAGACCGCACACCTGACCGAGACAGTCGCGCACCTCTTCCAATTCGTCGTTGACGCGAATGCGCAAGGCCTGGAAGGTTCGAGTGGCCGGATGCTTGCCAGGCTCGCGGGTCGGTACCGCGCGGGCGACCAGCTCGGCCAGCCGATGGGTCGAGACGATGGGCGCGACCGCCCGCTCGGCCACGAGGACGCGAGCGATCCGCTTGGCGAAACGCTCCTCGCCCAGATCGCGCAGCACGGCCGCGATCTCGGATTCCTCGGCGCGCGCGAGCCAGTCGGCCGCGGACATGCCGCACCCGGGATTCATGCGCATGTCGAGCGGACCCTCCGCGCTGAAGCTGAAACCGCGCTCGGCCGAATCCAGCTGCGGCGAGGAGACGCCCAGATCGAGCAATATCCCGCAGACCCGCCCGGCGACACCTGTCCGGTGCGCGACATCGCCGATGGAGGAAAAGGGCCCATGATGGATGGAGAAGCGTGCGTCGCGCGCGGCCAGATCCTCGCCCACGGCCACGGCCTCGGGATCGCGATCGATCCCGATCAGGCGGCCGGCGGCCCCGAGCCGTTCCAGGATGGCACGGCTGTGCCCGCCACGACCGAAGGTGCCGTCGATATAGATACCGTCCGGATGCCATACCAGGGCAGACACGCTTTCCTCCAGTAATACGGGCGTATGCAGCGGAGAATCACCAGGCAAATCGTTTCCCAGCACGTTGGTCATGTTCGGACATCGGGCGCCAGTGGCACGCGTCCAGTTTCAAAGCGTCAGCGAACCGAGCCCGGCCTGCTGGGCCAGATCCCCGATCGCCGCGTCGTTCAGGGCCGCTTCGTTCCGCGCCGTCCAGGCATCCTCGTCCCAGAGCTCGAACTTGACGCCCTGGCCCACGAAGGCGACCCGCTTGTCCAAGGCGGCGAAGTCTCGGAGATACTGAGGGATCAGGATTCGGCCTTGGGCGTCGATGTCCACATCCTGTGCATTTCCGACATAGAGACGCTGGAGAGAGCGAGCAGTGGGATCGAGAGCGGGGAGCGCGGCGAACTTGCGCTCGATGACTTCCCATTCAGGCTCCGGATAGAGCAGAAGACAGCGATCGCGGTCCACCGTGACGACCAAATGCGAGCCGCACATCTCCTGCAAACGCTCGCGATGCCTGGAAGGAATCGCGAGACGTCCCTTGACATCCAGATTGACGATGGAAACCCCCCGGAACACCAGCGCCCCCCATGGCACGTCGCCTCTGGCGGTTTACCCCCCGTTTCCCCACTCTCTCCCACTTGGTGTCCATGTTAGAGGTGGGAATGGGCATCGTCAAGAAACCCTCGAGCTTTAATTCTTGACAGTCAGCAACTTAGAGGCGGAAGTTAGGCACGGACACTAACTTCGACAAAGACCACTAATTTCAAACAGGTGGGAAAAAAAGCTGATGTTGCGACACAGCAAGAACGGCTAAGTCACAGACAACTTTCGGAGTGTTCCGGCGAGGGTTCGAGCGAAGGGAGAAATGCACTGGCAAGGGAGGGAGTCAGCCGATAAGCCGGGTTCTGTCGAAGGACAACCATTCATCTGGGACATGCGTCGCCGCATGCCTCGAGCGACCTACCCGGGAACGCACGCGGGCCGCGCGCCGCAGCCTGAGCTGCCGTTCCCCTATTTGGTCTTGCTCCGGGTGGGGTTTACCCTGCCACTGATGTTGCCACCAGCGCGGTGCGCTCTTACCGCACCATTTCACCCTTACCTCCCGCAACGAATGCGGGATCGGCGGTATCTTTTCTGTGGCACTTTCCGTGGACTCGCGCCCCCCAGGCGTTACCTGGCACCCTGCCCTATGGAGCCCGGACTTTCCTCCCCGTCCCGATCGGAACGGAGCGGTTGCCTGGCTGACTCCCAGCCGCGCAGTATACATGAATCGGCCAACCATCCGACCGGCGGATTCTACCTCGCGGCTTTGCACCTCCACCCTCGGGGGTAAGCGCAAAGCCTCAATCCGCATCCCCCAGGCCGAGTTCGAGTCCGAGACGATAGAGACGATTCTTCTTCGCCCCGGTCAGACGCGCGGCCAAGGCCGCCGACTGGCTCAAGGGCAGCGACTCGGACAGGATACGCAGGACCCGCTCCTGCTCGGCCAAACCCGCGTCCTCTCCGTCCGAGCCGCGCCCCTCGACCAGGATCACCAGCTCGCCCAGCTGCTGCTCCTCGTCCTCCTCCACGCGCCTGGCGAGTTCCGAGGCCGAACCGAAGAGAAAGGTCTCGAAGCGCTTGGTCAGCTCGCGGGCAAGGACGACGCGCCGCGAATCGCCCAAGGTCTCGGCCAGGTCGGCGAGCGTCGCCACCGCGCGCCTGCCGCTTTCGTAGAGGATGAGGGTTCCAGGCTCATCGGCGACCCCATCGAGCCAGGTCCGCCGTTGCGGCTTGGAGCGCGGCGGAAAACCGAGAAAGAGGAAACGGTCGCTCGGCAGCCCGGCCGCCGACAGGGCGCAGATCGCGGCACTGGGACCGGGAATGGGCACCACGGATAGGTTCCGCTCGCGCGCGGCGCTGACCAGGCTGTAGCCCGGGTCGCTGACGAGCGGGGTCCCGGCATCCGACACCAGAGCCAGGTTGCGCCCCTGCTCGAGTTCGGCCAGCAGCCGGCGCGAGACGCTCGTCTCGTTGTGATCGTGATAGGACACCAGGGTCGCCGAAATGCCGCAATGATTCAGCAGACGCAGTGTCTGACGCGTATCCTCGGCGGCGATCAAATCGACCTCGGCCAATATCTTACGGGCACGCTCGGACATATCCGCAAGATTGCCGATCGGCGTTGCGACCACGTATAGTACCCCACGAGTTTGCTGCATTTTACGCTCCCGACAGCCCTACGAACGGAACGGAATCATGCCCGAGAATCGCGTTGCGCGTCCGCATCTGTCCAGTGTCTGGTGGCTCATGGCACTCGTCGCAGCGGCGCTCCTGTCCGCTTGCGCCCTCAATCCGACCTTCGACGAATCCCGGATACTGGCCGGGGTGGCCGAATCCGAACTGGAGCAGACGGCCGCCATCGAGGCCAAGGGCAAGAAGATCGAGGCGGCCGAGCGCTATCTGCAGCTCGCCTCCCGAGCCCAGCCGCCCGCACGCGCGCAACTGCAATTGAAGGCGCTCCATGCCTATGTATCCGGAGGTCGCACGGACGAGGCTCGGGGATTGATCGATACCCTGTCGGCCGGTCCGCTCATGCCGATCCAGCGCCAGCTGATGCTGCTCGAACAGGCCGACCTGGCGATGCTGACGAGCCACCCCAGCGAGTCGATCGCGCTCCTCGAGCGCATGCGGTCGAGCGCGCTACCCAGGGATCTGGCCGCCCGCAGGCTCAGGACCCTCGCCTCCGCACAGCGTCTCGCCGACCAGCCGGTCCAGGCCGCCGAGTCGCTCGCCGAGTTGGACCGAATTCTAGAAAGCAAGGATAAGCGGCTGGAAAATCAGATATTCCTAGTATCCACACTGACCATGCTCACCCAGCCCCAACTGCAGAATCTGTCGAGTCGAGGCAGCCCCGTGAAAGGCTGGGCAGAGATCGCGCTCGCCTTCAAGACGCACGGCAGTTCGCCGGAACGGATCGAATCCGGCTATCGAGCCTGGCGCGGCAAGCATGCCGGACACCCCGCCCTGCCGGGCTTGGGAGAGGCCTATGCCGAGACCCTGAGCGGAGGCTATGCCGAAGGCGACCGGGTGAGCGTCATGCTTCCGCGCAGCGGCCGCTTCGCCGCCGCCGCCAGGGCCGTCAGAAAGGGCATTGAGGCCGCCCGCCGCGCCGACACCGGCGGTCACGCGCCCAAGCTCGACTTCGAAGACAGCTCGAACGTATCCGGGGCGCAGGCCATGCACGCCAGGGCCGTTCGCTCCGGGGCCGACTATGTCATCGGCCCTCTGCAGAAACCCGCGGTGAATACGCTTTTGGGCACGCGCCACCTGAGCATCCCGACCCTGGCCCTGAATCAGGCGACGCGCTCCAACCGGCGCGCCGAGAATCTCTTCCAGTTCGCATTGTCTCCAGAAAACGAGGCGAGCGAGGCCGCGACCGCCTCCTTCACGGCCGGTGCCAAACGCGCCCTCATACTCTATCCCGCGGGTGCCTGGGGCAACCGCATGGCCTCGGCCTTCCGCCGACAATGGCGCAACCTCGGCGGAACGCTGGCCGGACAGGCGACCTACGACCCCAGCAAGACGAACCATGACGCGATCCTGACCAGGCTTCTGACCGACTCCGACCCGGATGTACTCTTCCTGGTCGCGACCGCCGAATCGGCCCGCCATCTCTACCCGCGGATCCAGCAGACCGCCTCCAAGCCACTGAGGGTGATCTCGACCTCCCACGTCTATTCCGGCGCTTTCGATCCGTCGCGGGACAAGCCGCTGATCGGACTCTATTTCGTCGACATCCCCTGGATGCTGGATACCGAGGCGAACGGACCGCTGTCGCGGCGCACACTCATGGGCGCCTCCGCGAACGCGGCGGATCCACTGGCACGGCTCTACGCGATGGGGATCGATGCCTATCGGCTGGCGCCCCGACTGACCGACCTGTCCAAGAACCCGGCCGCCTATTACCCTGGCCAGACGGGCGGACTCTCGCTGGACAAGCTCGGCCGGATCAAGCGCCAGCTCGCCCTCGGACAGTTCACCCCCGAAGGCCCGCGCTTCGCCGACACCAGCGGCGGCCAATAGCGCAGAGGCCCGCTCGCCTGGCCGCGCGCCGGCCCGGGGAGAGATCTGAGGCACGCCATGAAGGCGAAGCATGACACCAGGGAGATCGGAACCGAGGCGGAACGCCTCGCCGAGTCCTTCCTGATCGCACGCAATCTCAGGCCGATCGCGCGAAACCACCGCTGCCGCTACGGCGAGATCGATCTCGTCATGCGCGATGGTGCGGTCCTGGTCTTCGTTGAGGTACGATTCCGACGCTCCGATCGCTACGGCAGTGCCGCGGAAACCGTCGACCGACGCAAGCAGAAACGCCTCATCACGGCGGCCAGACATTACCTCAAGATCAATCCGAGCAACTCACCCTGCCGCTTCGATGTCATCGCCATCGACGGACACCATCGAATCCACTGGATCCAACATGCCTTCGCCCTCGACTCGACATAGAGCGCCCACTGCAGCAACCGACCTCATGGACACCATGACGGCATGGATTCCGTCACGCCGAACCCGCCATGCCGTGTTGCTGGCATCGAGCCTCGTCGCATCCTCCCTCGCCGGTTGCGGCCCCGTGATCGTCGGCGGAGCCGCGGTCGGCGCCTCGGCGCTCTACGACAGACGCGAGCATCAGGTCTTCCTCGCCGATCAGGAGATCGAGCTGCGGGCCATCCATGCCCTGCAGCAGGACAGATCGATCGAGGGTCACTCCGGAATCTCGGTCACCAGCTACAACAAGACCGTTCTGCTGACCGGCCAGGCCGAATCCGAGGAGGTCGCCCGGCACGCGACCCAGCTCGTCAGTCTCATCGCCGGCGTCAAACGGGTGATCGACGAGATCAGCATCGGACCCAATATCAGCCTGTCCCGGGAGTCGGAGGACCTCTACATCACCTCCCGCGCCAAGCTGGCCCTGACCGGGATCGATCTCCCCGACTTCAACCCGACGCGCGTCAAGGTCGTCACCGAGAACGGCGTCGTCTATCTGCTCGGACTCGTCACCCCGGAGGAAGCGGATGCCGCGACCGAAAAGGTGCGCTACGTTCCGGGCGTCGAGCGCGTGGTCAAGCTCTTTGAATACAGATAATCCCATCCCCGAGCTCAGCGGCGGTCTGCGCCGATCCCTCGCCGGGATCGCCGGCGACGGCGGACTGCTCACCGACCCGGCGGACTGCTGGCCCTACGGCTACGACAACAGCCGGCGCCATGCCCTGCCGCAGGCCGTGATGTTCGCCACCGACGAGTCCCAGGTCGTCGCGCTGGTAGCGCTCTGCCGCGATGCCGGCATCCCTCTGACGGCACGCGGACGGGGCACGGGCACGACCGGCGCCACGGTCCCGGACAGAGGTGGCATCGTGCTCTCCTTCGAGCGCATGGACAGCATCCTGCGCATCCTGCCGAACGACCGTCTGGCGATCGTCCAGCCCGGCGTCCTCAACGCCCAGCTGCAGCAGGCGGTCGGAGACCTGGGCTTCTTCTGGCCGCCCGACCCCACGAGCGCGGCGACCTGCACCATCGGCGGCAATCTCGCCTACAACTCGGCCGGCCCGAGGGCGGTGAAATACGGCACCGCGCGCGAGAGCACCTTGGGACTGCGGGTGGTGACGGGCCGGGGCGAGTCGCTGCGCACCGGCGTCATGACCACCAAGGGGGTAGTCGGATACGATCTCACGCGGCTCGTCATCGGCTCCGAGGGCACGCTCGCGCTCATCACCGAGGCCACGCTCAAGCTGACCCCCTTGCCCGAGACCAAGCGCACCCTGCGCGCGACCTACGGCGACATCCACAGCGCGGCCGCGGCCGTGTCGGCCATCATGGCCCAACCCATCATCCCCTGCGCGCTGGAGTTCATGGACGGATCGGCGATCGAGATGGTCCGTCACTATGCCGAATTCGATCTGCCGGACGGCGCCGGCGCCGTGCTCATGATCGAGCTCGACGGATCGGCCGCCTGCATCGAGGAATCGGTCTCGGCGATCGGCGAGGTGGCCCGCAATCCGGGCCTGCTGGAGCTGCGACGCGCCGAGAGCAAGGAGGAGATCGCGGCCCTGTGGAAGACGCGCAAGGCGCTGTCGCCGACGCTGCGTCACATCGCGCCCAAGAAGATCAACGAGGACGTGGTGGTGCCGGTCTCGCGCATGGGCGAGTTCATCGAAGGGCTCGAGCGTCTGTCGCGGACGACCGGCATCCGCATCGTCAATTTCGGCCATGCCGGAAACGGCAACATCCATGTCAATCTGCTGATCGACCCGGACGACCCGGACGAGGTCGCGCGTGCCGCCGAGTGTCTGGACGCGGTCTTCGCTCTGGTGCTGAGTCTGGACGGGACCCTATCGGGCGAGCACGGCGTGGGGATCGAGAAGCGCGACTTCGTCGGTCAGGAGCTGGATCCGGCGGCGCTCGCGCTCATGACGGAGATCAAGCGCTGCTTCGATCCGGCCGGGATCCTGAATGTCGGCAAGGGATTCCCTCAAGGCTGAGAACCGAGCCCGTCAGGGCTCGTGCGACTCACTTGCCGGGCCGCACCAGGGCGCCCAGCCCGACCGCCTCGAGCGCATCCAGCAGCAGTCTGCGGACCGCTCCGGCGTCCTCGCACTCGAGCGCGACCCTCAGCACCTCGCGTGCCCGCGCCCGGCTGATGCTGCGGATGACCCGCTTGACCCGCAGCAGACCGCCGGCCCCCATGCTGAGGCTGTGCACCCCCATGCCGAGCAGCAGGAAGGTCGCCAGCGGATCGCCCGCCATCTCTCCACAGACGCTCACCTCGCGGCCGTGCAGCCTGGCCCCGGTCAGGATCTGCAGCAGGGCGCGCAGGACCGCCGGGTGATATTCGTTGTAGAGCTTGGCGACATGGGGATTGTTGCGGTCGACGGCCAGCAGATACTGGGTCAGGTCGTTGGTGCCGACCGAGAGGAAATCGACCCGCCGTGCCAGCGCCTCGGTCTGATAGACGGCGGCCGGCACCTCGATCATGACGCCGATCGGCGGCATCTTGACCTGATAGCCCTCCTCGAGCAGCTCGTCGTGGGCGCGCTGGATCAGCAGCAGGGCGTCGTCCACCTCGCCGACCGTGCTGATCATGGGCAGCAGCAGACGCAGATTGTCGAGCCCGATCGCCGCGCGCAGGATGGCGCGCACCTGGGTCAGGAAGATCTCGGGCTGATCGAGGGTGATGCGGATACCGCGCCATCCCAGGAAGGGATTGGCCTCCTGCATCGGGAAATAGGGCAGCGGCTTGTCGCCGCCGATGTCCAGGGTACGGATGGTGACCGGACGCGGAGCGAACAGCTCCAGCACGTGCCGATAGTTCTCCATCTGGGCCGCCTCGCCCGGAAAGCTGTCGCGCACGATGAAGGGCAGTTCGGTGCGGTAGAGCCCCACGCCTCCGGACTCCTCGATCCCCAGCGGACGCGCCTCGGACACCAGCCCCGTATTGAGATAGAGCGGAATCAGATAGCCGTCGGTGGTCTCGGCCGGCAGGTGGCGCAGGGTCTGCAGCTCGTTGGTCAGGGCCGCGTCGTCCTCGGCGAGCCGCTGGTACTCGAAACGCACGGCCGGCCCCGGCGAGACGTAGACACGGCCGCGGTAGCCGTCCACCACCATCTCGCGCCCCTCGATCCGGCTGACCGGCAGGTCCGAGACGCCCATCGCGGCCGGCACGCCCATGCCGCGGGCGAGGATGCCGACGTGGGAGGACCCGGACCCGGTCGTCGAGACGATGCCGACCAGACGCTCGCGCGGGACGTCGGCGATCTGCATGGCGCTGATCTCGTCGCCGACCAGGATGGTCTGGGCGGGATACTGGATGGGCGCGGCGGTCTGATTCTGCAGATGCATGAGGATGCATCGCCCCAGATCGCGCACGTCCGAGGCACGCTCGCGCAGATAGGCGTCGTCCATGTTGTCGAACACCTTGGCATGCTCGGCGATGGTCTCGCGCAGGGCACCGGGCGCCCAGTTGCCTCCGCTGATGCGCGACAGAGTGCCGTCGATCAGGGTGTCGCTTTCGAGCATGAGGCGCCAGGCGTCGAAGAGCGCCATGTCCTCGGCGCTCAGATGCACCTGGGTGCGAGCCGCGAAGCGGTCCAGATCCCGGGCCACATCATCGACGGCACGGCGGAAGTCGCGCATCTCGGCATCCGGATCGTCCGGACGCCGATCCGGAACCGCGTTGAGATCGGCCGGCGGATAGACGACCACGGCCATGCCGATACCGATCCCCGGAGAGGCGGCCAGGCCCGGCAGGAAGCGCTGGGGGATGCCATCGTCCTGGAGTCGGGCCAGCTCGCCGCTGGTGCGCGCGAAGGTGATGGCCCCGGCCAGCTGGGAGGCCAGGGTCATGACGAAGGTGACCTCGTCCTCCCCGAAATGACGACGGCGGCGCTGGCGCAGCACCAGGACCCCCAGAACCTTGCGGTTCTGGATGATGGGCGCGCCGAGGAAGCCGTGATAGCGCTCCTCGCCCGTGTCGATGATGCATTCGTAGCGCGGATGGTTGGCCGCGTCGTCCAGGTTGATGGGTTCGGCCCGCTCGCTCACCAGGCCGATCAGACCACGCCCCATTTCGAGCCGAACCCGACCCACCGCATCGGCGCGCAGCCCCTCGGTCGCCTGCAGGACATGGCGGTGATTCTCGAAATCGTTGAGATAGACCGAACAGACGTCGGCCCCCACGGCCTGCTTGACCCGGCCGACGATGATGTTCAACGCCTGCTCGAGATCCTGGGCGTTGTTGACCTCCTGCACGATACGCCGAAGCGACTCCAGCATGTTCGAGGGAGGGGCCTGAAGGGAGCTCGCCGTGGGCGAGACCGCTTGCTTGATTGGAGAGGGCTCGGACAAACTCGCGCCTGGAATCAGCTAATGGGAAAAGGTGGCCGCCGCGACATAGGGGTGGCGGCCGTTCGGTCGAGCCGGACGGGGCGGCTGGGCACCCCGCAGCGACCGGACGAGGCATGAAGGATCCAGCCCCAAGCCGCAGCACTCATGTGCAGCGCTGCCGCATCATTCTAGCGCCCCTGGCATATTGGGCCTCGCGCATCGGGGCACCCTCCGGATAGAGGATGGGCGCCAGCTCTTCGAGCGCCTGAAGATAGACATGGCGTTTGAAGTAGACCACCTCGTTCAGGGGCTGCCAGTATCTCACCCAGCGCCAGGCATCGAACTCCGGCTTGTCGGTGTGGTCGAGACAGAAGGCATCCTCCCCGCAGTGCACCCGCAGCATGAACCAGATCTGTTTCTGGCCGATGCAGGTCGGGCCGCAATGCCGACGAATATAGCGCTTGGGGAGATGATAGCGCAGCCAGCCGCGCGTATAGCCGAGGATGGTGACCTGCTGCTCCTGCAGTCCGACCTCCTCCTCGAGCTCTCGGAACATCGCCTCCTCCGGGCTCTCGTTCGGGTTGATGCCCCCCTGGGGAAATTGCCACGCGTTCTGGCCAACGCGGCGCCCCCAGAATAGGCGCCGATCCTGATTGCTCAGGATGATGCCGACGTTGGGTCTGAAGCCGTCATGGTCGATCAAAGGGTGTCATCCAGTTGGCATTTTCCGACCAATTCTTCCATATCAGGCTCGTCCCCGGCAAGCGAACGAACTCATTAAGCGATTGCCAATCAACGGCTTGGTCGCACAGATTGAAGAAGTGCGCAAAATAACACGCCCGAGCGACCGCCCGCGCGATCCAATTCCTTGAAACGCGCGGCCAAATCCGCGAGCATCGACGCAGATCGGGACCATGCCGCACGCATCGATGCCCGCGAACAGACAAGTCTTCAGAATAGGTTAGTACATGGCTCTGGCAATCTTCGATCTCGACAACACCTTGCTCGACGGCGACTCCGATCATCTCTGGGGACGCTTCCTCGCCGCGCGCGGGATCGTGGACGGCGAGCACTACGACCGCGAGAACGAGCGCTTCTATGCCGATTACCAGGCCGGCACATTGGACATCGACGCCTTTCTCCGCTTCTCGCTCAGACCGCTGCGCGACAACCCCAGACAGGAGATGGAGGCGCTGCGCGAGGATTTCATGGCCGAGCAGATCGAGCCCATCATGCTCCGCTCGGCCAGGGCACTGATCGAGCGCCATCGCGAGGCCGGCGACACCCTGCTCATCGTCACCGCGACCAACGCCTTCGTCACGGCCCCGATCGCCGAGCGGTTCGGCGTGCCGCACCTGATCGCGACGGAGCCCGCGCTGCATGGAGGACACTATACCGGCGAGGTCGCAGGCATACCCGCATTCCGCGAGGGCAAGGTCATCCGATTGGAGGAATGGCTGGCGGAACGGGATCTGGATCTGGACGGAAGCGCCTTCTACAGCGATTCCCACAACGACCTGCCCCTGCTCGAACGCGTGACGCACCCGGTTGCCGTGGACCCGGATCCCCGGCTGCGCGCGACCGCCGCCTCCAGGGGCTGGCGGATCCTCTCGCTGCGGGACTGAAACCGAACGGCCGGCGAGCCGCCGGGCATCCTTCACCAGGCCGTCATGCGCTACACATCAAGCTGACATAGTCGCGAAATACCATAACCCTCTACTTGCTGAACAACTGTCGAGGGTTCTCAATGGCCGTGTCTGCCTCTGCCCAGGTCGCCCCGCGCGGTGAGCGACTGTTCGTCGAGCTCGCAACCTCCGAGCAGGAGATCCGCGAGGCGCAAGCCCTGCGCTATCACGTCTTCGGCGAGGAGATGGGCGCCAAGCTGAAGGGCACCGCCGGGCTCGACATCGATGAATTCGACCACTACTGCCAGCACCTCCTGGTCCGCGAGACCAAGAGTGGACGCGTGGTCGGCTGCACCCGTATCCTGACCGACGTCCAGGCCGACCGGCTCGGCCGTTTCTATTCGGAGAGCGAGTTCGAGCTCGCCCCCATCCGAACCCTGCAGGGACGTCTGCTCGAGGTCGGACGCACCTGTATCGCACCCGAGTTCAGACAGGGCTCGGCCATCGCCGTCCTCTGGTCGGGCCTGGCCGGATTCATCCATCTGCACGGATTCGATTATCTCTTCGGATGCGCCAGCGTGCCGCTCGGCGAGCAGGACATCCAGGCCGCCGCGATCATGAACCGGATACGCCGCCAGGCCATGGGACCCGAGCATCTGCGCGTCACACCGCGCTCGCCACTGCTCACCACCCACGCACCGGACGACAATCTCGACGCCCCCTTGCCGGCACTGCTGCGCGCCTATATCCGATTGGGAGCCAAGGCCTGCGGAGAGCCCTGCCGGGATCCCGACTTCGGGGTCGGAGACGTGCTGATGCTGCTCAACGTGGACGAGCTCAATCCGGCGTATTCGCGCCATTTCCTGGAACGCCTTACCCAACGATGAGGGGCTGATGGTCGGAAGATCGATTTGGAGGAGCCTGAGGGTCGTGGAGCACCTGACCACGGGTGCCCTGATCGCGCTCTACGTGAGTCTGCGCTATCGCAGAGACGGACGCCCGGAGTGGCTGCCGACGGTCACGTCCTGGTGGCATGCCAGGCTGTGCGCCGCGCTCGGCATCGAGATCTCCGTTCGCGGACGCCTGGAGCCCGGCTGCCTGCTGGTCGCCAATCACATCTCCTGGCTCGACATTCCGATCATCGGCGGACAGGGCGAGATCGGCTTCCTGTCCAAGGCCGAGGTACGAACCTGGCCCCTGATCGGCTGGATGGCCGAGATCGCGGGAACCCTCTTCATCGCGCGCGGCGGCAACCAGACGCTGAACATCGCCTCCCGGATCGCCGGTCTCCTCGCCTCCGGTCGCACCCTGGTGATCTTCCCCGAAGGCACCACGACCGACGGGAGCGAGGTTCTCCGCTTCCACCCCCGTCTGTTCGGAATCGCCCAGGACGCGGGTCCGAGGATACAGCCGGTCGCGATCGGCTATCACCAGGGATCCGATCCAAGGCCCGAGACGCGGGCGGCCTATATCGGCGAAGACACCCTGGTGGCCAGCCTCTGGCGCATCCTGCGTCATCCGAATCTGGTCGCCGATATCCAGCTGTTGGAACCGATCCAGGCGGACGCGAACGAATCCAGGCGCGCCTTGGCCGAGCGCACCCATGCCGCGATCCTCGGCGCGCTCGATCCCGTGCGCGGCGAACGAAAGCAGACGCCCGAAGAGACCCCGAACACCTGTATCGAGGAGATGGATCTCGAGCCAAGACCGGCCTTCATCCCATGATGTCCGCTCAACGCACCCCAGACGCCCCGCCCCCGTCCGCAACCCTGCGGATCGCGGTCGTCACCGAGACCTATCCGCCAGAAATCAACGGCGTCGCGAACACCATGCGGCATCTCGCCGAGGGACTGGCCAACCGGGGCCACCGCATCGAGCTCGTCCGCCCCAGACAGACGAAGGATCCCCGAAAACCCGAGGGCACCGATATCGAGCTGATGCTGGTTCCCGGACTCCCGATCCCCGGCTATCGCGGTCTCAGATTCGGGCTTCCGGTCTATTGGCGCCTGCGACGCCATTGGCATCGCCAGCGGCCGAGCCTCATCTACATCGCCACCCAGGGACCACTGGGCCATGCCGCCCTCTCGGCCGCCCAGGCACTGGGGATTCCAACGATCACCGGCTTCCATACCCAGTTCCATCAATACAGCCGGCATTACGGCCTGGGACTGCTGACACGCCCCATCGCCGGGACGCTGCGCCATTTCCACAACCGCTCGGACACGACCCTGGTACCGACCGCCGAGCTCAAGACCGAGCTCTCGGTGGAAGGCTTCAACAATCTGCATATCTTCGGCAGGGGCGTGGATGTCGACCAATTCTCCCCCAGCTGGCGCAGTACCGAGCTGCGTCGCGCCTGGGGTTGCGGCGACGAGGATCTGGCCGTGGTCTATGTCGGGCGCATCGCGGCGGAGAAGAATCTCGATCTGGCACGCGAGGCCTTCCAGGCCATCCGGGCCGACCGCTCCAACGTGCGCTTCGTGCTGGTCGGAGACGGTCCGGAGGCGGCCAGCATGCAGCGCGAGCATCCCGAGTTCATCTTCGTCGGGGCCAAGGTCGGAGCCGAACTTTCGGCGCACTACGCCTCCGGCGATCTCTTCCTGTTCCCCAGCCTGACCGAAACCTTCGGCAACGTGGTCACCGAGGCCATGGCGAGCGGACTACCCGTCATCGCCTTCGACTATGCGGCGGCCCATGCCCACATCCAGCCTTGGAAGAACGGCGTGACCGTTCCCATGGACGATCGAGCGGCCTTCGTCGCCGCCAGCCGCGACCTGGCAAGCGATCGAGAGCGGCTGCGCCGAATGGGAGAGGCCGCGCGAGCAACGGCCGAGGACATCAGCTGGGACCGAGTTCTTGGCGGGGTCGAGGAACGTCTCTTCGAAGTGATCCACCGACAGCGTGGAACGGAGGCTCGTCATGCAAGTATGGCTGCAACACCTGAATGAAATCGAGGCGCCGGTCTGCCGCCTCTGGAGTCGCTCGGGCCAACGTCACTGGATCCAGCGACCTTTCGCCATCGTCAGCCGTCTCGGCGACGGGGTCTTCTGGTACAGCCTCATGGCCGTACTGCCTCTGATCTATGGGTTGGAGGGCGCTCAGGCCAGCCTGCACATGCTGGCGACCGGCGGTATCGCACTCATCCTCTACAAATCCCTGAAGGGCTTCACGCGCCGCGAGCGCCCCTGCCGCTACGCGAGCGACATCGTCGCGCCGGTCGCGCCGCTGGACCGCTACAGCTTTCCCTCGGGGCACACGCTCCACGCGGTCAGTTTCTCGACCGTGGCCATCTACTATATCCCTGAACTCGCCTGGATCCTGGTGCCCTTCACCTGCCTCGTCGCCACCTCGCGCGTGATCCTGGGTCTGCACTATCCCAGCGACGTCCTGGTCGCCACCCTGATCGGCCTGGGGCTGGCCTACGCGGGCATCACGCTGGTCGTCTGAGCGGCCAGCGGCCAGCGGCCAGCGGCCAGCGGCCAGCGGCCAGCGGCCAGCGGCCAGCGGCCAAGATAACGTATCGAACCTGCCCGCCGATCTGAGTGGAATCGGGTTCAGCCCCGAGATCGCCAATCCCCGAGTCTTGCCAATGCAGGTGCGGCTTCAGCCGCATCTTCACGGTTCGGCGCTTCTTTTATGCCGCCCCAGGTTCGACCTTGTCGTGAAAAGCCTCCCCGGCACACACTCCCGCTGGGAGCTGGGAGCTGGGAGCTGGGAGCAGAAACAAAAAAAGCCAGGCAGATGCCTGGCTTTTCCGAGCGGAGCTCTAGGACTGCTTACTTGGACTCGGACTGAGCCGGAGCAGCCGGAGCGGGAGCCATGGGCGCGTAAGGAGCACCGTAGGGGGCTGCATAGGGGTAGCCGCCACCGTAGTAGGGGGCACCGTAGCCACCGTAGGGATAGCCATAGCCGTAGTAAGGGGCGCCGTAGCCATAGCCGTAACCGCGACCGTAACCGCGGTTGTAGCCGCGACCGCCGCCGCTCATGCTCATGTTGAAGTCGCCGTAGCCGTCGCCGAAGAAGTCGTCCATCCAGTCGCCCATGCCGTTACCGTAGCCAGGACCACCCCAGCCCGGGCCCCACCAAGCGGAGGCGGAAGCGGAAACACCCAGCAGGGCGGCGACAGCGGCAGCAGTAGCAAGCTTTTTCATCTGTTTTCTCCGATCATTGTGTCGTTGGCAGCAAGCGCGGCCACTGTACTTCTTGGCGGCCACGGGAAGGATTATATTAGAAAATAATTAAATAAGAAATTTCATTTTATGATTGTTTCAATTGTAACGATCGCCGACGGCAATCATACAGCAGATCGAATCCTCATACACCCCCCGATCCCCACAACCAACCCTCGCCGGAGTCTGCCCGGCGCATCCCATCTCGCGGGCCTGCCCCTGGAATGTAGACTGGATTTCGGGCATGGATAGTATCGAATGGAAAAAATATCCCTCAACCCCCACCGAACCGATCGTCGGACAATCGGCCCGACCGTCCACGCTCAGCCCGAGGACGCGTCGAGACGACGCCGAACCAGGGTCAGATCGTCCCATACCTTGGCCTTCTGTTCGGGCGAACGCAGCAGATAGGCGGGATGATAGGTGACCCGGACCGGAATCCGATCCGGACCCAGTTCCAGCCAGCGTCCGCGTAGACGCCCCACGCTTTCGTCGGTCTGCAATAGATGCTGAGCCGCGATGCGTCCCACCGCCAGGATCGCCCCTGGCCGAATCAGCTGAACCTGGCGCGCGAGGAATCCCTGGCAGCGCAATGACTCCTCGGGACGCGGATCCCGATTCCCCGGGGGGCGACACTTGAGGACGTTCGCGATATAGACGCTCTCGCGCGGATAGCCGATCGCAGCCAGCATGCGGTTCAAGAGCTGACCCGCACGCCCGACGAAGGGCACGCCCGCACGATCCTCGTCGGCACCCGGCGCCTCTCCGATCACCATCAGACGCGCCCGACGATTGCCGTCACCGAAGACGGTATTGGTCCGGGTGTCGCACAGACCGCAGGCTCGACAGCCGGCGACGGCGGCCTCCAATTGATCCCAGTCCATCTGCGCGGGATCGGAGACCCCGGTCTTCTCGGGCGGCGGGGTCTCCGCGGCCACCGGAACCCCGGGGGGGTCGACCGGCGGCATCATCGCATCGGGTCCAGGCTCGCCCCGGAGGCGAGCGGGAGACCCGGGCATGTACGTCGCCTCCAGCGCGACCGTCCCGGCCAGCGCCGGCCGGTCCTGAACGTCACGCAAGGTCCAGAGGGTCACTCCCATGGCCGCCAGATAGTGGCTGCGACGCCTCTCGTCCATCACCCTGGATCAGACCTCGGCGATCTGCGGATGGGCGCGCTCGGCCGAATGCAGGATCTTGTTGCAGGCGTTGATATAGGCCTTGGCGGAGGCGATGATGATGTCCGTGTCCGCGCCCTGGCCGTTGACGATGCGCCCGCCCTTCTCCAGTCGCACCGTGACCTCGCCCTGGGCGTCGGTGCCGCTGGTGATGGCGTTGACCGAATAGAGCTTGAGCGTGGTTCCACTCTCGACGATGGTCTCGACGGCCTTGAAGGTCGCGTCCACGGGACCGCCGCCGGTCGCGGTTCCGGTCCTCTCGATGCCATCGATGGTCAGCACCAGATCCGCCGTCGGCACCTCGCCGGTCTCCGAGCAGACCCGAATGGAGACCAGCTTCACCCGCTCGTTGGCGGCATCCAGCGTGGTGTCCGTGACCAGTGCCTGCAGATCCTCGTCGAAGATCTCGTGCTTCTTGTCGGCGAGATCCTTGAAGCGCGAGAAGGCGGCGTTGACCTCCTCCTCGGAATTCAGCACCACGCCCAGCTCCTGGAGACGCGCACGGAAGGCGTTGCGTCCCGAATGCTTGCCCAGGACCATGCGGTTCTCGCTCCAGCCCACGTCCTGGGCGCGCATGATCTCGTAGGTCTCGCGGTTCTTCAGCACGCCATCCTGATGGATGCCGGATTCGTGGGCGAAGGCGTTGGCCCCGACCACGGCCTTGTTGGGCTGCACGGCGAATCCGGTGATACCGGAGACCAGACGCGAGCAGTTCATGATCTGGGTCGTATCGAGCCGGGTCTCGCAGTCGAACAGATCCTGACGGGTGCGCACCGTCATCACGATCTCTTCCAAAGCGGCATTGCCGGCACGCTCGCCCAGACCGTTGATGGTGCACTCGACCTGACGCGCGCCATTGCGTACCGCGGCCAGCGAATTGGCGACCGCCAGACCCAGGTCGTTGTGGCAGTGCACCGAGAAGACCGCCTTGTCCGCGTTGGGGACGCGCTCGCGCAACGCGCCGATCAGACCACCGAACTGATCCGGGATGTTGTAGCCGACGGTATCCGGGATATTGACCGTGCCGGCCCCGGCATCGATCACGGCCTCGATCACCCGGCACAGGAAATCGATCTCCGAGCGACCGGCATCCTCGGGCGAGAACTCCACGTCGTCCGTGTAGCGGCGGGCGCGCCTGACCGCATAGACCGCCTGTTCCAGTACCTGGTCAGGCGTCATCCGCAGCTTCTTCTCCATATGAATGGGAGAGGTCGCGATGAAGGTGTGGATCCGCCCGGCGTTGGCCCCGGCGAGCGCCTCCCCGGCGCGATCCAGATCCTGATCCAGCGCGCGTGCCAGCCCGCACACCCGGCTGTCCTTCACCGCCTCGGCGACCGCCTTGACCGCCTCGAAATCACCCGGACTCGCGATCGGGAAGCCGGCCTCGATCACATCCACGCGCATGCGCTCGAGCGCCTTGGCGATACGCACCTTCTCGTCGCGGGTCATGGAGGCACCAGGACTCTGCTCGCCATCGCGCAGCGTGGTATCGAAGATGATCAGATGGTCTTTTGCGGTCATGGATGATCTCTGGGCGTTGCCTGCTGTTGCATCGAGCCGTTCATTGTAGGCGATCGGGACGACGGCGGTGATACACCCGATGGTGCCGAACGTCCAGTCCCGGAAATGCCCATGCCGGGCATCGATCGATGCCCGGCCCTGAATCCTGCAAGTCGCAGCGATCTCGTCATACGCCAAAATAGCGGATAATCCCGAGGTCAACATCGACCGCGACACTTGGTTAGCCACCGATGACGCCAGACCTTCACGACCTGGAACTGCTGCTGAGATCCGACACGCCCATCGTCCTGATCGAATCCATCGAGGAATCCCGGGTGCTGGAGCTGTTCGCCCGGCTGGCCATCCGCGTCTCCGAGCCGGCATTCCGCTGGACCGTGACGGACGGCCTGCAGCGCATCGAGTACGAGACCAACCCCCAGCGCATGCTCTCCGAGCCGGCCGAGGTGCTCAAGCACATGCGGGTCACGCCGCAGCGCGGCATCTACATCCTGCTCGATTTCCACCCCTATCTGGACGATCCGCTGCACGTGCGGCTCCTCAAGGAGATCGCCCAGGGCTACGGCGCGCTGCCGCGCACCCTGGTGCTGGTCAGTCACGCGCTCGAGATCCCTCCCGAGCTGCGCCATCTCAGCGTTCGCTTCACCCTGCGCCTGCCGGACCGCAACCGCATCCTGGCCCTCATCCACGAGGAAGCCAAGCGCTGGCAGGAGATCGGCGACTCGGGCGCGGTGCGCGCCAGCCGCGAATCGCTCAACCAGCTGGCCGACAACCTGCTCGGCATCACCGAATCCGATGCCCGCCGTCTGATCCGCAACGCCATCCGCAACGACGGCGCCATCACCAAGAAGGACGTGGAATCGGTCAAGCGGGCCAAATACGAGCTATTGAGCCAGCAGGGCGTCATCAGCTTCGAGTACGACACCCGCTCCTTCGCCGATATCGCCGGGCTCTCCAATCTCAAGGCCTGGATCGACCGGCGGCGCGAACCCTTTCTCGATCCCGAGCGCCGGCGCGACCACCCGCGCGGGATCCTGCTGCTCGGCGTACAGGGCGGCGGCAAGAGCCTGGCCGCCAAGGCCGTCGCCGGCCGGTTCGGCGTGCCGCTGCTGCGCCTGGACTTCGGCGCGCTCTACGACAAATACATCGGCGAGACCGAGAAGAACCTGCGCAAGGCGCTGGAGACCGCCGATCTCATGGCGCCCTGCGTCCTCTGGATCGACGAGATCGAAAAGGGCGTGGCGACCGGCTCGGAGGACGAGGGCGTCGGACGCCGCGTGCTCGGAACCCTCCTCACCTGGATGGCCGAGCGCACGACCCGGGTCTTCCTGGCGGCGACCGCCAACGACATCTCGCGTCTCCCGCCCGAGCTGATCCGCAAGGGCCGCATCGACGAGCTCTTCTTCGTCGACCTGCCGCCGGCCGAGGTGCGCCGCGAGATCTTCGCCATCCATCTGCGCCAGCGCGGTCTGGAGCCGGAGCGTTTCGATCTGGACCGTCTCGCCGAGGCCAGCGAGGGATTCACCGGCGCGGGAATCGAGCAGGCCGTCGTCTCCGCGCTCTATGCGGAATCGCCCAGCGACAGGCCGCTCGACACCGAACAGCTGCTCGCCGAGCTCGCCGGCACCCAGCCGCTCTCGGCGATCATGGACCACCAGCTCCAGCGCCTGCGTGCCTGGGCCAGGGACCGCACCGTCCCGGCCCACGCCGAGACATCCACCACCACGAACAGACCCTCATGAGCCGTCCGCCACCCAATGGGCCTCCCATCCCTCTCGGCCCAAGGGGCCAGGACCGCTGCAATCCAACCGGGGAACCCCCACCTTCGGCCATGAATCGGGCCCGGCCCGATGAGATTTCGCCGACCTGAGACGCCGCGATGCAATACAAGGACTATTACAAGACACTCGGAGTCGCACGCACCGCGACCCAAGACGAGATCAAGCGCGCCTACCGCCGGCTGGCGCGCAAATACCATCCGGACGTCAGCAAGGAGGCCGATGCCGAGACCCGCTTCAAGGAGATCAACGAGGCCAACGAGGTCCTGCGCGATCCCGAGAAGCGCACGGCCTACGACGCCCTGGGCAGCAATTGGCGCGCCGGTCAGGACTTCCGCCCCCCACCCGGTTCCTCCTACCAGGACTTCAAGTTCAATCCGGACGACACGGCCGATTTCAGCGACTTCTTCGCCAGCATCTTCGGCCGCGCCTTCCATGGCGAGGCCAGGGACAGGGTGCTCCAGCGCGGCGAGGACAAGACCATCAAGCTATTCATCGACCTCGAGGCCGCCTATGGCGGGACGACACGTCAGCTCCAGGTCGAGGCCCAGAACGGTGCCGGACGCGGCAGAACGACGACCAGGACCCTGAACGTCCGTATCCCGCCGGGCGTCACACAGGGACAGCAGATCCGACTGGCCGGTCAGGGTTCGGCGGGACCGAACGGCGGCCCAGCCGGAGATCTCTATCTGGAGATCGAGATCGAGCCCCACCGCCACTTCACCGTGGATGGCCGCAATATCCAGCTGCGCCTCCCCATCGCCCCCTGGGAGGCGGCCCTGGGCGGGTCGGTTCCGGTCCCCACGCTCGGCGGCACGGTGAGTCTCAAGATCCCGCCGGGCTCCCAGTCGGGTCAGAAGCTGCGACTCAAGGGTCGCGGACTTCCCGGCTCGCCATCAGGCGACGAGATGGTTCTGCTCGAAATCGTCACCCCGGCCGCGACCACGGACGATGCCAAGGCGCTCTATCGCGACATGGCAAAACGCCTGCAGTTCAATCCGCGGGCCGAGCTCGGCGTCTGACGCCCGCCCGAGATCAGGACGACGGTGGCCACGCCTGCGGAGTCGGGCTCTCGGGGTCATTCATCGCCGGGCAATCACCTGAAGCGCATCGAAAGATCCACCGCCCGGACATCCTTGGTCAGGGCACCGACAGAGATGCGATCGACGCCGGTCTCGGCGATGGGACGAATGGTCTCGAGGTCGATTCCGCCCGATGCCTCGAGACGGGCGCGCCCGGCGTTCAGCGCGACCGCGCGCCGCAGGTCGTCCAGCGCGAAATTGTCCAGGAGCACCATGCGCGCCCCGGCCTCCAGCGCCTCCACGAGCTCGGCGACGGACTCGACCTCGATCTCGATCGGGACCTCGGCGCCCAGGGCGAGCGCGGCCTCCAGGGCGGCCCGAATCGACCCGGCCGCCATGATATGGTTCTCCTTGATGAGAATGGCGTCGAAGAGACCGATGCGATGGTTGTGGCAGCCGCCGCAGAGCACGGCATATTTCTGCTGCATTCGGAGCCCGGGCAGCGTCTTGCGCGTATCCAGCACCTGAACCGGCAATCCCGCCACGGCATCGGCATAGCGGCGGGCGATGGTCGCGGTACCGGACAGGGTCTGCAGATAGTTCATGGCGGTCCGCTCGCCGGTCAATAGGGCGCGAGCGCTTCCCTCGATCGCGCACAGACACTGCCCCGGCCGGATAGGATCGCCGTCTCGGGCCTGCCAGATCAGGCTGCAATCGGGATCCAGCAGCCGGAACACCGTCTCGTACCAGGCGCTTCCGCAGAGCGTCGCCGTCTCGCGCGTGACGAGCTCGACCCGCGCCATCCGCTCGGCGGGCAGCAGGGACGCGGTCAGGTCGCCGCGGCCGACGTCCTCTTCCAGGGCGGCGCGCACCTGGGCCTCGATCATGGCCGGGGGCGGCATGAACGGGGTCGGATCCAGCGGGGAATGAGCGGAGAATTCGGCAGCGGAACTGGGGTTGAGCGTCACTCGGGTGGCTCCTTGGCAACGAACGGGGTCGACAGGATAAGATGGATTCACCTACCAGTGGATTGTGAATCCAGTCGATGCCCGAAAGACATGATGAATCGCCAACCGAGCGCGTCGCCGATCCGGACGCCGAGGGCTGGATCGACTGGGCGCACCACCTCCCCTCACCCAACCAGGATGCCCGCCCGCCGGACACCCGCATCGACCTTCTGGTGATCCACAACATCAGCCTGCCGCCAGGCGAGTTCGGAGGCCATTGGATCCAGGACCTCTTCCTCAACCGGCTCGACCCGGACGCACACCCCTATTTCGCCCCCATCGCCCGGATCCGGGTCTCCTCGCACCTGCTGATCCGTCGCGACGGTAGCCTGATCCAGTTCGTCCCATGCGAGCGACGCGCCTGGCATGCGGGAATCTCGTCCTACGAAGGGCGCGAACGCTGCAACGATTACTCGATCGGCATCGAGCTGGAAGGCGCCGACCTCACTCCGTTCGAGGATCTGCAGTACCGGACGCTCGCCGACTGCACGCGCTGGATTCTGGCGCGCTATCCGGCCATCACCCTCGAACGCATCGCCGGACACAGCGACATCGCACCCGGACGCAAGACGGATCCGGGAGCGGCCTTCGACTGGCGGCGCTATCTGGATCTCTGCCGATGATCCCGGTCAGTGTTCGGCGAAATCGGTCCATCCCTCCAGCCAGCTGGTCCGGGCACCGGGACGGAGGGCGCCGATGAAGCCGGCGGCCTCGTCCCAGAACTCGCCCTGAGGGGGCTGAACGGCCAGCCGCACCAGTCTCCCGTCGTATTCCGGAACGAATTCGGTCGCCGTCCAGACCGGACCGAGATGGGTGAGCGGAGAACTTGGCCAATGGGCCGCATGCTCCGCATCGCTCAGAAAGAACGCCGACTCGTCGAACCCGCCGTCATCGTCGGCCTCGCCCTGCTCCAGCTCGAACAGCCGCTCTCCGACTCCGCCCGCCAGCACCAGCCCCGAGGTGCGCAAGACGCCACGCTCGGCCTGTGCCACCGTCGCGGGGTCCCGGACATCGATGGCCTCGAGGGAGAAGTCGGCGACCAGGACATTCAGCAGATTCCCGCCGGTGCCCCGTCTCAGGACCATGCCCCGCTGCCCCACCGCCGGATTGCGCCCCCCGACGATGGTGACATTGGAGAGCGTCGGGGCCGAGCGCGGCGAGGCATCCGGATCGCTCTTGAGATTGTCCGCCTCGATACCGTTGTCGCCGATGCTCGGATCCTGCTGAATGACGATGAACTGACCGAACCCGGTCCAGCCCCGGTCCCAGTCCAGACCATCGTCGGCGGCCCCGGATATGACCACATGACTCAGGTTCGCGCTGCCTCCGAACAGCTCGATACCGTCGTCGAGGCCCATATGGACCTGGACGAAACGCAGGATGGTGCCGCTGCCGCAGCCGCCGAGCGTCAGACCGTTGAGCTCGTTGTCCTTCGAGATCTCGTGACCCGCGTACTCGATCCGAACGTAATGCAGAATGCCGCAGCTGTCCGAGTCGGCCTGGCCGCCGAAGAAGCCGCGCGGATCGCCAGCGTCCAGACCCTCGACATGCGCGACCTCCGTATTGGTCGGGGCGTTCCCGAGCAGCACCACCCCGCCCCAGTCGCCTCGATGGCGACTGCCGACCGGGCTGGCGCTGGTGAAGACGATCGGATCCTGCGCCGATCCCCGGGCGTTGATGCGGGCATCCCGGGTCACGATCAGCGCGGATCCGGGCTCGCCGAGGATCCTGGCGCCCGGATCGATGGTCAGGGTCGCCGTGCCTTCGACGAAGACCAGCCCCCTCAAACGGTAGGTCGATCCCGAATGCCAATGGGTGTCCTGAACCAGACTGCCTTCGACCGGGATCTGGGTCATCCGCTGAAAGATTCCCGTCTCGCTGGCGACGAAGATGCCGGCGCTCGAGGCGATCAGGATGAGGATCAGCAGCAGTACCTTGACGCCGCCCATTCCGCCGCCCTTACGACGATCCGATGGCCCATCCATCGAGGCCGGACCGGCGGCCTGTCCACCGGGGATCGGGGGCGCCGCCAGTGCCCCATCCGTCCCTGGCCGCTGCCGATGGCTGGAGTCATGATGCAATTGGGCGCTGAAGGCCACGACCTCCTCGGCGAGCGATCGAATGCCAGCATCCTTCGATTCCAGCATCTTCCTCAGCAGATCCTCGCGATAGGCCGCATCCTTGCGCAGGGCATGGAAATGTACATAGTGAACGCCCGGAACGCTGCCTGGCGGCGCCTGATCGACCGCGCGTTTCAGGGTCCAAAGAAGCGAGACGAAGCGAGCGTTCCAGCTATCGTCCTCTTGACCATCGGTTGGGAGCGAAGACATGGGAGAGACCACCGGAAAAGGGCAAGGAGGCGAGGCTGAACCGTCGGGTGACCGGACCGCGGTGCGGCCAGGATCGCGACGGTCGACAGCCAAAACCAAGGGAGGAGGAGCTATGGGTGGCGCACGCTATCAATTGGATCTTACGGGATGACGACCAATGCGAGACGATTGGGCTTCCGACTCCCGAAATGTGACGGAGATCACTTGCACGCAAATCGACCGATATCCGAACGGCGTGGATGCGGCCCCATACAGCCCTGCCGCTCGAAGGGACGAATTGTCGGTGAGGTATAGAATGGCAGGCACAAAACAGACTCCACACGCAACGCGCGCCCCGATGGCCCGACTCGTTCTATTCAACAAACCATACGGCGTTCTCAGTCAATTCAGCGGATCGCCTCCGGGTTCGGGGGGCGCGCTCGCCGACTACCTGCCGCTGCCCGGCATCTACCCGGCGGGGCGCCTGGACAAGGACAGCGAAGGCCTGCTGCTGCTCACCGACGACGGCGGCCTCCAACATCGCATCAGCCATCCGCGACACAAGGAATGGAAGACCTACTGGGTTCAGATCGAGGGGACACCCGAAGAAGAACAGTTGGCGCAACTGCGCCAGGGTGTGATGCTGAACGACGGCCCGACCAAACCGGCCCGAGCGAAGCGGCTGATGGAGCCGGATCTATGGCCACGCGATCCGCCGGTGCGCTTTCGCAAACGCGTTCCGACCGCCTGGATCGAGATAGGGCTCCGCGAGGGACGCAACCGCCAGATCAGACGCATGACCGCAGCCGTCGGCCTGCCAACCCTGAGGCTGGTGCGGGTTGCGATCGGACAATGGCGCCTCGACGATCTGGATCCTGGGCAGTATCGGGTGATTCAGGTCGCCTCGGCGAATGGCACGGAGCGGCGCGCACGGAGTCGAGGGGCCAAGCGACCTCAGTCCCAGCGGCCGCGGCGTTCATGATGGTGCCAGCGATGCCTATCGTACCGATGGCGCGGAGGGCCATGTCTGCGGTAGCCCCGCGGCGGCGCGTCATAGTAGCGCTCGATCACCACCGGCCCCGGACGATGGACCCGGGGCGGAGGGGCTGCATCGAGAAGCAGGCCGGTGAACAAACCACCGATGAATCCGGCGGCCGCAGCGGCCCCCGCATCCTCCCCGCGAGCATAGGCTCCAGGGGCGTTGACCGATAGCATCGTCAGGGTTGCAGCCAAGAGTATCGACCTTTTCACTGGGATCACCTCGCCATTCTGAATCGTTCCAGGACCTATCCGGCCCAGACATCGCCGCCGGCTCTCAATCTGACGCCAAGACCATCACTCGGGCCTCTCGGGCGAAGCAGATGGCCAGAGCATAATCTCGACGGGATGAACGGATGCTGAATGCGTGGGTCCAGAACGGGGAGCAGCCGCCCGAAAAGGGAGGCGAGATGAGACAGGCTCGATCGGCCCGGATTTGGAATCGCGTCTCTATCCCCGTATCTTAGGAGGGCCGACGTTTAAGACGGTGCCGCATGCTGCGGGCGCCGAAAACGAAAGGAAACATCCCAATGTATATCCTGCTCCTGAGCATCCATGGCTTGATACGCGGCCATGATCTCGAACTGGGACGTGACGCCGATACCGGCGGACAGACCAAGTACGTCGTCGACCTGGCCCGCGCGCTCGGCCAGTTCGACGAAGTAACCCAGGTCGATCTGGTGACGCGCTGCGTCCGCGACCCTAACGTCAGCCCAGACTACGCCGAACCGCTCGAGCCGCTCGGAGACAAGGTGCGCATCGTTCGCATCGAGGCCGGCCCGGATGCCTATATCCCCAAGGAACAGCTCTGGGACCACATGGACAGCTTCATGGACAACCTCACGGCCTTCCTGCACGAGCAGGGACATTGGCCGGATATCGTGCATAGCCATTACGCCGACGCCGGCTATGTCGGCACCAACCTGGCCAACCTCATCGGTGCGCCCCTGGTCCATACCGGACACTCGCTCGGTCGAGATAAACGTCAACGCCTGCTCGCCGCAGGCCTGGACAGCGACCAGATCGACTCCCGCTACAACATGCTCAGACGAATCGACGCCGAAGAGTCGGTGCTAGCGAGCGTCGATCTGGTCATTGCCAGCACCCACAACGAGATCGAGGAACAGTACGGACTCTACGACTGTTACCGCCCGGACCGGATGGTCGTCATCCCGCCCGGCACCGATCTCGACCAATTCCATCCGCCGCAGCCGAACGACCCCCCCATCCCCTTCGCCGACGAGGTCCACCGCTTCCTGGACGATCCCGACAAGCCGCTGATCCTGGCCCTGTCGCGGGCCGACCACCGCAAGAACATCGTCGCCCTGGTCGAGGCCTACGGCGAATCCGAGGAGTTGCAGAAACGGGCCAACCTGCTGATCGTCGCCGGCAACCGCGACGACATCCGCGAGCTCGAGGAAGGCGCCAGAAACGTCCTGACCGACATCCTCATCACCATCGACGCCTACGACCTCCACGGCAAGGTCGCCGCGCCCAAGCACCACGCCGCGGAAGAGGTCCCCGAGATCTACCGGCTCACCGCCCAGAGCGGCGGGGTCTTCATCAACCCTGCCCTGACCGAACCCTTCGGCCTGACCCTATTGGAAGCGGCCGCCACCGGCCTGCCGCTGGTCGCCACCGAAAACGGCGGCCCGGTCGACATCATCGGCAACTGCCGCAACGGCATCCTGGTCGACCCGCTCGACCGCCAGGCCATCGCAGAGGCACTGCTGCGCATCCTCGCGGACCGCAAGCTCTGGAAGACATTCTCCGAGAAGGGACTCGCCGGGGTCCGCGAACACTATTCGTGGCAGGCCCATGCCGGCGAATATCTGAATCGCATCAAGCCCCTGCTCGCCAAGCACGAGCCCATCCCGGACACCCCGCCCATGCGCCGCAGCATGATCTACCGGGATCGCGCACTCTTCACCGACCTGGACCAAAGCCTGCTCGGAGACCAGGAGGGCGTCGAGCAGTTCGTCGCCATGATGCGCAAGAACAAGCGCTGCGCCAATTTCGGCATCGTCACCGGGCGCCGTCTCGACAGCCTTCTCGCCGAGCTCAAACGGCACGGCATCCCGATCCCGGACGTGCTCATCACCAGCCTGGGAACCGAGATCCACTATTCGGCTCGACTGGTCCCGGACGACTATTGGCACGACCATGTCGACCACCTCTGGAAACCCAAGGCGGTCCGCCGCGCGCTCCAGGAGGTCCCCGGACTGGTCCCGCAGCACAAGATCGAACAGAGCTATTTCAAGATCGCCTACCATTACGACCCGACGGTCGCGCCGAGCGTCGAAGAGATCTCGACCATGCTGCGCACCCGCGAGCTGAGCGTGAACGTCGTCCACGCCTTCGGCCAGTTCCTCGACGTGATCCCGGTGCGCGCCAGCAAGGGCCTGGCCGTGCGCTACGCCACGCACCGCTTCGGCATCCCGCTCGAGCACGTGCTGGTGGTCGGCGGATCGGGCGCCGACGAGGACATGATGCGCGGCAACACACTCGCCGTCGTGGTCGCCAACCGCCATCACGAGGAACTCTCCCAGCTGACCGAGATGGACAACATCTATTTCGCCAAGCAGGGCCATGCCAAGGGCATCCTCGAGGCCATCGACTATTACGATTTCTTCCGTTCCTGCCGCGTCCCGGGGGCGACCTCATGACTCAGCCACTCTTGCTCTGCACCGATCTCGACCGCACCCTCATCCCGAACGGAAACGAGCCTGAATCGCCCAACGCGCGCGAGCGGTTCCGCCGGCTGGTGAGCGATCCGGGCGTGACCCTGGCCTATGTCAGCGGCCGCGATCGCGGACTGGTCGAGAAGGCCATCGCCGAATACGATCTGCCCCAGCCCGACTATCTGGTGGGCGACGTGGGAACCAGTCTCTACGAGCGCCTCGACGACGACTGGAGGCTGGCCGAGGACTGGGCACGCGAGATCGGCGCCGATTGGGGGGGCGACCGCATCCGGTCGCTCTTCGCCGACCGGCCGGAGCTGCGTCTCCAGGAGCCGGAGAAGCAGGGCCGGTTCAAGCTGAGCTTCTACGCCGAGGCAGACCTCGACGCCGAGCGGCTGCGCTCCGAGCTCTCGGACCTGCTGTCCGCGGAGGCGATCCGGGCCACCCTGATCTGGAGCCTGGACGAACAGGCAGGGGTCGGTCTGCTCGACGTCCTGCCCGAACGGGCCAGCAAGTTCCATGCGGTGGAATTCCTGATGCGCAAGCTGGGACGCGACACCCGGACCACGGTCTTCTCCGGCGACAGCGGCAACGACCTGGAGGTGCTCACGAGCTACATCCCGGCCGTACTGGTCGCCAACGGCCATCCGGACGTGCGCGAGGAGGCCGTGGCCCACACCAGGGCCAACGACCTGGATGGAACCCTCTATTGCGCCAAGGGCGGCTGGTCCGGCATGAACGGCAACTACAGCGCCGGAATCCTGGAGGGCGTGGCTCACTTCCGGCCCGACCTGATTCCGCTCATGGAGTCCTGAGAGCCGGCCCCGGACCGAAGAGAGACGCGCGAGACACCACACCACAAGAGGAAACCACATCGTGGAGACACCCTCAGTCTGCATCTTCGGCGAGGTGCTGCTCGACTGCTTTCCGGACGGCCGCCAGATCCTGGGCGGCGCGCCCTTCAACGTGTCCTGGCATCTGCAGGCGTTCGGCGCGGCCCCGCGCTTCGTCAGCGCGGTCGGCGAGGACGAGGAAGGCGCGCGCATCCGCTCGGGCATGCGGGATTGGGGCATGGATACCACCGAGCTCCAGACCGACCCGGACCATCCGACCGGACAGGTCCAGGTCAGCATCCAGGATGGAGAACCCAGCTACGACATCCTCCTCGACTGCGCCTACGATTTCATCCGCACTCCAACGGACGCCTCTGGCTGCGGCCTGCTCTACCACGGTACACTGGCGCTGCGCCGCCCGGTCTCGGCCGCGACGCTGAGGGACATCAAGTCATCGGGACCGGATCTGATCTTTCTCGACGTCAATCTGCGCGAGCCCTGGTGGTCGCGCGACCCCGTGCTCACCTGGGTCACGGAGGCCGACTGGGTCAAGCTCAACCGCGACGAACTGCTCTGCCTGAGCGACCCGGCCCCGACGTCCACGGACATCGACATGACCGATCTCGCGCGCGCCTTCCTCGAGCGTCATCGCCTGAAGGGGCTGGTGGTCACGCTCGGCGAAGCCGGCGCGCTCGCCCTCACGCCCGAGACCGATGCGGTTCTGGTCGCCCCCCAGCCCGCGCTGGAGGTCGTCGACACGGTCGGCGCCGGCGATGCCTTCGCGGCCGTGACCATCCTCGGCATCACCCAAGGCTGGTCGCTCGAAACCACCCTGGAGCGCGCGCAGACATTCGCCTCCAGGGTGGTCGGACAACGCGGGGCGACCGCGGCACAGCCGGACTTCTACCGGCCCCTCATCGAAGGATGGGGCCTTCACACCTAGTCTCCGCCGCCATCTGGAGTCTGCATGTACGAACAGGTTTCGCACGCCCTGCTGAACGACATCCTCGACGAGTTCAGCCATCGGGTCGTTCGTGAGGATCTACGTCACTTCTACACCCGCCTCGGTGCCAATTTCTACGCGATCCATTCGCTCTTCGAGCATCTCTATGGCCATCGCGAGGACTTCAAGGACCAGATGGTGGCCCTGACCGAACGCCTGGCACGCGCCTATATCGACCGGCCCGAGCGGCTCAAGCAGATCGACATGGAGCGCGAGGAGAATCACAACTGGTTCCTGAGCCCGGAATGGGTCGGCATGGCGCTCTACCTGGACGGCTTCGCGGGCAATCTGAAGGGGCTGATCGAACGCCTGCCCTATCTGCAGGACCTCGGCGTCAACATGGTCCATGTGATGCCCATCCTGCGCTGCCCGCTCGGGGCGAGCGACGGCGGCTATGCGGTGAGCGACTTCCGCAACATCGACCCACGTGCCGGCTCGGTCGAGGACATCTCCGCGCTGACCGATTCCATGCACAAGCGCGGCATGCTGCTCACCCTCGACGTGGTGGTCAACCACACCTCCAACGAGCACGAATGGGCGCAGAAGGCGCGCGAGGGCGACAAGACCTACCAGGACTTCTATTACGTCTTCCCGAACCGTGACGTGCCCGACATGTTCGAGGAGACCTTGCCCGAGATCTTCCCGGAGAACGCGCCAGGCAACTTCACCTGGGACGAGGAGATGGGCAAGTGGGTGATGACGGTCTTCAACCACTATCAGTGGGACCTGAACTACTCCAACCCGGCCGTCTTCATCGAGATGCTCGACATCATCCTCTTCTGGGCCAACCAGGGCGCCGACATCGTACGCTTGGACGCGGTCGCCTTCCTGTGGAAGAAGATCGGCACCACCTCGCAGAACGAGCGCGAGGCTCACCTCATCCTGCAGCTGATGAAGGACTGCTGCCAGGTGGTCGCCCCCGGCGTGCTCTTCATCGCCGAGGCCATCGTCTCCCCCTCCGAGATCATCAAGTATTTCGGCGAGGACGCGGTCATCGCCAAGGAATGCGAGATCGCCTACAACGCCACCTTCATGGCCCTGCTCTGGGACGCGGTCGCCACCAAGAACGCCAAGCTGCTCAACCAGGGCATCAAGAGCCTGCCCCACAAGCTCGACCGTGCCACCTGGCTCAACTACGTGCGCTGTCACGACGACATCGGTCTCGGCTTCGACGACGCCGACATCCGCACCTGCGACTACGACCCCTACGCCCACCGGCACTTCCTGATCGACTGGTTCACCGGCGCCTTCGAGGGATCGCCGGCGCGCGGCCGCCCGTTCGGCGTCAACCACAAGACCGGAGACGCCCGCATCGCCGGCGCGCTGGCCTCGCTGGCCGGCCTGGAAACGGCCCTGGAGTCCAACGACCCCGAACAGATCGATCACGCCGTCGCGCTCATCCTGACACTGCACGGCATGATCCTCTCCTTCGGCGGGATCCCGCTCATCTGGTACGGTGACGAGGTCGGCACCCTCAACGACTGCTCGTTCCTCGACGACGTCAACAAGGCCAGCGACGCGCGCTGGATCCACCGTCCGCGCATCAACTGGGACCGGGCCAACCGGCGGCTCGAGCACGGCACCGTCGAGCAGCGTCTGTTCGACGGCCTCAAACGCATGATCGCGGTGCGCAAGAACACCCCGGCCTTCGCCGACTTCAACAACCGCGAACTCATCGACGTCAGCAACCCGCACCTGTTCGTATTCCTGCGCACCCATCCCATGATGCAGACCAGTTCGGTGCTGGTGGCGGCCAACTTCGACGTCACGCCCCAGTATCTGGATCTGGAGGAGCTGAGCCAGCGCGGGCTCTTCCGCTACGGCCAGCTGCAGGATCTGGTCACGGGCGATTCACCGGCCATCTTCAACAACCGGGTCATCATCCCGCCCTACCATTTCTACTGGCTGGCCAACCAGCGGGCGCGCTCGCAGCTGTAAACCGCAGACAGCGCTTGGGCCCTGAACGGATCGTCTATGCTGTGAGCGGACCAAGCCCGCTCACGCTCGACGACAGGAGGTAGGAATGCATCGAATCTGGCTGCTTCTGAGCCCGCGCGCGACACTGATCGCCATCTTCGGCTTTCTCGCCGTGCTCGCGCTCCTGATCCATTTCATCCTGATCAGCACCGCCGAGTTCAACTGGCTCGCCGGACCGGACGCGCCGGTCGCCATCAACCCGCAACCCGAGCCACCCGGCATTCGCTGATCCGGCCCCGTAGGGCGCAATAGCGCAGCGTATTGCGCCGCATGACAGACGGCGCAATACGGCCGCCCCATCATCGACCGACGGGGCTTCCCACCCCCAACTCGATAGCGAAACCTTGCAGCCACCAAATCCGGGCGGCCTATTGCGCCCTACCCCCGACCGGCGGCTAACGGCTTCGGTCGAATTAGAATGTCCCCGAATTCCACCCGAACAGATGACGCGGCGGAGAGGCGAACTCGATATAGACGCGCCCCGGCGGCACCGAGAGCAGATCGGAGACCAGCGCGCAGAGCGTCTTGGAGAAGTCGGGGGTCCGATCCTCGGGCAAACCGAGACTCTTGAGTTCGAGATAGGCCGTGGGATCGAAGGATCCGCCGAAGATGATATCGCGCCCGTCCTCGAGCACGACCATCACATAGGACTCGGGCTTGCCGAGCATCTCGGCGACCGCGCTGGAGGCGCGAGCGAGAAGCGACTGGCGGACGTCGGGCTGAACGGAGACGTTGGTCAGGATACGCAGTGTCGGCATGGCGGGGTTCCTCTCGGCGATGACGAAGAACCCCGATCATAGGACGATTCCCGCGCACGAATCGACCCGTCGTCGACTGCGATGAGCATCGCGAATCGCATCAGTCGCGATCGGTCCGCTTCGCCCCTCACCGCAGCATTTCGCGTCCCCGACTCAGCTCGCCCGCGCCAATGCGATCTCCGGCTCCATGGTGCTGATGGTCTGCGGAAAGGCATCCGTCCAGCGCAGCAATTCGAGCCGCCCGTCGTGATGCTCGACCAGCGCCGTGCAGCTCTCGACCCAGTCGCCGCAGTTGCAGTAGGTGACGCCCTGGATGTCGCGCATCTCGGCATGATGGATATGGCCGCAGATCATGCCGTCCAGTTCGCGGTGACCGGCCTCGGTCGCGACCGCGCGCTCGTAGTTGCCGATGTAGCTGACGGCGTCCTTGACCTTGTGCTTCAGATATCCGGCCAGCGACCAGTACTTGAGCCCGAACAGCGAGCGCACCCGACTCAGATAACCGTTGAGCGCCAGCAGCTGATCGTAGGCGCGCGATCCGAGCTTGGCCAGCCAGAGGCTGTTCTGCACCACCCCGTCGAACTTGTCGCCGTGCAGGACCAGGAAGCGCCGGCCGTCGGCGGTCGTATGTACCACCTCGTCGCGCACCACGACGTCGCCGAAACGCGCATCCAGATGCTCGCGAAAGAGACCGTCGTGATTGCCCGGGATGAAGATGACCTCGGTTCCGCGCCGCGCCTTGTCGAAGATCTCGCGCGCCACCTGGTTGTGGGCCTCCGGCCAATAGAGGCCGCCCTTCATCGCCCAGAGATCGACGATGTCCCCGACCAGATAGAGCTGCTTGCACTGGGTCGACTGCAGGAAATCGAGCACGAAGCGGGCCTGACAACCGCGAAAGCCGAGATGGATGTCGGACAGGAAGATGCTGCGGTATTTCAGTGGATTCATGCGCTTGATGTCGGACATCGGCTTCACCGCCTCTGACGAAATCTGGTTCGGAGAAAATTTGCGCTATGGTCCACCAACTATGTTTCAGACTGGTTGAGATCGGGTGAAGGGGCGATTAAGAATGCTGATTTCGTTCGATTTTCTGACGATTCAATGTCGGATGCATGGCGATCCGGAGACGGCCGAGGATCGAGCGGCACGGACCGAGTCGGGCGGCCCGGCGCCGAGATCCGATCCTTGACTCCCGTCCTCCCGGACCTCGTTCTATACTGTGCGATTGCCCGATTGCGTGATCGACCAAGAGGGCGTGTTCAACCGAGATTTGGAGCAAGACGATGGCGCAAAGCGCAATCAAGAAGGTGGTCCTGGCCTATTCGGGCGGACTGGATACCTCGGTCATCCTCAAATGGCTGCAGGAGGAGTACGGCTGCGAGGTCGTGACCTTCACCGCGGACATCGGCCAGGGCGAGGAGCTGGAGCCGGCCCGCGCCAAGGCGAAGGCGGCCGGCGTGAAGGAGATCTACATCGACGATCTGCGCGAGGAGTTCGTGCGCGACTTCGTCTTCCCCATGTTCCGCGCCAACGCCATCTATGAGGGCGAGTACCTGCTCGGCACCTCCATTGCCCGCCCGCTGATCGCCAAGCGTCTGATCGAGATCGCCGCCGAGACCGGCGCCGACGCCATCTCGCACGGCGCCACCGGCAAGGGCAACGATCAGGTCCGCTTCGAGCTCGGCGCCTACGCCCTCAACCCCGAGATCAAGATCATCGCCCCCTGGCGCGAGTGGGATCTGCTCTCGCGCGAGAAGCTCATGGCCTATGCCGAGAAGCACGGCATCGCGGTCGAGATGAAGCGCGACGGCACCAAGTCGCCCTACTCCATGGACGCCAACCTGCTGCACATCTCCTACGAGGGCTACGACCTGGAGGATCCCTGGGTCGAGCCGGGCGCCGACATGTGGCGCTGGAGCGTCTCGCCCGAGGAGGCCCCTGATACCCCGACCAGCATCGAGCTCACCTTCGAGCAGGGCGACGCGGTCGCCATCGACGGCAAGCGCATGACCCCGGCCGAGATCCTGGCCGAGCTCAACCGCATCGGCGGCGCCAACGGCATCGGCCGCGCCGACATCGTCGAAAACCGCTATGTCGGCATGAAGTCGCGCGGCTGCTACGAAACCCCCGGCGGCACCATCCTGCTCAAGGCCCACCGCGCCATCGAATCGCTCACCCTCGACCGCGAGGCCGCGCACCTCAAGGACGAGCTGATGCCGCGCTACGCCAGCCTGGTCTACAACGGCTACTGGTTCGCCCCCGAGCGCGAAATGATGCAGGCCGCCATCGACCAGACCCAGACCGTCGTCAACGGCGAGGTCCGTCTCAACCTCTACAAGGGCAACGTCATGGTCGCCGGCCGCAAGTCCGCGACCAACAGCCTCTTCGACGCCTCCATCGCCACCTTCGAGGAAGACGCCGGCGCCTACGACCAGGGCGACGCCACCGGCTTCATCCGCCTCAACGCGCTGCGTCTGCGGGTGCAGGGACGGAAGAAGTAGCGGCCAGCCTCCAGCCGCCAGCTCCCAGCCTTTGCGGCTTGGGATGCATGGCGGCCTTCATCCACGGCTGGAGCGGCTTGCGACCGTATAGTTCAGCGGCGCTCAATCTCTTCCAGCTGGCCGCTGGAGGCTGGTAGCTGGAGAATCCGCAGCAGGCCCCCGTTGGGCTCGTCCGTCAGGACGTAGAGATAGCCGTCCGGTCCCTGGCGCACGTCGCGCACCCGCCTGCCGATCGTCAGCTTCTCCTCGCCCACCACCCGCTCGCCATCGAGACGGATGCGGCGGATCTGCAGGAACTTGAGCGCCCCGGCGAAGAGATCGCCCTTCCAGCCCGGATAACGCTCGCCGCTGTAGAAGACCAATCCGCTCGGCGCGATCGAGGGCGTCCAGACCACCTTGGGATCCGGCATGCCCGATCGGCTGTGCACGTCCGAGATCGCCGGACCGAAATACTCCATGCTGTAGGTGACCTCCGGCCAGCCGTAGTTCTGGCCGGGCCGGATCAGATTCAGCTCGTCCCCGCCGCGGGCGCCGTGCTCGGTCGCCCAGACCCGCCCGCTCGCCGAATCGAGTGCCAGACCCTGCATGTTGCGGTGGCCGAAGGTATAGATCTCGGGTCTGGCCCCGCTCTCGGCGACGAAGGGATTGCCGGGGAACGGCCTGCCATCCTCGGTGAGCCGCACCAGCTTGCCGAAGTCCGTCCCCAGGTTCTGCGCCTGCTCGCGGATATAGGCGCCATCGAATGACAGAGGCGGATTGCCACCGTCGCCCAGGCTCATCAGCAGACTGCCGTCCGGCAGCCAGAGCAGGCGCGACCCGAAATGCGCCCCGCCCTCCTTCGTATCCGGATTGCGGAAGATGACCTCCAAATCGGAGAGCCGCCGCCCGTCCTCGTCCAGCCGTGCCCGGGCCAAGACAGTGCGGTTGGCTGCCTTGGTTCCGACCGAATAGGTCAGATAGAGCAGCCGATTGGTCTCGAAATCGGGATGCAGGGCGATGTCCAGCAACCCGCCCTGACCGTGCGCCAGAACGTCCTGCACGCCCGCAATCGGCGTCGGCACCAAGGCCCCGTCGCGGATCATCCGCAGCCGACCGGGACGCTCGGTGACCAGGGCCGAGCCATCCGGCAACCAGGCGATGGACCAGGGATGCTCCAGCCCTTCGACGACCACCTCGGTCCGCCAGCCGGATGCCTCCGGGACATCCCCTGTCAGCTCCACTTCGGCGGCCGTCAGGAAGGTCGTCGGGAAGACCGAGAAAGCCAGGAACAGCATCGGCAAGTGAAGATGTCGCATGTGCATGGTCGTCCTCCTTCTCCGGGGTTCGGGATACGGTCCAGCTCGACTCCAGATCAGCCGGCCGCCGTCTCGGGCAGACACGAGGGAGACTCACCGTTCGCCTTCAATGTATCGAAGGGATCCGGCCCAGTGCGCTCGTGCCCCGCATCCTTGAGCTGTCGCAGATAGTCGAACCAATACGGCTGCCAGGCACGCCCGAGCTTGTAGAGATACCCCCAGTCGTAGAGCCCCGAGTCGTGCCCGTCGTCGAAGACGATCTTCAAGGCATATTGGCCGATGGGCAGCAGATCGGTGATGTTCACCGCCTCCTTGCCGACCTGGAGCTTCGCCGTCGCCGGAGAATGGCCGCGCACCTCGGCGGAGGGGGAATAGACCCGCAGATACTCGCAGGGTAGGCAGAAACGTGCGCCGTCGTCGAAGGTGATTTCGAGGATGCGGGACTGCTGACGGAGCTTGATGTCGCTTGGGTGTGGGGTTTGGGTCATGGGTTGGATGGGTTTGGGTTGAGATTGGATGGCTGGTAGATGGGGGCGGAACCGGTTGATGGGAGGTATTGGACGAGAGCGCATGCATCACTATCGGTAGCACCGAGCGAGCGACGGCTGCCCCAGGTTGCCCTCGTAGCGAGTAAGGGCATAAGATCGAGAGCGTGTGCGATTTATGGATCTGACGCCTTGGATCGTCCTCGCCGTTTTTGTCCGGCATTCCGAGAAAACAGGATGCGCTACTGTGCAGCCAATCAATATGGCACTGCCATTGGTTGTATCCGTTCGGTTCCCCCTGCTCTCACGCCGCAGCAGGTGGCGGCAGAACGGGAGCCGGTCGCCCCTGACGACGCTCGCGCATAACCTCGGCGATGAAGAGCCAG
>NZ_AONC01000024.1 GCF_000585215.1 Imhoffiella purpurea | reverse complement strand
TTCTTGAGAAACGTCGAAAGACCCCGCGAACCTGAGGGGATCGATCAGAGAAGTCGCTCATGATCACGATCTGTGACCTTCAAAGCCCTGGGCTGTTTTGGCGTAGCTCAAGGATCCTGCTGCGATCGTAAAAGCAGTGATAATGGCCGCCCAATTTCTGTAACATATATTTCGTGTGTAATATTTTTGTTACGGTAATCGACTTTGGTTTTTCCGTGAGATTTGGTTTTGCATGTTATGCCGTATCCTCGGCTCCGGCGTCTATTGGCTTCATCGCTTTCTTAGTGCTTGTTGAGCCATTCGCCTTTTTTGTGTTTCGCTCAAGAACATTGTCTGGTTTGACTGAGCTTTTTCGGTTCGCTCCTATTAGCTTGCTTTCGAGGCGAGAGGTCGATCGTTAGGCTCTTGAGAAAATTCCTGGCCTGAATGCCCTGAATCGGATTGGCCTTATGCTTGTTATGAGTGTACTTTGCCAAACCGCTATTTCTTCGCGATTGTTACGGAGGGTCTCATGAGTCTTAGGTTTGTAATCATATCCTCGGTTGTTTTGATTGTATTGGCGGCTTGTGGTGTCGACGACCGCAAGCAGGCCTACTACGATCACGGCGTCGAATTACTATCTCAAGGGGATCGCGTCAAAGCTCGCCTAGAGTTCAAGAACGTTCTCCAGATCGATCCGAAATACGCACCCGCCTGGTACCAACTCGCCGAAATCGAGGCAGCGGAAGAGAACTGGTCGGCGGCCTTCGGGGACTATGGCAAGGTTCTGGAGCTCGATCCGGAGAATACCGATGCCCGTATCAAGCGCGGTCGCTTGCTGTTCAGCGCCAATCAACTCGAGGATGCGCTGAAGGATGCGGAGCTGGTTTTGGCCTCGGACCCGAAACGGCCTGAAGCCTTGGCCTTGAGGGGAATGATCCGCGCCAAGAAGGGCGATATGGAGGCCGGTATTGCGGATGCCGAGGCCGCGCTGGCCATGGATCCGAAGTCGCGCGATGCCCTGGTGCTCCTGGCTGAGATACGCCGGTCTCAGAATGAACTGGCCGAGGCCGAGGGTTTGCTGCAGACGGCGGTCGAGGCCCATCCTGACGATGTCTCTCTGCGTGTCATGCTGGCCTCCATACTGCTGGCTAACGGCGAACCAGCCTCTGCTCGGCAGCAACTGGAGCAAGCCGCGAAGCAGGAGCCCGATCAGTTGGCTCATGTCGCTCGGCTGGTCGCCTTCGATACCCAGCAGGGTCAGTTGGCGCGTGCCGAGGAAACCCTGAAAACGTTGATCGCGGCCCGTCCGAACGATGAGCAGCCTCGGTTGCTCTACGTGCAGTGGGTCATGCAGCAGAAGGGGATCGACTCGGCCGCGGAGGCGTTGAAGGATTTCATTTCCAAGTACCCAGACCGTTATTCGCTGCGTTTCGCTCTTGCCGATCTCTACCGCAAGAGCGGGAAGGCGGACGAGGCGATCGCGGTCTATCGCGAGATCGCCGATCGGGACGAGGGGGGCGGCGATCGTGCGCGCGCGCGCGGTCTGCTCGCTGGACTGTTGCTGGCCACGGATCGTCAGGACGAGGCCGAATCCTTGGTCGCCGAGGTGCTGGGCGAGGATGCCCGGAACATGGAGGCCCTGATGGTGAGGGCGGCCATTTCACTCAAGAAGAAGGATCCGGATCAGGCCGTTGCGGATCTGCGCAACGTGCTCCAAAATCATCCCGAATCGGTCAATGCCTTGCGCATGCTGGCGGCCGCTCACGAGATGCGAGACGAGATCTCTCTGGCGCAGGACGCCTTGGAAAAGGCGGTCGAAGCGGCCCCGGAGGATCCGCAAGCCTATCTGCAGCTGGCGCAGTTGCGGTTCTCGCACGGTGACGCCCAGGGTGCGTCCTCCATTCTTCAGTCATTCCTCGAGCGCGTATCCGATAACGTACAGATTCAGAGCGCATTGGCTCGCATACAGCTGAGTCAACAGAACTGGGAGGCGATGAAAAAGACCGCCGACCAGTTGCTTCGGTCCAAGCCCGATCATCCTCTCGGTCACTATCTCGCTGGGCTCTATGCTCAGCATGAAGGCGATCTCGAGGCGAGCGTCAAGGAGTTCCAGTTGGCCCTCGAGAAGCGGCCCGATGCGATCGAGCCCAAGCTGGCGCTGGCGAGGAGTCGGCTCGCGCTTGGGCAGAGCGCGGAGGCCGAACGTCGGGTGCAGGAGGTGTTGGACAAGCAGCCGGTCAATACGGCCGCCCTCAATTTGCTGGGCGAGGTCTACTTGGTGACAGGCCGCTTGAAGGAGGCGCGCGAGCAGTACGCTCAGCTGATCGTTCTTTATCCCGAACTGCCCTCGGCATACGTGAGGCTGTCGGATCTTCAGGCTCGCAATGGCGATCTGAACGGGGCGGTCGAGACCCTGCAAAAAGGGGTCGAGGCCACCAATCGCAATGCCTTTCTAGTGTTCCGGCTCGCACAGGCCCTGCAGCAGGATTCGCGCATCGACGAGGCATTCTCGGCCTATGAGGAGGTGCTGAAGAGCAATCCCAATGCGGAGGTCGTCATCAACAATCTGGCGATGCTTCTGGCGAACGACCGCAAGGACGACCCCGAGAGTCTGGCTCGAGCGCGAGAGTTGGTGAAGCGTTTCGAGGGGTCGGACCAATGGGTGTTGCTTGATACGCTGGGTTGGGTTCAGTTCCGCGCTGGTGAGCTGCATCAGGCGGTGGAGACCCTGGACAAGGTCGTATCCATGGTCGAGAAGGTTCCCCCCGAGGTCCAGTATCATCAAGGGATGATTTACGCCGCGCTCGGCCGCCGGGCGGAGGCCAAGGATCTTCTCGACAAGGCGTTGGCCGCTCAGACCGATTTCCCGGGCATCGAGGAGGCGCGTCGAATGCAGGCCCAGCTGAGTCGATGATGGTTCCGCCGCCTGTGCCGAACGGTTGGCGGCGGTCCTCATCTCATTTCACCGTGGGCGGGCATCACAGGGATCTGGTGCCCGCTTTGTATGATCGGCCGCTGAATATTCGTTCCTGCCCGGCGCATATATGACTTGGTCGGCATCGATCATGCCGGACAAAACCAGGCGTGAGAGAGTCTGTCGCTCGGCAGCTCGAAGCGAAGCGCCAGTCACTGTTTATTCATTAGTGTGAACCATGTCTCAAATCTTTTCTCCGAATGGCAGGGGAGGGTGTTGACTTGAGGTTTGGTTCATGAATTTCGGTGTCTTGAAGACTTGTGTTTATCATCTTCAGTATCGCAATTTGATTTTTCGTCTTTTTTCAAGTGCTTGCTGAATCTGTCGTCCCCTAGCCTCGCTGAAATGTGATTGCGATCACAATGTTCGTCCGCTTTTTCTAGCGAATTCTCGATTGTCGGCTACATCACAGTTCGCCCCGTCCCCTGCTGATTAACTCTTACCCGCACAACGACGAGACGGCTCAAATAGCCGTCCACATCGAGAACGTCTCTAGCATGGCGGGTGAAAGTCATAATGCGTACACGGGAATCTGTGGTTCTTTCGGCGAGCAGAGCCAACCATCATTGCATTCAATTTGCGATGGCGTGTTCGTTTCTTTTCCTGCTCGGATTGACAGCATCTTCGCATGCTGGAACCGTCGATCTCGAGTGGGATGCGGTAGACGATGAGCGAGTGGATCACTATGAAGTCAGCTATGGAATGACGAGTGGTGATTACAGCACTAGCATCGTCGTGAATGGGACTTCAGTTTCTCTCGGTGGTTTGAAAAGCGGTTTCACCTATTACATCGCCGCTCGAGCCTGCAATGAATCAAAAACAGTGTGCAGCGACTATTCCAACGAAATCGCGACCCATATCCCATACTCGATACCAACATCGATCGTTTATACGAATAACGCTGATTCGAGTGATTCCGCGAGCTCGGTTACGACTTACGGTGCCTCCTCCAGCTTGACTTCCGGCTATGTCGCCTCCTCGGAGGCGGACCGCTCGAGCCCGGCGGTTTTACCGACGCTTCCACTGGAAACGGGCGAGCTCGAGATAGATTCCGATTGGCAGTGGGTTCAGATCCAGGGCTTCTTCGTCGATCCGGTCGTCGTCGTCAAAGGGCTTGGTGGATACGAATCGGATCCTGCGGTCGTTCGCATCAAGGACGTGAGTCCCGATGGCTTTTCCGTTCGCGTGCAGGAGTGGGATTATCTTGACGATGTGCATGGCGTCGAGTCGGTGACCTATCTGGTCATGGAGCGCGGACGCCATCAGTTGCCGAGCGGCGAATGGATCGAGGCCGGATCGGTGGACACCAAAGCCACCAATGCCTTCCAGTATCATGCCTTCAGTTCCGTTTTCTCCGACACGCCCGTGGTCTTCGCGAGCGTCGTGACGGTCAACGAATACGACACGGTCAACGCGAGACTGCGCAATATCGATACGCGTGGATTCTTCGTTGGAATGCGCGAGCAGGAGTCGAGCCAGCAGACGCATGTCACGGAGCGTATCGACTACATCGCTTGGGAGCCCTCGGAGGGTGTGGTCGATGGCCTGAAATACGCAGTGGGCCGTACCGAGAGTGCTGTGACGCATATGGGCTATACGCTTCCCTTCAGCGCCGCCTTCGAGCGGGCACCCCTGTTCATCGCCGACATGCAGACCACGGCGGGCTCGGACGCGGCGAGCCTGCGCTGGACAGGCTTGGAGCCGGAGGGTGTCGACATCTGGGTTCAGGAAGAACAGTCGCGAGACGCCGAGATGCGCCACAACAACGCGGAAAGCATCGGCTATTTCGTCGCCGAGGCTCAATACTGATCTGGAAGTCGGTCTGACGAAGCTGAAGAAAGCCCCTGTTTTGTCGGGGTTTTCTCCGTTTTGCCTCGAGCGAGCGAACGGAAACGAAAAAGGCCCCGGCATTCACCGGGGCCATGGTCTCTGCACAGCGGAAATTTGGCGCGCCCGACAGGATTCGAACCTGTGACCCCTGCCTTCGGAGGGCAGTACTCTATCCAGCTGAGCTACGGGCGCCTTGGACGAATTAGTGGTCAATCTCCTTCCGTAACAGCGACTTACAAGTGCTGTTCGTATTCTATTATATTCCGATTCATCGTTTCATGCACTGGCGATCTAGCGCATTTTTGCCAGGAATGTGCCATCGGTGTGCCAGGAGTGTGCCGTAAATCCATCCCACATTCCCCTTCACTAGAATTCTGTATTTACTTGTAAATCATTATGTTATGCCGTGATAGATTCAGGTGAAATGATTGAAAGCTGAGACCGCAACCGAACGAGTTTGGTGCTGACTTACCCGCACCGGATACAAAGCCCTGTCTAGTGGACTCTGACTGTCCGTGAGGTCTCAATATTTCGCACCTCGCACCTCGCACCTCGCACCTCGCACCTCGCACCTCGCACCTCGCACCTCGCACCTCGCACCTCGCACCTCGCACCTCGCACCTCGCACGGCATTGTCCCTGCACTCTGAATAGATCTCCATTCATTTCCTTCAAATGCCAGATTTAATAATTTCCGGATAATTCATTTGGCATTAAATTTTTCAACCAAATGAAAACACTCAAACACCATGCGAGTGTGTCACTGCAGGGCATGGCAGAGTCAAATAATTAAATAATAAATTATTCCCGTGAATTGCCGCGTTAAAATGCATCGCATTCCACACATCTCGGTAAGCTGTTGAAATACATAAAACACGATCCGGAGTATGTTCTATATAAATCAGTCAGTTGTAGACTTATGTGGAATGCGATGGTTAAAATGCCATGCAAGCAATGTCAGTCAACCCTAAATGGGCATACGTGAAGGTTGCGCGAATTGGATCGGAAAATAACAGCAGCAATGGGTAAAACATGCGATGAATTCAGTCAAGAATTAGTCTGGCAAGGTGGCATGAGATATTGAGTGCGAGGTACATTATGTGTTATCCCTTAACTGAACCAAATATGGTGACAATGTATGGAGAGAGACTTAGAAGAAAACCAGGTTGACGATTTTGTTGAGGAGTGTTTTTCGTATTACATGGATGACCTAGGATATATCATCGTCCTCATGGAGGAAGTGGAATTTTACCGGAACTATGAACTGATGAGATTTGAATTAGAGTAACAAATAGCCCCCTCCCCCTCAGTGTATGCTGGGGGGTAGTGGACCCCGAAAATCAGAATTCATCTGATTAAAAATTGACTCGCTGGCGCAAGCCTTCACACGAAAAGAAACCCTGCATTTCTCTCTTCATTCTTTCACTGACTCCTTACCGCACCCTACCTCCTATAGTCCCGCTCGGGATCCGGTTGTTCCTTCTCTCTAACTTCAGATTTCAAATCATCTGAAGATTCTTTTTATTTCAAAAATTTGATAGCCATGAGCATTGATCTATCGGTCAACAAAATGAATCAATAAAATTAAAAATATATAAATTTCCACCCATTCAGATCGTTTAACATTCAGTCAATCATTATCGGTTCCAAAGACACTGAAAAGGTGTTTTCCCGAACTGATACCCGTCAAGGTGGGGTGGGTTTCTATATAGTTATTTTATAAGAAACCAACCTATTTTGGCGGGAAAACAGATGGAAACTTTAATTCTCGACTGAAAAAATTAGGGTGGCAATATCCATGAAAGTAAGTTACCTGGGAAATATCAAATCACAAAAAACTGAAGATAAGGAAATATCCGAAATCATTGAGGTCATTAAATCAGAAAGATATAAAGCAATTGTAGAACTGATTCGCAGCGAAAATAACAAGGAATTTCGCAACATACTTAAAAGCAGTCTACCTCAACTTTTTCCAACCGTTTGCAAACTGGTAAAAAACCGTCTTGCAGAGGATAGCGAACCCACTGGAATCATTCAATTTGATATCGACCTTAAAGGTAACGAAGGAATCGACATGGATTCGGAAATATCAAAAATCATCAATATCCAAGAATGTTATTATGCGTTCAAATCACCCTCTGGCGGAATTAAATTTGGGATTAAAACAGATTTCATAAAAGGGGGCGATGAAACTATCGAGATCACCAAGCAACGATTCAGTCAAGCATATCATCATGTGCAAGAATACATCAGAGAAGATATCAATGTCACACCAGACAATGCAGCCTCCCACCTAAAACAAGCCTGTTACATCTCACATGATCCTGACGCATACCTCAATGAAGACTGCAAAACACTAGAGATTAACGACAGGTGCAAATACCAACCAGATTCACCGAGACACAATCATGGCCATAGCAATCCACGTAATGACATCAGGGAAAACAACGCCCATCCTATCACTGAAGATTTCGTCTTGACTCTTCTCAAATTCATACCAAAGGACCTGCATTACAACGAAAGAATGCCAGTGAATTTTGCCGTCCTTATATCTCTTGGTGAGAGGGGTATTGACATACTACTCGATCACTGGTCAAAAGAAGAGAAATCCATATTAAGGAACCAACTAGAAGATCAAATCAAAAACTGCAAGTTCTACAACATTAATACCCTAATAAAAATTGCAGAGGAAAATGGATATCAACCAGTGACAGGCTCATCCAGAAGAAAGCTGTCGGCAACACTCAGTAATTTTCAATTTGATCAATTACTAACCATCGAGGAAGCCGAATCCAAACTTGAGGATACTATTCGCTCATTCTTCAAGAAGGAAACCCCCAGATCTGTTTTTCTAAGGGTTGCAAGCGGGATCGGGAAAACTCATGCAGTATTAAGCATACTAAAAGAAACCTTGCCCAAACGTAGAATCTTGTTCCTAGTTCCAAATCACGAACTGGCCGATGAAATCATGGGGAAATTGAAAAAAAGCCCCAATGACTTCAAATCAATGAAAAAACGCCGCAGCAATATGTTTTACGCATGCCATATCAAGGGTAAAACGCACACATGCTTGATGCCTGAAGTATTAAAGGAATACGAAGACAGCGGGATAAATATGCCGCTTGCTCAATGCTTGAATGATTGCCCAATGAGAACTGACTGCGACTATATACTACAATTCTCTGGGCCAGAAAATATCAGAGTAATGACCCACCAAGAATATACCAATAGGCAATCAGCATGGTTCAATGGAACCAACAACACTGGAGGGCCAAGCGAGGCAGTCTGGGAACCAGAATTCATTATCATTGACGAAGACTGGATGACCCCAGTGGAGCACAAAGAAACATTGAACACTAACTATGACGGCATCCGCAATATCATCAATGACATCAAAAACGGTTTGTCGCTACAAGATGCCATAGAAAATCACAGGGAAGATGTTATTAGCGATTACGGTCGCATGATCAAATCTAAGAGGCAAAAAATACCATTCACTACACGCAAGGACTATATCCGAGAAATGAAAATCAAAAACCAAACACCCCACTCCAAAATATTAGAGATTCTTTACAACCACATTAAGAACAACACAAATAGCATACCCCTGAAGAAAATCAGGTTTATAGAATCCGGTAATGCGCTTGTATATTCAGAAATCTCGCCAGTCGCAAGTCGCTATGAAAACATTCCAACCCTTTACCTGGACGCCACAGCAAACGAATATGTGGTGAAAGCCGTTCTTGGTGATGTTGAGTATATTTCGATCAACGCAAGAAGAAGAGATGACATCAACATCTATCAACTAGAGAATCAAAACTGGACGAAATCAAGGCTCGAAGACCAAAAGCGCAGGGACGAACTTCTTGAGGACCTCCGTCTTATTGTAAAGCGCTACGGTTCGGTTGGATTGATTACTTACAAGAATATACCCGGCATCAAAGATTTTGATCGTTGGCTAGCCGATCAATTGGGTGTTAAGATTTATGGCCACTTTGGAAAACTGCGAGGACTGAATAAATTCGACGATCTCGACTGCATACTAATTGTTGGCAGGCACTGCCTTCCAGAAAGTGAAGTGCAGAACTATGCACATGCAATAGTCGACTCACCCAGCTTCAAGAAAGAGTTCATGGATCGTCCTTTGAGAATGAAAAACGGAGAACCCATGTCCCTAAATAATTTTTCTTTCATTGATGCTCGCGTTGATTCTATAAACAAGCATTTTTCTTGTTCAGAAACAATGCAAGCGATAGGTAGAGGGCGTTACTATCACGGCAAGCCCAAAGACATCTACATATATTCTAATGAGAGTCTCGGGGGTGAAATTGAGATAACGGATTTCTTTCGGTATGAACCAACAAAATATTCAGATCAAATCGAAGCATTAATGCAAGTAGGATTTTGCCAGAACAAGCCATCCGAACTAAAAAAGCTCGGGTTTTCTGAGCATAGTATCAAGAAAAACAGGGGGGCTATTGATCGAGAAATCCGGGATTCTGGCATCGACCTGATTAAGGTGAAATATACAGACCGTCACTACAAAAAACGAGAGAAAGAATATTATGTTTCGGACCCGGATATATTGGAACAGTCCCTTCTAGATATTGGCGCCACAAAATTTGATGTTGTGATCGTTCCCGCATGATCACAATATATATCTGAAGCCGCTCTTTATGCAGCGCGACCGGTCATCAGTGAAAATGGGAGTATAGGAGACAACACCGACCGGCGGAATATCGCGAATCAATATGGCTTGAGATATATGGCCATGATCATAACCCTGGCCAAGACCGAGTGCGGATGTAGGTGATTAGGGTGACAAGAATTGGCAGGACCCTCTCCCGTGCGTACCCT
>NZ_AONC01000023.1 GCF_000585215.1 Imhoffiella purpurea | reverse complement strand
GCTCACGCTGCGGAGTGTCCCCGATGGACTCCCGGAAATGTCAAACTGCTACTGTCACCCCGGCAAAGCCGGGGGATTACCCGTTTTATTTACCTAGAGGCGGAAAACCTCGCCACCATGCGCTGCGCGAGCAGGCGCACCTCGGCGGCGACCACGACGAAGCCTCGGCCCTGCTCTCCGGCGCGGACCGCCTCGACGGCGGCGTCGAGCGCCAGGATTTCGGCGATCGCGAACGCCTGAAACCGAATCCGCCAGGCGCGATTGAAACGGTAGCCGGAGCTGTTGTACCTTACCCTCGCCAGTAAGAAAAAAAATAAATAAATAACACCTACGCGTGCGGGAAGACCGGGCACCCAGGATCGGGATGCGATCGGGGCATCGCTCGCCGGCCGATATTTCGCTTCCTTGCCATAGGCTTGGAATTCCCTCGCGGCGTCGATCGATAACAACGAGAACCGACGAAGGAGAGGATGGATGTCGAACCCCAAGATGACGGCGGCCGCCTTGGCCGCCTCGCTGGCATTGCTGCCGATCGCCTCACAGGCCCATGACTACTGGATCATGCCAGGCACCTTCGATCCGGCGCCAGGCACGCTGCTGGAGGCTCACTTCACCTCCGGGCATGGCTATTTCGTGGACGAATCGGTCCCTGACGTGACGGGCTTTCGGGCCTTCGAGCGGCTTCCGGACGGACGCGAGATCGCCCTCGCCTACCAGCAGCTGAATGCGACCCGCGCCACCCTGTCGGCTGTAATGCTCGGCGAAGGGACCTACATGCTGGGCGCCGTCTCGACTCGGCCACAGTTCTGGAGCCGCACCAAGAGCGGCCATGCGCCCGGTCAGAAGATGGAGGTCCCGGACGCCGTCGTCACCACCCGCTATCTCAAGTCGATCAAGACCTTCGTGACCGTCGGGCAGCCAAGCGGCGGCTGGGACGCGGCCCTGGGGCACGAGATCGAGCTGATTCCCCTGGCCAATCCGACGACCCTGAGCGCGGGCGACCGGCTCGCGGTCCGGGTACTGCTGCACGGCCGTCCGATCGCCGATGCGGAGGTCCATGCCGTCCATCAGGGCTTCGAGAGCGAGGAGCGGGAGGCCGCGGTGAGCACCGCCACGAACGCCGAGGGCGAGGCCGAGATCGCCCTGGACCGGCCCGGTCCCTGGCTGGTCTACGCCCGTGTCGAGCGCGAAGCGCCGCCGGCCTCCGGGGTCGATCGCGAGAACCTTCGCGCCTATCTGCTGACGCGGGTCGCCCGTCCGGGCGCGGGGGCGCGACCATGAGCGTGCGTCTGCGAGGATCCGCGCTGCTCTGCGCCCTGGCCTTGCCGGGCACCCTGGTTGCCGAAGTGCTCGCCGACGGTGACGAGGCGATCGAGCTGGGCACCATCATGGTCAAGGGCGAGGCCCTGCACCGCGACGACATCCCGGCGACGGTGAACCGGGTGGAAGCGGAGCGGTTCGAGGAGATGACGGCCGTGCGCATCGAGGAGGTGCTGGAGGAGGTGCCCGGGGTCGAGATCGGCAACTACAACATGGGCGGCGTGGCCAACGTCATCAAGATGCGCGGCTTCACTGGCGGCGCCCACGGCGGCGACGTCGCCGTCTATGTCGACGGCATCCCCCTCAACGAGGGCGAGTCGCATGCCGACGGCTATGCGGACGTCAATGTGCTCATCCCGCTCGAGATCGAGGAGCTGGAGGTATTCAAGGGCCCCTCCTCCGTCCTCTACGGCAACTTCGCGCGCGCCGGCTCGCTGGCCTTCCATACCCGCCAGCGCGGAGAGTACGCCAAGGCCAAACTGACCTACGGCTCATTCGACACCTGGGACGCCCAGGGCGCCTTCGGGCTCTCCCTGGCCGAGGGCCTCTACAACAACACGGCGATCCAGGGCGCCAGCACCCAGGGCTTCCAGGACAACTCCCAGTGGTCGCGCATCAACGCCTCGACCCGCTTCACCTGGGACCTGAACGAGCGACTGGACCTGGCGTTGAGCCTGCGGGCGCACCAGTCCGACTGGGATGCCCCGGGCTACATCCCCAAAAGCCTCTTCGATGCCGAATCCACCGATCAGGCACCCAACGCCGAGGACGACGGCGGCGAGAAGAGCTTCTACAGCGAACGCTTCGACCTGGGGCTCTCGCTGAGCGAGGAGCTGCGGCTCCTCTACTGGCTCTACGGGACCCAGCAGGACTTCACCCGCTTCGCCAAGTTCGGTTACGACCCTGGCGGACAGACCGAGCGCAACTACGACCGCAGCGTCTGGGGTACAGGCGCCAGCCTGAACCTGGACGCCCAACTCGCGGACAAGCCGCTCACGGCCATCCTGGGTCTCGAATACTACGACGAGGACACCGACTGGCTGCGCTGGGATACATCCAACCGGGCGCGGCTCGACAAGACCGAGGACCGTACCTTCAACATCACGACCTTCTCCGTCTTCGCCCAGGGCGAATGGGAGTTGTCGCGCTATTTCCGGCCCACGCTGGGTCTTCGCTACGACAGCTTCGGCGGCAGCTACGACAACCGAGACCCAGACGGCGAGCCGTTCGACAGCGACATGAACGACTACGACCACTGGAGCCCCAAGCTCGGCTTCCGCAGCCTCCTGATCGAGGGGCTGGATCTGCGCGCCAGCTTCAGCGAGGGCTTCTCGCTCCCGGACGGCGAGGCCAAGTATCAGACCGACCTCGACGTCTCGCCCGAGGTGATCCGGCAATACGAGATCGGCCTGAGCTACGACCCCATCGAGGCACTGTCGGCGGACCTGGCGCTCTTCATCCTCGACACCAGCGACGAGATCCAGGAATACCCGGTCGGCTCGGGGCTCTACAAGAACCTGGGCGAGACCCGGCGCACCGGTGTCGAGGCCGCCGTGCTGTGGCGTCCGCTCGAGGGGCTGACCCTCTCGGGCGACATCGCCCTGATCGACTCCGAGATCCGTTCCAGCAACGATGCAGCACTCGAGGGCAAGGAGATCAGCGGCGTCCCGGATCGCATCTCCAACCTCTCGGCCGAATACCGCTCGCCTCAGGGTATCGGCGGCAAGATCAAATGGCGGCACGTCGGCAAGTATTACATCGACGACGAGAACAGCGAGCGCTACGACGGCTATGACGTCGTCGATCTGGGACTCTTCTACGAGCGCCCGCTCGGCGGCAACGACGCACGCAAGCTGCGGCTCGGCGCGGAGGTCAAGAATCTCTTCGACGAGTGGTATTCGCAGTCGGTGTGGAGCGGATACGGGACGAACAACTATGCCGTCTCCTGGCCTCGGACCTATTGGCTCAGCATGAGCCTCGACTGGTAGCGCACGGCGCTCGGCCCACCGGAAACCGAGGGCCGAGCGACCACCCTGAAACCCTTATTCCAGTCGCGCGCTCAGACGGATACAAGAGGAGCCCATGTCCATGACCGAGGCCAGCATCTATGCCGCTCCACCCGAATCCAGCCAAGAGGACGACCCCGATACTCCGCTCGGGGTCCCGGCTGCGGATGGAGCGGCACCCTCCAGTGCAGGATCCGCCGATCCGTCCACCGCACCCGCGGTGGAGACGGACTGGCTCGGGTCTCTCGCCGAGCTTCCGCAGCGCCTGGACGCCTTCCTCGACACCGGCGGCCCCGTAGTCCTGGTCCTGGGACTCCTGTCCGTCGTGGCCTTGGCCATCGTCATCCTCAAGCTCTGGCAGTTCCAGCGGCTGCGGCTGGGCTCGCTCGGCCCCGCACGAGCGGCCATCGGGCACTGGCGCCGGCACGACGCGCGTGCGGCGCTGGCCGCCGTGACCGGACAAAGGGATCCCGTCTCGCGCGTGACCCACGCCGCGCTCGAGGGATGCCGCCGGCCCGGGGCCGATCAGTCCCTGCTGCGCGAGGAGCTGGTCCGGCTCGCGACCCAGGAGCTGGAGCGGTTGCGCGGCTATCTGCGCGCGCTCGAGGTCATCGGCACCCTGAGTCCGCTCCTGGGTCTGCTCGGCACGGTGCTGGGGATGATCGAGGCATTCCGACGGCTCGAGTCGGCCGGCTCCCAGGTGGATCCCGCCATTCTCTCCGGCGGCATCTGGCAGGCGCTGCTCACCACCGCCGTCGGCCTGACCGTCGCCATTCCGGCGGTGCTGGCGCACAGCTGGCTGGAACGTCGCGTCGAGCGCTGCGGACATCAGATGGAGGACGCCGTCACCCAGGTCTTCACCCGCGATCTGGTCATGGCGGAGCCCGAGCCCGTGCACGAGACCGTCCCGGACGATCGGCTGCAGGTCGGCCATGCGGCTTGAGTGGCGCGCACCGCGCCGCCGCGTCCCGACCAGCCTGACCCCGCTGATCGAAATAGTCGTCATCCCGCACCCCATGACGATCGGTCGGAACTGATGGAGATCCGCGCGCGTCACTGGCTGATCGCGCTTGCCGTCGCCGGAACGGCTCACGGATCCTTGCTGCTGATGCTTCCGCCGCAATCCCGGCCGAAGCCGGCGTCCGAGCCGCTCCAACGGATTCAACTGGTATTGTTGAAACCGAATGGAGGGGGCTCGGGCTCGGCCGCCGGAGGCCAGGAGCCGGATTCGCCCCCGGCTCAAGCGCCGGTGCTCGCCCCGCTCGTACCCGTAGGCCCGGCACTCGCCCCCCTGAAGGCACCGCCGGAGACCATCGAGGCACGCCCGGTCGAGCCGCCCGTCTCGAAACCCGTACCCGTGCCCAAGACCCAGGCGCCGCTCGAGACGAAAAAGCCGCCGCTCAAGGCCCGTCGGCCCCCGCCCAAGCGGAGCACCAAGGAACCCCGGGCCAGTATTCCGCCGAAACCCGCCGTAGCGGCCAAGTCCAGTCGCAAGCGATCCAATACGGCGGAGTCGGCCTCGCACAGCCAAGGAACGGGGACGAAGGCGAGGTCAGAAGGCCGTTCGGCCGCCCCAGGCAACCAGGGATCCGGACGGGGCGGCACCGCAAAGGGCTCCGGTGCGGCCAGTGCGCGCAGCTACTACGGCACCCTCGCGAGCTGGCTCGCGCGTCACAAGCGCTACCCGGCTCAGGCGCGCCGCCGCCAGCAGCAAGGCACCGTGCGCGTGACCTTCACCATCGACCGCCAGGGCCGACTGCTCTCACACCGGATCGTCTCGGGCTCCGGTCACACGTCGCTCGATCGGGAGGTCGAGGCCATGCTGCAGCGCGCCTCGCCCATGCCGCCCATTCCGGCCGCCCTCGGCAAGAACCGCGTGACCATCACCGTGCCGATCAGCTTCAGTCTGCGCTAGACCTGAGCCTCATGCCGGGGCGGTGCCAGCGGCTCAAGAAGTCAGCGTCGGATAATCCGTATATCCCTTGGCGCCCGGTGTATAGAAGGTGTCCATATCGGGGGCGTTCAGCTCGGCGCCGGCACGCATCCGCTCGACCAGATCCGAGTTGGCGATGAACGGCCGCCCGAAGGCCACGAGATCGGCCCGATCCTCGGAGAGGGCCGCCTCCGCGCTCGCCCGGTCGAAGCCGCCCGCGAGGATGAAGGGTCCGTCGAAACGGCGACGCAGCTGCATCTTGATCTCCTCCGGCACCGGAGGCGCGCCCATGGCCGAGTGATCGAGCAGATGCAGATAGAGCAGCCCGAGCCCCGACAGCGCATCGCAGAGCGCGAGATACTGGGCATCGACCTCCTCGAAGGCCCCGGTCGCGTTGAACACCCCGTAGGGAGACAGGCGGATTCCGACCTTGTCGGCTCCGATCGCGCCGCAGACCGCGCGCGTCACCTCCAGGGCGAACCGGTTGCGTCCCTCGATGCCGTCGCCGTAGGCGTCCGTGCGCGCGTTCACGTTCGGATTGAGGAACTGCTCGATCAGATAGCCGTTCGCCGCGTGCAGCTCGACCCCGTCGAACCCGGCCTCGATCGCGAGACCCGCCGAGCGGGCGAATTCCTCGACCGCCCGGGAGATATCCCCCTCGTCCATCGCCCGGGCCGGGCTGAAGGGCTGCAGCCCCAGGGTGTCGGTGTACATCTCGCCGGGGCAGGCACCGGCGACCGGAGCCAGGACCTCGGCATTCGCGGGCAGATTCGCCACGTGAGTTACCCGCCCGGTATGCATCAGCTGGAGAACGATCGCTCCGCCCTTTTCGTGCACGGCATCCGTGACCGACCTCCAGCCGTGCACATGTTCGGCATCGTACATCCCGGGGATTCTGGGATAGCCGAGTCCGTTGGGCGACGGAGAGGTCCCCTCGGTCACGATCAGACCGGCCGAGGCGCGCTGGGCATAATATTCGGCCATCAAGGCGTTCGGGGTATTGGCATCGACGGCACGGCTGCGCGTCATCGGCGCCATGACGGTGCGATTGCTCAGTTGCAGCGAACGGATGCGAATGGGGTCGAAGAGCATTGGAACCTCCAGAACGATGATGGAAAACCTGGGTAACGAGTGATCCTTTCCGGGCCGGTGACGACCGGCAAGGATCCGTCAGACGAGACAGAGGCCGACGGCTGGTGAAGAAAAACACTAGGTTAAAGACATATGAGTCCGGCGATAAGGGGGCGATATCGCCAAGAACTGTTGCATCAGCGCACCAATCCATTGCCGACGCCCGCCCTCGTACTTCGGCCCACACCAGAAACAGGCCGATCTCGGGCAGGCCCAACCGAGGCGATCAGCACTCACAGATCAGGATAGTGATGTCGTCCGATTGAGGAGTCTCGCCCACGAAGTCGCGGATATCCTCCAGCACGGTTCCCCCGAGCGCATCGATCGGCCGAGTGCGCAGACCCGACAAGAGATCGAGCAATCGTGCCTCGGAATAGCATTCATCGCGCCCATTCATCGCCTCGGTGACCCCGTCGGTGTAGAGAAAGAGTCGGTCGCCAGGAGCGAGGGTGAGACGATCCGTGCGCAATGTCAGTCCCTCCATCACGCCGAGCATCAGCTGAGGTGCACTCCTGACCAGGACCGGATCCTCTCCGGCGCCCCGCATCAGCACGGGCGGATTGTGTCCGGCATTGGTATAGGCCAGGGTGCCCGTCTCTAGGTCCAGGATCCCGCAGAAGACGGTGACGAACATATTGCTGTCGTTGTCCGCCGCGAGTTCGTCGTTGACGAGACTCAGGATCTCGCCCGGATCGGATCCATACCGCGCGCTGCCCTTGATGAGGGTCTTGGTCATGGCCATGAAGAGGGCCGCGGGCACGCCCTTGCCCGAGACGTCCGCGATCAACAGGCACAGACGATTCGGATCGACGAGGAAGAAATCGTAGAAGTCGCCGCCCACCTCGCGCGCGGGGAGGATCCTGGCCTCCAGACGCACCCCCTCGTGCCCCGGAATGGGTGGCAGACGCTTGGGGAGGATCGACATCTGCATGTCGTGCGCGATCGCCAGCTCGCTCTCGATCCGCTCCCTGGCCGCCGTCGCGCGCTGGAGCTGTTCGAGATGCCGACGCAGCGCGATCCGCATGGCCGCGAAGGAGCGGGTCAGGTCCGCGACCTCGTCGGCATGCGAGGGCTCGGGCAGAGGCGCCTCGAAGTCGCCCTGGGCGATCCGTCCCGTCGAATGAACGAGCGCCCGCAAGGGCCGGCTGATCGAGCGCGCGACCAGGGCCATGGCGATCAGGGAGACGAGCAGCCCGATCAGCCCGATGCCAGCGGCGCTCAAGGTCAGGCGATCGATGTCGCCGAACAGCTCGGATTCCGGAAAGACGATGGCGAGCGTCCAATCGGATGCGGCGATCGGCGCATAGTGGATGTGCGCCATGACGCCGAGCAGGGGACTGTGCTCGATGAAGCCCTGACCGCCCGAAAGCAGCTGGTGCGCCTGCGCGCGCTGCAGCTCCGGATCCTCGCTCAGCTCGGCGAGGCTGAAGAGGCTCTCGTTCATGATGAGATCGGCATCGGGATGCGTCAGGATGGTGCCGTTGCGCGAGATCAGCACGGCGAAGCCGGTATCGAGCACCGCGACCTTGGCGACCTGGCGCGTAAGCCAATCGAGGTCGATATCCGCCGCCAGGATCCCGAGCGGCCGGTCGGGGTGGTGAGCGGTATCGGCGATCGGCAGTGAGAAGGTGGCGATCAGCTGAGAGCGGCCGGCGAGATCCTCGTAATAGGGCTCGCTCCATTCGGGCTCCTGGAGCGCATAGGGGATCTGGTACCAGTCCTCGACCAGATAGTCGTCCTCGTCCAGCTCGGTGGTGAAGCGGATGCCATCCGCCTGACGGTGGAAATACATCATGGAACGCTGGCTTGCGTCCCCGAGCCCGGCCGGGTCCAGCGCCAGACCGACCCCGAACAGCTCGGGACTCGTCAGCAGCGAGCGACGCAGCAGCTCCTCCAGTTCCGCCTCGTCGAAGCGTCCGGACTCGATCGCCTGGGCGAGGGTCTCGGTGGCGCGTCTGGCCGTGACGAGAAACTGTCCCACCCGCTGCACCAGGGCGAAAGACAGATGATCGGCGTTGGCCTGGACGGGCCGCATCAGGCGCTGGCGGGCCTGATGATGATAGAAGCCCAGGCTGGCGGAGAGCACCACCGTGACGCAGAGCATGACGACGATCAGCAGCCGGCGCCCGATTCCACCCCAATGCGGCATCACCAGTCCCCCAGGCCCGTGAGGGCTCCCGCCTTGGCATCCAGCAGACCGGTCTCGGACAGGAGGTCGCGCGCACGGGCCAGCTCTTCCCGCTTCAGCCGCCAGTCCCATCCGTCCGGGGACGACGGACCCAGGGCATCGAGCATGAGCCCGAGCATCCAGCGCTCATGGGCACGGTTGGCCGGGATGCGCGCCGCCCGCTGGATGCCCAGCACCAGATCGAGCGCCGAGGCCGGATCTTCCGCGGCGGCCTCCCAGCCGCGCCGGGTCGCCGTCAGAAAGGCGGCGAGCGGCCCCGAGCGCTGGTTGCGGGTCGACTCGAGGGCATAGAGTCCGTCCTCGGGCAGATCGACGCCCAGCTCGGTCAAGGGCAGAACCGCCAAATCCTCGGGATCGAGCCCGGCGTTGAGCAGGAGATGGTAGTCGTCCGACCAGAGTCCGGCGACGGCCTCGACGCCGCCGCGCAGGAAGAGATTGACCGATGCGGACTGGGGCACGGAGGTGAATCCCAGACCCATCTTGCGGCGCAGGATCTCGACCGGCAGCCGCCGCTCGTCCACGGGAATGCCCAGCCGCCTGCCGTCGAGATCGGAGACGGCACGCACACCGGAGGACGCGCGGGCGATGATGACGAGGGATGAATGCCGAAGGATCTGCGCCAGATTGACCAGGGGGACGCCCTCGGCGCGCGCCTGGACGGCGGTCGGCAGCCAGAGGAGCGCGATGTCGGCCCTGCCCTCCCGCAGCGCCTCCAGCGGCGAGCGACCGCTCGCCGCCTGCTCGATCCTCAGCTCGATCCCGGCCTCGCGATAGTAGCCGAGCTCCTTGGCCAGGTAATAGCCGGCGAACCGCGCCTTGGGATGCGCGCCCAGCATCAGACTCAGGGGGACGAGTGTCGCGTCCTGGCCGGCGTCCGCCATGCATCGCCCGACACCCGGAGGAAATCCGATCAGCAGCCCGGCGAGGAGGAGCCAGGACCAGCCGGCCAGCCTTGTCCGTACCACAGACCGGGCGCCTCGCTCAGCCGCCCGCCGATGCCGAGGCATCCGCCGGCAGATCCATGACGAGCGAGACCCGGTTGCGTCCCCGCTCGCGCCGGCAGTGCAGCTCGCTCACCAGGCGCCGGATCATGAACCAGCCGAGTCCGCCGACGGCCCGCCGCTCCAGGGGCAGATCCAGATCCGGTTCCTGGATGCCTTGGGGATCGACCTCTACCCCATCGTCGATCACGTCGAGCAGGAAACGCCCTGGATCCCGGGTCGCGCGCAGCTCGATCTCGCCCGGCGTGCCGGCCGGATAGGCGTAATGGCAGACATTGACGAAGACCTCCTCGAGCGCGAGGGCCAGACGTCCGCTCGTGCGCGGATCCAGGCCGCCGAGCTCGGCCTGGCGCGCCAGGAAGTCCTGAGCCGCGGGCAGTTCCTCCAGGTTGGCCGGGAGACGAAGGGTGACGGTGGTCATGACGGCGCCCCTCGACTCAGACGTCGGCCAGGGCGTCGGCAAGCGAGTCGTGCACCCTGAACAGGGTCAGGAGTGCGGTCATCTCGAAGACCTCGCGCACCGGCTCCTGGAGGTTGGCGTAGACGATGCGGCCACCGCGGGCTTGGAGCGGCTTGGTCGTATTGAGCAGGGCGCGCAGACCCGCGCTGCTGACGTAGACCAGCGGACCGAAGTCCACGACGATCCGCTGCGCGCCCTCCTCGATCAGCCGCCCCAGGCGCCGCTCGTATTCGGGCGCCGTGAGGGCGTCGAGCTTGCCCGTGACGGTGACGATGCTGATGTCCGCCTGCTGTGTGATCTCGATATTCATAGAACCCCTCCTTATCGGTCGACCCTGGAATCCACTGCGTCCGCGGCACCGTCCCGAGCCTGGAGCCGCGACCGCAGCGCCTTGTCCAACGCCATCAGCTGAAGGTCGAGGCTGGCCTCGACCACCCCGATCTCGGTCTCGAGGATGCAGCCGCCCCGCTCCAGGCGCGGATCGGCCGAGATGACGGCCGTGCCCAGACTGGTATAGCCGGCGATCAGCCTCGACAGACGCTCCTGCAGCTCGGCGGCCTGCTCGGGACAGACCCGGATGGTGACGCGCGGCTGGCTCTGCACGACCTGCAGTGCCTGGCGCACCAGGCGCAGCGTCAGTTCGGTGTCGTCGAACTCGCCGAGGATCTTGCGCAGCGACGTCATCACCAGATCCGCGACCTGATGCTCGATCTGACCGAAATAGGCGACGCTGCGCTCGACGGTCTCGAGCATCCGCACCCCCATCTCCATCCGTGCCTCGGCGAGTCCCTCATCGTAGCCGCGCCGGCGCTCGCGGGCATAGTCCTCCTCGGCCTGGGCGCGCAGCGCCTCGGCGGCGCGTCGCGCCGCATCGAGCAGCTCGCGCGCCGAGATCAGCGTCCGATAGTCCGAGGATTTCAGGCACCTGACCTCGGGGGCGATCTTCAGCGCGTCTGGCTTCAGGCGAACAAAGGGATCCATGGCGCGGGCAGCTCCCGAAGCAGTTTGGACAACAAGGGCGGCAATGAGGATGGACGAGCCGGCCGCGGGACATCTAGGGCCGCGGCCCAGTCCCGGGGCAGCTTCATGGCCAGACGCCGGACCAGAGGCGTTTCCATGGCCCCCAGGCCGTGGAGCGCGCAATAGCGGGCGCCGATCAGGGCGAAGCGGGTCGCCGGATCGGTCTCCCGCGGTTCGGACGCGAACTCGGGGATCCGTCCGAGCAGGGGGGTCTCGCGGGTCAGGAAGACCCAGTCCTCCTGGCTCAGGGTCCCTTTGAGCCGGCGCATCCGCTCGCCGCCCAGATCCTGACGCAGCGCGCCCGCGCGCAGCGCGAGCCCCAGGCGGCGCAGCAGGCGCTCGAGCCAAGGGCCGTCGAGCAGGGCGAGACGCGCCCAGGGATGGCTGAAATCCTCGACCCACCGCCCCTCGAGGCCGAATGCCTGCAACAGATGGCGCGACACCAGGGGGTGTGCGCGCGGCGCCTCGCGCAACCGCCCGATGAGCTCGCCCTCCGGGAGGAGCCCAAGCCAGGAGGCGTGCAGATACCGCGCCGGCTGGAAATTCAGGATGAGCGCCTGCTCCCGCCAGAGCGGCCGCGCCAGACCCAGATCCGCGTCAGCCATTGGAGCCGCCAGGACCGGGCGGTCGCGAGGCCCGTCTCAGGCGCCATCCGAGATAGCCGGCCGCCGACAGGGCGAGGACCAGCAGCGATGCGAGCGCGCCGATCGCCACCCACCCCTGGGACGGCTCGGGCATCGGATTGGCATGGGCGTCGAAAGCACTCGGCTCGGGAAGGCTTTGGCTCGTCCCGAAGAGCACGACGGCGATCTTGTCGTAGCTCAATCCGTCGACGCTGTTCTGCACCATCGCCTTGATCCGCGGCACCGCTTCCTGGATCTCGGAGCCATCGAGGTGCTTGATGAAGACCGAGGCCGAGGGTGGAGGCGCGGTCTCGCCGAATGCGGCGGCCTCCGGAAGCACGATGAGCACGCGCGCCGTCAGCACCCCGTCGATCTGGCTGATCGCATCGGCGAGCATCTGCGAGATGCCGTAGGTGTAGCGCACGCGCTCCTCCATGGGCGAGGAGATGAGTCCCTGCTTCTGGAAGATCTGTCCCAGGTCGGTGAAGCGGTCGCGCGGCAGGCCCGCGCGGTTGAGTATATTGAGGGATCGCGCCACCTGATCGCGCGGAATGCTGATGGCCACGGACTCCTTGTCGCGGCTCTTGTCCGCGGCGATCCCCTGACTCAGCAGGAGCGCCAGGATCTCGTTGCCGTCGCGCTCGGAGAGATCCGAATAGAGCTCCACCTTCTGGCAGCCGGCCAACAGGGTCAGCAGGCACAGACAGGCCAGGATCCGCGCCAATCCAGCGGGCAGCCGTCCGACGGCGGCGGATGCGGCCATCAGGACGCCTTGAGCAGCGTGTTGAGGTTCTGCTCCAGCTTGCTGGCGACCTGACCGATCAGCTGCGTCCCCAGGGTCACCTGGGCCATCTGCATCTGCAGGCCGAGCAGCTCCTGAGGGTTCATCTGGGTCTCGTGGACGCTCGACTCCAAGGCCGCGCCGACCTCGCGATAGCGGGTGCGCAGACGCTCCATCCCCTGGAGGATCCTGTCGCCCGGGCTGACCGGGGTCTCCAGCGACTGGCCGGACCAGGCCGCGTCCACTCCGGTCCCTGGGGGCGTGTCCCGAACAGGATGCAGCGCCGCCTGGAACCGCGCCTGATCGGCGGCGCCGACCGCCGGCATGGGCAGCGGCACCGTCATCTGCGGGACCGGGTCCAGACTGGCCAGAGGGCCGACGGCATAGGCCGTGACCGGGTCGATCATCGCCGTTGTCTCATCAGTGCCAGCATCCTCATCATGATCAGGTGCGCCGAGAGGCGTGCCCGGCCGGGCTCATCAGGCGGGCGGGGCCGCCAGGAGACTGCGGGCGAGCCGTTCGGCATCGGCGTCTCCGTCCGGGCTGTCCAGCGCCGCACGCAGGACCTGGTCCCGCTCGCTCATGCGTCCCTGCTGGTGCAGCACCAGTCCGAGATAGGCCAAGGCCATGGCGCTACTGGGATTGGTCTTGAGCGCCCGGTCCCGCAGGATGCGCTCCGCGCCGTTCGCGTCGCCCAGATTCAGCTGCCCCAGCGCCTGGATCAGATAGGGCCGCTCGCTGTCCGGCCGCAGCGCCACCAGGGCGCCGACGAGCGCCTCGGCGGGTTCCGCCAGGCCGCGCCCGCCGGCGATGGAGGCCAGCTCGGCCAGAAGTCGGACCAGATCGTCGTCGATGTCCATGCATTGTCTCCACACATCGAGGCGCTCCAAGCGGGGCGCCGGGTCGTGAATCTCGGGCCGCGACCGGCCGCGCTACACCTTTTGAATGACGCCCTGCGCCGCCTGCTTCAGATCGCTGACGATGGCCGAGGTGATGCCGCTGAGCTGCTGATAGTTGCTGAAGCGCATCTGCAGTTCGAGCATCTGCTTCGAGTCCGTCGCCTTGAAGTCCGGGTCGTCGATCTTTTTCTTGATCGCCTCCTCTTCCTTGCTGAGTGCGCTCAACAATGCGCCCACTTCGATCGTCATGGCTCACCTCGCTTGAGAATATTGTGCTCTGAATGTTGCGTATCCCTAAACGCTGGGATGATGCGCGCGCCAGACCTGCATGACCAGGTCCCGACCGGCCTCGAGTCCCTCGAGAACGGCGTTCAGCCGAGCGAATTCGGCCGGGGTCACGCCCGCGTCGAGCTGACGCTTGAGCGGGCGCGCGGCCTCTTCCAGACGCGACTGGATTCCATCCCGCTCCCGGCCGTCCTGGTCGTCCATCAGCCGGCGCTCGATCTCGAACCAGGGTTCGTTGGCTTCATCGGTCATCTTGTATCGACTCCTACTCGGAATACATGACGTTCTTCACCTAGGCGGGCGATCACCCGATCGAAGCGGATCTCCTCCACTCGATAGCGGTCGGCGATCAGATCCCCGCGCATGACCTGCTCCCCATTGTCCAGCACCGCGTAGGCGATGTCGTTGGCTCCGATCAGGATTCCACGAACTCGGATCGCGGGCCAGGCGACGTGGCCGGGCGTCTCGGCCTCCGCAGCCGGCTGACCGCTTGCTTCCGCAAGCCGCCTCTCGCGCGGGTCGTGCATGACTTCCGACACCAGAGGCGGGAGACGCGGATAGCGTTCCGCGAGCTGCTTCCGGAGTCTGTCCCAAACCTCCATGTCTCGCGTATTCAGACGCCCCTTGAGGGTGATCGGAGGATCCTCGGAGTGAATGGACAGCTTCCGGTCGAGGTCACCGTCCCGGAGGGCCTCGCGCAGATCCTCCAGGAAAGGACCCAGTTCCTGGGCATCCATGACGAGGTTCCGGATGCCCGGAACGTCGTTCCGCAGCGAGCGCTCGACCTCCTCGGCGGAGAGCCCGGATCTCAGGAGACCGTGCACCCGGACCTCCCCGGCGCCGAGATATTCGTAATCCAGATGGCCGCCACCCAGCCGATCCAGGGTCTCCGCCAGGATGCGGCGCACCCCGTCCTCGGGCCAGAGCCGATTGACCAGAGGCAGCCCGGCGGCCTCGGCCGCCGCCGTCAACTCGTCACGCTTGGCGCGCGTCTCGCAGTAGCCTCGCAGGATGAGGACCCCATCCGGGCGGCGTTCCATCTCCACCGGACCCAGCCCCAGACGCTCGACCAGATCCTGGGCGCGCTCCATGGTCGTCCGGTCCGTCGCTGGCGAGGCGCCGGCCACCGGCACCTGACGGGGAGCGAGCGCGAACCAGCCGAGTCCGGCCAAGATCGGCACCAGGAGCACCGAGGCGGCGACCAATCCCCGACCCGATCCCCACCAGGGTTTCGCCGGATTCGGCCGATCGGAATCCTCGAGGGTCCCCTCTGGCGGAACGGACGGACCCGCCTCCGCGACTGGCGAGGCAGCGGGGAGATCCGGCTGTTCCGGCTCCCGCGCATCGGGCTCCTCTCGGGGAGAGGCGGCGACGGCGGCCGGATCTGGGATCGTCAGATCCGACCACCGGGTGTCGGGCCGCCCCACGGCCAGGGCGACATCCCCGAGACGCAGACCGGTCGCGATGTCGAGCTCGATCGACTCCCCCGGGACCAGCTGGCGCCCGGCCAGGTGAATCGGCTGTTCGAGCGCCTGGGCGCGGATGGATCCCGGATGGGCGAGCAGCGAGAGGTGCCGGGACGCGACCGACTCGTCCCAGAGCACCAGGTCGCAGGACTCGTCCCGCCCCAGGATATATTCGATCCCGTCCTGCAGCCGGGCCTCGGCGCCCCGCTGCAAGCCCGCGAGCAGATGCAGGACCCAGTCTGGACGCCGCGCGTCCGGGGACGGAGAGGGTCTCTCGGGCTCCATGGTCGGCTAGGGAAAGATGATGTGCATGGGGGCGGCCACCGGGCTCGGGACCGTCCGATCGGCCGCGAGCCGACGCGTCCAGCGCTCGAGCCGATTGGCGAAGGACTCGAGCGCCCGCTCGAAATCATCGAGCCTCAGCCCCGACGCCTGGAGACGGCGGAACAGGATGAGATCCTCTCCCTCGGGATCCAGGCTCAGGACCTCCTCCTGATCCTCGAGATCGCGCACCTGTTCGCGCAGCAGGTCGGCGATCCGATCCGGCTCCCGCGGGTCCTCCGCCGGCAGCCGGCCGGGGGATCCCTCCAGGAAGAGGTCCCCGCCGCTCTGAAAGATCCGCACCTCCAGCCAGCCGTCCAGCTCCAGCCGATACCGGCCCTCGGCGTCCGCGCCGAGCGCGCCCAGATCCCGACGCGCCGCGAAGCGGCCCAGCAGGTCCGACAGATGGGTGTCCAAGGCGGCCGTCACCTAGGCGCGGATCATCAGGTCCGGGCGCGCCGCCTGGGCATCCTCCCGCTCCGGATAGCGCGTCAGATCGCCGGAGGCGAGACGGTCGCGCCACAGCTCGGCGTAATTGACGAATTCCTCCAGCGCCGCGAGAAAGGCGTCCGCATCCAGGGTCCCCAGCGCGAAGGTGCGCGCCAGCAGCAGCTCCTTCAGGAAGTCGTCCAGGGCGATGACCGCCCCGCCGGTCTCCCGGCCGAAGAGATTGGCGGCCAGCAGGCGGGCGAGCACCTCGGGATCCTCGGTCTGGGGTCCGAGCCTGGTATAAATGTGCAGTGCGTCGCCATCGGCTTCGGGCTCGATGTCCACCTCGACATCGCCCGCGAAGGCCAGACGGATCATGCCCTCCCGATTGGCGGCGAGGTCGGGCAGGCCCAGGCGGTCGGACAGGGAGCGGGTCAGTTCGTCGAAGGTCATGATCGCGTGTCGTCCTCAGGTTTCCGAGCCTTTCAGGTGGTAAGCCAATGTTGGCTCTCCGTCGAATATCAGATGGTTATCCGGCGTGATGGCGATTTTATAGCTCACATCGAGATGGCTCCGATCCGGATCGAACCGATGCGTTCGACCGGCTTGATCTTCCATCTCGGCAACCACGCGCCGAATATTCACCTCGAAAGTCACACCATTCTCGCCGCCAACGACGTTCATGCTTGCCTGAAGTGCCCCGGCCCTCCCTGCACTATTCATGCTTTTCATGGCACAAGGCCCTGGAGGATTGCCAATTTCCACGGTTGCGTGCTTGAACAGCGGATTGGCGATCTGCGTGATCAGCTGCTGATCCAGAAGCGCAAGAACCTTCGGCGCATTCTCGCCAAATTTGGCGGCTATCCGTTCTTTATCCGTTACGTAAGCATTCCTTGCGACCGGCTCATCCGCTTTGTGATCCCCGAGCTGACAGATCGCGAGCGGTTCGCCGTTAACGGAAAACCGCATATTCCGACTCGTGTCTCGAAAGGTGTTCTGAAACTGATCCCGCGGCTCCGAGGCAGGTGCCAAGCGGCTCTCCAGTCCTTTCAGCAAAGGTGTTGCGGCAGCCCGGTAACCTTCCACATCGATCGCTCCAGTCCCCGATGTTTCCCACTGACGCGCCGCATCCCGGCTCGCCAACGCCTTGTCCGCCGCGTCGACCAGGGTCATCGCCAATCCGATCGGCTGCCCGTAGCTGGCATATTCCCGATCGCGCAGCGCGAGCTCCTGGTCCTTCATGGGGCCTTCAGGCAAGGTTCCGATCTCCTCGGACTTCTTGTCTCGGTTCGGAAGCTGCGACCGGAACCGGTCCAAGGTCTCCTCGGCGACCCCGCGCAGGCGATGCAGCGTCTCGTCGGACATGGGTGTCACGAGCGCCTCGAGCCGGGCGCCGACGATCGCCCTCTCGGTGTCGTGGAGCATGGCATCGACCCGGCGCTCGATCGCCGCCGATTCCTCGGCGCCGGTCCCTGCGGCGGGTCCACCCGCCTGCATGCGATCCAGGAGCGCCCTCCTCTGGCCGATCAAGGACCCCATCTGCGGATCGTTGGCGAGCACCGTCAGGGCCAGGGTGCGGATATCCGAGGCGATGTCGCGCATGGGCCCGAGGAGCGCGTCCTTGGTGGCATGCCCGGTGCTGAGCCGGGTGACGACATCGCGCAATTTCCCGCTGAGCGCATGGGTTCTGGCCCGATAGCTCTCCTCCGGAGTGAAGCGGCGAATCCCGACGGCGTTCAGAAAACGCTTCCAGAGTCCCGGCGGCTCGGCGATCCGCCGCTGCTCCTGGACCCGGGCGGCGCGCGCCTCGCCGGGCACGCCCGCCCGAACCTCACGCCCCCCGAGCCAACGGGCCGCCGCGAGATCGCCCGCGTAGACCTGCTTGACCTCCTGCGGCAGCGTGACGCGCATTTCATCGATGGGACGCGACATGACGAGATTCCTCACGCAAAGATCTTGGACACGACCTGCTCGCGGCTCTGCATGACCTGCTGGAGCGCCTGCAGGGCCGCGCGCATATTCTCCTCCATGCCTTCCTTGAATTTCAGCATCTCGTCACGCTCGCCCGCGGCCCGCGTGGCCGCCGCCTCGTCCCGCTTGACCGCCTCCTGATCCATGGCGGCCAGATACTGGAAACCGCTCTCGATGCCCTTGCCGCCGCCCGAGACGATCCCCGACAGGCCGCTCCAGCGCATGGACATCGCATCGGCCATGGCCTTGGTGGCGCCGGCCTCGCCGCCCCCGCCGAGGGTGGAGATCGACTTGGCGGCGCCGTAGGTCTGAAAGGCCCCGGCACCGATCTGGGCGATACCCGAAACGATGCCGGCGACCAGGCTCCAGACGGCGGCCGAATGCATGTCCTTGGCCTGATTCTCGATCTCGCCGACCTGGCGCTCGAGCTCGGCGTGGGCGGCCTGCTTCGAGACCTCGCGCAGACTCTGGGAGATGCGGAAGAACTCGGCCATGATCTCGAAGACGTCCTGCATCCCGGTCCCGGACAGGCGTTCCAGTCCCTCGGCGGCGGCGCGCAGGGTCTCGGCCCCGGGTTGGGCCGGCGGCGGCAGATCGGGCCCCTGGCGCCCCGAGACCGGTTCCTGCCGCGCATCGAGCCGACCGATCCGGTCCTGGGAATGCGTCCGTGTCAGGCGGTCGGCGCGCGCGACCTCCCCCGTGGGCTGGGTATCGGCCGTCCCGCCGAGCGCCGATGCGTCGGTGCGGGACAGTGGATCGGAATAACCGCTGATCGGGTCCGACATGGTCTCATCCTCCGCTGGATCAGGGATTGGCTAGACGGCCATCTTGGCGGCGATGTTCCGTTTGGCCTGGGTCGCGCCGCTCATGATGCCCATGCAGATCGAAACCGACTCCTCGGCCTCCTGCATCATCTTCTTCAGACGCGCCATCTCCTCGTCCATGAGCCCTTGCAGCTTGAGCAGTTCGGACTCGATCTGCTTGGCGTCGATGTTGGCCTCGGAGGCCTGATAGCTGCGCGCGGCGGTGCCGATGGCCGAGGCGCCCATGCCCACGCTCGCGCCCCCCTGGACGCCATTGGCGACCTTGCCGACGACGTTGGCGACCTTGGTCGCCGCACCGACCGTCTTGGCCGCGACATCGGCCACCGCCTTGGCCGCCCCGGCGAAGCCGGCCCCGAAGCTGGCGACCGCGAGCACCATCTGAACCGCGATCATGGCCCAGCCGAAGGCCGGATTCTTGGACATCCAGTCGGCGACGGCGGGGATCTCCTTCAGCACCATCATGGACAGACCGGTAATCGCCCCCGCCAACAGCAAGGCGCCGGCCGCGGCGCCGACACCGGTGGCGATCATGACCGCGGAGGCGACCACGGCCGCGACCGCCGCGACCCAGCCGAACACCTTGCCCCAGACGCCCGATTTCTTGGCCTGATCGGCCTTCTCGATCGACTCTTGGATCTTGGCCAGCCGTTCCTTGTTCTCGGCGCTCTGCTTGGCCATGTTGCCCTTGATCTCGTTGATCGACATCCGCTGGCGCGTCTCGTTGATCTTGCCGCTGAGCGCCGTCAGGGCCAGGGTCATGTCCTCGATGCTCATGGGCGGCGGCGCGGGCAGCGGCGGGGCGCCGCGGCTCGCGGCACTGGCAGGCGGCGGTGCGCTCGCGACCGGGGTGCGCGGCGCCGGGGCTTGCGCGCGGACCGGTTCCTCCGTCTCGGCGACATGGGCGGCATCGAGCAGCCGCCGGGCGACGTCAGTTGGGATCGACATGGCTCACTCTCCTGCCGCGGCGGATTGCCCGGACTCTTCGAGGATCGCCAGCATCGCCTCCGCGCGCGCCCGAAGCGACCGGAACTGCTCGGGACGATCGCCCGACCATTCGAGCGCGGCGGTCAGGCCGCTGATCGCGGCCTCGCGGTCGCCGAGCCCGATATGGCACTCGGCGGCATGGAAGGGAGGCGCGGGATCGCTGGAATCCAGCAGCATGGCGAAGGTATAGGCCTCGATGGCCGGCGCGTAATCCTCGAGCATCTGACGGCAGCCGCCGAGACCGAGCCAGTACTTGCGCTCCAGATGGTCGAAGAAGCAGAGGAACTGGAACAGCTTGCGGGCCTTCTGGTAATCGCCGCCGGCATAGCTGTTGTAGGCGATGCCATAGACCGCCTCCAGTTCCTCGCGCGCGATGCCCTTCAATTCGCGCATCGTCTTGCCGTTGTTGATGAAGTCGGTCGTGATCCGTGCCAGATCCTCGTCGCTGACGCCGGGCAGCAGGCTGTCGGTGGGATCCGGCATGCCGGTGGGATCTTCCGGTGGTGTGGACATTGCGAGTGGCTCCGAGTCCAGGAATCGTCGAGCGATGTCGCTCCCGAGCGGTGCGCGCTCAGCGCATGTTGCCGATCAGCGCCATCGCCATCTGGTTCAGCTTGCTCATGTTGTTGCTCACCATCTGCGACATCTCGTTCTGCTTATTGAGCACCGACTGCAGCTTCATCATGTCGATCTGATTGGTGCCGCCCAGGGCGTCCGACGCCCCCTTGATCGCCGTCTCGACCCGGGCGAACTGGTTCGCAGCGATCTTGCCGTCGTTGGCGGGACGGGAGATCTTGAAGCGGTCGAGGACGTCCTTGAGCTTGAGTCCATCGCCGATGTCGGCGTTCGGATCGAGCTCCTTGTCCTTGTGCGCGGCCAGATAGGCCATCGCCTTGTTCAGTTTCTGCAGGTCCTCGTTGTTCTGCTTCACCTTTTCATAGGCGATGCGGATCTTCTGATCGTTGGCATCCATGGCCTGGATCCCGATCATGAGCAGGATCTCGGCGATGCTCATCTGCGGCGGCAGGACCTGGGATTCCTGCCCTGAGATACCGCTGGTGCCTTGAACCGTATTCGACATCGTTCATCGTCCTCTTGCGAAAATGGATCCGGTCGGCGGCGACTCAGACCATGGGCCGCATGCGCGGTCTCTTCACCTGGCCGGTCGTGGCATCCGGCGACGGCTCGGGCTGGAGCTGGGACTCGCGGGCCGCGATCTCCTGCTCGACCCGCGCGGTCTCGACGCGGATGCGCTCGCGGTCCTCGGGCGACACATGCTGGCTCTCGATGAAGCGACCGACCGCCTCGGCGGTCAGGCCATGCGACTCCAGCAGCCGCTCGTGCTCCTGCATCAGGGTATCGGTCCGGTTCAGGAGATCCATGTTGCGCTGGATGATGTCCTCGTTCTGTCGGATGGTCTCTTCGAGATCGCTCATGCCTGTCGTCTCCGAATAGCCGCCCAGATGCTGGGCCATGGTCAAAACCAGATTGGCGAGCGCCGAGGGGTCGGGAAAGCGCAAGGCCCCCTCCTCGTCGAGGCGGCACCGGAGGGTCTCCAGACGCGTCTTGATGCCCTCGGGCTCGATGCCGTATTTCTCGGTGCAGGCCCTGGGATTCTCGATCAGGGTCGAGAGGTCTTCCTTCTGGAGCAACTGGGCCCAGCGCCGTCCCATGTCCTCGTCGCCAGGGATCTCCTGCGCGATCTTCAGCAGCCGCCCGACATCGGGCAGCGGTGCCGACCCCGAGTCTGCGAGGAAACGTCCGATCGCCTCGGGCGTGATGCCATCCTCGCCGAAATAGCGCCGGGCATCCGCGCGGCTCTTCTCGAGCCTCTCGCCCACCCCGTCGCCAGGTGCCGATCCCGGCCTGCCGGGCTCGTCCCGATCCTGCCTCTGATTCATGGTGATACCTCTCCTGGTGACCGCAAGCGCTGGGCTCAGCGCATGTTGCCGATCACGTTCAGGTTCATTTGCGTGACCTTGTTGAGGTTGTTGCTGACCATCTGGGTCAGCTCGTTGTATTCGTTGAGCGCGCTCGAGAGACGCAGATGGTCCTGTTGCGCCATGGCGCTGGCGCTGTCCGAGTTGATCTTGAGGTTCTGCTCGACCTCCTTCCACTGCTCGGTGTCGAGCGATTCGGTCCAGCTCTCGAGGATCTCCTCCAGGTGCTCCTCGAGGAAGCGGGCGATCCCGCCAGCCAGCTCCTTGGCCATCTCATAGAGATCCCAGTCTCCCTCCTTCACCTTGACCCCCGTCAGCACCATCAAGGCGGCGGCGCCGAACCCGATGATCTCGCCGATGACCAGCCCCGCGCCGACACCCATGACCGGCGCCAGCATGGCGGCGAACATGGCCCCGGCGACGATGGCGCCGAGCCCGGCCGCGACGACGGCCACCAGGCTCAGTTCCTTGCCCAGATCGGACTTCATGAATTCCCCGATCTGCTTGTCGAGGTGCCTGACGAGCTGTTTGATCGGCTCGACGAGGTTCTCCATCATCCATTTGCCAATGTCGTCCAAGGCATGGGCGAGCTCGGGAAACTGCGCCTTGATGAAATCGACGGCCTTGCCGACGAGCTTGCCGATCGCATCGGCGACGTCCTTGATGAATTTGATGATGCCATGGTACTGCGGCTTGGGTGACTCGATGCCGAAGCGGTCCATGAAGGTCTTGAGATCCATCTTGACCGTCTGTCCGGTGAGCGGATCGGTGAAGTCGAACTTGATGTCCTGCAGACGGGCCGCGCCCTTGGTATGGGCGGCCGCGGCCATGGCCTTTTGCAGGTTCTTCATCAGCGCCTGCTGCTCGGAGATGTGCCGGTACTGGCTCTGGATCTTGCCCTGCTGGAATTGCATGGCCTCGATGCCGACGAGCACGATCATGTCCTCCACGGACAGGAGCCCCCTTCCGCCAGGGTCGGAGTCGGTCCGGGCAATGGATGGTCCGTCGATTCTGAACGTCATGATGGTGCCCCATTCGTCAATGTCGGGCGCAAGCGCCTCATCGATGCCTTTCCTCCGACTCGAGCGGGTCAGCCCGCGCTCGCCGCCCCCATCCAGGGAAGCCCTTCCAGTCCCTTCGTCCGGCCCGACAAGACGGGCACGCCCGTCTGCAGGGCGGCGATCTCGGCCTGTCTCGCCCGAGACTTGGCGACGCGCTCACCGACGTCTTTCTCGAGCGACTTCAATTCATTCGCGAGCCCTGTCTTGTCATAGTCCTTCGCCGGCTTGTCCTCGGATTCGGAGACGCGCCTTTCCCGATTGCGAGCAAAGGTTTCCTTGCTGTTGATATTGCCGATCCAGTCGATCGCCCTTTGACGATGACCCTGGATGATCTCGGCCATATCCCGCTCGCTCAAGGGGATATCGGAGGCGATTTCGGAGATCTTGGAAAGGGCGTCCCAGGTGAAATCCTCGACGATAGTCCTTCTCCTATCGATCCCCTGCTCGGTCCTCGTTCGGAATCGGTCCGCCGATTCCTGATTGTTCGGCAGCCGCGCGCGGCTATCCGCGTATTTCTTCACCTCCACCTGATCCGGCTCGAAATAGGGGTTCTTCTTGGTGTCGGACGCCACCCCGAAACCATAGATCGCCTTTTCGAGGGTATCGATATAGCGCGATGGCGCGGCGTAGAGGTTCGCCCGCAAGGAATGGGTCAGCGCATCCACGATCTGCGGGCTGGTGAGATCCTTGCCGCCGGCGATCTCCTGCTCGAATTGCGCGAGCACACCTCGCTTGATCGCGTCGACACCTGGCCACGCCAAGAATGGCAAGCTTCTTTCCTTGCCGACGATCTCGGCCAATTCGCGGTAGCCCTTGGCATATCGGTTCCGGTATTCGAGCTCCCTCCGGTCGTGCGCTTCGGCCGGGGTCAGGTCGGACCGTCCCTTCAGTTCCGCCAGCTGCCTGCGCTCGGAATCCTGGAGCGGCCGGGCCATCGCATCGACCGTTCCGTGAAGATAGGTATCGATATTGGCGTCGAAATCGGCCCTGACCTTGTCGTAGACCCGGTCCAGATTGTTCACCAGACGGCCGATCAGCACCTTGTTCAGCTCGAGCCGGGCGCTGGCGTCGAGAAGGTCCGGAAGATCGCTCGTCTCGAGCCAATAATCCTCGCGGCTCGCCTCGCCCACGGACTGCTCGACCCCATGGGTCACCTCACGGATGGAATCGTCCACCGTCTTCTCGTCGAGTTGCGAGAGCCCCAGCTTGGGCGTCAGGAAGGCAAACCGCTCGTTGTCCAGAAGGTCTCGCGAGATGTCCTCCCAGGTGTTGCCCAGCGCGGTGGAGGCGACGAGTTCGTAGAGCTCCGGATCCCCGCCCTTAGAGGAGCCGAGGAAACCCTGCAGCAGATCATTGTTGTATGCCTCGACCTTGCCGGCGAGATGTCTCTTGAAGTCCTCCTGCTCCTTCAGCAGATGCGATCCGAGTATGTCGCTGGCCTGGGACAGGCTGATGATCTCACCGCGTTCCCTGGCCCGCTGATCGATATCCAGCCGAGTCTCGGCGACGACTCGATCGATGAGCGCGTCTCGATACTTGATGGGGATCCGGCCGAGAAAGTCCTGATCCATGTCCTTGTGGCTGGAGATGGAACGGGTCAGCGTATCGAGATTGCCCCTGGCGACCAGGAGCGCGACCGCGCCCCGCAGTTCACTCGTCTCCGCGGCAATCTCCCGATCGATGATCCCCGCCGACAATGCGCGCATGTCCTCCGAGGTGAGGAGCTGCCCCTCGTTGGAGCTCTTGGTCACGCCCTCGGCGACAATCGTCTTGATGCGGTCCAGGACGGGTTCGAGCGCACCCCGCTCCTGCATCAGCCGTGTCGCGAGGGAACTGCTACCGAGACCGAGCGAGGCGCCCTGTGGATTCAGTCGCTGCACCGCAAGGCTCGAGCGTTCGGCCACGACCTGCAAGATCCGCTCGGGCGTCAGCGCATCCGCGAGCCCCCTGTTGTGCGCCTCGATCACGGCACCCCGTTGCGGCCTCAACGCGTCGGCGACCCGTTTCGTCATCGCCGTGGCAATGTCATAGCGGCTCGCGAGCCGTCCATCTCGACTCTCGGTCCGCGTGAATTCGAGGATCGATCGACGCAGCCCTTCCTCGTCGATCCTCACCAAACCCTGGACATCGCCGATCCCGATGGCCGAGCCGAAGACCTCGCGGATGGCCGGGGCAATGACTCGATCCTGAAGATTCGACAGGATCTCGTCCCGACTCCTGTCGTTGGCGTCATGGACGATCTCCATCTTGGCCCGATCCGTGGCGGACCGGATCTCGGCGTCGATGACACCGAGAAATGCCTCCTTGACGACATCCAGATCCAGATCCGGATCCTGATCCGCGACGACATCGCCGCTCGCCGCGCTCAGACGCGCCTTGACGTCCTCGCGCGACAGGGCCTTCTCGGCCAGACTCGCGAAGAAGTCGGCATCCTCCAACCTATCCTTGATCGGACGCGCGACGGGCTCCGAGAGCGAGCTCGCATCGACACCGAGATTGGCGGCCAATTGCCCCAGAGCCTCCCGCACCTTGTCATCGATGCGCCCCTGCAGGCGCTCGGGATCCTGCTTGTAGCCCAAGAACAAGGAGCGGACCCTGGTGTTGTTCTTCATGACGCGCGTTGCGGCCCGCGTCGCGATCTCCTTGACATTGAAATCGAGCCGCCGCGAGCCCTGCCTCTGGAAATCGAATTTCTGCAGCTGTCTAGAGCTGTCCTCGACGACCTGGTTGAATATTCCCAGCACTTTCCTTTGGAGGTCTCGATTGTCCGCCAGCGCGTTTCTCTGGGACTCCGGAAGATCGGCGAACGCCTGATCCTTGCGCAGGAAGTCCTTGATACTGGACGAGAGATCATAATTCCGGACGAATCGGCTCGATGCCTCCGCGTTGTACCGTGGGGCATCGAAATCCTTGGCCTCCAGCAGATCGCCGACCTTTCGGGCGACCTCTCTGGAGGCGTCTTGGCCATAGGGCTTCTGGGTATAGCCGGGCCTTGCCGAACGCATCCCGGCAGGGTCGAGATACTCCTTGCAGATGTCTTGAAACTTCAGGCTGCCGGGATGCTTGTCGAAGGCCGCCGCGAGCACGCTCAGGGCATGCTGTCTTTCCTGGCTGCGCTCCGTCCCCCGGTTCCCGATGAATTCCCTCAGACGGCCGAACCAGGTCTGTTTCTTGAGTTCGAGATGGTATGCATCGCCATCCTTCTTCACTCGAAATTCATAGTATTGTTTATTCGAATCCCAGTCCTTCCTGTGCGTCGTCCTGACCGTTTCGATCAGGTCCTTGATGTCCTTGGCAGTCACCGACCCCGGATCGTTCGGGCCGTGACCGATCTCGATGCGCGCACCGTATTTGACGTGGGTGTCGATGTCAGGCATGGGGGATCTCGGGAATGGATGGGCTCGGCATCGGGTCCGATTCAGACCCGCATCATATTGATGGGGGGCGTGCCGGCATCCTCGGTCCCGGCCATGCTCGCGCCCGTTTGCGGAGCCCCCTCGGATGACTGCAGCAGCTCCTGCCAGTAGGCGACCATTCGCAGCAGCAAGGTGATGAAGGCCGCGAAGTCGGAGAGACCGAGACCCTCGCCCGACAGATGATGGGTGACGCGGAACGCCTCGTCGTTCGGGTCGAGATCGAAGAGGATTCCGCGCTCGCCGATCACGGCCTGGGTCTTGAGGGCGAGGAGCGCCAGGGCACCGGCCCGCTCCGGCAGCGGGATCCCGATGCGCGAGCGCAGCCGATAGGTGTTGGCGTCGCGGTCGTGACGGATCTCCAGGGACGCGCCGTCGCTCAGATCGAAGCGGAGACAGAAGCCCTCGTCCATGTCCTGCGGACGATCCATGCCATCGGGAAGACTGGCCCCCGCCATGTCGAGCGCGGCGCAGGTCAGGAGGAAGGGGTCCTTTTCGAGCAGATCGATCATGTCGATGCTCCAGCGGTCGGGGGTGTTGAATGCGGGGCCGCGGACCGCCGAATCGGATGGCGGTCGCGTTCGGGCGATGGATGCGCGAGCGCTCCAGCCACGGAATCGAAGCGCTGCCGCAGCCGCTCCAGGCGGGCTCGAAGCCGCCCGACGTCCTGGCAGAGCCAGGGATGCCGGTCGTAGTCGATCCACTCGGCCCCCAGCAGATGACGGCACAGACGCACCATGCGGGCGTCGTCGAGCCCGCCCCGGTCGCGGTAGGGGCCGGTCGAGACATGGCAGAGGACGCGGCTCAGACCGAAGCGCGGCTCGACGCAGAGACGCAGGAACCAGAAGAGATCGGCGAAGGGATTGGCGAGCGAGGCGCGCCGCTCGCCGAGCCGGCGATAGAGGACGATGAGCAGCAACCCGGGCTCGGGGCGCCGGTAGACGATCTCGGCGTCGCGCAGACGCACGCGCGGGCCGATGTACATGGAGCCCGGACGATCGTCGAGATGATGGTCCGCGACAGGAAGATGCATGTCCCGCAGGACGTCCGCCAATGGATCGGTGGGCAGACCGGGAACAGACCCGGAAGACCGCATGACCGGCTTTCCTCTTGGAATCGAGAGTCGAAACTATAGCGCCCGGATTCGTCCGGGACATGGACATTTATCACAGAACGACCGCTGGCACCGGCCGCGCTCGCGCGGTACTTCTCACAAGAGGATGCGGTCGAGGGGCTGCACGCTGATCTCCTGGGTCAGCTCCTGATAGGACAGCACCGGCACCTCGTAGAGCTCCAACTCGATGAGCTTGCGCACATAGCGGCGAATGTCCATCGAGACCACGATCACCGGGCGCGAGCGTCCGGGACGCAGCTCGCCGATCGCCTGTTTGCAGCAGGCGACGAATCGCTGGGCGACGGCCGGGTCGAGCGCCAGGTAGCTGCCGGACGAGGTCTGACGGATGGAGCCGCGGATGGTCTCCTCCACCTCGGGACCGAGCAGATAGGCCGGCAGAACGTTCTGGCCGCTGCTGTACTTGTAGCTGATATAGCGCTTGAGACTGCCGCGGATGTACTCGCACAGCAGCACCGAGTCCTTCTCCTTCTGACCCCACTCCACCAGCGCCTCCAGGATGGCGCGCAGGTTGCGGATGGAGATCTCCTCCGAGACCAGGCGCTGGAAGATCTCGGTGATCTTCTGGATCGGCAGGACCCGCTGCACCTCCTTGACCAGCTCGCCGAATCCCGCCTCCATCTGCCCGAGCAGATAGCGCGTCTCCTGGATGCCGACGAAATCCGGGGCGTACTTCTTGAGCACGAAGGAGAGATGGAAGGTCAGGACGCGCGGCAGATCCAGGGTGGCGATGCCGGCCTTGGCGAGCGAATCGCGGTGACGCGCCTCGACCCAGAGGCTGTCGACCCCGGGCAGGAAGCGCTCGCCGCTCTCGGCGGCGATCCCGAGCATGCCCAACTGCGCGGCCTCTTCGCGGCACAGGACATACCCGGGCCGCAGCCAGCCGTGGGCCATCGGCGTCTCCTGGATGAGGATCTGATAGGCGCCGTCGGCGAGATTGGCGTTGTAGCGCAGATGGATCCCCGGAAAGGGCACCCCGAGGTCGAGATAGAGCGCGCGGCGCACCTCGATCAGGGCCTCGTTGAGCTCCTCGGCGCGCAGTACCCGCTCCAGCGAGGCATCGACGTCGATCATCAGCGGAACGGTCAGGGAGAACTCGTCCTCGACGCCGCCGGAGGGCCGCTTGGGCGCGGCCTTGGCGGGCCGACCGGCCGGCGCCATCGCCGGGATGGCGCCCGCACCGGCGGAGGCGGCCAGCTGCGCCTGGTTGACGCGGATCAGGGTCAGGCTCAGCGCGAGCAGGATCAGACCGAGCGGGACGAAGACCTGATAGGGAAAGCCCGGGATGGCCGCGAACAGGAACAGCAGACTGCCGGCGATCAGGAGCGCCTTGGGCTGGGCGAGCACCTGGGAGCCGATGTCCGAGCCGAGGTTGCTCGACTCGTCGGTGGAGACGCGGGTGACGATGATCCCGGCGGTGATCGAGATCAGCAGCCCCGGGATCTGCGAGACCAGCCCGTCGCCGATCGAGAGGATGGAATAGACCTGGACCGCCTCGCCCGCGGTCATCCCCTGCTGCAGCGAGCCGATGGCGATGCCGCCGATCAGGTTGACCGAGGTGATGATGAGCCCGGCGATGGCATCGCCCTTGACGAACTTCATGGCGCCGTCCATCGAGCCGTAGAGCTGGCTCTCCTTCTCCACCAGCCCGCGGCGGCGGCGGGCCTCGTCCATGTCGATCAGACCCGCGCGCATGTCCCCGTCGATGCTCATCTGCTTGCCCGGCATGGCATCGAGCGAGAAGCGCGCGCTGACCTCGGCGACCCGCTCCGCCCCCTTGGTGATGACGACGAACTGGACGATGGTGATGATGAGGAAGAGCACCGCGCCGACGACGAAATTGCTCCCGACCACGAAATCGCCGAAGGCGAAGATGATGTCGCCGGCATCGGCATTCAGCAGGATGAGGCGCGTCGTGCTGATGTTGAGCGCCAGACGGAACAGCGTGGTGATGAGCAGGATCGCCGGAAAGACCGAGAAGGACAGCGGCGAGGGGATGTAGACCGCCACCATCAGGAGGATGATGCCGGAGGTCATGTTGACCGCGATCAGGGCGTCGACCAGCAGCGTCGGCAGCGGGACGATCATCATGAAGAGGATCATCACCACCGAGACCGCCAGCAGCACGTCGCTGCGGCGGGTGACAGCACCGAGGATGGTCTGGGCCAGGGCGAGCATTCAGGCGCCGCTCAGTTCCAGATAGCGCCGCAGCCCATCCTGGGCCTCGGCGGCTCGGCCCAGTGCGCGCAGGGCCAGGGCACGCAGCAGCAGGACGGGCGCGTTGGCGGGCATGGCCGCGTCCAGTCCCAGCAGGGTGTCGGCCGCCACCAATGCCTCCTCGGCCTGCCCGGCGCGCAGACTGGCATAGCCGAGCGCGCGCCATACCCCGGCGTCCTCGGGCGCGAGCCGGGCCAGCGCCCGCAGCAGGATCAGCGCCTTGTCGATCTGCTCCTGCCCGAGATAGACGTCGGCGAGCAGGCGCAGCGCCTCGGTGCGCTCCGGGCTCCAGCTGGGATCCTCGCTCTGCATCGACACCTCGCTCGACCGGACTCAGGCCCGCAGCAGCAGGCCGCGATAGCTCGCCAGCAGATCGCGCAGCTCCATCTCGCGCTCCAGCAGCGTGGCGGCGGCGGTCAGCTGCGGATCCTGCTCACGCTCGGCCAGCTCCCGCAGCACCGGGACGCTGCCGCGCACGACCCCCTCGAACCGGGCCGGGGCGAGGAGCGCCGGATCGCTGACGCGGACGCCGGCGAAGCGCCTCAGTGTCTGGTCGAGCGTGGTCGTCTGAAAGAGCTCGCCGACCCAGTGCCGGATCTGCTCCCCGGTGAGCTGATTCTCGCGCTGCGCCGGCAGATTGGTCTCCGGGCCGTCGAGACGATCGATGTATTCGAGACCGACATCGGGGGCGAAACCGCCGATTCCACGCGCCATCCTCAACCTCCTCTTGGTCGCCCAATGGGTGCGCCCGAGCGGGGCGCCGACTATCCGGTCCGCTCGTGCAGACGGGTGAGCAGCTCGAGCGTCTGCTCCAGCACCGGCAGGGTCACCTCGGCCGCCGGCAGACGCGCCAGGAACAGCAGGTTCGATCCATCGCCCAACCCGACCTGAACGGCACAGGGCCAGTCGTGGCGATAATGACAGAGACGCAAGGCCCGGCAGAGACGTTCGCGCCCATTCTCGCGGTCGTCGAAGGGGCGGCTAAGAGACATGAGCAGCCCGTCCCCATGCGCCTCGAGATAGAGTGTGCCCCGCCGCTCGAAGGCGAAGACCGCCCGTCCGTCACGGTCCGCCCAGCGGAAATCCTCGAATCCCAACCCCTGCGCCAATTGGTCGAGCGCCGATCCGATCATCTCAGCCTTCTCCGTTCTCTTCACGCTCGATGGCGCCATCCAGTGCCTGCTGGACGACATCGAGCAGACGCTGGCGCTGGTCCCCGTCGGCATAGGCCTTGAGGGGGATGAGCCGGACCAGATTCTTGAGCTCGCGCAGAAAGCCGATCTCGGTCTCGATCTCCCGCACCCCCAGCTTGCCCGGCAGGGGGGCGATCAGCTCGGGACGCAGCCAGGTCTGTCCCTGCAGGGCCAGCAGCTCGGCGAGCAGGTCGGTCGCCTTGAAACCCTGTCCGAAGGCGCGGTAACGGCCGACGAGGTCCTCGCAGTCCTCCAGGAGACCGGTCAGGAGCTCCAGGCGGTAGAGATCGTTGAGCACCGAATTGAGCTTGGCGGGGTCGGTCGAGGTGCCGTCCGCGGCCAGGTCGGCGGAGAGCGCGCGCAGCAGGAACTGGATCGCGCGCGCCAGCTCGGGCTCTCCGTACCGCTCGATCAGAGCCTTCAGGGTCTGGCTCAGATCGGGGGCATCGAGCACGACGCTGCGGTAGGTCTCGCGCAGGGTCTGCAGCTCGGCGAGACGCGCCTCGGCGAAGTCCGCCGCCACCTCGGAGACATTGAGCGCGGCGCGGATGGCCGGTCCCTGCTCCTGCTCCAGCTCGCGCACGGCCTGCTCGGCCGCGGCGATCCGCTCGGCGGACGCACCCTCCTCTCTCAGGCGCTCGACCAGTGACAGCAGGGCGGCATACTGATGGCTGGGCTCGGGCAACTGGTCGCGAACCGCCAGACGCAGCTCCAGCGACTGGGCGTGACGCAGACGCAGCAGGATCATGAGGGTGCGCTCGAGCAGGCTCTTGTGCAGGTCGCCGAGCTTGTCCAGCACGCGCTGCACCCGGCCCGGATCCGGGGCCTCACCCTTCTTGGAGGCATCGCGCAGGGTCCGCCGGCCGAGGGGCTTCTCGTCATGCCCCTCGTGCTGGAGGGCCGGCTCCTCGCCGGCGATCTGCAAGGGCGATGGGGCGTCGTCGAGGAGCGCCACGCGCTCGCCGCGATAGGTCCCCTCGGATCGGCCGTCCGCCTCGAGCCGACCGCCCTCCCGCGAGGCCAGCCCGGCGAAGACGGGCGAGTCGGTATGAATCGGGCCTGGCATCGGAGACTGGATCCGTATCTCGGAATCGGCTGATCGGGCGAGTAGTATAATCGCCCGCAAGGAGACTTGTATCGGGGCCGTCGCCGTGACGCGCGGCCCTTCACTCTGTCGAGCGAGCGGAACCTGAGCGGAATGGGCGAAACGGGCGGTGCGGCGGGCTTCGGCTATATCGGCGACCTGCTCGCGCAATCGCTCGCCGAGGCGCGTCTGCTGGAGGTGCGCGGCCGGGTGACCCAGATCACGGGCACCATCATCAAGGCCGTGGTGCCGGGCGCGCGCATCGGCGAGCTCTGTCATCTGCGCAACCCAGGAGAGGGGCGCACGCTGGTCGCCGAGGTGGTCGGCTTCGCCGGCAAGGAGGCGCTGCTCACCCCCATGGGCGACCTCTATGGCGTCTCCTCCAACACCGAGGTCATCCCGACCGGGCGCATGCAGATGGTGCCGGTCGGACCGGGTCTCCTGGGGCGGGTGCTCGACGGCATGGGCGAGCCCCTGGACCTCGACTCCAGAGGGCCGCTGCAGGCCGAGACCCAGTATCCCGTCTATCAGGACGCGCCAGACCCGCTGAAGCGCCGCATCATCGATCGGCCGCTGGCGCTCGGCCTGCGGGTGCTCGACGGTCTCCTGACCTGCGGCGAGGGCCAGCGGCTGGGGATCTTCGCGGCGGCCGGCGGCGGCAAGAGCACCTTGCTGTCGATGCTGGTGCGCGGCGCCGACGTCGACGTCACGGTGCTCGCCCTGATCGGCGAGCGCGGACGCGAGGTGCGCGAATTCATCGAGCACGACCTGGGGCCGGAGGGTCTGGCCAAATCGGTGATCGTGGTCGCCACCTCGGACCGGCCCTCGATGGAGCGGGCGAAGGCGGCCTACGTGGCCACCGCGATCGCCGAGTATTTCCGCGACCAGGGCCAGCGCGTGCTGCTGCTGATGGACTCGGTGACGCGTTTCGCCCGCGCCCAGCGCGAGATCGGGCTCGCCGCCGGCGAGCCGCCGACCCGGCGCGGCTTTCCGCCCTCGGTATTCGCCACCCTGCCGCGTCTGATGGAGCGGGCGGGACAGTCCGACAAGGGCTTCATCACCGCACTCTACACGGTGCTGGTGGAGGGGGACGACATGACCGAGCCGGTGGCCGACGAAACGCGCTCGATCCTCGACGGTCACATCATCCTCTCGCGCAAGCTGGCGGCGGCCAATCACTACCCCGCCATCGACGTGCTGGCGAGCGTCAGCCGGGTGATGGGCAGCATCGTGACCCCGGAGCATCGCGCGGCGGCGGGGCGGCTGCGCGAGCTGATGGCCAAGTACGAGGAGGTCGAGCTGCTGGTCAAGATCGGCGAATACCAGCGCGGCAGCGACCCCCTGGCCGACGAGGCGCTCTCTCGGATCGATGCCATCCGCGCCTTCCTGCGTCAGCGCGGGGACGAGCGCCCCGGCTTCGAGTCGACGATCCAGGCGATGCAGCGCCTGGTCGGATAAGCGGCGATCGGATCAGGAGCGGACATGAGCGCGATCTACGGCGAACTGCTGCGCATCAAGCGCTATCGCGAGGAGATCGCCGCGCGGGCGCTGCGCCGCGAGCAGCTGAGCCACGACCAGCAGGCCCGCCGCGTCGAGCAGGCGCGCGGGGAGCTCCAGGCCCTTCGCGAACGGCGCCGGCACGAGGAGAGCCGACGCTTCGAGGAGATCCGTGGCCGCCCGGTCCCGATCGATGCGATCGAGGACATGAACCGATGGATCGCCCGGCTGCGCGAGGCCGAGATCCTGGGCGAGCAGCGGGTGCGCGATGAGGAGAAGCGTCTGAACGCCGCCCGCGAGGCGCTCGACCAGGCGCGCGAGCGCCACGCGGCGAGCGTGCGTGCCTGCGAAAAGTTCGACCAATTCGCCGCCGTCCAGCGCGCGATCGAGGACCGGGAGCGAATGATGAAGGACGAGCTGGAGCTCGAGGAAATCGCCAGCGCGGCCGATTCCATGCGTCAGAGGTGGTCTTGATGTCCGAATCACTGAAAGGGACGACCCTCGCCGGGTCCTCCACCAGGGCGAACGACGAATCGCCCATCGACCGGATCGAGCGTCCCGAGAACGCGGCCTCCGACATGGATCTCGAAGAGTCGGCGAGGCGTTTCGGCGACCTCCTGCACGCCAGGCCCCTCGCCGCCGATCCGGGCCCCTTCCGTCCGGCGCCGGAGCCCGGATCCGGGGGGCGGACCCATCCGGATTCACAGACGGGGCACGTCGACACCTCGCCCAAACCGACGGGTCTCCTGGGCGAGGATTCATTCGAAAGGCAATCGAACGGCCAGGAGCACCCGCACATCCCGGGAGGCCGGGATGCGACCGACCCCGAGCGGCCGCACCCCAGCACGCATCCTCACCCTGACCCGGGGCTCATCCATCGATCCGAGTTGATCGGGGCATGGGGTCGAGCCGACCGGACACAGGATTCACTCGAAAGGCGATCGGGCGGCTCGGAGCACCCGCGGGTTCCGGGAGACCGGGATGCGGTCGCCCCCGAGCGGGCGCACCCCGGCCCCTATCCTCACCCGGAAATCGAGCATCGATCCGAGGTGGCCGCGGCATGGGACCGAGCCGAGCGGGCACGCAACACCGCACCGGAGCACCGCCAGCCCGACACGCCAAGCCCGCATGACCTCCCCGTATCCGAGACGAAGACCGCCGACGGCGAGCGACACCTCCCGGACACGAGAAACGGCCGAGATCCGGAGCGGGCCCGCGATCCGGGCGGCGACACGCCGATGCCACTTCAGTCGTCCGGCGACCGAATCCTGCAAGCACTCGGGCAGCAGAGCGCCGCCAGCGCTCCCCCCGCGACGAACCCCGGCACCGACACCGGAGAGGCGCGTCTCGCACAGATCGAGCAGCTCGGCGAGCGCCTGGCCGAGCGCATTCTGGTGTCCGACCGGACCCAGCCGGGCGTGCCCGAGGTGCGCATCCAGTTGCGCGACTCCGTTCTGCAGGGTGGCGAGATCCGTCTGCGCCACGACCGGGGCGAGATCCTGGTGAGCCTCCAGGTCGCCACCCCCGAGCTGGCGCAACAGCTGTCCCGCCAAGGCGAACAGTTGCAGCAGACACTGACGAGCCGGCTGGAGACCCTGGTCCGGGTCGAGATCCAGGTAGCTCCGGGCCAGCCGGGCAATGACGCCAGCCCGGGCAACGGCCGCTCCCGCAATCGCCAGGATCCCTGGGCGCGCCTCGAGCAGGATCCGGAGTGAGCGGACCGGACGAGGACTCCCGGACGCCGCGGATCCGGCCGGTCGAGCTGACCCGGCTGACGGCGGACCAGGCCGGGCTGGGGCGCGCGCTGGCACGGCGGCAACCACGGCTCTCGCTCTCCTTGCCGGACGGGACGCTGGAGCTACATCTTGCCGCCACGAGCGGCGTCCCGGCGGGGAACGACCATCCCGCGCTCTGGCTGGACGGCGAGAGCGGCCGCTATCGGCTCGGGATCGACCCCGGGGTGCTGCGCGTCTGGCTGACGCCCTGGATCGGGGATCGGGGTCTCGACGCGCTGCCGGCCGCCTTGGCCCAGGCGGCTCGACAAGCCGCGCTGTCGCCGCTGCTCGACGCGCTCGAATCGCTGCTCGCGACGCGCCTGACACCCTCAGCCCCCGGGTCCATGCCGTCCCCGGCCCCGACGGAACTCGGCCTCTGGCGGCTGGACGCCACGGACGCCCCTCCACTCGCCCGCCTCTGGCTCGACCGGGCCGCGAGCGTCCGCCTGGCACCACTGCTCGAACGCATCGAGGCGCCCGGATCCGATCCCGAGCGTTGGCCGACCCTATCGGTCGAGCTGACCCCATGGCTCGGCCGCTGCCGTCTCACCGCGACCGAATGGCGGACGCTCGAGGTCGGCGACGTCCTGCTGATCGCGGCCGAAGTCGACCCCGAGGCCATCCCATTGCATTTGCGCCAGCAAAGGCGCACGCTTGCCGCCGCGAGACTTTCCGGCCAACGTCTGATCGTCGATTCTGCGGTGTCGCCACCCATGTCCGATTCCACGTCCCCCAATCCCGAGGCCATTCCGGTCCCCGCCACGCTCGATCCGGACGACCTGGAGGTCGAGGTCGAGTTCGAGCTGGGCGCACTGCGCCTGCCCCTGAGCGAACTGCACGCCATCCGGCCGGGCTACTGCTTCGAGCTCCCCGAGCTCGATCGGCCGCGTGTCCGGCTGGTCGTCTCCGACCGGCTCATCGGCTACGGCGAACTGGTCATGGTCGAGGAGCATCTGGGCGTCCTGGTGTCTCGGCTGATCGAATCCCCGGCCACGAAGTGACGGGCGCGCTCGATCCGACCCTGCTGATCCTGACCCTGGTCGTCCTGGGTCTCGTGCCCTTCATCGCGGTCATCGCGACCTCCTTCGTCAAGATCGTGGTCGTCATGATGCTGCTGCGCAACGCGCTCGGCATCCAGCAGATCCCGCCCACCATGACCCTGCACGGGCTGGCGATCGTGCTCTCGCTCTACATCATGGCCCCGGTGGGATTCGCGGCCTTCGACGCCCTGGCCGAGCACGACCTCTCGACCCTGAGCACCGAGCATCTGGCCACGGCGCTCGGCGAGGCATCCGAGCCCTTCCGCGACTTCCTGAGCCGGCACGTAGCCCCCCGGCATCAGGCATTCTTCCTGGAAACGGCACGGCAGCTATGGCCGCCCGAGGCCGTCGAGCATCTCGACCGCCAGCATTTCCTGGTGCTGATCCCGGCCTTCACCGTGAGCGAGCTGACCACGGCCTTCGAGGTCGGGTTCCTGCTCTACCTGCCCTTCGTGGCCATCGATCTCATCGTGTCCAACATCCTCCTGGCGATGGGGATGATGATGGTCTCGCCCATGACCATCTCGCTGCCCTTCAAGCTCCTGCTGTTCGTGATGGTGGATGGCTGGACGCGGCTGATCCAGGGACTGGTCCTGAGCTATGCGTGAGGAGAGGTTCACATGCTGAAGACATCCATGGCGTTCGGGTTGAGCATCCTTCTGCTGCTGACCGGCCCGACCCGTGCCGGGGATTCGACGGCGACCGAGGCCGCCCCCGGCGAGCGAGGCTGCGCACTCGAGTCGGCGGTCGTCCAGATCGGCGACGGCGCGATCCACTACGATCGCGCCGGCACGGGACCGGCCGTCTTCCTGCTCCACGGTCTCTTCGCCCAAAAGGAGCAATGGCGGGGCGTCCTCTGCCGTCTGGCGTCCGCCGGACTCACCGCCATCGCGCCGGATCTGCCGGGATACGGACAGAGCCGGGGATTCCCCATCGGCGACTACGACCTGAAACGCCAGGCCGAACTGTTCGGGCGGTTCGCCGAGGCGATCGAGACCGGACGCTTCGATCTGGCCGGCAACTCCATGGGTGGCGCCATCGCCGCGCTCTTCACCCTGAGCCATCCGGACAGGGTGCGCCGCCTGGCGTTCGTCGGACCTCCCCTGGGCATGGAACCCTGGGGTCCAGAGCTCCGTCATGACATCCTCCAGGGGTTCAATCCATTCATCCCGACGACGGCGGCCGAGTTCGATCGCGAGCTCGAACTGCTGTTCGCGCATCCGCCAAGCGTCCCGGACGATGTGCGCGATGGGCTCGTCGACGACTATGTGGCGCGGAACGGGCACTACCGTCAGGTGTGGGACATCGTCAGCCTCTTCGACAGCGTCCTTGCCGGCGACGAGGGGAATCCACTACCCATCGACCGGCCGGTGCTGATCCTCTGGGGCGCCTCCGACGCCATCTATCCCGTGGCGGGCGCCGAACCGCTCCAGGCGCGTCTGCGCCACAGCCGGCTGGTCGTGCTGCCGGACACTGGGCATCTGCCCATGCTCGAAGGCACGGAGGAAACGGTCCGGGAACTGGAGTCTTTCCTGCTCGCGCCGGATACCGGCGAGCCACTCTCCGAGTGAGGCATGACGGCCATGCTGGAAGCCCATGTCATCAACCTCGCGGCCAAGGCGCTCCTGCTGGTCTTCTATCTCTCGCTGCCGCCGATCCTCGCCGCCGCCATCGTCGGCACCCTGGTCAGCCTCTTTCAGGCACTCACCCAGATCCAGGAGCAGACGCTCTCCTTCGCCATCAAGCTGTTCGTGGTCATCGTGACCATCTTCATGAGCGCGCGCTGGCTGGGCGGCGAACTGGTGGACTACACGCTCGGCATCTTCGACCAGATCGCGACCATGGGCGCACACTGATGCGGCGTCCAGCGATCGGCCGATCTTGAGGCTCGCCAGGGTGGATGCGTTCGAGGATTGGCGCCGAATTCTGATCGCACTGGTCTTCGTGCTGCCGCGGATGCTGGTCGCCTTCGCCCTGCTGCCGGTCTTCACCCGCCAATCCCTGCCGGGCATGACGCGCAACGGGGTCGCGGTCAGTCTCTCGCTGGTGATCCTGCCGATGGTGATGGTCGATGCCCCGGCCGAACCGCCGGACTGGCTGGATGGGCTGGCGATCCTCGCCAAGGAGGCGTTCATCGGTCTCTTGATCGGATTCGGCGCGGCGATTCCATTCTGGGTGATCGCATCGGCCGGCTTCTTCATCGACAACCAGCGCGGGACGACCATGGCCAGCTCCATCGATCCCATGACCGGGGATCAGAGCTCGCCGCTCGGCGTCTTCATGAGCCAGGTGCTGGCGGTGCTCTTCTTCGTCGGCGGGGGCATCACGGTCTTCCTCGCCGCGCTCTACGAGAGCTATCGACTCTGGCCGGTGTTTTCGTTCTTCCCGCGCATCGACCCCGCCGCGATCCCCTGGCTGCTCCGGTTGCTCGACCACTTCATGGCCCTGACGGTGCTGCTCGCCGCCCCGGTCATCATCGCCATGTTCCTGGCCGAGTTCGCGCTCGGTCTCGTCAGCCGCTTCGCCCCGCAGATGAACGTCTTCTCCCTGGCCATGCCGATCAAGAGCGCGGTCGGCATGCTGATCCTGGTGATCTATCTGGGCACCCTGTTCGGTTTCATGGACGACGAACTGCTCGCCATCGGCAGACATTTCGCGTTGCTCGAGGATCTGTTCCGGTGACCGGCGAGAAGACCGAGAAACCCACCGCGAAGAAACTGCGGGACGCCCGCAAGAAGGGCCAGGTCTCGTCCAGCAAGGACGTCGTCTCGGCCGCCCTGATGATCCTGATGTTCGCGCTCCTGTGGGGCGTTGGCGGCTTCTACCTGGACCGGTTCCAGACCCTGATCCTGCTGCCGACCACCTACACGGATGCCGGCCTGCCCTTCTACCACGCGCTGGAGCAGACCTTCGATGGGCTCATCGTCCTGTTCTTCCAGCTGATCGCGCCGCCCCTGCTGCTGGCCGTGGTGGTGGCGGTCATGGCGCATCTGGGCCAGTTCGGATTCCTGCTCGCCTTCGAGTCGCTGAAGCCCGACCTCGGCAAACTCAATCCCGCCCAGGGGATCAAGAAGATCTTCTCGCTCAAGAATCTGATCGAGCTGCTGAAGTCGCTCCTCAAGATCGCCCTGCTGACGATCCTCTTCTACCAGATGATCCGGCACAACCTTGCCGATCTGGTCAAGCTGCCGGCATGCGGGATCGGCTGCGTGCCGCGTCTGCTGGGACACCTGATGCTGGATCTGATGATCTATGCCGGCCTGGGCTTCGTCATCGTCGCCGCCGCCGACTTCGCCTTCCAGCGTTTCCAGTTCACCAAGGAGATGCGCATGTCCAAGCAAGAGGTCAAACAGGAGTACAAGGAAATGGAGGGCGATCCGCGCATCAAGGGCAAGCGCCGCCATCTGCACCAGGAGCTGATGATGCAGAACACGGTCAATGCCGTGAAGCGCTCGACGGTGGTGGTGACCAACCCGACGCGCATCGCCATCGCCCTCGAATACCGCGAGGGCGAGACACCCTTGCCGGTGGTGCGCGCCAAGGGCGAGAACCTGATGGCCCAGCGCATCATCGAGATCGCGCGTCAGGAAGGCATCCCGGTCATGGAGAACGTCCCACTCGCCCGCGCGCTCCACGAACAGTCGAAGGTGGACCAGTACATCCCGAGCGACCTCATCGCGGCGGTCGCGGAGGTTCTGCGCTGGGTTGCACAGCTGGAAGGTCCGTGCTGACGTCGGGCAAGCTCAGCGCATAGAAGGCCGCCATCAGCGACAGCAGCCCGAGCATCAGGATGGTCGCCGCGCTCCCGAGCCAGTCGCCGATCAGCCCGATCAGACCTCCCGCCAGCATCAGGACCCCGATCAGTGTATTGGAGACGGCCACGTATGCGGCGCGGTTCTCGCCCGTCGACATGTCGACGAGATACAGTTTGCGCCCGAGCCGCACGCCGCCGTGCATGACGTTGAGGACGAGGAAGATCGCCGCGAGTCCGAGCTCGCTGGTCGCCAGGGTCCAGCCGAATGCCGCCGCGGCGAAGGTGAAGAGACCGAGCAGGCCGGCGCCCGCCGCGGCACCGGCCATGACCACACGGCTCGTGCGATCCCCGAGATAGCCCCAGAAGGGAGAGGACAGACTCGCGGCCAGCCCGTTGGCGACGATCAGACCCCCGAGCCCCAGCAGCCCGGCGTCGGCCTCCTGCTGCGCGAAGAGCACGTAGAAGGGCGAAGCGAGCGCCACCGACAGCAGCAGACTCCTGGCGATCATGAAGCGCCGGAACGGGAGATCGTCACGGACGAGCCTCAGCTGCACGAGGGCCAGGGCGAGCGCATTCCCGCCCCCTTCCGTCGCGCCCGGCTGCTCGCGGATCGTGGCGAACAGCAGCGCGGCCAGGATCCACATCAGACCTGCGGCGGCCAGCAGACCGGCGAAGACGCGCAGACCGCCCCCTTGGAGATCCATGGTGCCGAGCCCGAGACCGATCCCGAGCACCGCGAGACCGGCCAGACTCGCGCTCCAGCCCATGAGCGCGCCTCGGCGGCTCTTGGACACCGTCTTGCCGAGCACGTCCTTGGCGGACACCGAGCAGAGACCGCGCGACAGGCTGAAGACCGCCAGCATCAGCAGGATCCCAGCCCCCGCCGCGATGCCGTCGAGCGTCATGGCGACGAAGGCCATGCCGAAGAGACTCAGGGCCGACAACAGGGCGCCCAGCAGCCAGACGCCCTTGCGAACGGCCAGGCGCCGCACCGAGGCGGCCACGGCCAGCTGCGGCACCAGCACCCCGGCCTCGCGAATCGGCACCAGCAATGCGGTGAAGGTCGCCGGCACGCCCAAGGCACCGAAGAGCCAGGGGATCACGAGCTTGGCGCTGGCGATCTCGTCCGCGACCTTGGAGAACAGGTTGGCTCCCAGGTAGGCGAAGAAATTGTGCGGCTGGTCGTTGCAGGCATTCTCGGGGATATCCTTGCAGACCCGCGCATCCTCATCTCCGGTGATACGGTTGTAGAGCGCTTCGATCGCCTGGCTCGTGGGCAGGGTGTCTCGGCTGGGTGAATGGGATTCGACAGCTGGATTCATTCGATCGTACCGGTCTCGTTCGCGCACATCGGCCGAAGACAGAGGTACCTCGGCCCGCGATGGACACGGACCCGACCTATGGGGACCTTCGGGATGCTTTCTGAGAGGAAGCGCCGCCATCCATGCAGGACGGCATCGCCTGATGGCCCTATGAATTATGCCACTATTCGGATGGATCCGGCCGGCCGACAACCGGCGCGCGGACATCTCGATCAGGAACGTGGTTCGGCACCGGCCCATCGGAAGTGCGGACTGGAAAATCGGATGAGCGAGCAAAAATTGTTCGTTCAAACAAGAGGCTGCAAAAAACCAAGAAGGAAGGATGACAAGCGGCGGGATCATTACAGATAATGATTCTTATTTGCTTAAATTCTACGCACCAAATCGATGGAAAACACGGCGGCCTCAATGCTGGATCAATACAGGGCATCCTTCCTGGAAGACGCGCTCTTCCGCTCCGAGGGTCCGCCGGACGGCCAGGCGGGACTGCAGCGCCACATGCTGCTGAAGGTCGTCGACGGCAAGGGCTACATGGAGCACCTGCTCTTCTCGAACGGACTTCTCGCCGGGCGCGGCGACTACCGGCTCGGCCGCGGGCATTCGGCGACCTATCGGGGGATGGAAACCTTCTTCGGGGCCAGCCTGATGCTCGGAGGATCCTTCGATCTCGAGATCCCGGATCTCGGCTTCCGTGAACGGATCTCCGGGAGTCAGACCTGGATTCGATCCGGACACATCGGTTCCTTGCACTATGCCCAGCCGGCCGATCAGCACTGCTGCGGGGTCTCGATCGATGTCCCCGCCGCACTGCTGGAGGGCTGGCGCGAGGAGGCGCCGAAGGCGCTCAATCCGGGTATTCGCGCGGCGCTAACGCACTCGGCTCCCCTGCTCCGTCCCTTGCCCGGGACGCACCGGGCGTTGCGTGCAATCGGCAGGCGGATGCTGCAGGTCGACACCTCCAGCCTCTGCGGACGCCTTCAATTCGAATCCTTGGCACTGGATATGCTGGCCGCATTGCTTCGGGTCGAGGACGGCGCCTCGGCCGATCTCACCCCGGCCGAGCGGCGCGAGCGCCGGCTGCGCGTCGCGCTCGACGAGGCCCGCGACATCCTCGACGCCGAATGGGCCTCGCCGCCGACGATCACCGAGCTCGGACGCCGCGTCGGACTCAACGAGTGCTACCTCAAGGCCGGCTTCCGCGATCGCTTCGGGACCACGATCGGCGCCTATTCGCGCCAGCGGCGCCTAGAGCAGGCGCGCCGGCTCATCGAGCGCGAGGGGCACGGCGTGCAGGAGGCCGCCTTCGCGGTCGGCTTCACCAACCTCGGCTGGTTCGCGTCCAACTTCCGTTCCCAGTTCGGCTGCCTGCCGTCCCACCTCGTCCGAAGCGCCTGATTCCAGGTTCGGAATCGGAACCGCATAGACGCGAAATACGCAAAGGACACGAATGCTTGCCTTGCGTTCCCGGCTCGCTTTCCGGGAAGGCATGCGTTCCCTGGCGATCGATCGAAAACCTTCGCGCGCTTTGCGTCCTTTGCGGTTCAGCAGCTCCGATCCGAGTCCGGCCGATGCCGACTTTTCCCGATCCGAGCGATCATTTTCCCGTTCCGAGCAGGGCCGGCTACCGCAGATAAGAATAATGAGCATCTGCATCGAGTGATCGGCTCCTTCATGGACCGAGCACTCCAGTCGACCGCTTGAACCATTGGATGACGAGCCCTGCGATGAGCGAACTGACCGGCATTCCCGAAACCATGCTCTGGACCCTGCACAACCGCGGGAGCGAGGCCGTACGCCCCGACGGATTCATCCGCGATCAGGAGGCGGCGCGCATCTACGCGAGCATCGACTACGACTACGAGCGCAGCTTCGGGCGCCCGGACGGATCGCACGCGACCCGCTCGGTCATGTTCGACGAGGTCGTCGGCGACTGGATGAAGCGTCATCCCGGCGGCACCGTCGTCGAGCTCGGCTGCGGTCTGGAGACCCAGTTCCAGCGCATCGACGACGGTCGGGTGCGCTGGCTGTGCGTCGATGTGCCAGAGGCCATCGCGGTGCGCGAGCGCTTCCTCTCACCCAACGAGCGCTGCCGTTTCGTCCCCAGGAGCGCGCTCGATCTCTCCTGGATGGACGCGGTCGAGACCAGCGGACCGGTCTTCGTCACGGCCCAGGGACTCCTGATGTACTTCGAGGAAGCCGAGGTGAGGCACCTCCTGACCGCGATCCTGGACCGTTTCCCCGACGTCGAGCTGATGTTCGACGTCATCCCGCCCTGGTTTTCGCGCAAGACCCTGTCCGGGCTCCAGAAAACCCGGCACTACCGGGCTCCCGAGATGCCCTGGGGCGTCGGCCACAGCGACCTGGAGCCACTGCTGCGGTCATGGAGCCCTCGTATCGGATGCGTCCGGATGATGCCCTATCGGCGATTCCGCATCTTCCCCTGGTCGCTGGTCCCGCTGCTGGCCCGAATCCCGGGGCTGCGCGAGATCATGCCCTGGATCGCCCATGTCGCCGCCTTGGATACCGAGCACGGCTGAAACGCTCTTCACCATCCAGTCGCACGTTCGCACCGGACACCCACCCAGTGTCCGGCGGGCGGTGCGTGCCCTGTTTCAGCATTCGTGGGGAATTTCGCTCATGCAAGAATCGAATCATAGATGGCTCTCTATCAGCCTGATCGCATCGGCTGTGGCGAGCACCATGCCGGGCCTCGCCTGGGCCGACGAAGAGGCCGCCGTGGAACTGCAGTCGGTGACGGTGACGGCACGACTCAGCGAGGAAGAGGCCAAGGAGGTCCCCTTCAGCGTCAGCGTCCTGAGCGGCGAGGATCTGGAGGCCCAACGTCTCGTCACGCTCGAGGACGCCCTGAGACAGACGCCAGGCGTCGACGTCAATTCCTCGGGCGGCGCGAGCGACGCCAACATCCGCATCCGCGGCGTCGGCTCGCTCTACCAGGTCAACGCCGAGGACGGCTCGGTGGTCATCCATATGGACAGCGTTCCGCTCTCGGGTCGCGACGCCTCGCTCTCGACGCTCGACGTCGAACGGGTCGAGATCCTGAAAGGGCCGCAAGGAACCCTGTTCGGACGCAACAGCGAGGCCGGCGCCATCAATATCCGCAGCCGCCGTCCGACGCGCGAGCGCGAGGGATATCTCCGCGTCGAGGGCGGCCAGCAGGGTCAGCAGCTCGAAGAGGCCGCCGTCGGCGGCGCGCTCTCCGAGACTCTCATGGCTCGGCTCGCGGTGCGCAACTCGGGCTCTGACAACCCGGTCGACAACGACCGGACCGGCGATCCCGTGACCTATCAGCGCGACCTCGCCTTCCGCGGCTCGCTGCTGTGGGAGATCGCCCCCGCCACCTCGTCCTTCCTGAGCGTCCAGCACCAGGAGATGAACGGACAGATCCCCCAGATCGTGCTGATGCCCTACGGCGATCACCCGAGCGTCGACGTCTCCCGCAGCTCGGTCGACGACAACGAGAAGACGCTCGACATCCAGTCGCTCGAGATCCAGCACGACCTCGCGAACAGCCGCATCACCTCGGTCACCTCCTACAGCCAGTCGGATCTCTCGATCGACAAGGTGTACGGACGCAAGGTCATGCAGGCGCTCTACGGCTATGGGATCGAGTACCCGGCCAGCGACGTCTCGGATAAGAACACCTTCAATCAGGACCTGCGCTGGTCGTCCCTGCCCGAGTCCCCGGTCTTTTGGGTCATGGGCGTCAACGTCACCCGATCGAAACGCACCCTGGATTCGATCGATCACCTCAACGACAAAGCCCAGGACCGCCGCTTCGACACCCACAGCGACGCCGTCTACGGCGAGGTCACCTATCCGCTCGGCGATGCCTTCAAGGTCACCGGCGGCTGGCGTCACACCTGGGACCGCAAGCGCTACGGGGCCACCTACAGGGATTCGAGCGGCCATCGGACCTCTGACAGCCGCCGGCTCAGCGACAACTACGACACCGGCCGCGTCGCCGTCTCCTATGCGCTGAACCCGGCGACCAATGTCTATGGCGTCCTGTCGCGCGGCTACAAATCGGGCGGATTCAACGACTATGCGACCCAGGCCGCCGACAGCGAGCCCTACCGGGCCGCGATCGTGAACACCGCCGAGCTCGGCTTCAAGAGCGAGTCCGAGGACGGCCGCTTCGACCTGAGCGGCGCGCTCTTCTTCAACAGCGTCGCCGACGACCATCTGCTCGGCTACGAGATCGCGACCATGGCCACCCAGGCGGTCAACGCCGACACCGAGAGCCTGGGCGCCGAGCTGCAAGGTACCTGGCGCGTCGGCGGCGGACTCTCGCTCTCGGGCGGACTGAGCTACATCGACGCCACCATCACCAGCGACGCCACCGGGGTGCAGGGCGGCGACGTCGAATCCGGCAACCGGGTGCCGGACGTGCCGCGCTGGAGCGGTCTGCTCAACGCCAGTTATCAGAGGGCACTGGACGATTTCTGGGGACTCTCGGCGCCGGTGCTCAACGCCCATATCGACTACCGCTACAACGGCTCGCGTCCCGCCGATCCGCAGAACCACTTCGACCTCGACGCCTATCACAAGATCGACCTGCACCTGGGCCTGCTGGTCGGCGACGCCGAGGTCTATCTCTGGGCCGACAATCTGCTCGACGAGCGCTACGACCTCTACGGCTACTACCTGGCCCCGGGGGTCGATATCGGCATGCCCAGCCGCGACCGCACGCTCGGCCTCGGTGTCAGCTATCTCTTCTGAGCGACCAATAGGGATTCGAACGATGACGGAAGCGGCGCACTCGATCCTGGATCAGTATCGATCCACCTCCCTGGACGCTCTGGTGTCCCAGGAGGAGGACCCACCACGTCCCCACACCGGGGTGCATCGACACGAACGGCTGAGACTGGCGAACGATGGGGGACAAATCGAGCATCTCTGCTTCGCCAACGGGCTCCTGACCGGTCGCGGCGACTATCGGCTGGAGCAGGCACATGCCGGAAGCTATCAGGACACGGAAACCGTCTTCGGGGCGGGCCTTCTGCTCGCGGGCCACTTCGACCTCGAAATCCGGGACCTGCGCCTGCGCGAGCGCATCTCCACCGACCGCATCTGGATCCACTCCGGGCACTTCCCCTCGATGCGCTACTGTCAGCCGCCGGGCGAGAGGCTCCAGTCGATCACGGTCGAAGTCTCGGACAGCCTGCTGGAGAGCTGGCGCGAGGAATCCCCCAAGTCGATCAACGCCAGCGTGCGCAGGGCTCTGAGACGATCCGGCCCCACCTTCGAGGCGCTGCCCGGAACCGGCCGATCCGCACGCCTCATCGCTCGACGCATGCTGCACCTCGACACCACCGATCTCTGCGAACGGCTCGAATTCGAGTCCCTCGCGCTCGATCTGCTCGTCCGCCTGCTGCGCGCCGACGACGGCAGCGAGCCGGGGCTCACGGCGGCGGAACGACGCGACCGCCGCCTGCGGGTCGCGCTCGAGGAGGCCAGGGACATCCTCGATACCGATTTGACCGCCACGCCGACGATCGCGGAGCTGGCGCGCCGCGTCGGGCTCAACGAGTGCTATCTCAAGACCGGATTCCGCCAGCGCTTCGGCTCCACGATCGGCGTCTATGCCCGCGCGCAACGCCTGGAGCATGCGCGCAGGCTCATCGAGCGGGAGGGCCATGGCGTGCAGGAGGCCGCCCAGGCGGTCGGCTATTCCAGCCTCGGCTGGTTCTCGTCCTGCTTCCAGTCGCACTTCGGCTATCGGCCCTCGCATCTCGGACGACGCCTGCGGCATTAGCGGCGCAGACGGGCCTGCAGGAAGAGGTCGTCGGACAGCCCCTGGTCGAAGCGGATGTCGGAGAACAGCAGGGTCGTGTGCGAATCGCGGCGCATGGAGGTCACGTCCATTCGGGTGCGCGTCCAGATCCCCTGGATCTCTTCGAAGCCGCTGTATGCGTCGACCTTGAGCAGACGGTCCTGCTTGTCGTAATACTCGATCCGGACCGGGAGCCAGATGTCGCCCCGCACCCAGACCAGACGCCGGCCGTAGTTGCTCTCGCTGTCGTCCTTCAGACGCCGTTCGACGACGTAGCAGCGGGTCTCGTGACAGGGCTCGGTGCGCAGCAGACGATGGGTGTCGTCGTCGATCTCGCGCTTGCGCAAGTCCTCGTTGTAGAGGTCGCTGCGCATGAAGACGCCGCGCATCCCGTTGCCGCTGATCCGGCGCAGTAGATTGTTGGCCGGCATGAAGACCCACATGTCGTCGTGCCGGGCCGGATCCTCGTAGTTGAAGGTCAGATACTTGACGCCGCGCACGTCGGTCGGCGCCTGGAAGCGCATCAGGTCCTTGCGGACCCCGTCGTAACGTTTCGAGTCGCTCTCCAGCACCCGTTTCAGCGTCTTGCCGTCGCGCTCGACCAGGATGGTGATGACCTGCCGACGATCGCGGCTGGTATCCACGGCCTCGACGCGGCGCGAGACCTCGCGCCCGTCCGCCGGCGGCGTCTCGTACTCGGGTGCCGCCTGCGCCGAGGCGCTCAAGAGTCCGAGGACCGCGCATCCGGTCCGCAAGACGTGATTCAGTCGCTCGTTCATCCGTTCCTCCCCTGTAATGCATGGACAGACCGACCCGGAATCCGGGGCGCGCGTCTGCCGCTAGCGGAAAAAGTGGGTCAGCTGCGCGTACAGCAGCCAGTTGTCGGCGAATTGGCCCAGCCCACTGTCGGCCGGCCCGTCGATGAAGTAATGCCCGAGCTGGAAGCTCCAGTCGTCGACCGGGCTGTACTCGGCGTAGATCTCGGTCATGCTCTCGCCGCTGACAACGTCGGCCATGCCGCGCACGCCCAAGGTCAGCTGGTCGTCGAGATAGCGGTCGCTGAGGCCCAGGGTCAGGCCCGCGTACTGTCCCTCGCCGTACTCGTCGTCCGCCTCTACGTCGTGGAAACGGTCGACGTAGAGCTGCAGATTCAGGTAGGCGGTGGCATCGAGCTGGTAGTCCCAGCCGACGACCAGCTGCGTCAGGGCGGTGCGAGTCATGCGTCCGTCGCCGCCCGTGATCGGATAATCGGGCTTGTGCGCCAGCTCGAGACGCAGGGTCGAATCCCCCACCCCCAGGGCCACCTGGGCGCCATAGGCGTGATAGCGCCGATAGCCGGTGCGCAACATCCCCTCGCCCAACCGCTCGACCAGCGGATCGTCGCGATAGCCGTCGAAATAGACCAGATACCAGTCGAGCCCCTGGCCGTAGTGGCTGTAGCGCAGGGCCAGCTCGGAGTCGTCCGGGTCGTCGGCCTCTTCCAGGCGCAGCGCGCCGAGCCGGTCCGCCTCGCGCAAGGCATGAACGGCGTCGGGCTCCCAGGGACTGCCGAAGACGGCCTGCTGGTCGACCGCCGCCCAGGGCAGCCAGACCAGCTCCAGCGACTGCTGGACACCGAGCCATTCCAGGGCCACCAGATCGCTGGCCAGACGGGTACTGCTGCGTCCGGTGGCGAGCGGGTCGCGGTTGTCCGAGGGATTGATCAGATCCATGGTGTTGCGCCCGTCGGCCACGCCCCAGAGGATGCGCTTGCGCCCAACGCTCAGGCGCAGGTCGGACACCGGGCGCAGGTTCAGGTACAGCTCGTGCAGGCGCGGCTCGACCGTCGCGTCGAAGTCGTGACGCTCGGGGTCGAGATCCACGCCAGCCTTGGCGAACAGCTCCCAGGATGCCTGCTGCCGATTCAGGTTGACCCACAGACGCTGGCGCAGCGAGAGCGTCTCCATGCCCTGGCGGGTCAGCCCCTGATAGCGGCTCTCGACATGACCGTCGGACCTCCAGCTCCCGGTCTCGGCGGACGCCACCGAGACGACGGCAATCAGTCCGCAGCAGAGGGCCCGCAAACGGCACGAACGCACGGCCGATCTCGGCGATCTCAGCATCTAGACGCGGGCCTCGTCGCCAAGCGCCGTTCTCGCCTCCCGGCGGCCGCCCTCCTCCCCCAGCGGCTTCAGCAGCACCAGCAGTGCCGGGCCGAGCAGCAGATCCGCGATCAGTGCGCCGACGAAGGCGCAGCCGGAGAGCAGACCGAAGTCGTTCAGGGTGTCGATGGAGGACGCGCTCAGGACGCTGAAGCCGATGCTCAGCACCAGGGTGGTGAACAGCAGCGGACGGCCAACGCTGACCAGGGTCCGGTGGATGGCCTGCGCATAGTCCGGGGTGCGCAGGAACTCGTGGCGGAAGCGGTAGAAGAAGTGGATGGTGTCGTCAACCGAGACGGCGATGACGATCGGCGCCAGGATCATCAGCATCATGTGCATATGGATCCCGACCAGTCCCATGACGCCCAGCGCCAGCAGGACCGGAAAGAGATTGGGGACCATGGCGATCAGCCCCAGACGCAGCGACTGCAGCACCAGGATCAGGAGCAATGCGATACCGCTGAAGGCGGCGAGGAAGCTGGATTGCTGGCCGCGCACGATATGCCCGGCCAGCGACGCGATCATGGCCATGGTGCCCGTGTAGGTCACCCGGATATCGGACGAGAGCTCCGTCTGGACGAAGCGGTCGACATCGGCGATGAAACGGTGCACGTCCGCGGTCGACAGCCCTTGGGTGCGCACGCGCAGCCGGGCGCGGTCGTAGTCGAAGCCGACGAAGCGGTCGAGCAGCGCCCCGCCCCCGGTCTCGTAGAGAAACAGGAGCTCGGCGACCTGGCGGCGCGTCTCCGGGAGGCGGTAGAAGGCCGGATCGCCGCCGTTCAGCGCCTGGCGGGTGCGCTTGACGGCATCGAGGATGGAATCGGTGCACCGGGTCAGGGGATGGTCGTCGATATAGGTCTGCAAGGCCTCCATCTGGCGCAGGAACGCCGGATCCTTGATGCCGTCGGAGCGGCCCGAGTCCAGCACCACCTCCAGCGCCATGGATCCGCCCATCTGGCGGTCGACGTAGTCGTAGGCCTGGCGCAAGGGGTGATCGGAGGCGAAGTCCTTGACCGAGTTGGTCTCGGTCTCGACCTGGGCGTAGCCCGCCAGACTCAGGGCGCTCACGGCCAGGAAGGCGGCCAGGACGCGGCGCGGATGCGCGACGGCGAGGTCGCCGGCCGCCGCCAGCAGGCGATGGAAGCCGTCGATGCGATCGCGGCCCCCGTCCGTCCGCGACACCGCGCGTCCCGTGCGCCGGGACCGCGAGAAGGACGCCAGGATGGGGGTGAGCGTCACCGACAGGATCAGGGCGACCACCACCCCGAGGGCCGCCTGCAGACCGATCTCGCGGATCGGGACGATGGCGATGGTCAGAAAGGCCAGGAAACCGACGGCCGTGGTGAGGCTGGTCAGCAGGATCGGCATCCGAACCCGCCGCAAGGTCTCCAGGATGCTCGCATGCAGCGCCTCGCGCCCGCCGGCGCCCTGGAGCCGGAAGCGGCGCTGCTGCTCGGCGACGAAATGCATGCTGTCGCCGATGCCGACGCAGATCAGCAGGATCGGCAGCATGATCGCCAGCTCGGACAGACCGCCGCCCAGCATCCCGATGATGCCGAAGGTCCAGACCAGGCTGACCAGGATCACGGTGAATGGGATCAGCACCCCGGAGAGGCTGCGCGTGGTGAGTGCCAGCAGCACGACCATGAGCCCCAGTGTGAAGAGGCCGAGCGAGGCGCTCTCCTGTGCGGCGATCTTGCTGTAGGTGGCGTTGATGATGGGCCCGCCCACGGCATAGGTCGTCAGATCCGGGAAATCCGCCAGGATGCGCGGCACGGCCTCGGCGACCGCCCCGCGCGGATCGGCGGCGTGATCGGGCGTGTCCTCGGGATAGTCATCCAGCTCCAGCAGCAGGGCGGCGGTACGCCCGTCGCGCGAGATCAGGTTGTCGAGCAGCTGGGGATCCCCGGCGATGCGTTCGCGCAGGGCCTCCATCCGGGGACCCTGCTCGGGAATCCGCTCCATGAGGGGACGGACCTCGATGCCGTCGGGAACCCCGATCACCTGCTCGGCATTGCCCAGCCAGGTGAGTCGGCGCAGATAGGGGACGTCCGAGCGCAGCCGGACCGCCAGGGTCTCGAGACGCTCGAGCACCGCAGGATCCAGCACGCCCTCGGTATCGACCAGGATGTAGATGAAATCGTCGTTGCCGAAGGTCTTCCAGAAGTCGTCCAGGGTCTGCTGGGCGCGATCTCCGGGCATCAGCGCCCGGTCCTCGTGCTCGGTGTAGAGGTGGCTCCACTGGCTGGCGAAGAAGAGCGTCAGCAGCATCAGGAACACCAGCGCCCACCAGCGATAACGGACCAATAGAGCGGCCAATCCCGCCTTCGCTTCAGTCATATCGTGTTCTCATCCAGACGAATAGCCCCCAAGCAAGGTCTCGGCGACCGAGATGGCGGTCGCCGACCGCGATTCGTGTTCGATGTCGAGGCGCCGCCTTCGTGCTGGCTGCGCCCGGAGCCCGAGCTAGAAGGCGTAGCTGGCGGTGACGCCGAAGGTGCGGGGCGCCCCGTAGACGGCCAGTGCGTCCGCGCCGTAGGCGGAGGCGTAGCGGACGTAGTCCTCGTCGGTCAGGTTCTTGCCCCAGAGCACGACCGACCAGTCGTCGCTGCTCAGTCCCAGCCGCAGATTGAGCAGGGCGTAGGGGTCCTGGGAAAGACTGTTGGCGCTGTCGAAATAGACGCGCCCGGTGCCCTGCAGCTCCATGCGCGCGCCCAGGAGCAGACCGCCGATCGGCTTGTTGTACTGGGCCGCCAGGAGATAGGTGTACTCGGGCGCCAGGGGCGCGCTGTTGCCGCTGTAGTCGGCCCCGGCGGAGGGATCGACATAGTCCTTGAATTCGGTGTCCAGATAGGCGCCGTTGGCGATGATCACCAGCTCCTCGGTCACGGCGGCCTGCATCTCCAGTTCGACGCCGTAGTTGCGCGATTCGCCGGCGTTGGTGGTGATGACGAATGCCGTGCCCGGGACCGTCTGGCCGATCTGCTGGTCGTCGATGTCCATGCGGAAGACGGCGGCGTTCAGACGCAGACGGCGGTCCCACCAGGTGGACTTGAGACCCAATTCGTAGCTGGTGCTGAGTTCGTTGTCGTAGGTGTTGCCCGTGGCGCTCACCAGCGGGCTGTTGAAGCCGCCGCTGCGCGCGCCCTGCGACAGGCTGGCATAGGCCATGATGTCGGGCGACCAGGTGTAGGACAGGGAGAGCTTCGGCAGGAACTCGGAATAGTTGGCATCCTCGTCGAAGCGCACGGGTGCGCCGTACAGGAGCCCGCTGCTGGAGAAGTCCTTCTCCTCGTGCTCGTAGCGCAATCCGCCGGTCAGGCTCCAGCGATCGGTCAGTGCATAGGTGAGCGAACCGAAGACCGCCTGCCCCTCCTCCTGCAGCGAGTTGCTGCCGACAGAGAGCGGATAGCCCTCCGGCATGCCGAGCAGAGGTGCATCGGTGCCGGTCGTGCTGTCCAGCCGATCGTCGTGCCTGGTATCGAACAGGAAGACGCCGACCAGCCAGTCGAGGCGTCCGTCGCCCTCCTTGGACGCCAGACGCAGCTCCTGGGTCCATTGCTCCTGCTCGAACTCGGAGAATGCGCCGGTGAGATCGTAGGCGCTGAAATCGGTATCGCCGAAATTCTCGGTCTTGTTCTTGCGGTAGGCGGTGATCGAGGTGATCCGAGCGACATCCATGTCGTAACTCAGATCGAGGGAGAAACCGTAGGAGTCGTGATGTTCGCGCTGGTCGTCCCGGTCGGAGGTGATCTTGCGTGGAGTCGCGTTCGAGAGATCGCTGCCGCTCACGTAGGAATAGTCGTAGCTCCCGTCGCGCGCCTCGGCCTTGTCCACCGTGAGCTGAACGTCCAACCCTGAGATCGGCAGCCAGCGCAGCTTGCCGCGAAACATGCCTTCATCGATGTCGTCCACGTCCTTGCCCGACACGGTGTTGGTGGAAAAGCCGTCGCGCAGGGTCCGAACGCCCGCGAGACTCAGAAACATCTCCTGGTCGATCAGAGGCATGTTGGCGCTGATCTCGCCGACGCGATACCCCTCGTCGCCCACCGTTACCCGCGCCTTGGCGCGCGCCTCGTTGTCGGGCCGGCGGGTGACGATGTTGATGGCGCCCGCCTCGGTATTGCGCCCCCAGAGCGTCCCCTGCGGACCGCGCAGCACCTCGACGCGCTCGACGTCGAGCAGATCGACGTTGGTCATGAGCGCGCTCAGCGGATCCATGCGGATCACGCCGTCCACATAGACGCCGATCCCCGCCGGCGCCCCCGGAGTCTGCTGACTGACGATGCCGCGCAGCGACATGAAGCTGGAGGCGGTCGCGGCATTGGAGATGTAGAGGCTCGGCACGCGCGAGGCCATGTCGTCGACGTTCTCGACGCCGGCGTCCTCCTGCTCCAGGTCGTCGATCGCCGACACGCTCAGGGGGACGTCCTGAAGCGACTGCTCGCGCTTCTCGGCCGTCACGATCAGGGTCGGCAGCGAGACCCCGTCTTCGAGGCCGGTCTCCTGTGCCGTCGCCGGTTTCGGCAGCCCCCCGGCCAGGACCAGGCCCCATCCGAACAGGACGGTTTGCGCGAGATGGACACGAGAATTGGACATGCATCACTCCTGAACGAGGGCATGGCCCGCGCGATTCCTGCACCGCGCCACGCACCGATTCCGACAAGGGTTCGAGGATGAGGCGGCGGCGCACCAGCTGCGCGAGCCTCACCGAGAAAACAAAAATAAGAAGAATCATTCTCATATCCGTGACCGACCGAGAGCATGCCCCAGTCCTGTCGGCCGCGGCAAACGACCGAGTCGGAAAATTCCCGATCCAGATAGAAGGATTCCCGTTCCGGCTCATCCTTTCGGTGCGTATACGGGAATAATTCTCAATCGCTATTTTTTTGGGAGCCCCGATGCATACCGATCGAGAGAAATCCGAGCCCGACGACAAGAGCCCCTGGGCCGTCATGCAGCCCGTTCGGGGCCAGATCCGCTTCGCCATGGCGCTGGCGGGACTGGGAACCTTTCTGAGCCTGGTGGCGCTCGCCATGCTCGCCTGGGTGATCCATCGGTTGATCGAGGCCCCAGGAGACTGGCCCTGGACGCCGATGTTCGGCGTCCTCGTCTGTACGGTGCTCGCCTATCTGCTGCGCATCAATTCCTTCGACCAGTCGCACTACGCCGCCTTCCGGCTGGAGCAGATCCTGCGCACCCGGCTTTCGGAGCACCTGGCACGGGTCTCGCTTGGCGAGATCCAGCGCATCGGCGCCGGGGCGCTCGCCAAGGTCATCCAGGACGACGTCAAGGAGCTGCACGTCTTCGTCGCCGACAGCACGCCGCTCTATGCACGGGCCTATGCGGGCCCGGCGATCACCCTGATCGCCCTGCTCTGGCTCGACTGGCGTCTCGCCCTCGCGGCCGTCGCGGTCCTGGCGCTCGGCTTCGTCGCCATGAGTCTGGCGATGCGCGACCGCGCCGAACTGGTCCGCCGCTACCATGCTGCGCGCGAGCGCGTCAGCGCCGCCGTCGTCGAGTTCGTCCAGGCGATGCCGGTGGTGCGCACCTTCGATTCGGGCACCGACACCTTCGGCCGCTTCCAGCACGCCCTCGATGCCTATCTCGGATTCCTAACCCATTGGTACCGCGAGGCCGGTCTCTCGGCCCGGCTCGGCATGGCGGTGCTCAACCCCATGCCGACGCTCGCCATCCTCCTCTGGTTCGGGGCCTGGCTCGGCTGGCGCGAATCGCTGGACTTCTCGACCTGGCTCGCCGTGCTGCTGATCGGCACCGGCATGGCCGAGGCCATGATGCCCCTGATGAGCCTCTATCACCTGATCGACAAGGCCAAGCTCAGCATCGACCGCATCGACGAGGTCATGAACACACCCGAACTGCCGCAGGTCGCACCCGAGGGGGCGCGGCGCCCACAGGACGCGAGCCTCGTGTTCGAGGGGGTCGGATTCCGCTACGACGCGGACGGGGAAGAGGCCGTCGCCGACCTGAGTTTCACTGCCGCGCCGGGCACGGTGACGGCGCTCGTGGGTCCGTCGGGGGCCGGCAAGACCACGGTCGCGCGGCTCATCCCGCGCTTCTGGGACGTCACGGCCGGGCGCGTGCTGGTCGGCGGCGTCGACGTGCGCGAGATGCGCGCCGAGGATCTCATGGGCCAGGTCTCCTTCGTGTTCCAGGACACCTTCCTCTTCGCCGGCTCGATCGCCGAGAACATCCGTCTCGGTGTGCCGGACGCCAGCCAGGAGGCGGTCGAGGCGGCCGCCCGCGCGGCTCAGGCCCACGCCTTCATCGAGGCACTGCCGCAGGGCTACGAGACCCGCGCCGGCGAGCGCGGCATCTTCCTCTCCGGCGGCCAGCGCCAGCGCATCACCATCGCCCGCGCCATCCTCCAGGACCGCCCGATCCTGGTCCTGGACGAGGCCACGGCCTTCGCCGATCCGGAGAACGAGCTGGCCCTGGTCGCGGCCCTGTCGCAGCTGATGCGGGGCAAGACCGTGATCCTGGTGGCCCACCGTCTCTCGACCATCCGCGACGCCGACCAGATCCTGGTCCTGGATCGCGGACGCCTGGCCGAGCTGGGCCGTCACGACGATCTGATCGCGCACGGCGGCCTCTACGCCCGGCTCTGGCACGGCTACGAGCAGGCACAGGCCTGGATGCTGCACCCGGACACGCCGCCGAGCGCGCACGCCCCCTCCCCCGCCCGTCTCGCGGAGATGCCATCATGACGACCGACTCCAGCCCGACCATGCCGGCCTCGAGCTCGGGTCCGCGCCCCATCACGCCCTGGCTCAAGACCTACCGCCAGCTCCTGCGCAGCTCCGGCACGCGCGCCGCCGAGCTACGGGCGGCCCTGCTCGGACTGACCATCGCCGCCGCGCTCCAGGGCCTGGCATTGGCCTGTCTGCTGCCGCTCTTCTCGTCCGTCCTGCCGGATCCGGACTGGCCGGCCGTCTGGACCTGGCTCGCCGTCATGACCGCCCTGATGGGACTGGCGACGGTCGCGCGCTGGCGCGCCCAGGGCTTCGATTTCGACGGCCACATGGCCGCCGCGACCCATGAGCTGCGCACCCGGCTCGGCGAGCAGCTGCGCCGCATGCCCCTGGAGCGGCTGCAGGACAAACGCACCGGAGAGGTCAGCTCGACCCTGCTCGGCAACGTCGACGAGAACCTCAACTATCTGCTCACGGTGGTGAATCTGATCCTGGGCGCCATCGTCACCCCCTTGGTCGCGGCACTGGCCACACTCTTCGTCGACTGGCGCATGGGTCTGATCCTGCTGCTGATCTTCCCGACCATCCTCCCGCTCTACCGCTGGCGCCGACCGATCTTCGCCCGCAACATGCGCCGTCTCGCCGAGACGCACCAGCGCATCAACGGGGACATCCTCGAATACACCCAGGGACTGCCGGTGCTGCGCGCCGCGCGCTGCGCCGGGGAGCGGGCGGCCAGCCTGCAGGAGGGATTCGAGGAGCTGCGTCTGGTGCAGAGCCGGGCCCAGCGCGCCGGCAACCGGCCCAAGGTGCTGATCGCGAGCCTGGTGGAGCTCGGACTGCTGCTGGTCGTCGCCGTCGGCGTCACCTGGGCGATCGCCGGCACGCTCGATGTCGCGGTCCTGGCGGCACTGCTGGTGATGGTCTCGCGCTTCGCCGAACCGCTGGCCAATTTCGTCAACTACACCGCCATCCTCGAACTGATCGAGACGGCGCTCGAGCGCATCGAGGCCCTGCTCGCCATCGAACCCCTGCCGCAGCGCACGCCGACGGCGGTGCCGACGGAGTTCGACATCGCCTTCTCGGGCGTGACCTTCGGCTATGCACAGGGCGATCGTCCCGTGATCCGCGACCTGGACGCCGAACTGCCGGCACGGCGGATGACGGCGCTGGTCGGCCCCTCGGGCTCGGGCAAATCGACCCTGACCCGATTGCTGATGCGCCATGCCGACCCGCAGCGGGGCACAGTCGCCATCGGCGGGGTCGACGTGCGCGCCATCCCGCCCGAGACGCTGAACGGCCTGATCTCGGTCGTCTTCCAGGACGTCTATCTGTTCGACGACACGGTGCTGGCCAACATCCGCATGGCCCGGCCCGACGCCAGCGACGCCGAGGTCGAGGCCGCGGCCCGCGCCGCCCGCTGCCTGGACTTCATCGAGCGTCTGCCCCAGGGCTGGGACACGCCTCTCGGCGACATCGGCGGACGCCTCTCCGGCGGCGAGCGTCAGCGCATCTCCATCGCCCGCGCCCTGCTCAAGCAGGCCCCCATCGTGGTTCTCGACGAGCCGACCGCCGCACTCGACACCGAGAGCGAGCGCTCCGTGCAGGAGGCGATCGACGCACTGGTGCGCGACAAGACGGTCATCGTCATCGCCCACCGGCTGTCCACCATCGCCGGCGCCGACGCCATCCTGGTGCTCGAGGACGGGCGTCTGGTCGAGCAGGGCCGGCACGCCGACCTGCTCGCCGCCGGCAGACGCTACCGCGCCATGTGGAACGCCCAGCAGCGCGCCAAGGCCTGGCATCTGATCGAGACGGAGCCGGACCGCGACACCCTGCCCCCGACCGACTCCCAAACCATTCCAAACAGCGCTGCTAGCGAGCCGCGCTGACGCACGCCCATCCATCACGCAACAACGAGGTCACCACATGAACCGAATCTCCGCCCTGCTGGCCGCCGCCACCCTATCGGCGACCGCGCAGGTCCAGGCCCATTCCGTCTGGATCAATTCCTTCGAGTCCCATGCCCACGAGCCCGGACACACCATGGTGTCCCTGGGATGGGGCCATGCCCTGCCCATGGACGACCTCCTCACCTCCCCCAACGGGCGCATCGCCATCGAACGCTTCGAGCTGTTCGACCCGGCCCTCGAGAAGACCGCCCTCCTGGTTCCGGAATTCAAGCTGAGCACCCCGGAGCTCGAGACCGACAATTTCGATCTCTTCGCCGGAGACCTGGGCACCCAGAAGATCGCCCTCAAAGAGGGCAGCGCCAAGGGCGTCTATCAATTGAGCGCCGTGTCCAAGCCCACCTTCTACACCCAGTACATCGACAAGGACGGCAGGCAGCGGATGAAGCTCAAGTCCAAGGATCAGCTCGACGACATCGAGAAGGTCCTGATGTCGGTGAAATACCAGGCCTTCGCCAAGTCCTACCTGACGGCGGGCGAATGGACCGCCCCCGAGCCCCTGGGTCACGCCCTTGAAATCGTTCCGCGCACCGACCTGAGCGATCTCCATGTCGGCGATCTGGTCGAGGTAGAGGTGCTCTTCTACGGCGAGCCCCTGAATGCGACGGCCAAGAGCATCGAGTACATCACGGCGCACTCCAGCAGCTTCGGCCAAAGCGACGGCTTCTACCTGATGTCCTACATCAAGGAGGGCAAGGCGCAATTCCGCGTCCAGAGCGCCGGGCAATGGATGATCTCTGTGAGCCACAAGGACGACGTCACCCCGGATGGCCCGCTCGCGGACCTGCAGGGCAAGGCCGAGCACGTCTACACCGGAGCCAGCTTGACCTTCAACGTCAAGTAATTGCCCCGAGGGAAACGCCGATTCATGGCGTTTCCCGTCCCCGCCTCTCCGAACCGGCATTCTCGAACTCCCGGATGCCTGCGCTTGGTCTCGACCCGCGAGATACCGAGCAGCCGGGGGCGTGGCGGGTTTTGGATGAACGCGGTTGTTAATCTCAAGGTTGCAGGCAATGAAATACCAGACTGTTCTCATTGGCGCGCTGAGCGGCACCTATGCGTTCGCGGCTCCATGCACCTCCTGGGGCCAGGAGCCCGAGAGCCAGCGGATCGAGATGGAGAGCATCACGGTCACCGCGAACATGATGGAGGAGGACATTCAGGACGTCCCGCAGAGCATCACCGTCATCGACGAGGTCGTCCTGGAGGAGAAGGGAATCCGGGACGTCGTCGACCTCATCGGCGAGGTCCCCAATATGTCCGTCCAGCCCCAGCACGGCGCCGCCGTGAACTTCAGGGGTCTGAATAACTCGATGTTCACCAGCAACAACCCGGTCGTCATCTATATCGACGGCATTCCCTATTCGGACCGGTACGGCTTCGACGCCTCCTTCGCCAACGTGGACCGCATCGAGGTGCTTCGCGGTCCCCAGGGGACCCTCTATGGCAAGGACGCCATCGGCGGCGTCATCAAGATCGTCACCCAGGATCCGGAAAACGCCTGGTCGGTCAAGGCGGGGGCGGAATACGGCAGCTTCGATTTCATGCGCGGCTGGTTCAACGCCTCGGGCGCGCTCGTCGAGGATACCCTCTTCGCCGGGGTGAACGGGCAATACTGGCAGGACGACGGATGGATCGAGAACACCCTCGCCGGGATGGACAAGGACGCCAATCCCGAGGAAGACCGCCGAGTCAGCGGTTATCTGCTCTACAAGCCGACGGCGCGGACGAGCATCAAGCTCACGCTCTCGAACGACTACCACGAAAATCACTGGAACAACGGTTACGGCCTGCCGAGCGGCGCCACTATCGATGACTTCGATCGAGATGACGCGGAAAAGGTCGCCTTCGACGTCCCCACCTACGAGGAATACGAGAGCAACGCCCAGAGCCTCAAGATCACGCACGACTTCGGCCCCGTGACATTGACCTCCGTGACGTCCCATCGATTGCTGAAAACCGAGGGCCAATACGATGCGGACTTCGGCAACGACCCGCTCTATGCGGGTCTAACGCAGTTCAACGACACGGAGCTCGACACCTACACCCAGGAGCTGCGCCTGTCCAACGACAGCGAGAGCGGCATCCGCTGGGTCGGGGGACTCTACTTCGATACCGAGGAGAGAAACCAGGGGCCTTACGGCCAGCAGTTCCCCAATTACGACCCGCAGACCTACGCCTTCATCGGCAATTATGAGATGAACGCCGTGTCGGTCTCGAACAACGACACCTATGCGCTCTTCGGCCAGATCATCGCCCCCATCGGCGATCGGATCGAGCTCACCGCGGGTGCCCGCTGGCAGTATATCGAGAAGGAAATCGACCTGGATACCTTCTACCTGCCGGTGGGCATGAGCGGTTCCCCCTATTACCACTTCGAGGGCGATAAATCCTGGGACGCCTTTCTGCCCAAATTGGCCCTCTCCTACCGCCTCGACGACGCCTGGACGACCTATGTCTCCTACTCGCAAGGCTATATGCCCGGAGGCTTCAACTACTTCGCCACGGCGGGCACCGCCGAGGACAACAGCTTCGAGCCGCAGCGCTCGACCAACTACGAGGTCGGAATCAAGGGGGACCTGGATCGCTTCCGGATCGCGGCCTCCCTGTTCTACATGGACATCACGGATATCCATGTCTACAAGGCCGTTGGGACCATGTATCTGGGCGACAACGCCAAGAAGGCCCATTCCCAGGGGGCCGAGCTGGAGGTGTCCTGGCTTCCGACCAGCAATCTCGAATTGACCGGCGCCTTCGGGGTCATCGACGCCGAATACGACGACTATGACGCGGGCGGCGGAATCGTCTACGACGGCGAAAAGATTCAGAACACCCCGTCCTATACCGCCAGCTTGGGCGTGGCCTGGTTCCATCCCAAGGGCGCCTACTCGCGTCTCGATCTGAAAAGCCAAGGGAATGTCTATTTCTACGACGACGCCAACAAGGAGTTCGTCGAGCAGGACGGCTATACGACGCTGGATGCACGAATCGGCTATCAGTTCGACGGCTGGGATCTATACGCCTATGGAAAAAACCTGACCGACGAAGGATACATCACCACCTTCATTTCCAACTCCAGCCTTGCATTGGCGACCTTCGGGGAGCCTCGAACATTCGGGATCGGGGTGCGGCACCATTTTTGACGCAATACCTCGGCGCTTTCCCAATAGTCAAATAGAGATACCCCCATCAATAACCGGAGCTTTCCGCCATGAACAGGCTTTCTATTCTATCGACGTCACTGTTGCTTCTGCTCTGCGGGCTCGCCCATGCCGAGCCGAACGGTCGCGACATCATGCTCAAGGTCGATGCGGTGGACGACAGCCGTGACACGAAGATGCTCTCCACCATGGTCATCGAACGGGGGAACCAGAAGCTGGTCCGGCGCATGGAGAACTGGACCAAGCAGTACGGAGACGATCTCAAGGACGAGCGCACCCTGGTGCGCTTCGTCGAACCGGCCGACGTCTACGGAACCGCCTACCTGACCTGGTCCTACGACGACCCGGCGCGCGAGGACGACATGTGGGTCTTCCTCCCAGCCGAGAGCCTGGTCCGGCGCATCAGCGGCGGCGGAAAGAAAGGGTCCTTCATGCGCTCGGACCTCGCCAACGAGGACATCGAGGATCGCGGCGTCGACGACGATACCCATCGCCTCCTCGGCAGCGAGACGCTGAACGGTGCCGAGTGTTTCGTCATCGAGTCCGTCCCGCGCCCGGAACTCAAGAAGGACACCAACTATTCCAAGCGGGTGCAGTACATCCACAAGGATGTCTATCTGCCTGTGCGCGTCGAGTATTACGACAAGCGGGGCAAGCTCCTCAAGACCGCCACCCACGGCGGATTCGAGCAGATCGGCGGCATCTGGACCATCACCAAGAGCCTCTTCGAGACCCCGAGCCGCAAGACCCGCACCCTGTTTCAACGCTCGGAGATCGTCTACGACCAGGGCCTGGACGGCACCCTGTTCCTGCAGAGCAATCTGAAGCGCTGAACGGTCGGGACGTGACGAAAGCTCGGCTCGCAGCCTGTTTCGCCCTGCTGATTCCGCTGGCGACCTCGGCCCATGCACGGGAACCGGCGCCCGCCGGCGGCCTCGGCGGAGACCCCTTCGGCTCGGGATCGGAGACGGATCCCTTTGCCGCGCTCGAGTCGGCCCCCCAACCGGCCGAACCCGGTCAGGCCGCGCAGATCGAGCCGGGACGGTCGCCGGATCTCACCCTGCACGGCTATCTCGAGAGCCGCGATCAGATCCGCACCGGAGCGAACCAGGCGGCCATCTCGACCCGCCAGCGGCTCTGGCTCGAGGCCGACGGCACCCTGCTGCCGGAGGGCACGGCCGGGAACCTCGGCGAGGTCCGCTTCTTCGCCTCCGGCGCCCTCGACATCGACCCGGCGGCGGCCGATCTGTCCGACGACCACGACACCCTGCGCCTGCACGCCGAGGAGGTCTTCGTCACCCTGGATAGCGACGATCTGGATCTGGTGATCGGGCGCAAGATGCTGCGCTGGGGCATGGGCGACGGCATCAATCCGCTCGACCTCATCAATCCGCTCGACTACCGCGATCCCATCGCCTCCGGCCGGGCGGACAGCCGGGTGCCCGTGGTGCTCGGACAGGCAATTTTCCGACTTCCCGCCGTCGGCCCCCTGCAGGAGGCCACGCTGGAGGCGGTGGTGATCCCGTTGGCCCAGGTCGACGAGCTGAACGCCCCGGGCTCGGCCTGGGAGGGTTATGCGCTCAAGGAGCTGCGCAAGGCGGACGCCCAGGGGCAGCTGATCTTCGCGGATCAGCAGAAGCCCGACGACCTCTGGAACGATGCCGAGTTCGGGGTCCGTCTCGCCGTGACCACCTCCGGCTGGGACCTGGCGCTCATCGGCTTCCATGGACGCCTCGATTCAGCCGTGCTCGCCCGCGATCTGGTACTGGATTCAAACGGCACGGCCATCCCGCGCCTCACCCCCATTCATCCGACCTTCTCCGCATTCGGCATCAATGTCGCCAAGGGACTGGAGCGTTCGACCATCCGCGGCGAGCTGTCCCTCAAGCCGGATCTGCCGATGATGCTGCGCGACGACAAGGCAACGCCTGGGTACGACAGACGCTCGGTGGTCGAGGGGGTCGTCGGGATCGACCGGACCTTCGGCATCAACCTCTATACCAACCTGCAGTACTACTTCACCTCGATCCCGGATGCCGCGGACCTGGCCGGCGAGTCCTACGACCACGGCATGACCTACGAGATCCACGATCTCTTTCTTCAGGACGATCTGGAGGCCGGCATCCGGGGCGTGGCCTCGTTCGCGAACGAGGGCTGGACCTTCGAACCCTATGCCGAATACCGCCTCGGCGACGACTGGCTGCTCGGGGCCTCGCTGCTCCTGTTCGAGGGACCCGAGGACAGCCGTTACGGGCAGTTCGCGGACAACGACATGCTGAACATTCGGCTGCGATACAGCTTTTGACCTCAGGAAGACGACGACTCATGGCAAATACACTGGAGAACGAAGACATCGGCGGCTACAGCCGTTTCTGGACGGCGGTGGCGGGTCACATGATCCGTTTTCGCTGGCTCTGGCTGGGCCTCGTCCTGGCCATATCGGTTCTGTTCGGCATGCAGATGTCCAAGGTCCGGTTCGACAATTCCAGCGATATCTGGTTCGTCGAGGGACACAGCGTCCTCGAGGCGAAGGCGCGCTTCGACACGGTCTTCGGCAACTACGAGTTCGTCTATCTGCTCTTCACCCAGGAGCGAACGCCCTTCACGCCGGAGAACCTGAGGACCCTGTCCTCATTGCCCGAGCGCTTCATGGAGACCGTGCCCTATGCCGACAAGGTGACCTGGCTCGGCAACGTGGAGCGCATCCTGGGGACCGGAGGTGCGGAGCAGGAGGTGGTGATCGAGGACTTCATGCCCGAGATCCCCCGGACGTCGGCGGACATCGAAGCCAGACTGCGTGAGGCCCTGGCGGAAGAGGAATTCGTCGACAACCTCATCGCACGGGACGGCAGCGTGCTCGCCATGCTGATCGAACTCGGCGCCTATCCCGACGAGGAAGAGGATTCCAACCCGAGATACAGCGTCGCGGAGGCCGTCGACAAGGTATTGGCCGAGCCGGCCTACGCCGCGCTCCAACCCTATGTGGCCGGGGCCCCGCATTTCAGCTACCAATACGACGCCCTCGCCAAACAGCAGACCTCCAAGCTATTCATGACCGTCGTCCTGGTCATGGCCGTCCTGCTGCTCTGGCTGGCCCGGGGACCCAGGGGCGTGCTGGTTCCACTGACGGTGACCGTGATCGCGGTGTTCTGGACCATCGGAACCATCGGCGCGCTCGGTCTGACGATGAACCTGCTGAGCATCGCCCTGCCGATCATGCTGATCTGCGTGGGCATCGGGGACTCGATGCACGGCATCGCCGCCTTCCACGATCGGATCGACCGCGGCGTCTCGCGGATCCAGGCCCTGAAGGAGGCGTTCGGCGAGGTGGGCGGCCCCATCCTGCTGACGTCGCTGACCACCGGCATCGGCTTTTTCGCCTATCTGACCACCCATGTGAAGCCGTTTCGGGAAATGGGGATCTATGTCGCCTGCGGCGTCTTCTATGCCTTCGTGCTGACCCTCATCCTGGTCCCCATCCTCTACTCGTTCGGCGGCAAACACCCGAAGCCGAGCGCCAGAAGGCGTGACAGGGGCGGTGCCGGAGACGTCTTCGATCGCTGGCTGCGGCTGGTTCACCGCGGCGTCGTCGGACACCCGCGCAAGATCGTCCTCGTCTTCTCCGTCCTGCTGGCGGTGACCGTCTGGGGCTTCACGCTGATCAAGGTCGAATCCAACACCTCCAAGCTGATCTTCAAGAGCGAGCCCCTGCGGCAGACCCTGGACCTGGTCGACGAGCGGCTCGGAGCGGCCTATTCGCTGGAATATCTGCTCGATACCGGAACGGCATCCGGGGTGAAGGACCCGGAATTCATGGCCCGGCTCGACCGGCTGATGCTGGCCGCGGAGGCGCATCCGCTGGTGACCAAGAGCGTCTCCGTCACCCGGGTCCTCAAGAAGATGCATCGGGCACTGCATGGCAACCATCCAGACGCCTACCGTCTGCCGGATACGCGCGAGGCACTGGCTCAGTACCTCTTCCTCTACGAAACCTCCGGCGGCAACACCCTGGATCGTCTGGTCGGCTTCACCTACGACCAGGCCAGACTGACCCTCAAGATCAAGTCGCTCGACACCGCCGACGCACGGGCGCTGTCCGATTTCATGCGTGCGAAGGTCGCGGAGCTGTTTCCCGATGGCGATGTGGAGATCGTCGAGGCGGGCGGCATGCGAAACTATCTGGCCCTGAACGACATCCTCTTCGAGGGACAGCGCAACAGCTTCATCGCCGCGCTCTCCGCGATCACCCTGGTGATGATCCTGGTGCTGCGCTCCGTCCGGCTCGGACTCATCAGCATGATCCCGAACCTACTGCCCGTGTTCGTCACCATGGGATTCATGGGCCTGATGGGCTGGTATCTGGACGTCATCACCATCAGCTTCGCCGCCGTCATCATCGGCGTGGCCGTCGACGACACCATCCATTTCTTCACCCGCTTCAAGGCGGAGTTCAACCGCAGCGGGAATTACGACCAGGCACTGCGAGACACCCTGAGCAGCGTCGGTCGCCCCCTGACCTTCACCACCCTGATTCTGATCATCGGCAACGGGGTCTTCCTGACCTCCGCGCTGCTCGGCTTCTTCAAGCTCGGGCTCCTGTTCGGCTTCGCCTTCACCTGGGCCCTGCTGGCGGATCTCTTCTTCGCCCCCGCCCTGATCATGCTGCTCAAGCCGCTCGGGGCCGAGAGGAGTAAGCAAGGCAACGAAGATGAAATCCCGTCACCTGCTGCCCCCGCCATCCCTTTACCCATATCTCAGACCAGTTTCGCACACATTCCTTGTTTGATTGCGACACAAGACTGGATTCGTCGTCGGAGTTTCCGTTGC